>NZ_LHVJ01000028.1:0-363865 GCF_001269745.1 Pseudomonas sp. P97.38
CCCCTACAACGACGACAGTGGCAATCACAGCGGCAAACGTCAGATTTACGGAGGAAGAGCGCGGGTCAGACGTGCGCTTTATATGTCGTGCTGGGTTGTCATCCGCTATCACGCCGACTTCAAGGCCCGGTACGAAGCACTTCGAGGGCGAGGCAAGAGCGCGAAAGTCGCGCTCATCGCCTGCATGCGAATATTGCTAATCAGACTGAATGCCATGCTTCGAGACGGCACTGAATGGCGGTGACGGGTGGCAGAGGTAAGACAGTTGCTCCCACAAAGAGACATTGGCGCCTGCCGGTTTATTTCAGCGATTGGGCTGCGGGGTAAGGCGCAGGTACGGCTTCACCGCGCGGTAGCCCTTGGGGAAACGCTGCTTGAGTTCTTCTTCGTCCTTGAGCGAAGGGACGATCACCACTTCATCGCCATCCTGCCAGTTGGCCGGCGTGGCGACCTTGTAGTTGTCGGTCAACTGCAGGGAATCGATCACCCGCAGGATCTCGTTGAAATTGCGCCCGGTGCTGGCCGGATAGGTGATGGTCAGGCGAATCTTCTTGTTCGGGTCGATCACGAACAGTGAGCGCACGGTCAAGGTGTCGCTGGCGTTGGGGTGGATCAGATCGTACAGGTCCGAGACCTTGCGATCGGCGTCGGCCAGGATCGGGAAGTTGACCACGGTATTCTGGGTTTCGTTGATGTCTTCGATCCACTTGTGATGCGAATCCACCGGGTCCACCGACAGGGCTATGGCCTTGACGCCCCGCTGGGCGAATTCATCCTTGAGCTTGGCGGTGAATCCCAGTTCGGTGGTGCACACCGGCGTGAAGTCCGCTGGATGAGAAAACAGCACGCCCCAGCTGTCACCGAGCCACTCGTGGAAGCGGATCTTGCCGACGCTGGAGTCCTGTTCGAAATCGGGGGCAATGTCGCCCAGTCTGAGGCTCATGGTAAAGCTCCTGAATGAGATTCTTGTGGAGCCTGACTGTGCCTCGGTTTGGACCGTTTTAAAAAGAATGAATATTGCTTTTGCTAGACTTTTTCAGAATATAAAAAACTGTTCACTGGCACCCACCCGCCTATGGGTCCACCATCCTCGACGAGGTTTCGAGAAGGCCTCGAGTTGCTGTAAAGAGGAGAAGTTTCGAGAAGGGCTACAGGGGTGGGCCTGACCCGAAACGCAAAAGCCCCGTCCGGCGCATGCCGGGCGGGGCTTTTTTTGTCGGCCCTGTTTGCCATCCGGGCGAGTAAACACTGTCCCCATGCCAGGATGAGCGGCTAGGATAGGCGGCATGAACACTCAAGCCTTGCTGACTCACCTGCAACATCATCTGCCGGACTTACTGGCGGTGTACCTGTTCGGCAGCCATGCGCAGGGGACTGCCGGGCCTGACAGCGACGTCGACATGGCGGTGCTCCTGGCCGGCCAGGCCGACCCGGTGCTGCTATGGCAGCTTTCGGGAGACTTGGCCGATATCGCTGGAAGTCCGGTGGATCTGATTGATCTACGTGGGGCCACGACGGTAATGCAGTACCAGATCGTGACCCGAGGTCGCCGATTGTGGGCCAAAGACGTACAGGCGGGCTTGTTCGAGAGTTTTATTCTCAGCGAGAAAACGGCCTTCGACGCGGCTCGCGCAGGCCTGCTCGAGGATATTCACAAGGAAGGCACCGTGTATGGTCGATGACGTCCTGATCAACAAAGCGGCGAGTATCGAACGCTGCGTGGCCAGAGTGCGGGAGGAATATGACAAGGACCCCGCCACATTCGCCACGGATTTCACTCGCCAGGACTCAGCCATCCTGAATATCCAGCGTGCCTGTGAAGCGGCGCTGGATATGGGGCAGCATTTGATTCGCCGTGAGCGACTGGGTGTCCCGCAAAGTGCCCGGGACGTGTTCGAGTTGCTTTTTCAAGGTGGCTGGGTGGCGGAAGGCCTGGTGAAAAGCATGAAGAACATGGTGGGTTTCAGGAACATCGCCGTACATGATTACCAGGCCCTGCAACTGCCGATCATGATCGCGATCATCACCCGGCACCTGGACGACTTTCTGGCATTCAGTGCGTTCATTCTGCGCAAAGACGCAACCCGACCCGCACCATAAGCGACTCGACGCATCAGGGCAGGAAGTCTCCCGTCACGATGACCCGAAACGCAAAAGCCCCGTCCGGCGCATGCCGGGCGGGGCTTTTTTTCGTCACGCGAACGCGTGGCTTACAGCAGCGGCAGCGAGTAGCTGACGATCAGGCGGTTTTCATCCTGGTCGCGCTGACCTGGGATGTCGTTGCGCCAGGTGGCGTTTTTCCACATGACGCCAACGTTCTTCAGCGGACCCTCTGGTACGACGTAGCCGACGGTGATGTCACGTTCCCACTCGGTCTTGTCGCCAGTGGCGTGATCAATGTTGTCGCCGCGCAGGTAGATGACGCCAGCGGTCAGGCCAGGTACACCGAGCTTGGCGAAGTCATACGAGTAGCGACCCTGCCAGGTACGTTCACCGGCACGGGCGAACTTGGCGATTTGCATGTCGGTGGTCAGGTAAGCCGACGAGCCGTCACCCTGGTTCAGCCAAGGGAAGTCGCTGTCGCCGTTGCTTGCTTGGTAACCACCACCAAAGGTGTGACCTGCAACGGTGTACAGGAACAAACCACTGTAGAGGTTGTTGTCGACCTTGCCCTTGGTGACGCTGCCGCCGTAGTAACCGGTGGTGTAGTAGGTAGAGTCATGACCGTTGGCGCCATCGCTGCGGCTATTGAAATAGCGCAGGTCAGACTTCAGTACGCCTGGGCCGATAGCCCAGTTGTGGATCAGGCCCAGGAAGTGCTGCTTGTAGAAGTCTTCCAGGTTGCCGTAGTAGTACTGGGCAGTCAGGTCCTTGGTGATCTTGTAGTCACCACCGCCGTAGATGAACTTGTTGCTGTCGCGACCGCTGGCAGTACGACCGTTCGCACCGGCAATGGACAACTCCTCGTTGTTGCTGGAGTTACGACCCTTGGCGTGTTCGATCTGGCCGCCTACGAGCGTCAGGTCCTTGATTTCATTCGAAGTGATCTGGCCGCCCTGGAAGGTCTGTGGCAACAGACGACCGTCGTTGGTGACGATCACTGGCAGTTTTGGCTGCAGGGTGCCCAGCTTCAGCTCGGTCTGGGAAATCTTGGCTTTGGCAGTCAGGCCCAGGCTGGAGAAGTTATCGACCGCCTCACCGTTAGAGTTGCTTGGGAAAACAGTGCCGCCGTAGCTGTTATTAGAGGCGCCGTTGGTGCCGCCACCCGAGTCCAGCTTGATGCCCAGCAGGCCAATGGCATCGATACCGAAACCGACGGTGCCTTGGGTGTAGCCGGAAGTGAAGCGCAGGTCAAAGCCTTGGCCCCATTCTTCGGATTTGTTCGTGGTGGCAGCCGAATCACGGTTGTCCGTGTTGATGTAGAAGTTACGCAGACCCAAGGTAGCCTTGCTGTCTTCGATAAAACCCGCTGCGCCTGCCTGCTGCGCCAGAACCCCAACGGCCACAGCCAGGGCCAAGGTGGACTTGTTCATGCTTCGCTCCTCTCGTTTTCTAATTCTTGTGTTTCTTTGGGTACCGGATCGAATGCCCGGAATCCGCAGATGCGCGATTAGCGCCAGACCGTGACTGACAAGTCAATCGTAACCATTTGTGATTACGACCATGGTCTAACCCCGCTACACCGGCGCGCAGAATAATGGATTCTGGATAACTCCAAAAAGAATTGTTTCCACAGTTTTCAGATTATTTTGAAATATAGATGCCATCAAAACTTCGTCAAACTGAGATACGGCGTATCGGCCAGTTGACGGATTACTGAATGGTCTTTTTCTGCACCTTTTCAGGGCAGTGATCGCGTTGCCGCAAGATCCGCCTGCCTGGGGAAAATTTCATGGCCAGGCGCGAAGCACGGCCTCAGGCTGCAATCTTGATGGCTTTTCTTGAGACGGTTCCTTGTCTGAAGTCAAAAAGCCTGCAGCCTGACGCTCGGCATCAGGGCGTTGCGCCCTACAAAGATTTCTCGAAGATTTTCGAGTTGCGCTGGTAGTTGTAGAGCGAGGCCCGCGCGGCCGGCAGGCGTTCGACGCTGCTGGGTTCGAAACCGCGCTCGCGGAACCAGTGGGCGGTCCGGGTGGTGAGCACGAACAGGGTCTTGAGCCCTTGGGCACGGGCGCGGGTCTCGATCCGCTCCAGCAGTTCATCACCCCGGCCACCGTGGCGGTATTCCGGATTCACCGCCAGGCAGGCCAGCTCCCCGGCGTCCGAGTCGGCGATCTGGTACAGCGCCGCGCAGGCGATGATCATCCCTTCGCGCTCGACCACGCTGAACTGTTCGATCTCACGCTCCAGCACTTCGCGGGAGCGACGGACCAGGATCCCTTGTTCTTCCAACGGGCTGATCAGGTCCAGCAAGCCGCCGACGTCTTCGATGGCCGCTTCGCGAACCACTTCGAACTGCTCCTGGGCCACCAGGGTCCCGCTGCCGTCGCGGGTGAACAGTTCGGCCAGCAGCGCACCGTCCTCGGCATAGCTGACGATATGGCTGCGTGCCACGCCGCCACGGCAGGCCTGGGCGGCGGCATCCAGCAATTCGGCCTGGTAGTCGCTGCCCAGGCGCTGCATGTGGGCCGGCACCTGTTGGGGGCGCAACTCGCGCACCAGCCGACCGTCCTCGCCGATCAGCCCCTGCTCGGCGCCGAACAGCAACAGCTTGTCGGCCGCCAGGTCGATGGCGGCCCGGGTAGCGACGTCTTCACAGGCGAGGTTGAAGATTTCCCCGGTGGGTGAATACCCCAGCGGCGACAGCAGCACGATGGAGCGCTCGTCCAGCAGGCGGTTGATGCCTTTGCGATCGACCCGACGCACTTCGCCGGTGTGGTGGTAATCCACGCCTTCCAGCACGCCGATGGGCCGTGCGGTGACCAGGTTGCCGCTGGCGACCCGTAACCGCGAGCCCTGCATGGGCGAGGACGCCATGTCCATCGACAGGCGTGCCTCGATGGCGATGCGCAGCTGGCCCACGGCGTCGATCACGCATTCCAGGGTTGCGGCATCGGTGATGCGCATGCCGTGATGGTAGTGCGGCGTCAGGCCTCGCGCGGCCAGACGGGTCTCGATCTGCGGACGCGAGCCATGGACCAGCACCAGGCGCACGCCCAGGCTGTGCAGGAGCACGAGGTCATGGACGATGTTGCCGAAGTTGGGGTGCTCCACCCCGTCGCCGGGCAGCATGACGATGAAGGTGCAATCACGGTGGGCATTGATATAGGGCGAAGCGTGACGAAGCCAATTAACGTATTCGGGCATGAACCTGGGCCTGTAATAAATAGCAGCCGAAAAAAGACCAAACTGAACGCACAGCGGGCTGGTGGTTATCGTCGGAACAGGCTTGGCGACACGCGCGTTCTCCTCATGAATACGGGCCCGGACAGGGGCAATTTAGCCGGCGGTGGCCGGCGTCAGGCAGTAATGGCCGATCAATTGCCGCAGCAGTTGTACGGTAGGTTGCAAACGTGACATTTCAAGGTACTCGCCCGGTTGGTGGGCACAGGCGATATCACCGGGGCCCAGGACCAGGGTTTCGCAGCCAAGGCGCTGAAGATAAGGCGCTTCGGTGCCGAACGCCACTGCTTCGGCACGATGGCCAGTGAGTCGCTCGGCCACGCGCACCAGTTCGGCCTCTTCGGCCTGTTCGAACGGCGGGACCTCGGGGAACAGCGGCGCATAGTCGATCTTGACCTTATGCCGCTCGGCAATGGGGTCGAGCTTCTGCTGGATCGCCGCCCGCAGCACCTGCGGGTCCATGCCCGGCAAGGGCCTCAGGTCGAACTCCATGGAACACTGCCCGCAGATCCGGTTGGGGTTGTCGCCGCCATGGATGCAACCGAAGTTCAGGGTCGGCTGGGGCACGGTGAATTGCGGGTTGCGGTATTCGCGCTGCCATTGCAGGCGCAGGCCGCGCAATTCGCCCATGGCGTCGTGCATCGCTTCGAGGGCGCTGTGGCCCAGGCTCGGATCGGAAGAATGGCCACTGCGCCCGAGGATATCGATGCGCTCCATCATCACGCCCTTGTGCAGGCGGATCGGTCGTAGGCCGGTCGGCTCGCCGATGACCGCCGCGCGCCCCAATGGACGCCCGGCCTCG
Organism: Pseudomonas sp. P97.38; assembly: GCF_001269745.1. Lineage (NCBI taxonomy): Bacteria > Pseudomonadati > Pseudomonadota > Gammaproteobacteria > Pseudomonadales > Pseudomonadaceae > Pseudomonas > Pseudomonas sp. P97.38. Next base: position 6,146 of record NZ_LHVJ01000028.1, read on the forward strand.
GCCAGGGCGCGGGCACCGGCCATCGAGCTTTCTTCGTCGCAGGTGGCGAGGATCAGCAGCGGCTGCTTGAACGGCTGGTCCAGCAGCGGCTTGACCGCTTCGATGACCAGGGCGAAGAAGCCCTTCATGTCGCTACTGCCCAAGCCCACCCAACGACCATCGACCTCGGTCAGTTTCAGTGGGTCGGTCTGCCACAGCGCGCCGTCGAACGGCACCGTATCACTGTGCCCGGCCAGCACCAGGCCGCCGGGACCACTGCCAAAACTGGCCAGCAGGTTGAACTTGCCAGGGCTGACCTGCTGGATGTCACAGCAGAACCCGAGGTCGCCGAGCCAGCCCGCCAGCAGTTCGATGACCGCGCTGTTGGACTGGTCCAGCCCGGGCTGGGTACAACTGACTGACGGCGCGGCGATCAGGGCAGCGAACTGATCTTTCATGGACGGCAAAGGCATCGCTGGCTCCGGCTTGCAAATTGACGTTCATCATAGAACCATCCGGCGCAAGGATGAAACCGTCGCGGCGCGTAGGACGGATGAGTCCTGTACACTGCACGACCTTGGCAGCCAGACACCTCCCCGGCTGCACACCCGATCCCTGGATTTTCCGGCCATGCAGAAAGAAACCGAAATCAAACTCCGCGTCAGCCGCGAGACCCTGGCAGCCCTGCGCGAGCACCCGCTGCTGAAAAAACGCAACAAGCATGGCTGGGAACGCCATGAACTGATGAACCAGTACTTCGACACGCCCGAGCGCGACCTCGCCAAGGCCAAGGTCGCGCTGCGTCTGCGTCGTGACGGCGAAGAGGTGATCCAGACCCTCAAGACCCGCGGCCAGAGCATCGCCGGCCTTTCCGAACGCAATGAATACGACTGGCACCTGCCCAAGGCCAAGCTCGACGTGAAGAAACTCGACGGCGAATGCTGGCCCGCGTCCCTGGCTGACCTGGACAAGAAAACCCTCAAGGCCATCTTCACCACCGATTTCGTGCGTGAGCGGGCCGAGATTGCCTGGGGCCGTGGCAAGGGCAAAGTGGTCATCGAGGCCGCACTGGACCTGGGTCATGTCGTGGTCGGCAAGCAGAAGGAAGAAATCTGCGAGCTGGAGCTGGAGCTGCGCGAAGGCGAGCCCGCCGCCTTGCTGGAACTGGCAGCCGAGCTGGCCGCCACGCTGCCCTTGATGCCTTGCGACATCAGCAAGGCCGAGCGCGGCTATCGCCTGCACGACGCGGCCAGCTATGCCCTGAGCCTGCCTGCCCCGCAACTGAGCGCCGAAATGCCGCTGGACGACGCCTTCGCCGCGCTGGCCTGGCACCTACTGGGCAGCAGTCAGCGCCTGGCCGAGCAATACCGTTTCAACGGCCACTGGCGACTGTTGCAGGACTGGGTGGAAACCCTCGCCGAGATGCGCGCCCTGCTCAGCAGCCTTGGCCAGGCCGCCCCCCGTCAATCGACCCACGACCTGCGCATTGCCCTGGACGCGCTGCTGGAAGACTGGCGCCCACTGGTCCAGGCCGGACTGGACGACGAAGACGTGCGCAAGGCCGCGCCGGAGCAGTTCCTCGACGAGCTGCAAGACCCGCGTTGGGGCCTGTTCTCCCTGAACACGTCACGCTGGTTGCTGGCCCGCAGTTGGACCGCCGAGCGCAACACCCGCGGCAATCGCCAGGGCGCCGCGCAACTGGGCAGCTGGTTGCCACGCCTGCTGGCCGAAGAGTCCACCTCCTTGCAACTGCAGCGCTACCAGCAGCAACCCGAAGACCTGGCCGAGCAACTGCCGCGGATCGAACGCATCCAGGCCTGGCTGCACCACGCCCGCCATGTGCTGGACATCCCGGAGATGGACCGGCTCTACGGCGAGCTGAACAAACTGGCGCAACTGGCCAACCAGCCGATCACCGACGAAGCCCTGGACATGCGAAAGCAGCAGGCGATCGCGGTGTATCAGAACCGGGCCTGGAAGACTTTGCTGCGCCTGTGACGCCGCCATCGCGAGCAAGCTCGCTCCCACAGGGGTTCAGCGTGGTAACCACATCTAGTGGCCGCTGAAGATCAACTGTGGGAAGCGAGCTTGCTCGCGATGAGGCCAACACATCCTCCACAGAACTCAGCGCAGCACTGGCAAACTCGTCGTGGACTTGATCTCCGAAAGCGCGACGATCGAGTTCACTTCCTGGATCCCCGGCACCATCGACAGCTTTTCGAAGAAGAATCGCTCATACGCCTCGATGTCCGCCGTGACGATACGCAGCAGAAAATCCACCGCCCCCATCAATACGTAGCATTCCAGGACCTCGGGAAAGCCACGGATCGCCTCGGTGAACTCGGTGAAGTTCGAACGTCCGTGGGCGTTGAGTTTGACTTCGGCGAAGATCTGCGTGTTAAGCCCGATCTTCTTGCGATCGAGCAGGGTCACCTGGCGGCGGATGATGCCCTCCTCCTTCATCCGCTGGATCCGTCGCCAGCACGGTGACTGCGACAACCCTACCTGCTCGGCCACCTGGGCACTGGACAGCGAAGCATCCTCCTGGAGCAGCGCCAGTATGCGGCGGTCGTAACTGTCCAGCTCACTGTGCATAAATACACCCGCTATTTATCAAAACAAGAATTAAACCCTTCGATAAGGCGTTTAATCGGGTCATCTTAGATAAGAAATACCCGTCAGCGCATGTAAATATTTCTCCCGCCCTCAAGGAGATCCACATGCTATTACTCGAAGCCATCGCCCCCCTACCCAGCCGCGTCGACGCCTGGCACACCGCCAACCCCCATTGCCGCGTGCACTACCAACTGCTGGGCGAAGCCGAGCCGGACCTGTTGTGCCGGGCGCTGAACCTGTTTGCCTTGCAGGGCCTGACGCCGCAACAGGTGCGCATGGAGCGCCACGACGACCTGCTGTCGATGGACATCGTCGTGGAGGGGCTGAGCTGGCACCGTGCCCAAGTCCTCGCGGAAAAATTACGAAATCTGATCAGCGTGTGCTCGGTGGATTTGCAAGAGGCTGATATTGCGCGGGTTCAGCCGGTCCAGGCCGCCGGTTGAGCCACCCCTGGGCAAGACTTCGTAACGCATTGGTCGGGTAGTGGCCCAACGGTCCATGGCGTCGGGACTATTCTCTTGCACATCGAGCGAAGACGCCGAGGCGTCTGTATCGCGGCTTTGCTGCAATTGTCCAATAGGAACCCGCATGTCCACCAAACACGCCACACAGGACCGCTGGCTGGACCTCAACGATCTGCTACGCCAACTGGTCGCCCAAGGCCTCATCAGCCAGGACTGCGCCGAGACCGCGCTGAACGCCCGTCGACGCCACGGCGCCAACAGCCAGTTGCATCCACTGGAGTTCATCGCCAACCAGCACCTGGACGACCTCAGCCGCCCCGGCAAGCGCCTGGACCTGGAAAGCCTGACCCTGTGGCTGGCCGAGCAGGCCGGCCAGCCGTACCTGCGCATCGACCCGCTGAAAATCAACGTGGCGGCCGTGACGCCCCTGATGTCCTACGCCTTTGCCCAGCGCCACAAGATCCTCGCCGTGGCGGTCGATCGCGAGGCCGTCACCGTGGCCAGCGCCCAGCCCTACGTCAGCAGTTGGGAAGCCGACCTGACCCACGTGCTCAAGCTGCCGGTGCAGCGGGTGGTCGCCAACCCGGTGGACATCCAGCGCCTGAGCGTGGAGTTCTATCGCCTGGCCAAGTCGGTCAGCGGCGCCGCCACCCACGATCAGCAGCCGAGCAACCTGACCAATTTCGAACAACTGCTCAACCTGGGCGCCAGCGACCAGGAACCGGACGCCAACGACGCCCATATCGTCAACATCGTCGACTGGCTGTTCCAGTACGCCTTCCAGCAGCGGGCCAGCGATATCCACATCGAACCGCGCCGCGAACAAGGCACCGTGCGGTTTCGCATCGACGGGGTGCTGCACACCGTCTATCAATTCCCGCCGCAGGTGACGATGGCGATCATCAGCCGCCTGAAGAACCTGGGACGGATGAATGTTGCCGAGAAACGCAAGCCCCAGGACGGCCGGGTCAAGACCAAGACGCCGGATGGCGGCGAAGTGGAACTGCGCCTGTCGACGCTGCCGACAGCGTTCGGCGAGAAAATGGTCATGCGGATCTTCGACCCGGAAGTGTTGCTCAAGGATTTCGACCAGCTCGGCTTCTCCGCCGACGACTTGCGCCGCTGGCAGGACATGACCCGCCAGCCCAACGGCATCATCTTGGTGACCGGACCCACCGGCTCCGGCAAGACCACCACCCTCTACACCACCCTGAAGAAGCTGGCGACGCCAGAGGTGAACCTCTGCACCATCGAGGACCCGATCGAAATGGTCGAGGGCTCCTTCAACCAGATGCAGGTCCAGCACAACATCGACCTGACGTTCGCGGCCGGGGTGCGGGCGCTGATGCGGCAAGACCCGGACATCATCATGATCGGTGAGATCCGCGACCTGGAGACCGCCGAAATGGCGATCCAGGCGGCGCTGACCGGGCACCTGGTGCTCTCGACCCTGCACACCAACGATGCGCCGAGCGCCATCAGCCGCCTGCTGGAGTTGGGCGTGCCCCATTACCTGATCAAGGCCACGGTGCTCGGCATCATGGCCCAACGCCTGGTACGCACCCTGTGCCCCCAATGCAAGGCCCCCCTGACCCTGGATGAAGACGACTGGCAAACCCTGACACGCCCCTGGCAGGCGCCATTGCCGGCCAATGCCCACCGGGCCGTCGGCTGCCTGGAGTGCCGTGACACCGGTTACCGGGGCCGTGCCGGAGTCTACGAGATCATGCAACTGACCGACAGCGTCAGGGCGCTGATTCATCCGGACACCGACCTGCTGGCGGTGCGCCGCCAGGCGTTCAAGGAAGGCATGCGCAGCCTGCGACTGTCCGGCGCGCAAAAAGTCGCGGCCGGGCTGACCACGGTCGAAGAGGTATTGCGGGTAACGCCGCAAAGCGAACAGCGATGAAGCGGACGACGCCTGACCGGGCGGTCAGGGAACTGAATCGAGGCACTGGTAATCCAAAGTCATAGTTAACCCAGTGGAGTCACCTATCATGCGTCTCAAACTTGCTGTCGCCACCCTGGCCTTGCTGTCTCTCCCTGTTGGCTCGGCAATGGCCGACACGTTTTGGCGTAACGTCATCTCGTCCGGTGCGACCACCGGTTCGACCTACCTGACCTTCAAGGATCACAAGCTGATCGTCGCCGCCCAGGACGACGCCGGCAGCTTCGTCGCCAGTGACGGCGGTATCCGCGGCCCTTACCTGGAAGCCGCGATGCAGAAAGTCCGCGCCGACAACCCAGGCCTGCAAGCCACCGACATGGAACTGGCCAACGCGATCCTGGCGAAAAACGCCGTCGCCCAGGACTGATACTTGGCCAAAAAAAATGCCGCTCGATCGAGCGGCATTTTCAGACCTTTGATAAACCGCATTCGCGAGCAAGCCCGCTCCCACAGGTTCTGCGTTACTCGCCGATCGCGGCCTTGTAGCCCGCGGCATCCAGCAGCTTGGCCAGGTCGGCCTGGGCGTTGGAAGGCTTGAGCTTGAAGATCCAGGCGCCGTAGGGATCGGAATTCAACAGCTCGGGCGAACCGCCCAATTCATCGTTGACCGCAATCACTTCGCCAGCAATTGGCGAATAGATGTCAGAAGCCGCCTTGACCGACTCCACCACACCCGCTTGAGCGCCCGCTTCAAACACATTGCCCACTTCGGTCAGCTCGACGAATACCACGTCACCCAAGGCTTCCTGGGCGTGGTCGGAGATGCCGACGGTAACGGTGCCGTCGGCTTCCAGGCGTGCCCACTCATGGCTTTCGGCAAAACGCAGTTCGGCAGGGATATCGCTCATATTCTGTGTCCTCAAGAGAAAGTGTCAGCGGCCAGCGGCCTGCCGCATACAGTTAGATCAGGGTTTTGCCATGGCGGACGAAGGTCGGCTTGACCACTCGTACCGGGTACCACTTGCCACGAATTTCTACCTCGGCCCGGTCGGCGGTGGCCATCGGCACGCGTGCCAGGGCGATCGACTTGCTAAGCGTAGGAGAAAAACTACCACTGGTGATCTCCCCTTCGCCAACATTGGCGATGCGAACCACTTGATGGGCGCGCAAGACACCCCGCTCCTCCAGCACCAGCCCAACCAGTTTGTGCTGCACGCCGGCCGCGAGTTCGGCCTCCAGCGCGCTGCGGCCGATGAACTGGCGGCTCGCCGGTTCCCAGGCGATGCTCCAGGCCATGTTCGAGGCGAGCGGTGAAACGTCCTGGTGAATGTCCTGGCCGTAGAGGTTCATGCCGGCCTCCAGGCGCAAGGTGTCGCGAGCACCAAGACCAATGGGGGAAATGCCGGCACCGACCAGGTCGTTGAAGAAGCTTGGGGCCTCGCGGGCGGGCAGGACGATTTCCAGGCCATCCTCACCGGTATAGCCGGTGCGAGCAATGAACCATTCACCCTCGGCACGCCCTTCGAAGGGCTTGAGTTGCTGGATCAACTGGCCACGCGACTGGCTGACCAGCTCGGCGATCTTCTGTCGCGCATGGGGCCCTTGGATCGCCAGCATCGCCAACTCGGGGCGCTCGTGCAGTTGCACGTCGTAGGCGCCGAGCTGAGCCTGCATCCAGGCGAGGTCCTGGTCGCGGGTCGAGGCATTGAAGACCAGCCGGTAACCGCTCTCGACGCGGTAGATGATCATGTCATCGACGATACCGCCGCGCTCATTGAGCATGCTGCTGTACAAGGCACGTCCTGTGTCCTGCAAGCGATCGACGTCATTGGCCAGCAAACGCTGCAGCCAGGCCTTGGCCTGGGGACCGGCGACATCGATCACGGTCATGTGGGATACATCGAACACCCCGCAGTCACGTCGCACCTGATGGTGTTCCTCGACCTGCGAGCCATAATGCAAGGGCATATCCCAACCGCCAAAATCGACCATCTTCGCGCCGAGGGCGAGATGAAGGTCATACAGAGGCGTACGCTGTCCCATGGGTTTCTCCTTCCGGGCTTGGCGAAGGTGCGGACGGATACTGCACAGCGCACACCTGGAAAAAAGGCGCGTCAGCCGTTCTCAGTTACCCGGTCCGACAGACGGACCGCACCGAATGCCGCGCATTGTAGCCGCATGATGTAGGACTGGCACCTAGCCAATTCGATGGGCCGAGCGCCGGATCAATCCAATGACCGGCAACAACCCGACCAGCACCAGGGTCAGCGCCGGCAGCGCGGCCCGAGCCCATTCGCCTTCGCTGGTCATTTCGAAGATCCGTACCGCCAGCGTGTCCCAGCCGAACGGGCGCATCAGCAGGGTCGCGGGCATTTCCTTGAGCACGTCGACGAACACCAGCAGCGCCGCGCTGAGCGCGCCGGGCAACAGCAGCGGCAGATACACTTTGAAAAACAGTCGCGGCCCACTGACACCAAGGCTACGTGCGGCCTCAGGCAGTGACGGGCGAATTCGCGCCAGGCTGCTTTCCAGCGGGCCGAAGGCCACGGCCAGGAAGCGCACCAGATACGCCAGCAACAACGCCGACAGGCTGCCCAGCAACAAGGGTTTGCCCGCGCCACCGAGCCAGTTCGACAGCGGGATGACCCACGCACGGTCCAGGTAGCTGAACGCAAGCATGATCGACACGGCCAGCACTGAACCAGGCAAGGCATAGCCCAGGTTGGCCAGGGCAACGGCGGAGCGAATCGGGCGGGTCGGCGCCAACCGCCGGGCGAACGCCAGCAGCAAGGCCACGGCAACGGTGACCAACGCGGCCAGCCCGCCCAGGTAGAGGGTGTGGGCGATCAGCCCGGCGTAGCGCTCGTCCAGGTCGAAGCGCCCGCGCTGCCAGAACCACACCAGCAACTGCAGCACCGGGATGACAAACGCACAGGCGAACACCAGCAAGCACCAGCCGCTGGCCGCCACGGCCTTGAAGCCGCGCAACGGGTACAGGGCCTTGCTCCGCGGCCTCTCGTTGCTGGCACGATGGGCGCCACGGGCCCGGCGCTCGCCGTAGAGCACCAGCATCACCACCAGCAACAGCAGGCTCGCCAGTTGAGCGGCACTGGACAGGCTGAAGAAACCGTACCAGGTCTTGTAGATGGCAGTGGTGAACGTGTCGAAGTTGAACACCGACACCGCGCCGAAGTCGGCCAGGGTCTCCATCAACGCCAAGGCCACGCCGGCCCCGATGGCCGGCCGCGCCATCGGCAGCGCCACCCGCCAGAACGCTTGCCACGGCGATTGCCCGAGCACCCGCGCCGCTTCCATCAACCCTTTGCCCTGGGCCAGGAACGCACTTCGCGCCAGCAAGTAGACGTAAGGGTAGAACACCAAGACCAGCACCAGGATCACCCCGCCGGTGGATCGCACCCGGGGCAAACGCAGGCCGCTGCCGAACCATTCACGCATCAGCGTCTGTACCGGGCCGGCGAAATCCAGCAGGCCCACGAAGACAAACGCCAGCACGTAGGCCGGAATCGCGAACGGCAGCATCAATGCCCAGTCGAGCCAGCGCCTGCCGGGGAACTCACACAAGCTGGTGAGCCAGGCGAGGCTGACGCCCAGCACCGTCACGCCAACGCCCACCCCCAGGATCAGCGTGAGGGTATTGCCCAGCAACCGGGGCATCTGGGTGTCCCACAAATGGGACCAGATCTGCTGGTCGATGCTTTGCCAGGACAGCACCAGCACGCTCAAGGGCAGCAGGACCAACGCGGCGATGGCGAAGACTAGGGGATACCAGCGGCGTTGGACGGGGTGGGTCAAGGAAGGCTCTCGTTCAAGTGATGCATCGGCAGGCACACATGCTGTGTAGCATGTGGCGAGGGAGCTTGCTCCCGCTTGAGTGCGCAGCGCTCACACAAAGGGCCGCTACGCAGCCCAGCGGGAGCAAGCTCCCTCGCCACGGGCCAGTCCCAGGAACGAGCCCCCTGCGTGCCCAAGGGTCCGTTAGCGTTTGTTCAATTCCAGCCAGCCCGATCCATCATGCGAATGGCCTCGGCCTGGCGCTTACCGGCGACTTCCACCGGCAGCGTGTCGGCCTTGAACGTGCCCCAGGCCGCGACTTCCTTGGACGGCTCGACTTTCGGGTTGGCCGGGAACTCCTGGTTCACATCGGCAAAGATGCTTTGCGCTTCTGGCGTGGTCATCCATTCCACCAGTTGCTTGGCGGCCTCAGGGTGCGGTGCATGCCGGGTCAAGCCGATGCCCGAGAGGTTGATGTGCACACCGCGGTCGGCCTGGTTCGGCCAGAACAGCTTCACCTTCAGGTCCGGTTTCTGCTGGTGCAGACGGCCATAGTAGTAGGTATTGACGATCCCCACGTCGCACTGCCCGGCGTTGATGGCTTCAAGCAGCGCAGTGTCGTCGGAGAACACGTCGGTGGACAGGTTGCGAACCCAGCCCTTGAGGATTTCCTCGGTTTTTTCCGCGCCGTGGGTTTCGATCAGCGTGGCGGTCAGGGACTGGTTGTAGACCTTCTTGGAGGTTCGCAGGCACAGGCGACCCTCCCACTGTTCGCCCGCCAGGGCCTCATAGGTGCTCAATTCAGCGGGTTTGACCCGGTCGGTGGAATAGACGATGGTCCGCGCCCGCAGGCTCAGGCCGGTCCAGGCGTGGGAGGACGCACGGTATTGAGGTGGAATGTTGGCATCGATCACCGGGGAGGTGAACGGTTGCAGAATGCCCATCTGCTCGGCCTGCCAGAGGTTGCCGGCGTCGACGGTGAGCAGCAGGTCGGCGGTGGCGTTCTCGCCCTCGGCCTTGATCCGCTGCATCAGCGGCGCTTCCTTGTCGGTGATGAACTTCACCGATACGCCGGTCTTCTTGGTATAGGCATCGAAGACAGGCTTGATCAGCTCATCGATACGCGAGGAGTAGACCACCACCTCATCGGCGGCCTGGGCGGCGGCGGTGCCTGCCAGGGTCAGGGCGAGGGCGGACAGCAGGCGCTTGGATGCCGACATGGGAGCAGTCTCTCGATGATGAAGTGCGCAAATGATAAGGACTCACATTTGGCATCTCAATCGAACAGTGGGCGGAGACATTTCCAAATGTTGCGCAGATGGATTCCCTGGGCGATAGGAGCATAAGCTCCAACCCACATTTTCAGGCCTTGGCCAGATCCGGCAAATCGCCAATCAGCCCCAGCGCTTCGCGCACGAACAACGCCTTGGCTTCGGGCAGACGGTCCACCAGCTTCAGGCCGGTGTTACGCAACCAGCGCACCGGCAACGGGTCGGCCTGGAACAGTCGCTCGAAGCCCTCCATGGCCGCCATCAACGCCAGGTTGTGAGGCATGCGGCGGCGCTCGAAGCGGCTCAGCACCTTCACGTCCGCCAGGCGTTCGCCCCGGCCCGCCGCCTGGAGCAGCACCTCGGCCAAGACCGCGGCGTCGAGGAAACCGAGGTTCACGCCTTGTCCGGCCAATGGGTGAATGGTGTGGGCCGCATCGCCGATCAGCGCCAGCCCTTCGGCCACGTAGCGCTTGGCGTGGCGCTGGCGCAGCGGCACGCACAGGCGCGGGTCGGCGCTCAGCACCGCGCCCAGTTGGCCTTCGAAAGCCCGCTCCAGTTCGCTGCAGAACGCACCGTCATCCAGCGCCATCAAGCGCTGCGCTTCGCCAGGGGTGGTGGACCAGACGATCGAGCACCAGTCGTGCTGGCCGTCACGCTCCAGAGGCAGGAACGCCAGCGGGCCGTTGTCGGTGAAGCGCTGCCAGGCCGTCAGGCGATGCGGCCGGGCACTGCGCACGCTGGTCACGATGGCGTGGTGCAGGTAATCCCATTCACGCGTCGCCACGCCCGTCAGGCGCCGCACAGCCGAATTCGCGCCATCGGCAGCGATCACCAATGGCGCCCGCAAGCTACGACCGTCCGCCAGGGTCAGCAACCAGTCATCGCCGGAGCGGCGCATCTGTTCGAGCCGAGCGTTGGCCAAAAGGCCCAGGTCGCAGTCATGCAGGCGTTCCAGCAAGGCATCCTGCACCACTCGGTTTTCAACGATGTGCCCCAGGACGTCGGCATGCAGGCTTTCGGCTGAAAAGTGGATCTGCCCGGTGCCGCTGCCGTCCCAGACATGCATGTCGGTATACGGACTGGCGCGCCGGGCAGTGATGCCATCCCACACGCCCAGGCGTTCTAGAATCCGCTGGCTGGCCGCCGACAGGGCACTGACCCGCGGCTCGAACGCGGCCTGGGGGTCGTAGGGCTTGACGCTCAGCGGGCTGCCATCGAGCAGCAACACTTGCAAGCCACTGCCCTGTAACGCCAGCGCCAGGGCGCTGCCGACCATACCCGCACCGACAATCAGCAGATCTGCACGCAATTCCATGCTTTAAGCCTGTTTAGCGGGCGACACGCGCCGCCCATGAAAAGAATGTCCCATCGCCGGCCTACACATCGGGTCGCGTCCCGATTCCCATGGCCTGCCGGGCGAACCAACGCTTGGCCGGCGGCAGCAGGTCGAGGCCGAGCAAACCGAGGTTACGCCCCACGGACACCAGCGGCAGGCTGCTACCGAACAGGCGCGTGACCTGGTCGGAGAAGCCCACGGTCAGGGCCTGGTCCATGCGCTGGCGCTCGCGATAGGCCTGCAATACGGCAAAGTCGCCGGGCTCGCGGTCGCTGTCGAGCAAGGCTTCGGCCAGGGCCTGGGCATCGCGCAGGGACAGGTTGAAGCCCTGCCCGGCGATCGGGTGCAGGCTGTGGGCGGCATTGCCAAGGATCGCCAGGTGCGGACGCACCTGCTCTTCGGCCTCCACCAGCGCCAACGGGTACAGGTGGCGCGCGCCCACCTGCTTGAGCGTGCCCAGGCGATAACCGAACACGCCCTGCAATTCGCTGAGGAAGCTGCGCTCGTCAAGGGCTGCCAGCCGTTGCGCGTCCATCCCCTGGCGGGTCCAGACCAGTGCGCAGCGGTTCTCCGGCAGCGGCAGCAACGCCATCGGCCCGTCATCGGTGAAACGCTCGAAAGCCATGCCGTTGTGGGCTTCGCTGGGGGTAATGTTGGCAATCAGCGCGCTCTGGTCATAAGGTCGATGCCGCACGCCGACGCCCAGTTGCTCCCGCAGCCCCGAGCGGCCACCGTCGGCCAGCACGGCGAGATCGCATTCCAGGGTGGTTTCGTCGTCGAGGGTCAGGCGGTAGCCGCCGACCAGCGGCTCCATTCGCGTCACCTGGGCCGGACAGCGCCAACTGACCACGTCCTTGTCTAGGCCTTGCCACAGGCATTGGCCCAGCCAGGCGTTTTCCACCACGTAGCCCAGCGCCGGCACGCCCTCTTCCATCGCCGACAAGCGCGCCGTGGAAAACCGCCCGCGATCGGACACGTGGATCTGCTTGATCGGCTCGGCGCGTCGGGAAATCTGCTGCCAGACACCCAGGCGCTGATAGATCTGTCGGGCGCCGTAGGACAAGGCCGAGGATCGGGCATCGTAGCTCGGCTGCCAGGCATCGCCTGGGGCGAAGGGCTCGATCAGCAGGATCTTCCAGCCACGGGCCTTGGCGCCGGCTTGCAAGGCCAGTGCCAGGCTCGCCCCCACCAGGCCGCCACCGACGATCGCCAGGTTGACCCGGCTCATGCCGCTTGCGCCCGGGCCGCAGCCATCAGGGCCTCGATCTCGGCGACCGTCTTGGGCACGCCTCGGGTCAGGATTTCACAACCGGTTTTGGTCACTACCACGTCATCCTCGATGCGCACGCCAATGCCGCGCCATTTTTTCGCTACGCTGCGGTCGGTCGGGCTGATGTAGATGCCGGGTTCCACCGTCAGCGTCATGCCCACTTCCAGTACCCGCCATTCGCCGCCGACCCGGTATTCGCCCACGTCATGGACATCCATGCCCAGCCAGTGGCCGGCACGGTGCATATAGAAGGCCCGGTAGGCTTCACTGGCGATCAGTGCGTCCACCTCGCCCTCCAGCAACCCCAGGCGCACCAACCCTTCGGTGATGACCCGGACCGTCGCTTCGTGGGCCTGGTTCCAATGCTTGTCCGGGGCGATCTCGGCAAACGCCGCTTCCTGAGCCGCCAGCACCACTTCATAGATCGCTTTCTGTTCGGGCGAAAACTTGCCGCTGACCGGCCAGGTCCGGGTGATATCACTGGCGTAGCAGTCGATTTCACAGCCGGCGTCGATCAGCACCAGGTCGCCCTCCTTGAGCAACGCGTCATTCTGCTGGTAGTGCAGGATGCAGCTGTTGCGCCCCGCCGCGACGATCGAGCCATAAGCCGGCATCTTCGCCCCGCCCTTGCGGAACTCGTAGTCCAGTTCGGCCTCGAGGCTGTATTCGTAGAGCCCCGGTCGCGCCGCCTGCATCGCCCGGATATGGGCCTGGGCGGAAATCCGCGCCGCCTCGCGCATCACCTTCACTTCCGCCGCCGATTTATACAGGCGCATGTCATGCAGCAGGTGATCCAGGGCAACGAATTCGTTCGGCGGCTGGGCGCCGAGGTTGGCCTTGGAGCGAATCACGTTGATCCACTCCATCAGGTGCCGGTCGAATTCCGGGTGGCTGCCCATGGCCGAATACACCCGGTCGCGCCCTTCGATCAGGCCCGGCAGGATGTCGTCGATGTCGGTGATGGGGAAGGCGTCGTCGGCGCCATAGTCGCGGATCGCGCCTTCCTGGCCGGCTCGCAAGCCATCCCACAGCTCGCGCTCGGCGTTGCGCTCGCGGCAGAACAGGATGTACTCGCCATGGGCGCGACCGGGCATCAGCACGATCACGGCCTGCGGTTCGGGGAAGCCGCTGAGGTATTGGAAGTCGCTGTCCTGGCGGTAAACGTGCTCGACGTCGCGGTTGCGGATCGCCACGGCGGCGGCAGGCAGGATCGCGATGCTGTTGGGCTCCATCTGCGCCATCAGCGCCTTGCGGCGACGGCCGTATTCCGCTTTCGGGATATGAATCATGGGCAGGCGGCGTTCCCTTTCAGGCGATCAGTGCAAGGACGGCTTGGCGGCCGGTTCCGAGGTTTTCCGGGTCTCGGTGAACAGCAGCAAGGGCGCGACCCGCAGGTATTCCATCACTTCCATGTAGTCGCTTTCGCCGTCGTCGGACTCTTCCAGGGCATCCTGGACCTGGGAGATCGCCGCCAAATCCTGCAACACTTCTTTTGCTTCTTCGCTCAGCGCGTATTCGCGGCGAGTCAGGCCGAAGCCGGCGAGGAAGCCCTGGCACCACTGGCCCAATGCGGCAGCACGTTCAGCCAGCGGGGTGTCGTCGGTGGGCAACAGCAGGACGACGGTCATGTCGTCGCTGGTCAATTCGCCCTTGACCATTTCCTGCAGGCCGACAAGTGCATTGCGGACATTGTCCGCCGGCTCGCCTTCGAGCAGTTCGGCGGCATCGGCCAACCAGCCCTCGACATCGAAACCGGCGCCGGCGCAACTGCGCCCCAGCAGCAGGCCGTGCAGTTCGGCAGGCGAGACAGGATGACCGCTGGAACTCAGCAGGGTGGCGAACGCTTGATACGGGGAATTCTGAATGGGCATGGGCAGCTAGGCGCCAGACGGCGCTATGTCTAGAATGGAGGCCTTGTATCCTACATCGACAGACTCGCCAAGACTATCAGAGGCTGTGCGACCTGCATTCCCCATCAGACACTCTCTTCAGTGGACACAATGGAAGACAACGACCTGCAAGCGCTGATGGCCAGACTCGAATTGCTAATTGAGCGGGTCGAGCAACTAAAGAGCCAAAACGGACTCCTATTAGCTCAGGAAAAAACCTGGCGCGAGGAACGCGCTCACCTCATTGAAAAAAACGAAATCGCCCGGCGTAAGGTCGAATCGATGATTTCGCGCCTCAAGGCCCTGGAGCAAGACTCATGAGTTCAAGCAATAGCGTTACCGTGCAGATCCTCGATAAAGAGTATTCGATCATCTGTCCCCAGGAAGAGCGCAGCAACCTGGTGAGCGCCGCCCGGTACCTGGACGGGAAGATGCGCGAGATCCGCAGCAGCGGCAAGGTCATCGGCGCCGACCGCATTGCCGTGATGGCCGCCTTGAACATCACCCACGACCTGCTGCATCGCCAGGATACGCCTGACGTGCAGGTCAGTGGCTCGACCCGCGAACAGGTCCGCGACCTGCTCGAACGGGTGGATCTGGTGCTGGCGACCGATCCAGACGTCAGCAAGGGCTGATTCGCGAGGCAGCCTGGGGTATACTCGCCTCACTCCCTGGGGTGCTTGCCAGTTGGTGATGTCCCTGAGCCGATACGCACAACCACGGGGGTTGCACGTTGGGGCCGGTGTGCATGTCCGCTTGACGGAAAGCCTTAACGCCTCCTGCAACTTCCACCTTGAACTTTCGGGTTCAAGGGCTAAGCCGACAGCGGTTCATCCGGGGAGCCTGATTCCAGACGATGCCAGTCCATGCGACTGGCATCGTCGTTTCCGGCCCGGGCATTTATGAGTGTCCTGTTTTGCGGTTACGCTGTGCCATCGCCGATACCGTGAACTTTCGACATGACCGAACCCGCGCTGCTGCCCCGCCCGCAACTTCGCCGCCTGCTGCGCCAGGCCCGCCGCGCCCTGACGCCTGTCCAGCAACGGCAAGCGGCCCTGGGGCTGTACCGGCAACTGGCCCAGCATCCACTGTTCCGCCGCGCCAGGCACATTGCCCTGTACCTGCCCAACGATGGCGAGATCGACCCGCGCCTGCTGCTGCGCGCCGCCCAGCGCCGGGGCAAGGCCACGTACTTGCCGGTGCTCAGCCCGTGGCCGCGGACCAAAATGGTTTTCCAACGCATCCGCCCCGGCGAGCAACTGCACCCCAATCGTTTCCGTATCCTCGAACCCCGGATCGACATTGCCCGGCAACGCAAGGTCTGGGCGCTGGACCTGGTGTTATTGCCGTTGGTGGGATTTGACGATGCCGGAGGCCGGCTGGGCATGGGCGGCGGCTTCTATGACCGCAGCCTGGCGTACCTGGCGCGGCGCCGACAGTGGCGCAAACCGACGTTGCTGGGGCTGGCTCATGAATGCCAGAAGGTCGAACGGCTGGCACAGGCAAGCTGGGACGTACCGCTACAGGGCACGGTCAGCGACAGGCATTGGTATAGTGCGCGATAGGCGCCGCGGCAATCAGCGGCGCCAGGAAGACGGGTTCAGCGTTTGAACGTGGGCGCGGGCTGGGTAATGTCCATCGGCGCCTCGACCTTGTTGGTCCACAGGCTTTGTGCGTAACCCGTGGTCACGACACCCAGACCGAACAGAATGACCAGAATCCACAACAAATCCGGTTTGCGTTTCATCGATTGCCCCCCTCAAGGCATATCACACACGATGACAGCAGCGGTTTTCTTATTGGCCGTGCAGCAGCGTCAAGCTTGGAAGGCCGGCATTTTGCGGCAACCTGCGGCGACACGCAAACTCTGGCGTCAACCGACTGTCGGTTTGTCATAAAATCGCTGAACTATTTTCAAGCACACCCCCCAGGAGTAGAAATCATGGCCTATTGGCTGATGAAGTCCGAGCCCGACGAGCTCTCTATCCAAGGCCTGGAAAAGCTCGGCCAGGCGCGCTGGGACGGGGTTCGCAACTATCAGGCGCGCAATTTCCTGCGAGCCATGACCGTCGGCGATGCGTTTTTCTTCTACCACTCCAGTTGCCCCGAGCCGGGCATCGCCGGGATCGGCCGGATCGTCCGCGCGGCCTACCCTGATCCGACCGCACTGGACCCCGACAGCCATTACCACGACCCCAAGGCCAGCCCGGACAAGAACCCCTGGACGGCCATCGACGTGGCCCACGTCGAGACATTTGCCCGGGTGCTGAAGCTCGACTACCTCAAGCAGCAAAGCGCATTGGCCGAGATGCCACTGGTGCAGAAAGGCTCGCGACTGTCGGTGATGCCCGTGACGGCCGAACAATGGGCGGTGGTCATCGGGTTGAAGCCGTAGACGACCGCCTTCGCGAGCAGGCTCACGAAAGCCCCACCCTGGCCTTCAAGCCTTACTGAATGATCAGGTTGTTGAACAACAGATCTTCCACCGTCGGCTTGCCAGTCTCGTCGCTCATCACTTGCTGGGTCTGCTTCAACGCCTCCTGGCGCAGCTTTTCCTTGGCCTCGACGTTGTTCATCGTCTCGACGGTCTGCTGGGCAAACAATGCCACCAACTGGTTGCGGATCAGCGGTTCATTCGCCTTCACCGCCGCGGCTGCCGCATCGCCGGTCACCCGCAGCGCCACGTCTGCCTTGTAGACCTTCAGCTTCGCCGTACCGTCCAGGCCATAGTTGCCCACGAATGGCGGGCTGAGGGTGATGTAACTGACCTTCGGCGCCTCGCCTTCCTTCGCTTCCTTGGCCTCTTCGGCCATCACTGCCGCAGGCAGCGCCAGGGCCAGCATCAACACGATCCACGCTTTCACATTCGACTCCTCATCCGGTTTGCGGCCCAGCATACCGACCCGCCGTTCAAGCACAAGCTTATGGCCGGCTATCAGGGCGGGGCATGCTCGTTGACCCATTGACTCTCACACCTACACTTATCGGCCATCACTCCCAAAGGAATAGCCCTGATGAAAGCCGTGCTGTGCAAAGAATTCGGCCCTGCCGAATCGCTGGTGCTGGAAGACGTCGCCAGCCCCATTGCGAAGAAGAATGAGATCCTGCTGGACGTGCACGCCGCCGGGGTGAATTTCCCTGACACGCTGATCATCGAGGGCAAATACCAATTCAAGCCACCCTTCCCGTTTTCCCCTGGCGGCGAAGCGGCGGGCATCGTCAGCGCCGTGGGCGAAAAGGTCAGCCACCTGAAGGTCGGCGATCGGGTGATGGCGCTGACCGGTTGGGGCAGCTTTGCCGAGCAGGTCGCGGTTGCCGGCTACAACGTGTTGCCGATTCCTGCGGCCATGGACTTCAGCACCGCTGCCGCCTTCAGCATGACCTACGGCACCTCGATGCACGCCCTCAAGCAACGGGCCCACCTGCAACCCGGCGAAACCTTGCTGGTGCTCGGCGCCTCCGGTGGCGTCGGCCTGGCGGCGGTGGAGATCGGCAAGGCCATGGGCGCCCGGGTAATCGCCGCCGCCAGCAACGCCGAGAAGCTCGCCGTGGCGAAAGCCGCCGGCGCCGACGAATTGATCAACTACAGCGAAGCCAGCCTGAAGGATGAGATCAAGCGCCTCACCGACGGCCAGGGCGCCGACGTGATCTACGACCCGGTGGGTGGCGACCTGTTCGACCAGGCCATCCGCGCCATCGCCTGGAATGGCCGGCTGCTGGTGGTGGGCTTTGCCAGCGGACGCATCCCTGAACTCCCGGTCAACCTGGCCCTGCTCAAAGGCGCCGCCGTCATGGGCGTGTTCTGGGGCTCTTTCGCCCAACGCCAGCCCCAGGACAATGCCGCCAACTTCCAGCAACTGTTTGGCTGGTTCACCGAAGGCAAGCTCAAGCCTCTGGTCTCGCAGGTGTACCCACTGGACAACGCCGCCCAGGCCATCAATGACCTGGCGCAGCGCAAGGCCGTGGGCAAAGTCGTCGTGCAGGTGCGCTGAAGCGCTACTGGCTCACGGCGTTTCGGGCGGCATCGGCGAAGTCGGGATGATCGCTGTGCAGAATCGCGACCGACTCGACTCGGCTGTCGGTGTGCGCCGTAAAGCCGACCCGGACCGTGCCCGCCACCCCGGCCCTCATCAGCGGCATGGCCCAAAGGCTGAATGGCGAGACGTCCCCTATCAATGAAGGACGTTTCCCATTGCTTTGTCGCGCAGGCTGCGATTCGGGGTGTGAAAACGCCACTGACGAAGCTTCCTACAGCGCCCTTCGACCACGTCTGAGCGACATGTTCACTTAAGAACATTCGATCAGGAAAATTTCCGCTTTTTAACTGATGAGAAGCAATGCTATTTTCGGTAACGAAACTGTAACATTCGCATCCGCATAACAAGAATCCTGGAGCCCTTGAATGTTTGCTTTCTTTCGTCCTGCCGCACACCAGGCGCCCTTGCCTGAAGAAAAGATAGACAGTACCTACCGACGCCTTCGCTGGCAGATCTTCGCCGGGATCTTCATCGGCTACGCCGGTTACTACCTGCTGCGCAAGAACTTCTCCCTGGCCATGCCTTACCTGATCGACGAGGGCTACAGCCGAGGCCAACTGGGCCTGGCCATGTCGGCCATCGCCATTGCCTACGGCCTGTCCAAGTTCCTGATGGGCCTGGTGTCCGACCGCTCCAACCCACGTTACTTCCTGCCATTCGGCCTGCTGGTATCGGCGGGGGTGATGTTCATCTTCGGGTTCGCGCCTTGGGCCACGTCCAGCGTGACCATGATGTTCATCCTGCTGTTCATCAACGGCTGGGCCCAGGGCATGGGTTGGCCGCCCAGCGGACGGACCATGGTGCATTGGTGGTCGCAGAAAGAGCGCGGCGGCGTGGTGTCAGTGTGGAACGTGGCGCACAACGTCGGCGGCGGCCTGATCGGCCCGCTGTTCCTGCTGGGCATGGGCTGGTTCAACGACTGGCACGCGGCGTTCTACGTGCCTGCTGCCGTGGCCCTGGCCGTTGCTGTATTTGCCTTCGTGACCATGCGCGACACCCCGCAATCGGTGGGCCTGCCGCCGATCGAAAAGTACAAGAACGACTACCCGGAAGGCTACGACGCCAGCCACGAGAACGAATTCAGCGCCAAGGAAATCTTCGTCAAGTACGTGCTGCGCAACAAAATGCTCTGGTACATCGCCATGGCCAACGTGTTCGTCTACCTGCTGCGCTATGGCGTGCTGGACTGGGCACCGACGTACCTGAAGGAAGCCAAGGGCTTCACCGTGGATAAAAGCTCCTGGGCCTACTTCTTCTACGAGTGGGCGGGCATTCCCGGCACACTGCTGTGCGGCTGGATGTCGGACAAGATCTTCCGCGGCAACCGTGGCCTGACGGGCATGGTGTTCATGGCCCTGGTGACCGTGGCCACGCTGGTGTACTGGCTGAACCCGGCCGGCAACCCGACCGTCGACATGATCGCCCTGGTCTCCATCGGCTTCCTGATCTACGGCCCGGTGATGCTGATCGGCTTGCAGGCACTGGAGTTGGCCCCGAAGAAAGCCGCCGGCACCGCCGCAGGCTTTACCGGCCTGTTTGGCTACCTGGGCGGCTCGGTCGCGGCAAGCGCCGCCATGGGCTACACCGTGGACCATTTTGGCTGGAACGGTGGCTTCGTGCTGTTGATCGGTGCGTGCCTACTGGCCATGGCCTTCCTTGCGCCAACCCTGTGGCACAAGCAAGTCGCCAGTCAGAGCCGCGAAGCGGTCGCCTGATCCTGGGCTGACCTGCAACGCTTGAGCCGCGCCTCCAGATTCCGGTCTGGCATGGCGTGGCTGCGCAGGGCGTGGACGGTCTGCTCGACGTAGTCGCGAGTGGTGCCGTAACGCCCGCTGGCGCTTTCGAACACCTGGCTCAGCACATGGTCCGGCAAGTTGCCGGCGTAGCTGGGCAGGTGCCGCTCCAGCACGAAGCCCAGGGCCTGCACGCGGCTGCCATCCTCCAGGCGGCAACTGAGCCAGTGAGGCCGATAGGACGGCACCGGCATCTCGCGCTGCCACAGGGCAAACAGCGAATCCTCGAGGTTCTCCTGTGGCAAGCGATACGCGAAGCCGCTGCACGAACCACCGCGATCCAACCCGAACACCAACCCTGGCAACTCCGGGGTGCCGCGATGTTCGTGGGACCACAAGTACAAGCCGCGATGATAACCATGGACCCGGCCACGGACCCGCTCCACCGCCGTGCATTCGGGCCGCCAGATCAAGGAGCCATAGGCAAACAGCCAGACCGGGCCGCCGCGATGGCGACTCATGGTCGACTGCATCGAGGCGAGCAATTGTTCACGGGTCAGTTGTGCCCCCAGGTCGAGCCGTGGCGGGTACAGGGCGCAGGTAATGGCGGATTCGATAGCGGTCATGGCCGGTAGCGTCTTTCAATAATGGGGCTGGCGCGCGTCAGGGGGATGACGTTTATCCGGAACGAGGCAAGTTGGATGCCATCCAGCGCTATATACGTTATCGGTATCCAGGCGCAAAGGCTAAATACCGAAACGAAATATAGGGGGTCATAAAGCTGTCACGAGGGAGTGGGATGGAGGGCTGCCAGGCAGCCCGGCGGGAGCTGGCGCCCCGCTCTATCAAGCCCGCGGGGCGTAGGCGAACACGTCGGCGCGCATCTGGTGGGCGTCCATCCCGGCTTCCACCAGGGCGTCCAGCGTGGCGTAGATCATCGCCGGCGAGCCACTGGAGTACACGTGCACGCCAGAGAGGTCGCTGATGTCCTCGCACACCGCTTCGTGAAGCATCCCGCAGCGCCCTTCCCAACCGCACAAGTCGCTGACGACTTTGTGCAGGAACAGGTTCGGCAGTTGCTTCCACTCGTCCCAATGTTCGATGTCATAGAAATCGTCCGGTCGGCGCACGCCCCAGTACAGGTGTACCGGATGCTTGAACCCCGTCGCGCGGCAATGCTCGATCAGGCTGTGCATCTGCGCCATGCCGGTTCCGGCGGCGATCAGCACCAATGGGCCGTCCGGCAGCTCGGACAAGTGCGTGTCGCCAAACGGCATCTCCACCGCCACGCTGGGGTTGCGTTGCAATTGTGCAAGCAGCGCCCGCGCACTGCTTTCGCGCACCAGGACATGCAGTTGCAGGTCACGCCCACCGTGCGGCGCCGAAGCCAGGGAGAACGCCGACTTCTCGCCGTTTTCCCGTTCGAGCATCAAGTACTGCCCGGCGTGGTAGCGCGGCGGCTTGCCTGCCGGTGCACGCAGGCGCACCCGCCAGACATCGCCGCCCACGTCGGCGCATTCGCTCACCTGGCACACCAGCTTGCGTACCGGCAGCTCTCCGGGCGACAACACGCCATCCCACAGCACCACGCAGTCCTCCAGCGGTTCGGCGATGCAGGTGAAGATCTCACCGTGATCGCGCACCTCGCCCGCTTGCTTCACGCGACCCTCCACCAGCAACGCACCACACACGTGACAGTTGCCGTTGCGGCAGCTTTGCGGACATTCATAGCCCAGGCGCCGCGCGCCATCGAGGATCCGCTCGGCGGGCTGTATGTCCAGGACCGCCCCGGAAGGCTGCAAGGTTACACGCATCAATCTATTCCTAACTGATTCCAGAGGGCATCGATCCGCTGGGTCACGGCTTCATCCTTGACGATCACCCGGCCCCATTCACGAGTGGTTTCACCGGGCCATTTGTGCGTGGCATCGAGCCCCATCTTCGAACCCAGGCCGGACACCGGGGAGGCGAAGTCGAGATAGTCGATCGGCGTGTTCTCGATCATTACCGTGTCGCGCTTGGGGTCCATGCGCGTGGTGATGGCCCAGATCACATCGTTCCAATCCCGCGCATTGATATCGTCGTCGGTGACGATAACGAACTTGGTGTACATGAACTGTCGCAAAAACGACCAGACCCCCAGCATCACGCGCTTGGCGTGCCCCGGATACGACTTCTTCATCGTCACCACGGCCATCCGGTACGAACAGCCTTCCGGCGGCAGGTAGAAGTCGGTGATTTCCGGAAACTGTTTCTGCAGGATCGGCACGAACACTTCATTGAGCGCCACGCCGAGGATCGCCGGCTCATCGGGCGGGCGGCCAGTGTAGGTGCTGTGGTAGATCGGCTTGAGCCGATGGGTGATGCGCTCGACCGTGAAGACCGGGAAGCTGTCCACTTCGTTGTAGTAACCGGTATGGTCGCCGTACGGCCCCTCATCGGCCATCTCGCCGGGGTGGATCACGCCTTCGAGGATGATCTCGGCGGTGGCCGGCACTTGCAGGTCGTTGCCACGGCACTTCACCAGCTCCGTACGGTTGCCGCGCAACAGGCCGGCGAACGCATATTCGGACAGGCTGTCCGGCACCGGCGTGACGGCGCCGAGGATGGTCGCCGGGTCCGCGCCCAGGGCCACTGACACCGGGAAGGGCTGGCCAGGATGCTTATCGCACCACTCACGGTAATCCAGCGCACCGCCGCGGTGGCTCAGCCAGCGCATGATGACCTTGTTGCGACCAATCACCTGCTGGCGATAGATGCCCAGGTTCTGGCGGTCCTTGTTCGGGCCCTTGGTGACGGTCAGGCCCCAGGTGATCAGCGGCCCCACGTCGCCTGGCCAGCAGGTTTGCACCGGGAGCATGGCCAGGTCGACATCGTCGCCCTCGATTACCACTTCCTGGCAGATCGCGTCCTTGACGACCTTGGGCGCCATGGCAATGATCTTGCGGAAGATCGGCAGCTTGGACCAGGCATCCTTCAGGCCCTTGGGCGGCTCGGGTTCCTTGAGAAACGCCAGCAGCTTGCCGATCTCGCGCAACTCGTCGACCGATTCGGCGCCCATGCCCATGGCCACGCGTTCCGGCGTGCCGAACAGGTTGCCCAGCACCGGGATGTCATAGCCCGTTGGGTTCTCGAACAATAACGCCGGGCCCTTGGCCCGCAGCGTGCGGTCGCAGACTTCCGTCATCTCCAGCACCGGAGAGATGGGAACCTGGATGCGTTTCAACTCGCCGCGCTGCTCAAGCTGCTGCACGAAATCCCGAAGATCCTTGAATTTCATTGAGATGCCACCCCGAAAATAGGCGTACATCCTACCTGCTCCAGCGCTCAAACAGCAGCCCGCGCATGCGCGGAGCGCTCAATAATCGGTCGTACCCAGCAGCAAGGGGGCGAACAGCGGGCTCAGGCGGGTACTGCCGATGTCAGACAAATGATCTTCATCCTTGTACTGGGTATGGCCGTTGACCTCAATGCGACACACCTCGCCCGGACACATCATCGGCGCCGGGTCGATGACATGCACACCGGCGTCGGCGGCGCTCATCGACGCGAACAAGGCACTCAAGGCCTGCTGACGCGCCAGGTGCTCCTGGAGCGGACGGCCCAGGCCCTCGGCCGAGCGGCCTGTCCGTGCCAGGCTGGTCAAGCGGCTGATCGTGCCGAGGCGCTGCAGGGGCACTTCCTTGAACAACCAGACTTGCGCCCCCGTGGCCCTGATCGTCGCCACACGGGCCTTGATTGCCGCCGCCATGCGCGCTTCGGCCGTGGCGCGGTCATCCAGGCGGTTGAGCATGTGCTTCTTGTCCCCATCCTCGCGCCCGTAGACGTACAGGCTCCAGTTGGCCGCCAGCACCACATCCCTGATGTGCAGGCGACGCACCTGCTCCATGGTCCGCTCATTGAAATCCCGACAGCGCGGCGAGACGTCAGCGCTCTGCACCGGCGGGCAGCCGCCCATGGCGTAGAGCCACACGGGGCGCCCATCGCGGGTCCCGCTGGCTTGCACCGCTGGCAGCAGCGCCGCCGCATGACTGTCGCCCCAGAATAATTGCGTGGCCGGCAGGTCTTTGTTTGCGCCCAGCAGGCAGGCCTTGTCCGGCTGCGTATCCGAGAAACCGAGCATGCATTCCATCTGTCCGGCCCGCCAATCCCGCGCTTGCGCATATTCCAGCGCCTTGCCCGTGATGCGCTGGGGAAAGCCATCCGCCGATCGCACCACCACACCCGTCACGGCCAGGACGGCCATGGCCACTCCCGCCCCGATCAACACCGACTTGCGCCCGGCCAGCCAACGCTTCTCACGGAACGCAAGCTCGACGAAGCGCCAGCTCAGCCAGGCCAGGCCCAGCGCCAGCAGGATCCAGCCCAATGCCTCCCAAGGCTGGATCCCGTCCACGGAAATGGCATTGGCATAGACGTAGACCGGCCAATGCCACAGGTAGAAGGAATAGGACAGCAAACCCACCCAGACCAGCACTCGTGCGCTCAGCAGGCGCGCGGTCCAGCTCGGCCCCTGGGCACCGGACCAGATCAGTGCGGTGGCGCCGAGTACTGGCAGCAGAGCGGCCCAGCCAGGGAACACCGTGGTCTTGTCGAACGTGAAGATCGCCGCCAGCACGGCGATCAACCCTGCCAGGCCGACCAGTTGATAAACCCATGGGCGCACAGCGTGCCGGGGCGCCGGCCAGACAGCGAGCATCGCCCCACACAGCAGCTCCCAGGCTCGCGTAGGCAGCGAGAAAAAGGCCAGGTCAGGCTTGCGCTCGACATAGCCGATGTTCAGCGCGAAGGACCCCAGCAACACCACAAACAACACCCAGCGCCAGTGACGCACATGGCGCATCAACAACACCATCAGCAGCGGGAAGAAAATGTAGTACTGCTCTTCGACCGCCAGGGACCAGGTGTGGAGCAACGGCTTGAGGTCCGAGGCTGGCTCGAAATAACCGTCCTCGCGCATGAACAGGATGTTCGACATGAACATCGCCTGATAGCGCACCGCCCTGCCCAACTGCGAGAAATCCTTGGCCGCCAGCAACAACCAGCCCAGGACCAGGGTTACGAGCATGACCACGCTCAAGGCCGGAAGGATGCGCCGGGCACGCCTTGCCCAGAAGTCGACGAAACTGAAGCGCTGCGAGCTGATCTCGCGGAACAGGATGCCGGTGATCAGGAAGCCGGAAATGACGAAGAAGACATCGACGCCGACGAAACCGCCGCTGAAGGCGCCGAAGCCAAAGTGGAACAGCACGACCGGAATGACGGCCAGCGCCCGCAGGCCGTCGATATCACGGCGGTTGCCAAATACATGCATAACGATCCTTGTCGAGGTGGATACACAGGCGATGATGGGAAAAGAACCTGCAACCGGCAGAAGTTATCCGGTTCGATAAACGCGGTCCAGGCCGCGTGTCGCAAAAAAAAGGCGCCCTGTCCGGGGCGCCTTTTTGGCCGATGCCGTGCTTGTTACTTGCGCTTCATCGACAGGAAGAACTCATCGTTGGTCTTGGTCGTCTTCAGCTTGTCGACCAGGAACTCGATGGCAGCGACTTCATCCATCGGATGCAGCAGCTTGCGCAGGATCCACATGCGTTGCAGCTCGTCGTCGGCGGTCAGCAACTCTTCGCGGCGGGTGCCGGAGCGGTTGATGTTGATGGCCGGGAAAACGCGCTTCTCGGCGATGCGACGATCCAGGGGCAGTTCCATGTTGCCGGTGCCCTTGAATTCCTCGTAGATCACTTCGTCCATCTTCGAACCGGTTTCAACCAGTGCGGTGGCGATGATGGTTAGCGAGCCACCCTCTTCGATGTTGCGCGCGGCACCGAAGAAACGCTTTGGTTTTTCCAGGGCGTGGGCATCGACACCACCGGTCAGCACCTTGCCGGAGCTCGGGATCACGGTGTTGTAGGCACGGGCCAGACGGGTGATGGAGTCCAGCAGGATCACCACGTCCTTCTTGTGTTCGACCAGGCGCTTGGCCTTCTCGATCACCATTTCGGCCACTTGCACGTGACGGGTCGGCGGCTCGTCGAACGTCGAGGCAACCACTTCGCCGCGCACGGTGCGCTGCATCTCGGTCACTTCTTCCGGACGCTCGTCGATCAACAGCACGATCAGGTGAACTTCAGGGTTGTTGCGAGCGATGTTCGCCGCGATGTTCTGCAGCATGATCGTCTTGCCCGCTTTCGGCGGAGCCACGATCAGGCCACGCTGGCCCTTGCCGATCGGTGCGCACAGGTCGATGACACGACCGGTGAGGTCTTCGGTGGAACCGTTGCCGGCTTCCATCTTCATGCGTACGGTCGGGAACAGTGGGGTCAGGTTCTCGAATAGAATCTTGTTCTTTGCGTTTTCCGGACGGTCGAAGTTGATGGTGTCGACCTTGAGCAGCGCGAAATAACGCTCGCCTTCCTTCGGAGGGCGGATCTTGCCAACGATGGTGTCACCGGTGCGCAGGTTGAAGCGACGGATCTGGCTCGGCGAGACGTAGATATCGTCTGGGCCGGCGAGATAGGAAGCATCTGCGGAGCGGAGGAAGCCGAAGCCGTCCTGGAGAATCTCCAGCACGCCATCACCGGAGATTTCCTCGCCGCTTTTAGCGTGCTTCTTGAGCAGGGAGAAAATCACGTCCTGCTTGCGCGAACGGGCCATATTTTCTATGCCCATCTGTTCGGCCAATTCGAGCAGTTCGGTAATCGGCTTTTGCTTGAGTTCAGTCAGATTCATATAGGAATGACGTAATCATTTATGGAGGGGGGAAATTAAGCTTTTGGCTTAATGAGGCCGCGCCGCAGAGAAGGCGACAGGATCGCGTACTTAATCGAAAGGAGAGCGTCGGCGACGGCTTGCAGGGGGCACAGGAGAAACCAGTGCGGGGCCGAATGTAACACCTGGGTTTGCGAGCGTCTAGCCCCGAATAACGAAAAAGCCCCGCGATTTGCGGGGCTTTTTCAATGGCATTCGACGCTTAGATGTTGGCGTCGAGGAAAGCCGCCAGTTGCGATTTCGATAGCGCACCCACCTTGGTCGCCTCGACGTTGCCGTTCTTGAACAGCATCAGGGTCGGGATACCACGCACGCCGTGCTTGGCCGGAGTCTCCTGGTTTTCGTCGATGTTCAGCTTGGCAACGGTCAGCTTGCCTTTATACGTCTCGGCAATTTCGTCCAGGACCGGGGCGATCATTTTGCACGGACCGCACCACTCAGCCCAATAGTCGACCAGTACGAAGCCTTCGGCCTTGAGTACGTCAGCCTCGAAGCTAGCGTCGCTAACGTGTTTGATCAGATCGCTGCTCATGGAAATCTCCGGGGTTGTCAGCAAAAAAACGTGGCCCATCATAGCGGCCCTTCCCGGGTTCAGGAAGCCGCAGTTGATTGAGTCTCGCTATGGGCAAAGACGCAATTGGGTATAACTCGAGCCACGCCGCTGCGCCGAAATCCCCCAGCACCGGGTGGCGATGCCCAATAACGGTGCGAAACGCGCCCCACGCCAGGGTGGCAGCGAGCCTGCTCGCGAAATGGCCGCAACAGCCTGCGGGCAGACCGCTTTCGCAAGCGGGCTCGCTCCCACCCAGGGCCATTTTGGTGGGGCGAAGCCGGCTTGGCATGGCCTGTGCTCTGTCCGAGAGCACATTTACTGTCGATTGCGAGATTCGCCATGTTCCAGCGTTGCAGCGCCCTGCTCACTGCCCTGTTTGCCAGCCTGATGTTCTGCCAGTTGCCCGCCCACGCCGATGGCCTGGAAGACGTGGTCAAGCGGGGCACCCTCAAGGTCGCCGTGCCGCAGGACTTCCCGCCATTCGGTTCGGTGGGCCCGGACATGAAGCCCCGTGGCCTGGACATCGACACCGCCAAGCTGCTGGCCGACCAGCTCAAGGTCAAGCTGGAACTGACCCCGGTCAACAGCACCAACCGTATTCCGTTCCTGACCACCGGCAAGGTCGACCTGGTGATTTCCAGCCTCGGCAAGAACCCTGAACGCGAGAAGGTCATCGATTTCTCCAGCGCCTATGCACCGTTCTACCTGGCGGTGTTCGGCCCACCCGATGCGCCGATCAATGGCCTGGATGACCTCAAGGGCAAGACCATCAGCGTCACCCGTGGCGCCATCGAAGACATCGAGCTCACCAAGGTCGCGCCCGAAGGCACCACCATCAAACGCTTCGAAGACAACAACTCGACCATCGCCGCCTATCTGGCCGGCCAGGTGGACCTGATCGCCAGCGGCAACGTGGTGATGGTCGCCATCAGCGAACGCAACCCCAAGCGGGTCCCGGCCTTGAAAGTCAAACTCAAGGACTCCCCGGTGTATGTGGGCGTGAACAAGAACGAGCCGGCGTTGCTGGACAAGGTCAACCAGATCCTCGCCACCGCCAAGACCGATGGCAGCCTGGAGAAAAACGCCCAGACCTGGCTCAAGCAGCCACTGCCGGCCGATCTCTGATCGTCGCCTGAGAGACTGAGCATGGCTTATCAGTTCGATTTTCTGCCGGTGGTGCAAAACACCGAGTTGCTGGTGCGCGGCGCCCTGTTCACCCTGGAACTGACGGCCATCGGTGCGTTGCTCGGGGTCAGCCTGGGCATCGTCGGGGCCGTGGTGCGGGCGTGGAACATTCGCCCGTTCGCGGCGATCTTCGGCGTATACGTGGAGCTGATCCGCAACACGCCGTTCCTGGTGCAGCTATTTTTTATCTTCTTCGGTTTGCCGTCCCTGGGCCTGCAGATTTCCGAATGGCAGGCGGCGGTGCTGGCGATGGTGATCAACCTCGGCGCCTATTCCACCGAGATCATCCGCGCCGGCATCCAGGCGATCCCGCGGGGGCAACTGGAAGCGGCCGCGGCCCTGGCCATGAGCCGCTTCGAAGCGTTCCGACACGTGGTGTTGCTGCCGGCGCTGGGCAAGGTCTGGCCGGCCCTGAGCAGCCAGATCATCATCGTGATGCTCGGCTCGGCGGTGTGTTCGCAGATCGCCACCGAAGAGTTGAGCTTTGCTGCCAACTTCATTCAGTCGCGCAATTTTCGCGCCTTCGAAACCTACGCCCTGACGACCCTGGTGTACCTGTGCATGGCGCTGTTGATCCGCCAGTTCCTGAACTGGGTCGGCCGCCAGTGCCTGTACCGGAACAGCGCGGGGGCCCGGCCATGAGTGACTTCACGTTCTGGGACGTGGTGCGCAACCTGCTCACCGGCCTGCAATGGACCCTGGTGCTGTCGCTGGTGGCGTTCATCGGGGGCGGCGTGATCGGCTTGTTGGTCATGGTGCTGCGCATTTCCGGAAACGCGCTGCTGCGCAACATCGCCCGCACCTACATCGAACTCTTCCAAGGCACACCGCTGTTGATGCAGTTGTTCCTGGTGTTCTTCGGCGTGGCCCTGGCCGGGGTGGAGATTTCGCCGTGGATGGCGGCGGCGATCGCCTTGACGCTGTTCACCAGCGCCTACCTGGCGGAGATCTGGCGCGGCTGCGTCGAGGCAATCCCCAACGGCCAGTGGGAAGCGTCTTCGAGCCTGGCCCTCAACCGCCTGGAGCAGTTGCGCTACGTGATCCTGCCACAGGCCCTGCGCATTGCCGTGGCGCCGACCGTGGGCTTTTCGGTGCAGGTGGTCAAGGGCACGGCCGTCACCTCGATCATCGGTTTCACCGAACTGACCAAGACCGGAGGAATGCTCGCCAACGCCACGTTCGAGCCGTTCATGGTGTATGGCCTGGTCGCCCTCGGTTATTTCCTGCTTTGCTACCCCTTGTCCCTCAGTGCGCGCTACCTGGAAAGGAAACTGCATGCCTCTGCTTAGAATATCCGCCCTGCATAAGTACTACGGCGATCACCACGTGCTCAAGGGCATCGACCTGAGTGTCGAGGAAGGCCAGGTGGTGGCGATCATCGGCCGCAGCGGCTCGGGCAAATCCACCTTGCTGCGCACGCTCAACGGCCTGGAGTCGATCAACGATGGCGTGATCGAAGTGGACGGCGAATACCTCGATGCGGCCCGCGCCGATCTGCGCAGCCTGCGGCAGAAAGTCGGCATGGTGTTCCAGCAATTCAACCTGTTCCCGCACCTGACGGTCGGCGAGAACGTGATGCTCGCACCCCAGGTCGTCCAGAAAGTGCCCAAGGCCAAGGCGGCCGAACTGGCGCGCCAGATGCTCGAACGGGTCGGCCTCGGCGAAAAATTCGATGCGTTCCCGGAACGCTTGTCCGGCGGCCAGCAGCAACGGGTGGCGATCGCCCGCGCCCTGGCGATGTCGCCGAAAGTGCTGCTGTGCGATGAGATCACCTCGGCCCTGGACCCGGAGCTGGTCAACGAAGTGCTCAGCGTGGTGCGTCAACTGGCCCAGGAGGGCATGACGCTGATCATGGTCACCCACGAGATGCGTTTTGCCCGGGAGGTCGGCGACAAACTGGTGTTCATGCACCAGGGCAAGGTGCATGAGGTGGGCGATCCCAAGGTGTTGTTCGCCGCTCCACAGACAGCGGAGCTGGCGAATTTCATCGGCACCGTGGAACCGGCTGCCTGACGTTCAGGGCTGTGGCACGAGCTCGAAGCGCCCGCGGCCATCGATCGACGTCTCATCACGGACCCGGGCCGCACTGGCGGGCAAGTAGGTCTCGATCTCGACCTGCGCGGAAAACATCCGCCCCCGGACAGGCCCTCCGCCCTGCCGGGCAACCAGTGTCTGTCCGGGCAATAGACGGCTGCCCTGCTCCAGGGTGCGGGCACGCCCCTGGAACAGCTCGACAGCCTGCCCGTCCAGCCGGGGCCGCGTGAGGCTGATCGTGAAATGACCGTGGAGCCCCAGGCTGAAGGCCTCGGGCCCGGCCCCAGGGCTGTCGAAACGCAAGGCCATTGTGGTGGGCTCGGCACAGACCACATTCAGGCTCAAGGTTCGCTTGCCCAGCGCCAGCGCCGCCTGATCCGGCTGCGCGACCAGCAACTCGCCCTGGTGCAGGCGGCCATAATCGAGCCGGTCCTGGCTCAGCGACACGCTGCATTGCTCAGCCTTCGCTGGGTTCGCCAACAGCAGACCCAGGCAGCACAGGCTCCTCGCTAGAAGCCATTGCCTCGGATGCCGAAAAGTCGCGACAGACCGCCGAAGCGGTCTCATAAGGGAGGTCTTCATCATTGTTTTCCATGAATTCGAATTGAAGCTGGCACGTCCTGGAGCCAGACAACGCAACTTTCAGGGCCTGCTGCTCATTGATATCGCTGAGGAAAATCAGGCCTTCGCCGGCCACGCTGGTCAGGAAGTCGTCATTGGTCGTCAGCACCGAGACGCCCTGTGGAAGTGCCGCGCCGCTTTCGTCACGGGCCTGGACCAGCAGCCGGCGCACGTTGAGCACGGAGAAATCGACGGCATTGAACGAGCCACGCCCGGCGCTCAGCACCTTGGTGCCATTCTGGATGTCCACGCGCCTGGGCAGTGACCGGGGGTCCACTTCGACACGACTGTTGTTGTAGGCAGGCAAGCTGGCAATCACCGCCCGGCCCTGCGAGTCGGTCCATACCGGGCCTTGCGGCGTGTTGATCCGGGCTCCGGGAACGCCTTCCACAGATACGACGCCGAACGTTTCCTGGATTCGGTAAGGAGAAAAGGTCACCCCTTGCCCATGGGCGACGACGCCCCCCCTGAGATAACCGTTGTAATGCGTGCTGAAACGGTCCTGGCTGGCGCCGAGCCCGACCTGGGTGTAGCGCGGCAAGGCGTTGAAACTGCCGCGTGTCTGGGAGTTCGGATGGTTCAGCCCTTGCTCGTGCCCCACTTCATAGTTGAGAGAGTCGCTTATGCGCTCACTGTAGGCAGCTCCCAGGGTGGAACGGCTGCCCTGATGGGTCAGAGACGAACGAGCGCGTCGGTCCCTGCCCAGCGGCACGCTGACCTGCAGGCGGACCGACACGCCATCGTCGTAGGCGCTTGACGTGCCCATTGCTGAGTCAACGTAGGCACTCACATTCGCGTGCTTGAACGATTTGTTCCACGAGCCGTACAAGCGTGCATACGTCTGGTTATCGAACTGCGATGACTGCGTGTAACCCAGCGAAAAACCACCCAGCGCCGGATCGAACCAGTTGAGCCCGGCCGTGTACTGGTCCTTGAAACGCGACGCGTAGAAGTCCTGCCGATCGTCCTCCTTGCCGACGGAGTGGAGCTGCGAGACCTCGCGATACCCTAGCGTCTGCCGGGTCACGCTGAGTGACAGGTCAAGGCTGTCAGCCAATGACGTGCCCAGCGAAAAACTGCTACGCGCGCCCGACCTGCCGCTGGCCTTGTCACGGGAGACGTTGCCCCGCGCGCCGAGCGCGAGATTGTCCATGGGGCGCGTGTCGAGCCCGAGGCCCACCGCCTGATAATTCTGCGCCCCCACCAAACCGCTGCTCAACGCCGCGCCGCGCCCGATGCCCCAGGTTGCGCTGCCCATCGCCAGCAACGGCTGCTCACCTTCCCCCTTCCCCGCCCCACGCGCCTGGCCCAGGGAAAGGTAATAGCCCGACTGAGCGGGCGTCATGCCGCGAAAAGACGCCGCCGGCACGACAAAACGTTGCTCTGCGCCGTTTTCTTCGATCACGCTCACGTCAAGGTCGCTGGTGCCGTTGAGCAGCGGCAGATGAGTGAGCCTGAAGGGGCCTTCCGGAACCAGTGTCGTATAGATCAACGCACCGGACTGGCGGACCTCCACACGGGACTGGCTCAGGGCCAACCCTTCCACCACGGCCCCGCCGGAACCCTCGCCGCGCTTGACGCCGTCGGGGAAAAACTGGAGACCGGAAAACTGCACCCCTCCGAATACCGGGCTGTTGCTGGACAGCTGTCCGGCCTGGAAAGTGGATTGCAACGCCAGGACGTCGCGCTGGGCATAGGCGTACAGGTGCTCGCTGCGTTGCACCCCGTTGATCGAGGTGTAGAGCTGGCGACTGCGCACGATCCAGTCCCCCAGGTTGACGCCAACCTCCGTGGCCGCGGACAGATAGCGATTGCCACCGCCCGAGCTCGATTGGCTATCCAGGCCCAGCACATCGTAATTAAGCAGGCCAGCCAGGCCGCCCTGGGAAAAGGCGCCTTCGGCAAACCCCGGCTCTCGCAATGCCTCGCTCGGCACCACCAACGCAACCTCTTCGCGACCGGGAAGCAGGCTGACGACCGTGTTGGGGAACCGCGCCAGGAAATCATGGCAGGCCTGGTCGCCCACCCCTGCACCGTCAATGATCGCGGCAGGCACTTGCACGCCGGCCTTTTCAAGCAGGCTGCGGGTGAAGCACAACGCGCCTTCGCGATCGAACCGCGCCTCGGTCAAGCCCAGCGGATTGCCATTGACCCGCAGGCTGACCACCTGTGCCCCCTCATGGAAACGTGGCGTGGTTCGCAAGTAATCCGAAACGCGAGGGTCGATGCCTCGGGACGAGAGAATCGAGGTATCGAACTGGGCAAATGAGCGGTCGGTGGAGCCTTGATCCTGGGCGTGCACCTGGCTACTGGCGCTCCAGCAGATCACAGCGGACAAGGCCAGGCCATGCGACCAGCGGGCGCTGCCCGTCCCCGCGACACCCCATTGTCCATCACCACTGCGCAGGCCAGGACATGGCGTGGCATGCATGAGCATCATCATCGACTCACGACCGGCGCATCGAAGTTGCCAATCGCAAACCCATACAATGTCGCAGGCTGGATCGTGACCGACGTGACGGCGGACACGGGCGCCTTGAGCTCGGCCGTCAAGGTTTCGCCCGGCAAGACGTAAGTGCGCGGCAGGGCCACAGAGGCGTTGGCCGGGTTCAACTGCACCCGCTCAGACAAACGCACGACGTAGGGGCTGTCGTTCTGGACCGCCAGGTTTTCGCCCTCGACGGTCCATTTCAAGAGCTCCCATGGTGCCGAATGCCGAGGCAAGCCCTTGGGATGAATGATCAGCGGCAGGTTATGTCGGATGTTGATGCCGACGGTGGCACCGCCCTCGGGCTTCTTCTGCGGAATCCCTTCGAAGGTGACACGCTTGTATCGCTGGGTCTTGAGCGGCTCCGTGAACGCCCCGACCAGGCGGATCAACTGCGTTTGCCCGGCGTCGACCCGCACCACCGGCTGCGTCACGATCACCGACAGCTCGGGGTCTTCGGGGATGTGTTCGACTTTCGAATGCAGCAGCGTCGGGCCGGCATCCGTATTGGTTAGATTGATATGGGCCTGGCCATGCTCTTCATAAAAAATGACCACCGTGGTTTCCGGCTGCATGCCGGCCGCCATGGCTGGCCCCGCTGCACAACAGCCCAGGCACAGCACTGCTCGCAGGGCCGATCCAAGTTTCATTGAGAAATCCAACACACACGCTCTCCCACCACGAAACGACTTCCGTGGAGCGATCTATAGGGTTTGAATAATCGGGCTCGAAACGGCCACATCCAGATGCCGGACCTGATCGTCCACATCCATCGACGGCGCAGCCCATGTGCCTGCAAGGAGCCAGCCCCTGGAACGGGGCTGGCCGTTTCATCAGATGTAAGTCAACTCCAGCGTTGCACTGCCATCTATTTGCAGGTCTTCGCGCACAACCAGTTCAGTCGTATTGTTGATTGCCGCTTCGATTTCCAACTCGCCGGAGACTGTTGTCAAAAGGTGGGGAGTCGTCGCACTGTTCGTAGACCACGAGAGCATGTAACTGGGTACGCTGCGCAAAAAGTTCCCAGCGTTGATCCAGCCGCCCGACCCCACTGCGGACAAGATCGTCTTGAAGTCCGTGTCCCCGTCTACGGAATAGTTACGAACATGCAGGCTGAAGGCACCAATTTTTTCGCCGTCGGCGTTCGCGCCCAGGCCGAAACTATTTTGTGGATAAGCAAGACCTGGATCGATGACCTCCATGGCTTCATGCTTTTTGCTGGCGGCCCGGTTATCGTTGGCGGTCAAACCGACAAGCGTCGGCCCGTCACAGACGATGGTGAAGGCCGTATTCAGCTTGCTCAACTTTGTGTAATTGACCGGGCTCAAGTCCTTGACGCTGATTCGCCCATAATCGACAGCCGTCGTAGGAATATTCAGAGAGCAACTGCCCGGAACAATGCTACCTGTCACTTGCAAATCAGCCGCCTGGGCGTGAGTGCACGCCAGAACGAGAACAGCGACTGCGGCCAGTCCAAACTTATTCTTCATATCAATTCCTTAAAATCACATCAGCTTGATGCCAGTCATGCAACATCCACACTTCAACGATGCAACAACTAACGTCACGGCGAAATTGCCGGGCGAAAGTATCTGGAAAAAGCCCCTAAAGATAAGCAGGAAACATCATCATGAATCGTAGGAAACTTCTATCAACTACAAAGCCATAGAAACTTTCCTACATAAATATCTTATAGATAACCGTCGCCCGCCAGAAACTCAGCCGCACCCGTTAGTGGCCATCATCGTTCATTCAGCATCGGAGCAGGTGTAGACCAGCCCTGTTCCCTTTGGGCAATACGCTTCAACGCAAACCCTGTAAAGAACCAGCCCCGGAAGCGGGACTGGCATTGACGTCAAATGTAGGTCAGTTCTAGCGTCGCATTTCCATCGATCTGGAGATCGTCGCTCACCACAAGCTCAGTCGTATTGTTGATTGCCGCTTCGATCTGGAACTCACCCGTGACCGTTGTCAGAAGGTGCGGGCTTCTGGCCCCAATAGCCGACCAAGTGAGAATACGATCAGGTTTACTCCGCATAATGTCATCTGCCTCGAACCAGGTATTACCCGCTTGCGAGATGGTTTCGAAATCGGTGCTCCCATCCACGGAATAGTTACGAACATGCAGGCTGAAGGCACCGATCTTTCCACCATCGGCGCTGGCGCCCAACCCAAAGCAGTTGATTGGCAAGGCTAACCAGGGATCGATCACCGTCATTGCCATGTGCTCTTTGCTGGCGGCCCGATTATCGGCAGCGCTCAACCCCACCAGTGTCGGACCATCGCAGGCAATGCTAAACGGAGTATTCAACTTCCCTAGTCTTGTGTAATTGACTGGGCTCAGATCATTAGCACTGATTCGCCCATAATCGACAGCCAAAGTAGGAATATTCAGCGAGCAACTACCCGGAGAGATACTGCCCGTCACTTGCAAGTCAGCCGCTTGCACATGGGTGCAGGCTAAAGCGAGTGCACCGACTGCCGCCAACGCAAAACTATTTTTCATTTCCACTTCCTTCAAGCTTCATCAACTTGATGTCAATCCTGCAACACCCGGAACTTCCTTGTTCCAGCCACATGTAAACACGCTGTGGAGTTTCGTCCTGATTTGAAAAGAGGCTACAACTGCATCACGGCGAAATTGCCGGGCAGAAGTATCGGAAAAAAGTCCTTAAAGATAAGCAAGAAACATCATCGTAAATCGTAGGAAACCTCTACCCCCTATAAAACAGTAGATATTTTCCTACGTAGGTTTCTTGCCCCCTCGCCAAAACTGCCGACGACCGAAACCCAGCAGCATCCGTTGGCGGCGACGGTCGATCGTGGCAGGATGGCAAGGTTATCGACCGAGACTTTTTGCCCATGCCGCCATCCCAAGCCAAGAATCTGTCCCTGATCGCTGCCATAGACCTGGGCTCCAACAGCTTCCATATGGTCGTCGCCAAAGCCCAGAACGGGGAAATCCGCATTCTTGAGCGGCTCGGCGAGAAGGTCCAGTTGGCCGCCGGCATCGACGAAGAGCGCAAGCTGAGCGAAGAGTCCATCCAGCGCGGGCTCGATTGCCTCAAGCGCTTTGCCCAACTGATCAACGGCATGCCCCTGGGCGCCGTGCGGATCGTCGGCACCAACGCCCTGCGCGAAGCGCGCAACCGGGGCGAGTTCATCCGCCGCGCCGAAGAGATCCTCGGCCATCCGGTGGAAGTCATTTCCGGTCGAGAGGAAGCCCGCCTGATCTATCTGGGCGTCTCCCACACCCTCGCCGACACCCCGGGCAAGCGCCTGGTGGCGGACATCGGCGGTGGCAGTACCGAATTCATCATCGGCCAACGCTTCGAGCCGCTGCTGCGCGAGAGCCTGCAGATGGGTTGCGTCAGCTACACCCAGCGGTATTTCCGCGACGGCAAGATCACCCCGGCCCGCTATGCCCAGGCCTACACGGCGGCGCGCCTGGAAATCATGAGCATCGAACACGCCTTGCACCGCCTGACCTGGGACGAGGCCATCGGCTCCTCCGGGACCATCCGCGCCATTGGCCTGGCCCTCAAGGCCGGCGGCCATGGCGCAGGCGAGGTCAATGCCGAGGGCCTGGCCTGGCTCAAGCGCC
The DNA here is from genome assembly GCF_001269745.1 of Pseudomonas sp. P97.38. Taxonomy (NCBI): domain Bacteria; kingdom Pseudomonadati; phylum Pseudomonadota; class Gammaproteobacteria; order Pseudomonadales; family Pseudomonadaceae; genus Pseudomonas; species Pseudomonas sp. P97.38. The sequence continues at coordinate 43,671 of NZ_LHVJ01000028.1, forward strand.
GGGTGTTCAAGCTCGGCGAGTCGGACAAGATCGATTTCGAAGGCATCAAGCCCGACCGTCGGGCGATTTTCCCGGCGGGCCTGGCGATTCTCGAAGCGATTTTCGATGCCTTGGAGCTGCAACGCATGGACCACTGCGAGGGCGCCCTGCGCGAGGGCGTACTCTACGACCTGCTGGGACGGCATCACCATGAGGATGTCCGCGAGCGCACCCTGGGCTCGCTGATGGAGCGTTACCACGTGGACCAGGAACAGGCCGTACGGGTCGAACGCAAGGCGCTGCACGCCTTCGACCAGGTGGCTGACGACTGGGACCTGAACGACGGCGTCTGGCGCGAACTACTGGGCTGGGCCGCCAAGGTCCATGAAGTGGGCCTGGACATCGCCCACTATCACTACCACAAGCACGGCGCCTACCTGATCGAACACTCGGACCTGGCGGGCTTCTCCCGGGAAGACCAGCAGATGCTCGCGCTGCTGGTGCGTGGGCACCGGCGCAACATTCCCAAGGATAAGTTTGCCGAGTTCGGCGATGACGGCATCAAGCTGATTCGCCTGTGCGTGCTGCTGCGCTTCGCGATCCTGTTCCACCACATTCGCGGCACCCAGGCCATGCCCCAGGTGGCCCTGCGCGCCGACGGCGATCAGTTGGACGTGATGTTCCCCGACGGTTGGCTGGAAGAAAACCAGCTGACCCAGGCCGACTTCGCCCAGGAAGCCGAGTGGCTGACCCGGGTGGGGATTGTGCTGAACATCCACTGATCCAGCAGCGCAAGCCAACTGTGGCGAGGGAGCTTGCTCCCGCTGGAGGTCGAAGCCCTCCCAAGGATCTGGGGCTGCTGCGCAGCCCAGCGGGAGCAAGCTCCCTCGCCACGAAAAGCTGAGCCTGTCCCCCCCTTCCAGCAAACCTCTAGCTGACCGTCAACACCGGGCTGCTCAAGCGCTCCAGCAACGTCGCCTGGGCGCTGCGCGGGTTCTGGTTGCCGGTTGGCGTGTTGCGGATGTAGCGGCCGTCCGACTGCAGGCTCCAGCTGTGGGTGTTGTCGGTGAGGTAGCTTTCCAGCTCCTTCTTGACCCGCAGGATGAGCTTCTTGCCCTCCACCGGGAAGCAGGTCTCGACCCGCTTGTCGAGGTTGCGCTCCATCCAGTCGGCGCTGGACAGGAACATCTGCTCCTCGCCGCCGTTGAGGAAGTAGAACACCCGCGTGTGTTCCAGGAAGCGCCCGATGATCGAGCGCACATGGATGTTATGGGACACCCCCGGGATGCCCGGCCGCAGGCAGCACATGCCCCGCACCACCAGGTCGATGCGCACGCCGGACTGGCTGGCCTTGTACAACGCACGGATGATCTTCGGATCGGTCAGCGAGTTGAACTTGGCAATGATGTGGGCCGGCTTGCCATCCAGGGCGAACTGCGTCTCCCGGGTGATCATGTCGAGCATGCCCTTCTTCAGGGTGAACGGCGCATGCAGCAGCTTCTTCATGCGCAGCGTCTTGCCCATGCCGATCAACTGGCTGAACAACTTGCCGACGTCCTCGCACAAGGCATCGTCCGAGGTCAGTAGGCTGTAGTCGGTGTACAGGCGGGCGTTGGCGGCGTGGTAGTTACCGGTACCCAGGTGAGCATAACGCACGATCTCCCCGGCTTCGCGGCGCAGGATGAGCATCATCTTGGCGTGGGTCTTGAAACCGACCACGCCGTAGATCACCACCGCACCGGCCGCTTGCAGGCGGCTGGCCAGTTGCAGGTTGGACTCTTCGTCGAAGCGCGCGCGCAATTCGATCACCGCGGTGACTTCCTTGCCGTTGCGCGCCGCGTCCACCAGGGCGTCGACGATTTCCGAGTTGGCGCCGCTGCGGTACAGGGTCTGGCGCACCGCCAGGACGTGCGGGTCCTTGGCGGCCTGGCGCAGCAGGTCGACCACCGGCGTGAACGACTCGAACGGGTGCAGCAACAGGATGTCCTGCTTGCTGATCACGCTGAAGATGTTCTCGCTGTTTTGCAGCAGTTTCGGGATCTGCGGCGTGAACGGCAGGTATTGCAGTTCCGGGTGGCTGTCCAGGCCGGTGATGCTGAACAACCGGGTCAGGTTGACCGGGCCGTTGACCTGATACAGCTCGGTCTCGTGCAGGTTGAACTGCTTGAGCAGGTAATCGGACAGGTGTTTCGGGCAGGTGTCGGCCACCTCCAGGCGCACCGCATCACCGTAGCGACGGGAGAACAGCTCGCCGCGCAAGGCGCGGGCCAGGTCTTCGACGTCTTCGGTGTCCACCGACAGGTCGGCGTTGCGGGTCAGGCGGAACTGGTAGCAACCCTTCACCTTCATGCCCTGGAACAGGTCATCGGCGTGGGCATGGATCATCGACGACAGGAACACATAGTTGTCGCCCGTCCCGCCCACGTCTTCCGGCACACGGATGATACGAGGCAGCAGGCGCGGCGCCGGAATGATCGCCAGGCCGGAATCGCGACCGAAGGCGTCGATGCCCTCCAGTTCGACAATGAAGTTCAGGCTCTTGTTGACCAGCAACGGGAACGGGTGCGTCGGGTCGAGGCCGATCGGGGTGATGATCGGCGCGATCTCGTCGCGGAAATAGCGGCGCACCCAGGTCTTGATCTTGGTGTTCCAGTTGCGCCGGCGAATGAAGCGGACCTGATGTTTCTCCAGCTCCGGCAACAGGATGTCGTTGAGGATCGCGTACTGGCGGTCCACCTGGCCGTGGACCAGCTCGCTGATGCGCGCCAGGGCCTGGTGCGGCTGCAGGCCGTCTGCACCGGCCTGTTCACGGGCGAACGTGATCTGCTTCTTCAGGCCGGCGACACGAATCTCGAAGAACTCATCCAGGTTGCTGGAAAAGATCAGCAGGAACTTCAAGCGCTCCAGCAACGGATAGGACTCGTCCAGCGCCTGCTCCAGCACGCGGATGTTGAACTGCAGTTGCGACAGCTCGCGGTGGATGTACAGGCTGCTGTCATCCAGGTTGGGGATCGCAATCGCCGGGGCCGGGGCGGGCTCGGTGGCCGCAGGCGGAGCGGGCTCCATCTGCGGTGGTGTCTCGGCGATTTGCTCGACCACAGGTTGAGCGTCTTTTACGGCAACTTCAGAGAGTCCTTCGGTATTCATCGCAAGTTCCTGGGAGGCTATTTCTGCTCTCGTAGCAATTGGGCGGCGCGCACGGCGAAATAAGTCAGGATGCCATCGGCGCCTGCGCGCTTGAAAGCGGTCAGCGATTCGAGGATCACCCCTTCGCTCAACCAGCCGTTCTGGATCGCGGCCATGTGCATGGCGTACTCGCCGCTGACCTGATAAACAAAGGTCGGCACTTTGAATTCGTCTTTGACCCGGCAAAGAATGTCGAGGTAGGGCATGCCGGGCTTGACCATGACCATGTCTGCCCCTTCTGACAAGTCGGCTGCGACTTCGTGCAGGGCTTCATGGCTGTTGGCCGGGTCCATCTGATAGGAGGCCTTGTTGGCCTTGCCCAGGTTCAGGGCCGAGCCGACCGCGTCGCGGAACGGGCCGTAATAGGCGCTGGCGTACTTGGCCGAGTAGGCCATGATCCGCACGTTGACGTGACCGGCCACTTCGAGGGCTTCGCGAATCGCCTGGATGCGCCCGTCCATCATGTCCGACGGCGCGACCACCTGGGCACCGGCCTCGGCATGGGACAACGCCTGCCTGACCAGTGCATCGACGGTGATGTCGTTCTGCACATAACCGTCTTCGTCGAGGATGCCATCCTGGCCGTGGGTGGTGAACGGGTCCAGCGCCACGTCGGTGATCACCCCAAGCTCCGGGAAGCGGGCCCGCAGGGCACGGGTCGCGCGCTGGGCGATACCGTCCGGGTTCCACGCCTCGGCGGCGTCCAGGGACTTGAGGCCAGAGGGCGTGACCGGGAACAGCGCCAGCGCCGGAATGCCCAGCTCGACCCACGTCGCCGCCGCTTCGAGCAGCAGGTCGATGGTCAGCCGCTCCACGCCGGGCATCGACGCCACCGCTTCGCGACGGTTCTCACCGTCCAGCACGAACACCGGCAGGATCAGGTCGTCGGTGGTCAGCACGTTTTCACGCACCAGCCGACGAGAGAACTCATCACGGCGATTGCGACGCAGGCGGGTGGCAGGGAACAGACGATTGGCGGGGGTAAAGCTCACGGCAGACTCCTGAGCCCGCTGACGGGCGAGCGTGACAGTTATAAGCGGCCATTATGACGAACGTATGACAGTTGTGTGCACCTGTGACCTGTCGTCGCAGTTATTGTCGTTGTAGGAAATGTTCACGTCGAGACACATTTCGATACTTTCCTGAATGTGCCTGAAGGGTTAGGCTGCGCGTTCATTTCGCCAGCACCCAGACAATGCTCCAGCAATTTCTACATGACTTCGGCTACCTGGCCCTGTTTATCGGCACGTTCTTCGAAGGTGAAACCATCCTCGTGCTCGCAGGCTTCCTGGCGTTCCGCGGCTACATGGACATCAATCTCGTGGTGGTCGTGGCGTTCTGCGGCAGCTATGCCGGTGACCAGCTGTGGTATTTCCTGGGCCGCAAGCACGGGCGCAAGCTGTTGGCGCGCAAGCCGCGCTGGCAATTGATGGGTGATCGCGCCCTGGAGCACATCCGCCGGCACCCGGACATCTGGGTCCTGAGCTTCCGCTTCGTCTATGGTTTGCGCACGGTGATGCCAGTGGCGATCGGCCTGTCGGGCTACCCGCCGGGCCGTTACCTGCTGCTCAACGGCATCGGCGCGGCGATCTGGGCCACGGCGCTGGCCGCCGCCGCGTACCACTTCGGCGCTGTGCTCGAAGGCATGCTGGGCAGCATCAAGAAATACGAGTTGTGGGTACTCGGCGCCTTGTTGGTCCTCGGACTCTGCCTGTGGCTGCGTCGCCGCATCAAGAATGCGCGGCTGGCGAAGAAGACCCTTGAAGCCGAACGCGTGGCGCAGAGCCGACCCACTGAACCTACGACGCCAACCGAGTGAATCGGCTCCGGCAGCCATACAGGCCGATACCGCTGAGCAGGCCATAACTGAACACGCCGACCCAGGCCAGCGGGCTGGCTGGCCATAGCCCGGCCATCGGCGCCAGCCACACCAGCACCACGCTCGACACCAGCCGCAGGCACTCCAGCCGCAGCGCCCACGGACGATTCTCCAGGGTCGCGCCCAGCACGAACAGACCCAGCGCCACCGCGCCCCAGCCCAGCACCAGTGCGGCCACCGGCAAGCGCGTCTCCAGGTTCATCAAATAACTGCCCAAGGCAATGTAGACGCAAAACTGCAGCACCACGTACCACTGCTGGCGCCCCTCCAGCGGCACCTCGAATTTCTCGAAACGGCTCAGGTCCGGCTTCGCCAGCGGGTACTTCGCCGCCACGTCCGCCGGCCGCCAACCGGTGGGCATGAACCAGATCCGCAACTTGTCCCACCAGCGTCCGGCTCGTCGGGCATCCGCCCACAACTGGGCGTAGAACTGCAGGTTGGCCCACAGCGGATTCCAGCTGGCCAGCGGCGTGGTGACGCCGAAGATCACCGGCTCGTTGTCGTCTTCTTCCTGGAAGGTGCCGAACAGACGGTCCCAAATAATGAACACCCCGCCGTAGTTGCGATCCATGTAGAGAGGGTTCTGTGCATGGTGGGCGCGATGATTGGACGGCGTGACGAAACACCACTCCAGCCAGCCGAGCTTGGGAATGTGTTGGGTGTGGACCCAGAACTGGTACAGCAGATTCAATGCCGCGACGCTGACGAACACCCCCAGCGGCACCCCGGCGACCGCCAGCGGCAGGTAGAAGACCCAGCTCAGCAGGAAGCCGGTGCTGGTCTGGCGCAACGCCGTGGACAAGTTGTAGTCCTCGCTCTGGTGATGCACCGAGTGGGCGGCCCAGAGGATGTTGCGCTCATGGCCCATGCGGTGCAGCCAGTAGTAGCACAGGTCGTAGAGCACGAAGGCGAACACCCAGGTCCAGGCCTGGTCGCCCGGCAACGAGAAGATCGCCAGGTGCTTCAAGGCAAAGGCGTAGGTCACCAGGCCCACGCCCTTGGTCAGGAGGCCGGTGGTGGTCGACAGCACGCCGGTGCTCAGGCTGTTGATCGCGTCCGCGACCCGGTAGTGGCTGACCCCGCGCCAGCGATCGGCCAGCAATTCGACGGCAATCAGGACGAAGAAGAACGGCACGGCATACAGAATGAAATTCATGATGCGACCCGGGCAAGCGAAGCAGGGAGATAGTCGGCAGATTAGGTGTAGCTGCCGGATAACCCTATGGCAACGAATGACAAATTAGTGGACATTTAACGCCATGAATCTGGAGAAAAACCCATGAGCAAAAAAATTGCAGTGATCCTTTCCGGCTGTGGCGTGTACGACGGCGCCGAAATCCACGAGAGCGTGATCACCTTGCTGCGCCTCGACCAGCGCGGCGCCCAGGTCCAATGTTTCGCCCCCGACATTGCTCAACGGCATGTGATCAACCACCTGACGGGCGAAGAGATGCCCGAGAGTCGCAACGTGCTGGTGGAATCGGCGCGGATCGCCCGGGGCGAGGTCAAGGACCTGCGCGAGGCCAACGTCGAGGATTTCGACGCGTTGATCGTGCCCGGCGGCTTTGGCGCGGCGAAGAACCTCTCCAGCTTTGCCGTCGAGGGCGCCGGGTGCACGGTCCAGCCGCAAGTGCTGGCCCTGGCCGAAGCCTTTGCCGAAGCCGGTAAACCGGTCGGCTTGATGTGCATCTCGCCGGCCCTGGCGGCAAAAATCTACGGCCCTGGCGTGCTCTGCACCATCGGCACCGACGCCGACACGGCCGCCGCCGTGACCAAGATGGGCGGCACCCATGAAGACTGCGCCGTCACCGACATCGTCGAGGACACCGCCCGCAGACTGGTCACCACCCCGGCCTACATGTTGGCCAAGAACATCAGCGAAGCGGCCTCGGGCATCAACAAACTGGTGGACCGGGTGCTGGAACTGACCCACGAAAACGACGCCTGACATCCAAGCCCGGTCCCACAGAGCTAGCCTGGCCCCTGTGGGAGCGGGCTTGCTCGCGAAGGCGTCGGTTCAGCCGGCCTATTCGTTGGCTGACACACCGCTTTGGCGAGCAGGCCAGCTCCCACAGGGGCGCTGAGCAGGATTCAAGATTGACGCGCCAATTGCGTCAATAGCCGATCCAGGGCATTGGCGAATACCTGCTTGTCCCGCTCACTGTACGCCGCCGGGCCGCCGCCGACATGGCCCTGTTCACGCAGGTCGGTAAACAGGTTGCGTACCGCCAGCCGCTCCCCCATGTTCTGGGCATCGAATGCCTTGCCGCGGGGATCAAGGGCCGCGACGCCCTTCTTCACCAATCGGTCGGCCAGGGGCACGTCGCTGCAGATCACCAGTTCGCCCGGCGCAGCGTGCTCCACCAAATAGTCGTCCGCAGCGTCGGGGCCACTGGGCACCACGATCAGCTTCACACAGGCCAGGCCTGGCTTGATCTGTGGCTGACCCGCCACCAGCACCACCTCGAACCGACGCTTCAGGGCGAACTTGACCACCAGGTCCTTCGCCGCCCTGGGACAAGCGTCGGCGTCGATCCAGACGCGCATCAGGACACCGGCACCCTGCGCTTCTCCGCCATCCGGCTACGGCCATACAGCACGACGATCGCCAGGATCGCCACCACCTGTGCGGCCAGCGAATAGGCATCGGCATGAATACCCAACCAGTCGAAGTCAAAGAAGGCCACCGGACGGGTACCGAAGATCCCAGCCTCCTGCAACGCCTTCACGCCATGGCCGGCGAACACCACCGACAGCGCGCACAGCAACGCGGCGTTGATGCTGAAGAACAGCGCCAGCGGCAACTTCGCCGAGCCGCGCAGGATCACCCAGGCCAACCCGACCAACAGGACCAGCGCTGTCGCGCCACCCGCCAACACCGCGTTGTGCCCGGCGGGACCTGCCTGCAACCACAGGGTTTCGTAGAACAGGATCACTTCGAACAGTTCGCGATAGACCGAGAAGAACGCCAGGATCGCGAAACCGAACCGGCCGCCGCCCCCCACCAGGCTGCTCTTGATGTAGTCCTGCCAGGCCGCCGCGTGGCGCCGGTCGTGCATCCACACCCCCAGCCACAACACCATCACACTGGCGAACAACGCCGTGGCACCTTCGAGCAACTCACGCTGGGCGCCGCTGACGTCGATCACATAGGCGGCCAGCCCCCAGGTTGCCAGGCCGGCCAGCAACGCCAGGCCCCAGCCGATGTTGACGCTGCGCACCGCCGACTGCTGGCCGGTGTTACGCAGGAACGCGAGAATCGCCGCCAATACCAGGATCGCTTCCAGGCCTTCACGCAGCAAAATCAACAGCCCGGAGATATAGCTCAGCGACCAACTCAAGCCATCGCCGCCCAACAGGTCGGCGGACGCCTTCAATTTCGCCTTGGCCGCGTCCAGGCGCTGGGCAGCCTGCTCCACCGGCAAACCGTCCTGCAGCGACTGACGGTAGGCCATCAGGGCTTTCTCGGTGTCTTTGCGCACGTTGGCGTCGACGTTATCCAGCGAGCTCTCCACCAGCTCGAAACCTTCCAGGTAGGCCGCTACCGACAGGTCATAGGCCTGGTCATGGTCACCGGCACGATAAGCCGCGATGCTTTTGTCCAGGGTCGCCGCGGTGTAGTCGAGCAACTGCGCCGGGCCGCGTTGCACCTGCGGGGGCTGCGCACGCTGGGCTCGGAAGGTGGCCGCCGCTGCTGGGCCCTGGGCGGCGAGGACTTCGGCCGGGGTCTGGCGGGCGAGGTCGGCCAGGTTGTAGGTCTGCTCGCCCTTGGCAGCGGCCGGGTCGGCGCTGAAGCTGGCGATGTAGGTGGCCAGGTCCCAGCGTTGACGGTCGTCGAGCTGATCGGCGAAGGCCGGCATGTCGGTGCCTTCGATGCCCATGCCGAGGGTGTTGTAGATCGCATAGAGACTCAGGCGATCCAGGCGCTGGCCATCGCGCAGGTTGGCCGGCGGTGGCTCGAGGCCGACGCCGGCCGGGCCATCGCCGGCGCCGTTGGCACCGTGGCACACCGAGCAGTTCTGGGCGTACAGCGGCGCGCCACGGCTCGGGTCCGGGGTGATCACCGGCGCCTGGCTGACCTCATACGCCACCGCCAGCCGCGCGCCCAACTGCCGCGCCTGGCGGGCGACTTCGGCGCCCTCCTGGCGCTGGGTGATTGCACTGCGCAGGGCGCCGATGCCCTGGGTCAGCTCAGCCTTCTGCGGCTTGGCCGGCAGCCCGGCGATCAGCCCTTCCAGCGCCTGGGTGAATTCCAGCTGTTCACGGTACTCGGCCTCGTCGATGACCTTGCCTGCCTCGACCGTCGCCGGATAATCCGCCCCGATGTAATCCAGCAGATGCAGCGCCTGGGGGGCGCCTTCGACGGTGTCGGCCAACAGATAGGGGCTGCACAGGGCAAGCAACGGCAGTGCGAGCCAGGCCAGGAAACGAAGCGGGGCAGTCATGAATGACTCTCGATTGGTAATAAGAAGTAACACATTGTTCACTTCCAATGCCTTCGGCTCAAGGGCCGATGTGATTTAGGGGCATATTTTCATCGGATATTCACCCTTTGGAGGTGATGTCACAAAAACGGCATTTCGAAATTGAAAAGCCATTACATAGCCAAGCGCCACGTTTATAATCCCGCCGCCTTCTTATCGTTGGATGGCATAAGAGCTCCTCGCTTGATGAGGAACCGACAGCGCAGCGACGCCTGTCCGTGGGATCGTTCCAGCCCGACCCGCACACCCCCGGCTGCTATTCAGGGAAGAAATGTTCATGGCATCCCGTGCCGTTTTTTCGATCGCCCTCGGGGCGGTGACCTTGTTGTCCGGCTGCTCGGCCTTTCGCAACTACGATGGCGAACTGGCCCAGACCAACCAGCAGTTGGCTTCCGGCAATGTCGACGCAGCGCTGACCCTGCTGGAAAAGAACAACAGCAGCCAAGACAAAGACCTGCTGTATTACTTCGAGAAAGGTGAGCTGCTGCGGGCCAAGGGCGACCTGTCCGGCAGCCAGACCGCCTGGAACAGTGCCGACCAGCAGGTTGGCCAGTGGGAAGACGCGGTCAAGCTCGACACGGCCAAGTACGTGGCGCAGTTCGGCAGTTTCCTGGTCAACGACAAAGTCCGCCGCTATGAAGGCTACGACTACGAAAAAGTCATGCTCACCACGCAGATGGCCCTGAACCTGCTGGCCGTGAACGACTTCGACGGCGCACGAACCCAGATCAAGAAAACCCACGAGCGCGAAGCGGTGATCGCCGACCTGCGGGACAAGGAGTACCTCAAGCGCGAGGAAGAAGCCGAGCAGCAAGGGGTCAAGACCGAGTACAAGGACCTCAAGGGCTACCCGGTGGCCAGCCTCGACGCCCCGGAAGTGGTCAGCCTGAAAAACAGCTACCAGAGTGCCTTCAGCCATTACCTGGCCGGTTTCGTCTACGAAGCCCTGGGGGAAAAGGACCTGGCTGCGCCGGGCTATCGCAAGGCCGCCGAACTGCGCCCGAACACGCCGCTGCTGGAGCAGGCCCTGCTCAATCTTGACAAGCCCGCCGCCAAGACCGACGACAGCGACATCCTGATCGTGGTGCAGAGCGGCCTGGCGCCGTCCCGGGACTCGGTGCGCATTCCCCTGCCCCTGCCCATCAGCGGCAACCTGGTGATCACGCCGTTGTCGTTCCCGGTGATCAAGCCCGATACCTCCACGGCAACGTTCGCCCAGATCGGCGTCGACGGCCGCCAGATGGACCTGACTCAACTCAACAGCACCACCGCCATGTCCCGTCGCGCCCTGCGCGACGACATGCCCGGCATCATCCTGCGCACCACCGTGCGTGCGATCACCAAAGGCGTGGCGCAAAAGCAGATCAACGACACCAACCCCCTGGCCGGCCTGGCCGTGGGCCTCACCTCGGCGATCCTCGAGGGCGCCGACACCCGTACCTGGCGCACCCTGCCGGACTACACCCAGGTGGTACGCCTGCGCCTGAAGAAGGGCGAGCACCAGGTCACCCTGCCAAGTGCGGTGGGCGGCTCGGTGGTCAAGGTCAACGTGGATCAACGCTACCAGGTCATCAGCCTGCGGGCGGTGGGCAACCAGGTCTTCGCCGGCGGCCTGGCGGCCCAGGTGATCCCGAACGCCACCCCGAGCGCGGTCGCCAGCCTCAAACAACCTTAAGAACGGAGTCTTTGTTCACATGCGTCTAAAACTGATCGCCGTCGGCGCCCTGGCCTTGCTGGCCGGTTGTGCCACCCCGCCACCACCGGAGCCGGGCACCGCTGCCAGCAAGGTCGTGGCCATGGGCAAGACCAAGAACATCGTGGTCGGCGCCATGCGCGTGGCCCGGGAAAACGGCTACATGACCGTCAATGTGCAGTTGAGCAACACCAGCTACAACAACAAGACGATGTACTACCGCTTTGCCTGGCTTGGGCCGGAAGGCTTTCCGATTGCCGAGGAAGAAACCTGGAAGACCCTGACGCTGTATGGCGAGCAGACCAAGTTCCTGCCGGCCATCGCGCCAACGCCCAAGGCGGTGGATTTCCGCCTGGAAATCAATACGCCTTGAGCCTGACAACGACTCTTAAGGGCTATGGCCTGATCCCTGTGGCGAGGGAGCTTGCTCCCGCTCGATCGGTCCGACGCCTCGGGCGTAGCGACCGCAAGATTTTGGGGCCGCTTCGCACCCCAGCGGGAGCAAGCTCCCTCGCCACAGGAATATTCGCCAGGCTCCTTATGGGTCGGCATTGCGCCTGAGTCCAATTCATTCAGTTTCTGAGAGCACACCCATGTTCCTACGCATTTCCTCCCTCGCCCTCGCCGTCCTGCTGGTCAGCGGCTGCGCCAACAACTCGCCGGTACTGGGCAACAAGAACATCAGCTATGGCGACACCAAGGCCGTGGAAACTGTCACCAACGAGTTCGGCTCCACCGACCTGCAGATGATCGCCGAGTCCATGACCCGCTCCCTGGCCCAATCCGGCGTCCTGCAGGGCCGTCCGGTGGTTCAGGTCTACGACGTGAAGAACAAGACCAGCGAATACATCGACACGCGGGAAATCACCACCAGCATCAAGACCCAGTTGATGAAGACCGGGGCCGCGCGTTTCGCCAGCGACAACAACGCCATGGACAGCCAGGTCGACCAGCTCAAGTTGCAGAACCAGAGCGGTCTCTACAAGAAGAGCACCGTGGCCAAGACCGGCAACATGATCGCCGCCAAGTACCGCATCGAAGGCTCCATCAGCTCGATCGTCAAGCGCAGCAGCGACTACAAGGACGTCTTCTACAAGTTCAGCCTGCAATTGATCGACGTCGAGAGCGGTCTGGCCGAGTGGATGGACGAGAAAGAAATCCGCAAGACCACGGAGCGTTAAGCCATGCGCACATGGATTGGCATCATGGCCCTGGCCTGCGCGTTCACCGCGCAGGCGGCCCCGAAAGTCGCCGTAACCGACCTGGCGTACCAGGAGCGGGTGGAGGAATACATCCACACCGTTTCGGCCCAGAGCAACTTCCAGGCGAACGCCTACAGCGCCAGCGCTTCGTCGAGCTACGACGAAATGGAAGCCACCAGCAGCTACATCGAGCAGGGTGAATTGCGCAAGTTCACCGGCGACATCAAGGGCGAGATCCTGCGCAGCGGGATGTTCCAGCTGGTGCAGGGCACGCCGTACACCGCCTCGTCCAAGGGCGACGTCTATGACGTCATCAAGCGAATCAAGGCCGGGAACTTCAAGGGAGCCGACTACGTATTGTTCGGCACGGTGTCGGACATCGACTTCACCCGCGACATCAACGAGCTGGCGAACACCAACAGTTACTCGGCGGTGCTGGCGTTGACCCTGGTGGCGGACTTCAGCCTGATCAACACCAAGACGTTCGAAATCACCTCGGCGTTCACCGCCATGGGCGAAGGCCAGGACACCAAGCTGCTGAACCACCGGGACGTGCACATCAGCCTCAACCGCCCGCGGGTCGTGCGTGAAGTGTCCAAGGCCCTAGGGGAAGACGTGGCGCGGCAAATGAGCGAACAGCTCGGCGGCCCGAGCTACGAACAACCCCGCGAGCCCGCGCAGCGTAACAACCTGCCACGGGATACGGCGCCGGTGATCCTGCGCTAAGTCTTAGCGCCAATGGATGATGCTTCTGTAGCGAGGGAGCGTGCTCCCGCTCGGTCGGTCCGACGCCTCGGGCGTAGCGACCGCAGGCTTTTGGGGCTGCAGCGCAGCCCAGCGGGAGCAAGCTCCCTCGCCACAGAACGGCTTACACCGCCGCCTTGCGAATCGTCGCCAGCAACCCTGCCGCGCCAATGAACAGCCCGGCAAACGTACGGTTCATCCGCCGTTGCTGTTTCGGGGTACGCAACAGACGCAAGACCTTCGACGCCAACCCGGTGTAGCCGGCCATGACGATCAGGTCGACGCAGATCATGGTCATGCCCAGGATCAGGTATTGCTGGATCAGGGGGGCGTGGGGATCGATGAACTGCGGCAGTACCGCCAGCATGAACACCAGCGCCTTGGGGTTGCTGATGTTGACCAGGAAACCGCGAAACACCAGCGCCATGGGTTTGCCGATCGGCCGCACGGCCGCGTCATCGCTGATGTCGCTGGGAATGGCCCGCCACTGCTTGATGCCCAGGTAGACCAGGTAGGCCACGCCAAACCATTTGATCGCATAGAAAGCCGTAGCCGAGGCGGTGAGGATCGCCCCCACGCCGGCGGCAACGATGGCGATCTGCAGTGCCAGGCCCAGTTGCAGGCCCAGGGCATTCCAGTAGCCACGCCAGAAACCGTATTGCAGGCCGCTGGACATCGATGCAATGGCACCGGCACCCGGCGAAAGACTGATCACCCAGCAGGCGGCGAAAAACGCCAGCCATGTTTCCAGCACCATTGCACACCTCGGCTCGAATTCGTCGAAACGAATACGCTAATGCGCCGCTGCACGGTTGACCACTGTTTTTTTCTGCTCGGGCTGAAGGGCGCCGCGAAGACCGCCCTACTCGACGAAGCCGCCGACCGGGAATGCCTCGCTGCCACGCCAGCGCCGGACCGAACGCTGGAAGAACAGACTGTTGGGCACTTGCACCATGGAGCTGCCGGTGCCGAGCTCCTCGGGCTCGATCAGCGTGGTGTAGAGCAGGTTGATCGCCACCACCCGCCCCTTGATGCCAGGCTTGTCGGTGGCCTCCACCAACTCCACCACGTCCCCCAGGCGAAACGGGCCGACGGTGTAGATCAGCACGGCGCAGAGCAGGTTCGACAGCACGCTCCAGATGGCGAAGAACGCCACCGCCGCCACCGCGACGAAGCCCGACAGGGCGGTCCACAGCACCGTGGCCGAAACACCCAGGCGCTCCAGCACGATCAACACCGCGCTGCCCATGATCAGCCAGCGCAGCACACCCCGCAGGATGATCAGCAACTGCGGCGGGAAGGGATAGCGCTCGCCCAGGCGCGTGAGCGCGCGCGCCACGAAGCGCTGGGCAAAGTAACCGACCAGCAGGATCAGCAGGACTTGCACACCGAGCCAGATCGGCTCGATCCACATCACGGGAACAGGCAACGCCAGGGCTTCCATCAGGACAGCGCCTCCAGCTCCGCTTGCAGGTTTTCCAGCACTTCCAAGGCTTGCATCCAGGCTTCCTCCAGCTCCGCTTCTCGAACTTTCAGCTTGGCCTGTTCGGCCAGCAGGTCACGCAACTCATCTTTGCGCGCCGCCTCGTAGAGACCGCTGTCACCCAGGCTGGTTTCGATTTTCTGCAGCTTTTCATGCAGCTTGCCCAGTTCGGCCTCGAGCTTGTCGGCCTCGCGCTTGTGGGGCGCCAATTGCTGGCGCAAGGCGGCTGCGGCCTGGCGCTGGGCTTTCTTGTCGGTCTTGTCCGGGTTGACCGGCGTGGTGCTGACCGGCGCGTTGCGCTGGCGATAGTCCACCAGCCAGCGTGCGTAATCCTCCAGATCGCCGTCGAATTCCTCGACCTTGCCATCGGCCACCAGGAAGAAGTTGTCCGTGGTGCTCTTGAGCAGATGCCGGTCGTGGGACACCACCAGCACGGCGCCACTGAATTCCTGCAAGGCCATGGTCAGGGCCAGGCGCATTTCCAGGTCCAGGTGGTTGGTCGGTTCGTCGAGCAGCAACAGGTTGGGCCGGCCCCAGGCGATCAGCGCCAACGCCAGGCGAGCCTTTTCGCCACCGGAGAAATTCAGCACCGGCTCATCGATGCGCGCGCCACGGAAATCGAAACCACCGAGGAAATCACGCAGGGTCTGCTCGCGCTCGGTCGGCGCCAGGCGTTGCAGGTGCAGCAGCGGGCTGGCCTTGGCATCGAGGGAGTCGAGCTGATGCTGGGCGAAATAGCCGACCACGGTGTTCTCGCCACGGGTCAGGCGACCGCCCAACGGCTGGAGTTCTCCGGAGAGGTTCTTGATCAGGGTCGACTTGCCGGCGCCGTTAGGCCCCAGCAGGCCAATTCGCGCACCGGGGGTCAGTTGCAGCTTGACCTTCTCCAGCACGGTCTTGTCGCCGTAGCCCAGGCGTGCATCGGACAGGTCGATCAGCGGGCTGGAGATTTTTGTCGACTCGCGAAAGACAAAGTCGAACGGTGAATCCACGTGGGCCGCCGACAGCTCCTCCATCCGTTCCAGTGCCTTGATCCGGCTCTGGGCCTGGCGAGCCTTGGTGGCCTGGGCCTTGAAGCGGGCGATGTAGCTTTCCATGTGCGCACGCTGCGCCTGCTGCTTCTCATAGGCCTGCTGTTGCTGGGCCAGGCGCTCGGCGCGGGCGCGTTCGAATGCACTGTAGCCGCCACGGTACAAGGTCAGCTTGCGCTGATCGACATGGGCGACGTGATCGACCACGGCATCGAGGAAGTCGCGGTCGTGGGAAATCAGCAGCAGCGTGCCCGGATAACCCTTGAGCCAATCTTCGAGCCAGATGATGGCGTCGAGGTCCAAGTGGTTGGTCGGTTCATCGAGCAACAAAAGATCCGAGGGGCACATCAGGGCCTGGGCCAGGTTCAGGCGCATCCGCCAACCGCCGGAGAAATCGCCGACCTGGCGGTCCATCTGCTCATTGGTGAACCCCAGCCCGGCGAGCAACTTGCGCGCGCGCGCGTCGGCAGTGTAGCCGTCGGCGCTGTCGAGTTCCGAGTGCAGGCGGGCCTGGGCGGCGCCGTCGTGGGCCGCTTCCGCCGCCGCCAGGTCGCGTTGAACCTGACGCAGGCGCAGGTCGCCGTCGAGCACGTAGTCCACCGCCAGCCGCTCGAGGGTATCGACCTCCTGACGCATGTGGGCGATACGCCAATCGGCCGGCAGCATGCAATCGCCCGAGTCCGGGTGCAGCTCACCGCGCAGCAAGGCGAACAGGCTCGATTTGCCGGCGCCGTTGGCACCGATGAGGCCGGCTTTGTGGCCGGCGTGCAGGGTCAGCTCGGCGTCTTCTAGCAGACGTTGCGGGCCACGCTGTAAAGTCAGGTTCTGAAGTCGGATCATAATGGCGGCGGAGTCTACCAGCTTCGCTCGCAACTGGCGCGAGTAGCACGATGTCCCCTGACCTTTGGCGTTTCTCCCTGGACCTCTATGCCAAGCCCGGCGTGGAAGCCGCCTGCCTGGCATCGCAGGAGGCCGGCATCAACGTGTGCCTGCTGCTGTGCAGCCTGTGGCTGGACCAGCGCGGCGTGCCCTGTCGCGAACCACGGCTGCACACGCTTCGACAGTTGGCCGAGGCCTGGGACGCCGAGGTAGTCAAGCCTCTTCGCAGCCTTCGCCAGCAATGGAAAACCATGGCCCAGCAAGACCCGGCGCTCGACAACCTGCGCGAACAGGTCAAGCGGCTGGAACTGGAGGCCGAGCGGCGGTTATTGGAACGATTGGAAGCGGCGGCCAAGGATTGGCCGACGGCACAGCACGAGGGTTCAGCCCAATGGCTGCAAGCGCTGGCGGCGAGTGTCGAACCTGCGCACCACGACGCGCTGCATCAGCTGCGCGTCGTGGTGTCCGGCACTTAGGAAGCGCTGGTTGGGGTGCTGGTGCTCGGCGCCACGGAAGCGGACGGGCTGACTGCCGGCGCTGGAGTGCTGGCGGTTGGCGCAGGGGACGCTGCCGGAGCAGGCGCGGCGGTGGCCGGTTTGGCGGCAGGCGCAGCCGAAGGTTTCGCGGCCGCTGGTTTTTTCACGGCGGGTTTGGCCGCTGGCTTGGCAGCGGTAGGCTTCGCAGCAACTGGCTTGGCGGCCGCTGGCTTGGCAGCAGGTTTGGCCGCCGCTTTGGCTGGTGCCTTGGTCGCGGCAGGCTTGGCGGCGGTTTTTACGGCAGGCTTGGCGGCAGCGGGTTTGGCCGCCACTGTTTTGGTGGCTGCTGGTTTGGCGGCGGGTTTCGCGGCGGCCGTTTTGGCAGCGGGTTTGGCCGCCGGCTTGGCGACAGGTTTAGCGGCCGGTTTTGCAGCGGTGGTTTTCGTCGCAACGGGTTTGGCAGCGGCGGTTTTTGCGGCAGGCTTGGCAGCCGGTTTAGCCGCCGGTTTTACCGCAGGCTTGGCCGCGACAGGCTTGGCGGCTGCGGTTTTTGCAGCCGGTTTGGCGGCCGCTTTAGCGACTGGCTTTTTGGCCGCAGGTTTTGCAGCGCTGGCGGCGACGGGTTTGGCCGCTGGTTTGCTCGCGGTCTTGGTGGGAGCCTTCACGGCAGGCTTGGCCGCTACCTTGGCGGGCGTTTTTGCTGCGGCAGGTTTAGCCGCCGGCTTCTTGGCCGATACAGCAGCAGGCTTGGCGGCACGCAGTGTCAGCGCCTTGCCCGCAGCCTCTTGCACGCGACCTACGCCCTGGGCCAGTTTCAGGCTTTCCTGGGCATCGCGCTTGAGTTGCAGAATGTAGGCACGGGTCTCGGACTGACGATCCTTCAAGGCGTCGAGCAGGTCTTCGAGTTCTTTCACACCGTCCTTTGCCTTGGCTTGTGCCTTGGCCTTGCCGGCGGTGGCGGCGTCTTGCAGTTTGGTGCGCGACTTGTGCAGTTTTTCCTGCGCCTTGCCGCGTTGTTTTTCCAATTTGGCGAGCAGTTTTTCAGCATCAGCCATCGCTTGGGAGCAGGCATTTTCCAGATGCTCGAGCAAGCTGCCCGAGAGTTGTTGGAGCAAGTGCAACGGAGTGTTTACAGGCTTCTTGGTGGCCGACATGGTTTACCTCCTGACTGACGTGAGTGCGGCTCATACTAGACCTCTGCTGCAACCGCCGCTAGGGCATGTTGACAGTACACAAGACGTTGCGTTGCAAGGTACGAAAAATCTTATTCATCCGCGCCAGGGCAATCCACCTCTGCACCTGTCGGCACTGGCATAATCCCTCGATTCGAGGCCGGAGATCCCCCATGTTGCGTCACCTGTTCCTGTCCCTGTGCATGCTTGGCTCCATGGCCCAGGCCGCTGACAAAACCAGCGCAAACGATGCTCACGACCTGGCCTACAGCCTGGGCGCGAGCCTGGGTGAACGCCTGCGCCAGGACGTGCCCGACCTGCAGATCAAGGCCTTGGTCGAAGGCTTGCAACAGGCTTACCTGGGCAAGCCGCTGGCCCTCAAGGATGAACGCATCGAACAGATCCTGGCCGCGCATCAAGCGCAACTGACAGCGCAGTCGTTGCCACCTCAGGACGCGATGGCGTTCAAGACGGAGCAGACATTTCTCAACGAAGAAAAGAACCGACCCGGCGTCCAGCAACTCGCGGACGGCATCCTGCTGACGGAGCTCAAGCCAGGCAAAGGTGCGAAGGCAGGCCCCCACGGCAAGGTCCAGGTGTTGTATGTCGGACGGTTGCCGGACGGCACCGTATTCGACGCCAATCACCAGGCACAGTGGTTCAATCTCGACAGTGTGATTGACGGCTGGCGCAGTGCATTGCCGCAGATGCCGGTCGGCGCGAAGTGGCGCCTGGTGATTCCCTCGACCCTGGCGTATGGCGCCGAAGGTGCCGGGGATGTGATCCCGCCTTTCACGCCGCTGGTGTTTGAAATCGAACTGCTCGGCGCGACGGGCTAAGGTCGCCCAAACGAAAAACGGTGCGCCATGCGCACCGTTTTTTTATGCCTGCAAAAACCTTCAGGCCTGGACTGCGGCTTCTTCCTTGTGTGCGTTGTGCAGCACTTCGATCAGGCAGTCTTCCAGCTCGAAACGCTCATGCAGCAAGCCGCCCAACTCCTTGAATTTCTCAGCCACGCACTTGCCTTCATCGCACAGGTCGTTGAACGCCAGCAGCTTCTCGGTGATGACGTCGATGCGCGGGTAGATCTGCTCGGCGAGCTCCAAGCCACGCTTGTCGTTGAAGGCCTTGGCCTCGCCCGTCAGTTGTTCGTAGATCTCGAAATGACCGGCCGATACATAGTCGACCAGCACACCGCAGAACTCCTGCAAGGGCTTGCGGCTTTCGCTCAGCGCTTCAGGCTTGTCGCCGAGGACGTCATAGGCCCGCACCAGTTCGTGACGCTCCTGCAACCAGCGATCGATCAGCAGATGCACCCCACCCCAGCGTTCCTGAGCATTCTGACAACTTTCGAGCATGGTGATTTCTTCCCTTGTGAGTCATGCCCCTCGCAGCCTGCGCACACCTGGATAACCAGGGACAAGCCAGACACAACATGTTCGAGTGACACGATTCCGATAACACGTGCGGGCCAGATTATGCCCGCACGACTACCGCTTCAAGGTACGCAGGCGATAAAGTTCATACAAGTGTTTAATCCAGTACTCGGGCCCACTGCGACGTATCGCCGCCGAGAGGTCGTGCCAGAGCACTCCAGGCAAGGCGCAGCAGCAGATAGGTCATTGCGACGGACACGGCGAGAAAGAACAGCAGGCTCCATTCGGGGATGCTCAGGTCGAACAGCGTCCAGGTGATGTTCGCGCAATCGACCACCCCATCGAGTACCCGACGCAACGCACACCACCACGATTGCACCCCGATCATGGGGGTGACGCAATCAGCCACCGACTGGACCGAACGACTCTGCATCAGGACCTGATGCCAGGCCAGCGTCATCCCCCCCGACGCGAATACCCACCCCAAGGCCCCATAGACGATGCTGCCCGAGCGCCCCGGGCCGTGCACGCAGGCCGCGAGGCTGTTCACCAGCAACAGCAGCAGGCACACCCGCTGCAAGACACACAGGCTGCAAGGCGTCAGGCCGACCGAATATTCCAGGTAACTGGCGATGCCCAGTGCCAGGGCCGCGGCGATGGAAGCCATGAGAAACAAGAAGCGCGAGCAAGCCAAAAACATGGCGGTTCCGTAGCAGAAGAGACAAGTCGTTACGGTAGAGGAAAGCCCTCGGGCCTTTCAAGGCAGGCTCGCGCAGACACTTCACCAGGGATGTAGGGAATTCCCGACAGAGACAAAGGGACTTGTTACAGCTCGCTGTAGGACTTTGCCAAGGGCACTGACAAAGGCCCTTCAAGCGATGGCTGTTCATCGCTTGTAACGCAATAAAAGCCGTGGCGAGGGAGCGGCGCCCTCGCCACGATGACTCAGGCCATGCTCACGTCGACAGCACCTGCGCCGACACCGGCAGCGGCGCCGCCAGCAGGCGCTCGTCGAGCAAGCCCAGTCCTTCCTGGAACAACTGATTGCTGCGCTCGGCGTCGCCCAACTGCGCCAACAGGCGCGCCAACTCTGCGCAGGCTTCGGGATTGCGCTGGATCCGCAGGCTGCTTTCCAGGTAATCCCGGGCCTTGCCCCACAAGCTGTTCTGCAGGCAGAGACGCCCCAGGGTCAGCAGCAGGCTAGGATCGGCCGGATGGTCCTTGAGCCAACCTTCGGCCGTTTGCAGTTGCCGGACCGGATCACTGCCGCGGACCAGCCCGTACAGGCGCGCGAGATGGCTGTCGTAGTGGCGCTTGAGCGCGATGCGCAGCGCCTCTTCGGCTTCGATCTGCGCTCCCAGTTGCCGCAACTGTTCGGCATACGCCAGCACCAGCGCCGGCTCCTGGCGCTGGGCGGAGGTCAACTGTTGCCAGGCCCGGTTCAACGATTGCAAGCCGACGCTGCCATCCTCTTCGCGGTGGGCCGCCAGGGTGAGGTTCTCGCCCCACGCCCGACGCTCCAGCTCCGCCAGCTCGGCGGCAGGCAAGACCTTGTCTTTGCGCAGCTCGGGCAGCAGCCGGATCACCGCCGACCAGTCGCCGCGCTGCTGATGCAGCCGTTGCAACTGGCGCAGCACCTGGACGTTATGTGGATGGCGTTCGTGCATGGCTTGCAGTGTCTCCAGCGCCCCTTCTGTGTCACCCCGGTCGGTCTGCAACTGCGCGTGAGTCAGGGCAATGGCCAGTTCCGCCTGGGGCTGGCGCTCCAGGGCGCGCTCCAGCAGGCTGTCGCTCTGCTCGTAAAGCCCTTGTTCATTGGCCGCGCGGGCCGCACCGAGGTAATACAACAGGGGTTGGCGCTCGGCTTCGGCGGCGCGGTGCAAGTGCCGTTGGGCACTGGCCCAGCGACCTTCGGCCAGGTCCAGCTGGCCGTGCTCGATCGCCACTTGCACACGTCGGCTGCGGTTGCGGCGCGACCACGGGTTGACCACGCCGCTGGAGGTGGTCACCAGCCCGATCAACGCAACCACCGCGCGCCACAGCAGCCAGAACACCGCCACCAGCGCCAGGGTGACCCACAGGCCGGCTTCGTAACGGAAGTTTTTGTACGCCACCAGCACGTAACCGGAATGCTCCGCGATGGCCACGCCCAGCAAAGCGGCGACGACGATGACCACGAACACAATCACGTAGAGGCGCTTCATGGCGTGGCCTCCTGGGCGCCCGCCTTGGGCAGCGGCTTGACCGATTCTTCGGCATTGAGGTTGCGCCGCTCAAGGTAGGCCTGGACGCTGCTCAGGGTGCCCGTCAGGTCCGGCGTGACCACGGTCACCGGCTGATTGGTCAGCTCGGCCACGCGTTCGAGCATGATCTTGATCTGGGGGTTGTCCTGGTTGAAGTTGTTTTTCAGCACGTCCCGCGCCTCGGTCAGCGCCTGGGTGTACACCGGCGCCTGCCCATTGAGGGCCGCCCATTGGGCCTGCTCCAGCGCCAGGCTCAAGGCCAGGCGCACCTGCATCAGGCTTTGCCCGGCCAGGAGCGGACGGACGTTCTCATCGGCGTTGAAGTCGATGCGGATGTACCGCGAGATCTGGTCCCACCACTGTGCCCAACGGCTGGCACCATCGCCATCGGCCGTCAGGCCCAGCAGGGACTCGCCGCGATCCTTGTATTCCGGCGCCAGCTCGCTGAGCTGCAGCACCTGGTCTCGCAAGGCGCCCAGTTGCAGGAACAGTCCGGTGCGATCCGGCTGCTCGGTGCTGCGCAACGCGGCCAAGGTCTTGGCCAGTTGTTCGCGGGCGGCGAACGAACCGGGGTCATCCTGTTCGCGCAGGATTTCGTCGGCGCCCTGGACCAGCGCCTGGGCGCTGCTGATGTCCTGCAAGGCGGAAAGACGCAGGCTGGCCAGGCGCAGCAAATGCTCGGCCTCGGCCAGGCGCCAGTCCTTGCGGCTGGCACCGAGCACGGTTTCCAGGCGCTGGCTCAGGTGCTGCTGGTCACCTTGCAGTTGGGCCACCAGGCGACGACGTTCCTCCAGCTCTTCGGCACCAGGCAACTGGGCCAGGCGCTCGGTCAGGCGCTGCTCATTGAGCTTGAGGGTCTGGGCCTGGTCGTTCAGCGCCTGGACCTGGGCGGACTGTTGCTGGTTGTTGGTTTGCAGGTGACGCACCTGCCACACACCCCAGCCGCCAACCGCTACGCCGGCGGCCCCGAGCAACAAGGCAAAAATAGCCAGCCCGTTGCCGCGACGCGGCGCCACCGGGGCTGGGGTTTCAACCGGCGCGTCGAGCACCGGCTGGTCTTGATCTGCTTTTGGCAAGGCTGTTTCGCTCACGTATCCATCCTTCGCATTAGAAAACGGCACGGAGTGCTCCCGTAACGCCGCCAGCAAAGCCGCGGCGCTGGCGCCACGGCAATCCACAACTGTTCGGGCCCCGGCGGCACGCGCCATCTCGGCAACCCTTGGGCTTGGCACAAACAACGGTAACCGTGCCAGCGTCGGCCAGGCATCGCCGGCCAATCGCTGCAGATGCTCCAGGCCCTGCCCACTGCTGACCACCAGTGCGTTCAAGCGTTCCGCTTCAACCCGCGTCGGCAGCTCACCTTCGGCGTAATGAGGAATGTCGCGTCGGTATAACTCCAGGTAATCGACACTAGCACCTTGCTCGCGCAAACGCTCCGCCAGCAAGCCACGCCCGCCTTCGCCACGCACGATCAAGACCCGCGGATCGGGCCGGCTGACAGCCTGGCGCAACGCGGGAAGTTCGAGCAAGGCTTCGCTGTCGTCACCGTTGCCTGGATAAAACACCGTGAGGCCGGCGTCGGCGAGAATCTGCCCGGTGGCCGCCCCCACGCTGAACCACGGCTGATCGGGCGGCTCGGGCCAGAGCAGGCGCAGTTGTTCGATGCACAGGCGGGCGGCGGGCTTGCTGACCACGATCACGGCACAGTATTGATCCAGCGCCTGGAGCATCGCCCGCCCGGCATCGGACAGCGGGATCGGCTCGATCGTCAGCAACGGCAGGCTGCTGCTGAAGACACCCGCATCAGCCAGGACAGCCGCCAAGGCCGACGACTCATCCTGCGGCCGTGTGAGCAGCAGCCGCCACCCCGTCACGCGTGGCCCGCCTCGCCGTAGACCGCCTTGAGAATGTCGGCGGCGCCCTGGCTCAGCAGGTCTTCGGCCACGCGCACGCCCAGCGCCTCGGCATCACGGTGCGGTGCCCGGGCCTCAGCACTGAGCAACCGGCCGCCATTGGGATCGCCCACCAGGCCACGCAACCAGACCTGCTCGCCTTCCAACACGGCGTAACAAGCGATCGGCACCTGGCAACCGCCGTTCAGATGCTTGTTGAGGGCGCGCTCGGCGAATACCCGGGTGGCGGTGTCTTCATGGTGCAACGGCGCCAGCAAGGCATGGATGTCGCTGTCGGCGCTGCGGCACTCGATGCCCACGGCGCCCTGCCCACCTGCTGGCAGGCTGTCGTCGACGCTGATGGCCGAGGTGATACGGTCTTCGAAACCCAGGCGGATCAGGCCGGCGGCGGCGAGGATGATCGCGTCGTACTCGCCGGCGTCGAGCTTGGCCAGACGCGTGTTCACGTTGCCACGCAGGAAACGGATCTGCAGGTCCGGGCGGCGCGTCAGCAATTGCGCCTGGCGACGCAGACTGGAGGTGCCCACCACACTGCCGGCAGGCAATGCCTCGAGGCTGGCGAACGTGTTGGAAACGAATGCATCGCGCGGGTCTTCCCGCTCGCAGATGCAAAACAGGCCCAGGCCTTCGGGGAAGTCCATGGGCACGTCTTTCATCGAGTGCACGGCGATGTCGGCTTCGTTGTCCAGCAACGCGGTTTCCAGTTCCTTGACGAACAGGCCCTTGCCGCCAATCTTCGACAGGGGGGAGTCGAGCAGCTTGTCGCCGCGACTGACCATGGGCACCAGGGTCACGACCAACCCGGGATGGGCGGCTTCCAGGCGGGCTTTGACGTATTCGGCCTGCCAGAGGGCCAGGGCACTTTTACGGGTGGCGATGCGGATCTCGCGAGGGGACATGGATCAATCCGTACTTAAAAGATACGGCAGATAATAACAGTTCAGCCAGAACCGCTTTGATTTGAATCACGACCCCAAGGCCTCCCTGGCCGTCATTGTCCTGGGAAAGGAATGTCTGGAACGACCCGCGAGCCGGGCTAAAGCTGCTGCATCATCTTGCGCACGCCGGCCACGTGTCGTCGGCTGACGATCAGCGCATCACCGTTGAGGCCTTTGAGGAAAAGCTGGAAATGCCCCAGGGGCGTGCGTTGCAAACGCTCGATCCGCTCGCGGGCCACCAGGGCATTGCGGTGGATACGAACAAAGCGTTCGCCGAACTCGTCCTCAAGGGCCTTGAGTGGCTCGTCCAGCAACACCTCGCCACTCTCGTGGCGCAAGGTCACGTACTTGTGATCGGCAATGAAGTAGACCACCTGATTCAACGGGATCAACTCGATGCCTTTGCGGGTGCGCGCGCTGATGTGGCTGCGCGGGCCGCTGCCACTTTCCGCTGCCGGGCGGGTCAGCGCCGCCAGTTGCACCCGGTTGGGTCGCTCGGCCTTGCGCAAGGCATCGGGCAAGGCCTCGGACGCCACCGGCTTGACCAGATGGCCGACGGCGCTGGCCTGCAGGACCTCGGGCGGAAAATCGTCCCGGGTGCTGCAGAACACCACCGCAGGCGGCGACTCTCGTTCGCACAACTTCGCCGCGACCTGCAGGCCATCCAGGCCAGGCATGCGAATGTCGAGCAGCACGATATCCGGCTTGTGGCTGTCGATAAGGGCCAATGCCTCTTCGCCATTGGTGGCGCTCGGCTCCAGGACACTGTAACCCTCGAGCTCGCCAACCATTCGGCTCAGGCGCTCGCGGGCCAGTGGTTCGTCATCAACGATCAGGACATTCATATTGCGCTGGATTCCTGCGTGAGTCTCGCACAAGGATAGCGTAGACAGGGGAAGTGACATCCGTCACCGCGATCCACGCTAAGACTCGCCCGAGGGCCAAAAAGTGCCGCGAGGCGGTCGCCTATCTTTACCAGCGCTTGCCTACCGATGCTCGAGGCCTGTTGTCGCACGGCGTCGCCGTAGGGATTGTTCGTTCTCGATCTGACCAATATTGAGCACCCCCTGGTTGATTCGGCCGATTCGCCATGATTGAAAAAAAGCAAACACCTATCGTCCACTGTAGACGGTTGCCACGACGATATTGCTCAATCGGAAAATATCGTTGCGCGCAAAACCGCTCCGAACGCCCGGCCCACGGGTAAAAAACCTGCCGACCAGTGTCAGCGCCAGCCCTGGCAACCCTGTTATCATCCGCCGCAGCCTTCAACCGCTACTTTTTCCACAGCCGATCACGAGCGAATTCATGAGCACTGACAAGACCAATCAGTCCTGGGGCGGCCGCTTCAGTGAACCCGTCGACGCCTTCGTCGCCCGCTTCACCGCCTCCGTCAACTTCGACCAGCGCCTGTATCGCCACGACATCATGGGCTCGATCGCCCACGCCACCATGCTGGCCAAGGTCGGCGTGCTGACCGATGCCGAGCGCGACAGCATCATCGACGGCCTCAAGACCATCCAGGCTGAAATCGAGGCCGGCCAGTTCGACTGGCGCGTCGACCTCGAAGACGTGCACATGAACATCGAAGCGCGCCTGACCGATCGCATCGGCGTGACCGGCAAGAAGCTGCACACCGGCCGCAGCCGCAACGACCAGGTCGCCACCGACATCCGCCTGTGGCTGCGCGACGAGATTGACCTGATCCTGGCTGAAATCACCCGCCTGCAAAAAGGCTTGCTGGAGCAGGCCGAACGCGAGGCCGAAAGCATCATGCCGGGCTTCACGCACCTGCAGACCGCGCAACCGGTGACCTTCGGGCACCACATGCTGGCCTGGTTCGAAATGCTCAGCCGCGATTACGAACGCCTGGTCGACTGCCGCAAGCGCACCAACCGCATGCCCCTGGGCAGCGCCGCGCTGGCCGGTACCACCTACCCGATCGACCGCGCCTACACCGCCCAACTGCTGGGCTTCGACGCCGTGGGCGGCAACTCGTTGGATAACGTCTCGGACCGCGATTTCGCCATCGAATTCTGCGCCGCCGCGAGCATCGCGATGATGCACCTGTCGCGTTTCTCCGAAGAGCTGGTGCTATGGACCAGCGCGCAGTTCCAGTTCATCGACCTGCCCGACCGCTTCTGCACCGGCAGCTCGATCATGCCGCAAAAGAAAAACCCCGACGTCCCGGAGCTGGTGCGGGGCAAGAGCGGTCGGGTGTTCGGCGCGCTGATGGGCCTGTTGACCCTGATGAAAGGCCAACCGCTGGCCTACAACAAGGACAACCAGGAAGACAAGGAACCGCTGTTCGACGCCGCCGATACCCTGCGCGACTCGTTGCGGGCCTTCGCCGACATGATCCCGGCCATCAAGCCCAAGCATGCGGTGATGCGCGAAGCGGCCCTGCGTGGTTTCTCCACCGCCACCGACCTGGCCGACTACCTGGTGCGCCGTGGCCTGCCCTTCCGCGACTGCCATGAAATCGTCGGTCACGCCGTCAAGTACGGGGTGGACAGCGGCAAGGACCTGGCGGAGATGAGCCTGGACGAACTGCGCCAGTTCAGCGACCAGATCGAACAGGACGTGTTCGCGGTGCTGACCCTCGAAGGCTCGGTCAATGCCCGTGACCACATCGGCGGCACCGCGCCGGCGCAGGTCAAGGCAGCGGTCGTGCGCGGCCAGGCGTTGCTCGCCAGCCGCTAAAAGGCGAAAAGCTTCGCGAGCAAGCCCGCTCCCACAGTCGATCTCCAGTGAACGCAGGCTCTATGAGCTGATGGAGATCCAATGTGGGAGCGGGCTTGCTCGCGAAGGCATCCGCTCAGACGCTACACATTCACTTCTTGGCGGCGACCTTCGCCAAAAACTCCGGCATCCCCGCGTCCCTGTCCGCGGCGATGCGCTGCACGTGCGGATTTTGCCCCAAGCGCTCCATCAACGCCTGGGCCGCGGGCAGTTCGGCCAGCAGGTCAATATCGAACAACTTCTTGCCCACCTGTAAGGCGGGCGAAACACTGTAGAGAAAATACAGGTCGGCAACGCTCAGGCTGTCGCCCGCGACATAGGGCGAGAATTTGCCGTGCCTGCCCAGCGAAGCGAACCCCAGCAGCAGTTCGGCCTTGGCCTTTTCCTTGACCGCATCGGCCACCGACATGCCGAAGAAGGCCTCGGCATAGCAGGCCCGGGCGGGCAGTTCGATGTACAGCTCGATCTCCCTGCACAGGGCCAGTATCTGGGCGCGCTCGTACGGATCGCTGGGCAGCAGGGCCTTGCCCTGCTGGGTTTGCTCGATGTATTCGAGGATCACGCTGGTTTCGCTGATGAAACCTCGCTCGGTCTTGAGCACCGGCACCTTGCCGCGCGGGCTGATGGCAACCACTTCGGGGGCCTGACTGCCGTAGAACGACACTTCCTGGAAGGGCACGCCCTTCTCCAGCAGTGCCAGCTTGACCATGTTGTAGTAATTGCTGACGCAGAAACCATAAAGCTCGAGCATTACAGATGCCTCCAGGCCGGTGGGGGTTGGCAGCCTAGCGTTATAGACTGCGCGGACGTTTCTCGCCAGGCGCATCACGGCGCTGAATGCAGGTAAACTGGCGACCTTTCTGACAGGAGCCGGCCATGAGCGAGCCAACCGATATCGATAACGACGAAGAAGAATTCGTTGAAAACACGCTGATCCAGGCCATCGAAAACCAGATCGAAAGTGACAATCCGCCTGCGGCCAAAGCCACTTTCAACAAGTTGACCCTGGTCGGTTATGAGCGCGAAGACATCCTCAACCTGATGGCCCATGTGCTGGCGGTGGAGATCGACGCGATCCTGGAAGAAGACCGCCCGTTCGATACCCAATGGTACGAAGCCGCACTGCGCGCCCTGCCTGAGCTACCGCCGGAAAAGAACTGAACGACAGGTGCAGATGCTCCTGTGGCGAGGGGATTTAGCCTGACAGAACACTGGCCCCCCTCCCCAAAACAAAAAAAGCATGACCCTGGCACTGGACAGCTCGGCCGAGTGCGCTCACCTTAGTGACGCTGTCGACCCAATTCCTAGAAAGTCTGGAGTCCTTATGTCGCTTACCCCTGAGTTGGTTGCCGAACTGGAAATCCTTGCACTCTTCAACCTGGACAGTTCCCAGGAAGGCCTGAAAATTCATCAGACCGCTGCCCCCAAGGCCATTGCCGCCGCCCAACGCCTGTATGAAAAAGAATTGATCACCCAACCCGACGGTGGTTACCTGACCAGCCTGGGTCGGGACGCCGCGCAGAATGTCCAAACCGTCCTGACGATTCTCAGCGTCCAAGAAGCCGCCTGATTCGCCCCTGTCGCCCACGGAAATCTGCCTGGCCGGATTTCCGCAGGCGCAGGCGTCTTATGTGAAAAATCTGACATCCCAATCGACTTTCAGCTTAAGAATTCCCGAGCCCGGACGCTAAACTGCCATCACCCCCTGATTTCCCACGTTCGACGCCGCGAGCCGGTTTGAGCTGACATGACCCGCAACCATGAAATACGCCCTGATCTGGACGAGGGAATCGACCGCAAGGTCCTGAGCCAGTTGCGCGCACGTTTTCTCAAGCTCAACAGCGTCCGGATGGAGCGCGCCCTGGAAGGCCTGTCCCCGCGCCAGCAAGGCGTGCTGACGCTGTTGCCACTGTTCTTCCACGTCAACCATCCGCTGCTGCCTGGCTACGTCTCCGGCAGCACGCCCGCGGGGCTGTCGAACTACGAACCCGATGCCAACGTGCTCGCAGAGGCCCAGCGCCTGACCCGTTCGTTTTCCTACAAGCCGCGCCACGGCAGCAATCCGCCGCGACCGATCCATGGATTGTTCCTGATGGGCAGCCTGGGCACCCTGGCCCAGGCCGACCAGAGCGACATGGACGTGTGGGTCTGCCACGGCCCGGACTTGAGCGACGACGAACTGGCCGAGCTGCGCAAGAAATGCCAGTTGCTGGAAACCTGGGCCGCGACCCAGGGCGCCGAGGCGCACTTTTTCCTGATCGACCCGGTGCGCTTCGTGCGCGGCGAGCGCGACAACCAGCTCAGCTCCGACGACTGCGGCACGACCCAGCATTACCTGCTGCTGGACGAGTTCTACCGCACCGCGATCTGGCTGGCCGGACGCACGCCTATCTGGTGGCTGGTGCCGGTCTACGAGGAAGACAACTATGAGCAATACACCCATACGTTGCTTTCCAAGCGTTTCATTCGCGCCGACGAGACTCTGGACTTGGGCCATATGGCCTACATCCCACCGGGAGAGTTCATCGGGGCCGGGCTCTGGCAGTTGTTCAAGGGCATCGAATCACCCTACAAGTCTGTGCTCAAGCTGCTGCTGACCGAGGTGTACGCCAGCGAACACCCGGATGTGCGCTGCCTGAGCCTGCGCTTCAAGCAGGCGGTGTTTGCCAACCGCCTGGACCTGGAAGAACTGGACCCCTACATGGTGGTCTACCGCCGCCTCGAGGAATACCTCAACGCCCGTGGCGAACCCGAACGCCTGGAGCTGATCCGCCGGGCGTTGTACCTGAAGGTCAATCGCAAACTCACCGGCCAGGTACGCAGCGGCGGCTGGCAACGGGTGCTGCTCGAGCGCCTGGCCCGGGAATGGGGCTGGGACCAGCGGCAACTGGCGCTGCTGGACAGCCGCAGCCAATGGAAAGTGCGCCAGGTCAGCCATGAGCGGCGGGCCCTGGTTAACGAGCTGACCCACAGCTACCGCTTCCTGTCCCAGTTCGCCCGCACCGAAAAGACCGTCAGCCTGATCAACAAGCGCGATCTCAATGTCCTTGGACGACGGCTGTACGCGGCGTTCGAGCGCAAGGCCGACAAGGTCGAGTTCATCAACCCCGGCATCGCCCCGGACCTGGCCGAAGACACCCTGACACTAGTCCAGTCGCCGAACAAGAAAGAGCCTGGGCAAAACCAGTGGGGCTTGTACAACGGCAGCCTCAACGCCCTGGAGTGGGAGAACTTCGCACCGATCAAGCGCAGCCGCGAGCTGCTGGAACTGTTGACCTGGTGCCATCGCAACGGCGTGATCGACAGCAGCACGCGCCTGGCCTTGCACCCCGGCAGCAGCGACCTGAGCGAGTTCGAGTTGTTCAACCTGCTGGGCAGCCTGCAACAGTCCATCGCCCTGCCTCTGGCCACGGTCGACGAAGAGCGACTGCTGCGCGCCAGCGTACCCAGCGAAGTGCTGATCCTGGTAAACGTCGGCGTCGATCCGCTCAAGCACCACCGTGACCTGAATATCCTGATGACCACCGAGCGCACCGACTCCCTGAGTTACGCCGGGGTCCGGGAAAACCTGGTGCTGACCCTCGACCAGGTCACGCTCAACAGCTGGAATGAAGTGCTGGTCAACCGTTTCGACGGCGAGCATGCGTTGCTCGATTGCCTGCGCGACTACCTCAACGACCTGCCCGCCACGCAAAACCAACCGCGCTTGCAGGTGCGCTGCTTCTGCCACAACCGTGCCCAGTTCATTGCCCGCCGGGTCGAAGAGGTCTTCGAAACCGCGCAGACCCTGCTGCTGAGCCGGCTCAACTACCGCTACCTGCTTCAGGTCCAGCAGCACTATCACGTGCTGGAATTGCTGCCCGGCCAGGTCAATCACGTGGCGCTGGGCAGCCAGTCGGCGCTGATGGATTACCTGGGCGAGGAACTGAGCGCCTACAGCCCGCTGCACCTGGACTCGATGGCCCTGGAAGACCACGACCTGGCGCTGGTCCTGCCCATGGGGCAGCCCGAGTGCATCCAGGTGTTCTACCGGGTCAACGAAGACGATGCCGATCTGTACGTGCTCGATGAGCTCAATGCCCTGTGGCAGCAGCGCTTGCCGTATCACGATGAGCACAGCCTGCTGGTGCCTTTGCAGCGCTTCCTGCAATCGGTGCTGTACCGCCGCGACGCGTTGCTGCCGATCGAGGCCGCCCAACCGCTGCCCCTGGAAACTCTGTACTACCAGCTCCTGCCGTCAGGCCCAGGCCGGGCGCGGCGGATCGAATCACGGCAAGCGCCGCAGACACCGCAGAACAAACCGTTCTATGACGTGCAGGCAATCATCGGCAAGGCGACCCACGGGCAGGTGCACGTGACGCTGTATTGCGACCAGCAGGAATTTTCCGAATTGGAGCATGGCGACCAGCTGTTTCGCGTGGTCGCCCGGGAGATCGTCGAGCAGCGCCGCGAGGCCCAGCGCTATCGCTGCTACATCACCGACCTGGACCTCTCGGGGCTGGTGGGTGACGGCGCCTGTTCAAGCAATCTGTACCTGCGCTACAAGGCCGACCTCGAACGCGCGCTGAACGAGGCGCTGGCCCTGGTCTGAGGGCTCGCCTCAGAGGTGGAAGTCACCGCCGGCCTCGGGCTGGTATTCGACGTCCAGCAAGGTCAACTTCAGCGTCTTGCCACCCGGCGCCGGCCAGTCGATGTGCTGGCCGACCTTCAGGCCCAGCAAGGCGCTGCCCACGGGCGCCAGGATCGAGATCTTGCCTTCGTCGGCATTGGCGTCCTGTGGGTAGACCAGCGTCAGGTGATAGTCCTTGCCACTGCTCTCTTCACGGCAATGCACCCGCGAATTCATGGTCACCACATCGGCCGGCACTTCATCGTGGCCCACCAGGGACTCGGCGCGATCCAGTTCGGTCTGCAACGCGATGACGCCGGGCAAGGTGTCATCAAGGCTGTCGATCAGGCGCTCCAGACGCTGTACGTCCAGGCGGGTAAGGGTGATGGCAGGTGCGGTCATGATTCAGGCAGACTCCTTTCTTCTGCACGAAAAAAGCAAAACCCCGCCACAAGAAGACGGGGTTTTCACGGGCCTCGATGAGTTGAGGCGTTGCCGGACACTACCACAGCTCAATAAATAAACAACCCGGGGCTATCGAATGTACGGCAGCGAACCCGTGTGGCGAGGGAGCTTGCTCCCGCTGGGTTGCGAAGCGACCCCAAAAACTGCGACTGCTGCGCAGCCGAGCGGGAGCAAGCTCCCTCGCCACAAAAGCTCGCAACGCGAGCGCTTAGCCCAGCGATTTGCGCTTGAGCGCCTCGGCACAGATCACCCGCCGGCGCGCGTCGTCGGCCGAACGCCATTCACGGATATCCTCCACATGGCGGAAGCAGCCGAGGCAGACTTTCTGCTCGTCCAGCTTGCACACGCTGGTGCACGGCGACGGCACGGCAGGGCTGACGTTGCTGTAGAGCGGCTTGGGCGGGCGCGCCGCAGCGGTCTGGCTCACGCTGTCACAAGCCTTCGAAATCGAGCTTCACCCCAGCCTGCGCCTTGACAATGCGCTCGAGCATCTCACCCAGTTGCTCCTCGCTCTTGTCGCACATCCAGCGCTCGCTTTCCTCGTCGTAGTCGAAGTGGTAGCCGCCGGACACCGCCGCCAGCCACAACTGGCGCAACGGCTCCTGGCGACTGAAGATCAACTGGCTGCCGTTCTCGAACTTTACGGTGAGCACACCGGCGGAGCTTTCCAGGTCGATGTCCAGCTCGCTGTCGTCGAACACATCTTCCAGCGTTTGCTGGGTCGCATCGACCAGATCGTGGAAACGGGCTTCAGTCAAATTCATTGCGGCAACCTCGAAAATGTCAGCTCATGCTCAAGCGCCGCAAGATACGGGCGCTGCCTGATGATTGCAAAGGATAACCCATCGACGACCCCCAGCACCGCCGGACGGGCGCCCCGTTGCATAGGCAAGGCGCCGGGTGGCCGGTATACTCCGGCGCAATTAATGCATTTTCAAGGATTTCGCCATGAAGCGCCTGATCTCTTCCCTTGCTGCGCTCGTCGCGGTTGCCTGCCTTGTAACAGCTTGTGGTCAAAAAGGTCCGCTGTACCTGCCTGACGAGAGCAAGTCCCCTGAAGAGCAGGCCAAGTCGTCGCAATCCAAGTCCCACGCGCACGACACCCACACCACTACTTACTAAGGGAACGCCATGGACGTTTTTAACTACCGTGGCGGGGAGCTGTTCGCGGAAGGGGTTGCCCTGTCCGCGATCGCCGAGCGCTTTGGCACGCCGACCTACGTTTATTCCCGCGCCCATATCGAAGCCCAGTACCTGGCCTTCGCCGATGCCCTCGCCGGCATGCCGCACCTGGTCTGTTTCGCCGTCAAGGCCAACTCGAACCTGGGCGTGCTCAACGTCCTGGCGCGCCTGGGCGCCGGCTTCGACATCGTTTCCGGTGGCGAACTCGAACGCGTGCTGGCCGCGGGCGGCAGCGCCGACAAAATCGTCTTCTCCGGCGTCGGCAAGACCCGTGAAGACATGCGCCGCGCCCTGGAAGTGGGGGTGCACTGCTTCAACATCGAGTCCACCGACGAGCTGGAGCGCCTGCAAATCGTCGCCGCCGAGCTGGGCGTGCGCGCGCCGATCTCCCTGCGCGTGAACCCGGACGTCGACGCCGGCACCCACCCGTACATTTCCACCGGTCTCAAGGAAAACAAGTTCGGCATCGCCATTGCCGACGCCGAAGACGTGTACGTGCGCGCCGCCCAACTGCCGAACCTGGAAGTGCTGGGCGTCGATTGCCACATCGGCTCGCAGCTGACCACCCTGGAACCCTTCATCGATGCCCTCGACCGCCTGCTGGCGCTGGTCGACCGCCTCGGCGACTGCGGCATCTACCTGCGTCACATCGACCTCGGTGGCGGTGTCGGCGTGCGCTATCGCGACGAACAACCGCCGCAGGTGGCCGAGTACATCAAGACCGTGCGTGAACGCCTCGAAGGGCGTGACCTGGCGCTGATGTTCGAGCCGGGCCGCTACATCGTCGCCAACGCCGGCGTGCTGCTGACCGAGGTCGAATACCTCAAGCACACCGAGCACAAGGATTTCGCCATCGTCGACGCGGCCATGAACGATCTGATCCGTCCGGCGCTGTACCAGGCCTGGATGGACGTGACCGCCGTGCGCCCGCGCGATGGCGCGACCCGCAGCTACGATATCGTCGGGCCGATCTGCGAGACCGGTGATTTCCTGGCCAAGGGTCGGGAACTGGCGCTGGAAGAAGGCGACCTGCTGGCCGTGCATTCGGCCGGTGCCTACGGTTTTGTCATGAGCTCCAACTACAACACCCGCGGCCGCTGCGCCGAGGTGCTGGTGGACGGTGACCAGGCTTTCGAAGTGCGTCGCCGCGAGACGGTAGCCGAGTTGTTTGCCGGCGAAAGCCTGCTGCCGGAGTAAAACCATGCTGCTGCGTTTTACCAAGATGCACGGCCTGGGGAATGACTTCATGGTCCTCGACCTGGTCAGCCAGCACGCGCACATTTTGCCCAAGCACGCCAAGCTCTGGGGTGACCGGCACACTGGCATCGGCTTCGACCAGTTGCTGATCGTCGAGGCGCCGAACAACCCGGACGTGGACTTCCGCTATCGGATCTTCAACGCCGACGGTTCGGAGGTGGAGCAATGCGGCAACGGCGCGCGCTGCTTCGCCCGCTTCGTGCTGGACAAACGCCTGACCGCCAAGCGACAGATCCGCGTCGAGACCAAGAGCGGCATCATCGAGCTGGATGTGCGCAACGACGGCCAGATCAGCGTCAACATGGGCGCCCCGCGCCTGGTGCCGGCGGACATTCCGTTCAAGGCACCCGCCCAGGCGCTGAGTTACCAGGTCGATGTCGAAGGCACCCCGGTGGAACTGGCCGCGGTGTCCATGGGCAACCCCCATGCCGTGTTGCGCGTGAGCGATATCAACAGCGCGCCGGTGCATGAGTTGGGACCGAAAATCGAACACCACCCACGCTTTCCAGCACGGGTGAACGTCGGTTTCCTGCAAGTCATCGACCGTCACCGCGCGCAGTTGCGCGTATGGGAGCGCGGCGTCGGGGAAACCCAGGCTTGCGGCACCGGAGCCTGTGCGGCCGCAGTTGCGGCGATCAGCCAGGGGTGGATGGATTCGCCTTTGCTGATCGACCTGCCTGGCGGGCGCCTGTCCATCGAATGGGCAGGCCCTGGCCAACCGGTGATCATGACCGGCCCGGCAGTGCGCGTATACGAAGGACAAGTTCGTCTTTGAGTGAGCCAACCCCATGACCGACAAGCCACAGGTTCCAGCGACGCCGCCCGACGACACTCCGAGCCCGCTTCCAGAAGCCGCGGCCGTGGCCGCCTACCTGGAGGCCCATCCGGACTTCTTCGTCGGGCACGAAGAATTGCTGGCAACGATGCGCATCCCTCACCGGCGCGGCGACACCGTGTCGCTGGTGGAGCACCAGATGAAGATCCTGCGTGAGCGCAACATCGAAATGCGCCACCGCCTGTCCCACCTGATGGACGTGGCACGGGACAACGACCGGCTCTTCGACAAGACCCGTCGGCTGATCCTGGCGCTGATGGACGCCAGCACCCTCGAAGACCTGGTCATGAGCGTCGAAGACAGCCTGCGCCAGGATTTCCAGGTGCCCTTCGTCAGCCTGATCCTGTTCGGCGACAACGCCATGCCGGTGGGCCGCTGGGTGACCCACGCCGAAGCGCAGACTGCCATTGGCGGCCTGCTCACGGAGAACAAGAGCGTCAGTGGCAGCCTGCGCGAACATGAGCTGGACTTCCTGTTTGGCGAAGAGCAGCGCAAGCAGATCGGCTCGACCGCCGTCGTCGCCATCGCCCACCAGGGCGTGCACGGCGTGCTGGCCATCGCCAGCCGTGACCCGCAGCACTACAAG
This sequence comes from Pseudomonas sp. P97.38, assembly GCF_001269745.1. Taxonomy (NCBI): domain Bacteria; kingdom Pseudomonadati; phylum Pseudomonadota; class Gammaproteobacteria; order Pseudomonadales; family Pseudomonadaceae; genus Pseudomonas; species Pseudomonas sp. P97.38. The sequence continues at coordinate 80,025 of NZ_LHVJ01000028.1, forward strand.
AGCTCGGTGGGCACGCTGTTTCTGAGCTACATCGCCGAAGTCACCGGCCGCGTGCTACCTCGGGTCGCCGGTTCGCTGCGCTCGGTACGCTGACCATGGAACGGCAACTGGACGCCTACTGCGAACACCTGCGCAGTGAGCGCCAGGTGTCGCCCCACACGCTGGCGGCCTATCGCCGCGACCTGGAAAAAGTGCTGGGCTGGTGCCAGAAGCAGAACATCGGCAGCTGGTCGGCTTTGGACATCCAGCGCCTGCGCAGCCTGGTCGCTCGCCTGCATCAACAGGGGCAATCTTCCCGCAGCCTGGCGCGCCTGCTCTCGGCGGTGCGTGGCCTGTACCAGTACCTCAACCGCGAAGGCCTGTGCGATCACGACCCGGCCACCGGCCTGGCACCGCCCAAGGGCGAACGCCGACTGCCAAAGACCCTCGACACCGACCGCACCCTGCAATTGCTCGAAGGCGCCGTCGAGGATGACTTCCTGGCCCGGCGCGACCAGGCGATTCTCGAGCTGTTCTATTCCTCCGGCCTCCGGCTCTCGGAGTTGACCGGGCTGAACCTGGACCAGCTGGACCTCGCCGACGGCATGGTCCAGGTGCTCGGCAAAGGCAGCAAGACTCGCCTGCTACCCATCGGCCGCAAGGCCCTCGAGGCGTTGGAACAATGGCTGGCGCTTCGAGCGCTGGCCAATCCCGCCGACGATGCGGTCTTCGTCAGCCAGCAGGGTCGGCGTCTCGGCCCGAGGGCGATTCAGCTACGGGTCAAGGCCGCCGGCGAACGCGAACTGGGCCAGAACCTGCATCCGCACATGCTCCGGCATTCCTTCGCCAGCCACCTGCTGGAGTCCTCCCAGGACTTGCGCGCCGTCCAGGAATTGCTCGGCCACTCGGACATCAAGACCACACAGATCTATACCCACCTGGACTTCCAGCACCTGGCGACGGTCTATGACAGTGCCCACCCCAGGGCCAAACGCATCAAGGGCGACGAATCATGACCATCAAGCTCATCACTTTCGACCTGGACGACACCCTGTGGGACACCGCCCCGGTGATCGCCAGCGCCGAGGCCGTCCTGCGCCAATGGCTGACCGACAACGCACCGAACCTGGGCGGCTTGCCGGTGGAGCATCTGTTCTCGATTCGCGAGCAGGTGTTGCGCGAAGAGCCCGGCCTGAAGCATCGCATCAGTGCGTTGCGCCGGCGCGTGCTGTTCCGTGCGTTGCAGGAAGCCGGCTATGACCAGTGGCAAGCGTCGGAGCTGGCGGACCAGGGGTTCGAGGCGTTCCTGCATGCCCGCCATCAGTTGGAGATCTTTCCCGAGGTACAGCCCACCCTGGAAATCCTCGCCAATCAGTTCAGCCTGGGCGTGGTCACCAACGGCAACGCCGATGTGCGCCGCCTGGGGCTGGCCGACTATTTCAAGTTTGCCTTGTGCGCCGAGGACATCGGCATTGCCAAACCCGACGCCCGATTGTTCCACGAAGCCCTGCAACGCGGCGGTGCCACGCCCCAGACCGCCGTGCACATCGGTGACCACCCCGGCGACGACATCGCCGGTGCCCAGCAAGCCGGACTGCGGGCGGTGTGGTTCAACCCGGCGGGCAAGGCCTGGGATGCCGAACACGCGCCAGATGCCCAGATCCGCAGCCTGAGCGAATTGCCGGGGTTGTTGGCCGGGTGGCACAACCAACACTGACCCTGCAAGCACCACAGACCCCTGTGGGAGCGGGCTTGCCCGCGAATGCGGTACATCCGTCGACACCTGCTTTCACTGATCCGCCGCGTTCGCGAGCAAGCCCGCTCCCACAAGAGGCTGCATCGCCTGAATGCCAATCTGCCCCCATGAAAAAGCCCGCAGCGACGGCGGGCTTTTTCAGCAAGCAAGAAGCAGAACTCAAATAGGGCGGCTGCCGTATTTGTTGTCGGGTTTCTTGGGCGGGTCGGCGACCACGTTGGCCTCCACTTCCTGCACCTTTCCACCCCGGGCCAGGAATTCTTCCATGGCCTTGGCGAGTGCGTCACGCTCCTTGTTCTTGGCCTCTACGCTCGGCAACTCGTCGACCGACACCGCGGCCTTGGCCTTGCCTTTGGCGGTGGGAGCCGGGACATCGGCACCATCGTCATCGGCAACGTCTTCAGCTGCCGCTTCCAGGCCTTCTTCGGTCTCGTCTTCGTCGCCTACTTCGAGGTCGTCGTTTTCCAGATCATCGTCGCTCATGTTCTACCTCATGACTTGCGAAAAGCAGATTAGTTATAGCCCAGCTTCGCCATCTGTTCGAAGGCTGCCAGAAAAAATTCAACATCCGCCGTCAACCAGCGGTCATGCCCCTTCACCGTATAGCGTGGCGAGGACTTTACGAGCACCGCCATGATCACGGTGCTCGCCCAGATAAACACCTTGCCAGGTCCCCAACGCCAGCCGTCCAGCCGTCACCGGCAGGGTCAGCTGACAACCGAGCACGCTCGCCTTGAAGTGCGCCGGGAGGTCGTCCAGGCCTTCGTCGTTGTGCTCGTAATCGGCGGTTCCTTGTGGGATCAACCGATTGAAAAATCGTTCGAAGTCTCGACGTACCGCCGGATCGGCGTTCTCGTTGATCGTCAACGAAGCCGAGGTGTGCTGCAGCCACAGATGCAACAGACCGACACGGCACGCCCGGAGTTCAGGCAGGCCGGCGAGCAACTCGTCCGTCACCAGATGAAAGCCCCGGGGCCGTGCCCGCAGGGTAATCAGCGTCTGTTGCCACATACACTTCTCCGCACGCTCGGCGCGCATTCTAGCGCGCTCTGAAAAAAAACAAAGGGCCTAATATTCTTGCCTCCATGTAAGCCTTTGGCGGTAGAAAAGCCCATGTCGCCTATACAACAAAAGGCGTCGGAAAAACCGGCCTGCCTTATGGGCAGTGACAAATTCCAGGCAAAAAAATGCCCGGCGAACCGGGCAATTTTTATCGCGTGCGCTTACAGGTTGTAGCCACGCTCGTTGTGTTGCGCCAGGTCCAGGCCCACCGCCTCTTCTTCCTCGGAGACACGCAGACCCATGACAGCGTCCAGCACCTTGAGAATGATGAAGGTGACGATCGCGGTGTAGATCACCGTGAAGCCCACGCCTTTGACTTGAATCCATACTTGCGCGGCGATGTCGGTCACGGTGCCGAAGCCACCCAGGGCCGGGGCCGCGAACACGCCGGTGAGGATCGCGCCGAGGATACCGCCGATGCCGTGTACGCCGAAGGCGTCCAGGGAGTCGTCGTAGCCAAGCTTGCGCTTGAGGGTGGTGGCGCAGAAGAAGCACACCACGCCCGCCGCCAGGCCGATGACCAGGGCGCCCATCGGGCCCACGGTGCCGGCCGCCGGCGTGATGGCCACCAGGCCCGCGACCACGCCCGAGGCGATGCCCAGCGCGCTTGGCTTGCCGTGGGTGATCCACTCGGCAAACATCCAGCCCAGCGCTGCCGCAGCGGTGGCGATCTGAGTCACCAGCATCGCCATGCCGGCGGTGCCATTGGCGGCGACGGCGGAACCGGCGTTGAAGCCGAACCAACCGACCCACAGCATGGCCGCGCCCATCAGGGTGTAGCCCAGGTTATGCGGTGCCATCGGCGTGGTCGGGAAGCCCTTGCGCTTGCCCAGTACCAGGCACGCCACCAGGCCCGCGATACCGGCGTTGATGTGCACCACGGTGCCGCCGGCGAAGTCCAGCACGCCCCAGTCCCACAGCAGGCCGCCGTTACCGGACCAGACCATGTGCGCGATCGGCGCGTAGACCAGGGTGAACCAGATGCCCATGAAGACCAGCATGGCGGAGAACTTCATGCGCTCGGCGAAGGCACCGACGATCAGGGCCGGTGTGATGATGGCGAACGTCATCTGGAAGGTGATGAACACCGCTTCGGGGAACAGCGCCGTCGGACCGGTGATGCTCGCCGGGGTCACGCCCGCCAGGAACGCCTTGCCCAGGCCGCCGATGAAGGAGTTGAAGTTGACGACGCCCTGCTCCATGCCGGTGGTGTCGAACGCGATGCTGTAGCCATAGATGACCCACAACACACTGATCAGGCCGGTAATGGCAAAGCACTGCATCATCACGGAAAGAAGGTTTTTCGACCGGACCATGCCGCCATAGAACAGCGCCAGGCCGGGAATGGTCATGAACAGTACAAGAATGGTGGCCGTCAGCATCCAGGCGGTGTCGCCGGAGTTGAGGACGGGGGCTGCCGCTTCTTCCGCCATGGCCAGGCCAGGCATTACGAAGGACAACAGGGCTCCTAGCCCTGCGAATTTACGCAGAGTCATATTGTTTTCTCCTGGGGCGTTGGGTTTGGCGGCTTAGATGGCGTCGGTATCGGTTTCGCCGGTACGGATGCGAATAGCCTGTTCCAGATTGACCACGAAGATCTTTCCGTCACCGATCTTGCCGGTGTTGGCGGCCTTGGTGATCGCCTCGATCACACGGTCCAGATCCTTGTCGTCAATGGCGACATCGATCTTCACCTTGGGCAGGAAATCGACCACGTATTCCGCGCCGCGATACAGCTCGGTGTGACCTTTCTGCCGCCCGAAGCCTTTGACCTCAGTAACGGTAATGCCCTGCACGCCGATCTCGGACAACGACTCGCGCACGTCGTCCAACTTGAACGGCTTGATGATGGCAGTGACTAGCTTCATGAAACTCTCTCCCGAATTGGTGGACTTGCCCCAGGAAAACAAACCCGACTCAAGTCTAAGCGCAGTGCCTGGCTTTGTAACGCGTCGTCGGCCCAAGTTGCCCGACAGGTGCCAGCTAACCGATCCTGGCGAAGCTCCCCGCTTCGCCTGCTGCACTGCATTCGTCACAGCGACTGCATCAGTGCATGGGTCATCAGCCTCTAAGCAGAAACCTTGCCATCTGTGCCCAAACCCTCTGATTTCAATCCCTTACCCCTTGCCTGCGCCTGCATCACGTGACGAACCGCGGCGATACGCACAACAACAGTGCGAAGACGCCCGCCCGCGTGCGCGAAAAGCGTGCACCCCGGGTGTGGGAATTGACTATAGACACCGCGTGGTACACTGCCCGCCATCGTTTTCAGGACACTTGCCATGCTTGCGCCAAAAGACCTCCTCGACGCCCTGAGCGGCCATGCCGCCCGCCTCATGAGCGGTGACACGCCGTTGCCCAAGAGCGAAATCGAAAGCCAGCTCAAGGCCTTGCTGCAAAGCGGGTTCAGCAAGCTGGACCTGGTGAGCCGGGAGGAATTCGACAGTCAGATGGTGGTGCTGGCCCGCACCCGGGCGCGCCTGGAAAGCCTGGAGGCGAAGGTCGCGGAGCTGGAAGCGCGACTGGCGCCGACCGCGGAGTAAACCGCCCGGAGCCACGCCCTGGCGCGCATGCATCGGGGGATTAGAGACGAAAGCGGCTGACCAGCGTATTGAATGACAGCGCCAGGCCGGACAGCGCCTGGCTCGACGCATTGGTCTGGTTCGCCCCCGCCGCGGTCTGGGTCGAGAGATCCTGGATGTTCACCAGGTTGCGGTCCACCTCACGGGCCACATGGGCCTGCTCCTCGGACGCCGTGGCGATGACCAGGTTACGGTCGTTGATCTGCGCGATCCCATCGGCGATCTGCTCCAACGCCTGGCCAGTGGCCCGGGCCAGGCCCTGGGTCTGGGTGACCAGCGCCTGGCTCTTGCCCATGGCATCGACCGCGCCGTCGGCCCGGTCCTGCACCGCGAGGATCATGCCCTCGATCTCACCGGTAGACGCCTGGGTGCGCGCTGCCAGGGCGCGAACCTCGTCGGCGACCACGGCGAAGCCACGCCCCTGTTCCCCGGCCCGGGCCGCCTCGATGGCCGCGTTGAGGGCCAACAGGTTGGTCTGCTCGGCGATCCCCCGGATGACGTCCAACACCTTGCCGATATCACGCACTTGTACCGCCAGGTCCCGGACCAGCCCGGTGGACGAGGTGATTTCCTGGGTCGCATGATCGATCGCCTGCACCGCGCTGCGCGCCTGGTCACGTCCGCTGCTGGCCTGGGCACTGGTCGCTTGCGACGCCTGGGAAGTGGACACGGCATTGCGGGCGACTTCCTCCACCGCTGACGTCATCTCGGTCACCGCGGTGGCCGCCTGTTGGATTTCATCGTTCTGCCGGATCAAGGCGCGACTGCCGTCGTCGGTGACCGCCGTCAATTCCTCGGCCGCGGAGGCCAACTGGTCCGAAGCACTGGCGATCTGCTGGAGCGTGGTCTTCAGGCTGGCCTGCATGTCGCCCAGGGCGGAAAGCAGCTGGCCGGCCTCGTCACGGCGTCGACGGGTGATGTGCTGGGTCAGGTCGCCTTGGGCGATGCGCTCGGCACAGTCGAGTGCGACGGCAATCGGCTGGCTGATCACGCGGCTGATGAACATCCCCAGCAGCAACGCCGCGACGAACGCGATGGCGATGCCGCTGTACAGGATCGTCCTGGCCGACGCCTCCTGGCGTGCGGCGTCCTGGGCGCTTTCGCTGATCTGGCGATCATTGGAGTCGATCATGATGGTCAACTGGTCCATGACCTTGCGGTAGGTTTTCTGCAAGTCGCCCAGCAGCAGGGCACGCCCGTTCTCCAGGTCGCCGGCCGCCATCATCGCCACGTATCGTTGCACCATGGCCTGGTAGACCGGCCAATCGCGGGCCACCTGGTCGCCGGCCAGGCGCTCATCCTCGGCCAGGCGACCTTTGCGGTACTCGGCGAATGCCTGTTCGCTGGCCAACTGATTGGCTTTCATCGAGGCCAGGAATTCATCCTTCATGCTTTGCGGGGCATTGCCGGCGGTGGCGACATACAGGCGGTACATGTCACGCGTCTGGCCAACGGCCTTGGTCTTGGTCTGCGCCGTATTGGCGACCGACACCAGGTTGGTGTTGAACACGGTCTGCAAGCGCGCGGACAAGGTCGCGACGCCGCTGACGCCCAGCATGCCCACGGCCAGAGTGATGAACGCACACAGGACGAACGAGGTGATCAGCTTGGTCGAGAATTTCGCGTCATTGATCCAGTTCATCGAGGTCTCATGGAGCGCCCTTGAGCGCCCCTTCAGGTGGGTATTCCCCCGCCCCGGGTCACGCCAGGCAAGGAGCTAATGGCTCTTTGCCATTTTCGAAAAATGTTACAGCCCGTAAAAGATTGCCAACAATGGACGGCGGCGCATGAGCGTATGGATTTTTCAACGATCACGCGGCCACCCCGCATCGATGCCGGGGCACTCCAAGGGCGCGTCGCGATGCCAGGCGCAGACATCGTCCTGCAACATCCCGCCAAGATTTGCGCCTTCAACGGTCGCGCTTGAACGCCATTGCGCGACTAACCTTCAGGGGCCGCAGGATGCGGCTTCCCTATTCACTCAAGGAACGATTCATGTCGCTTGCCATCGTCCACAGCCGCGCCCAGGTGGGGGTGGAGGCTCCCGCCGTTACCGTTGAAGTTCACTTGGCCAATGGCCTGCCGTCGCTGACGATGGTCGGCCTGCCCGAAGCGGCGGTGAAGGAAAGCAAGGACCGGGTCCGTAGCGCGATCATCAATTCGGGGCTCAATTTCCCGGCGCGGCGCATCACCCTCAACCTGGCCCCGGCAGACCTGCCCAAGGACGGCGGGCGCTTCGACCTGGCCATTGCCCTGGGCATCCTGGCGGCCAGCGTGCAAGTGCCGACGCTGACCCTGGACGACGTGGAATGCCTTGGCGAACTGGCGCTGTCCGGCGCGGTGCGTCCGGTGCGCGGGGTGCTGCCCGCGGCGCTGGCGGCGCGCACGGCCGGGCGCACGCTGATGGTGCCCCGGGCGAACGCCGAGGAAGCCTGCCTGGCCTCAGGACTGAAAGTGATCGCAGTGGATCATCTGCTCGAAGCCGTGGCCCACTTCAACGGCCACACCCCGGTGCCGCCCTATGTGTCCAACGGCCTGCTCAGCGCCAGCAAGCCCTACCCCGACCTGAATGAAGTTCAAGGCCAGGTCGGCGCCAAGCGGGCCTTGTTGATTGCTGCCGCCGGGGCCCACAACCTGCTGTTCAGCGGACCACCGGGCACCGGCAAGACCCTGCTCGCCAGTCGGCTGCCAGGCTTGCTGCCGCCCCTGGCCGAGAGCGAGGCCCTGGAAGTCGCGGCCATCCAGTCGGTGGCCAGTTGCGTGCCACTGAGCCACTGGCCGCAGCGCCCATTTCGCCAGCCCCATCACTCCGCCTCCGGCCCGGCACTGGTGGGTGGCGGGTCCAAGCCGCAACCCGGGGAAATCACCCTTGCCCATCACGGCGTGCTGTTTCTCGATGAGTTGCCGGAGTTCGACCGCAAGGTCCTGGAAGTGTTGAGGGAGCCGTTGGAGTCGGGGCACATCGTGGTATCCCGCGCCCGTGACCGGGTGCGTTTTCCCGCTCGCTTCCAATTGGTGGCGGCGATGAATCCTTGCCCCTGCGGTTACCTGGGAGAACCCAGCGGCCGTTGCGCCTGCACGCCGGACATGGTGCAGCGCTATCGCAACAAACTCTCGGGCCCGTTGCTGGACCGCATCGACCTGCACCTGACCGTCGCCCGGGAAGCCACGGCCCTGAACCCCAAACGCGAATCCGCCGACGACACTGCCAGCGTCGCCGAGCAGGTGGCCCAGGCGCGAGAACAGCAGCACCGACGCCAGGGTTGTGCCAACGCCTTCCTGGACCTGCCGGGGCTGCGCCGGCATTGCAAGTTATCCACACCCGACGAAGCCTGGCTGGAAACCGCCTGTGAACGACTGACCTTGTCGCTGCGGGCGGCGCACCGTCTGCTCAAGGTCGCCCGGACACTGGCCGACCTTGAGCAGGCGGTGAACATTCGCCGTGAGCACCTGGCTGAAGCGTTGCAGTACCGGCCCGCGACAGCGTGAGCCGCATCAGGGCTTGGTCAGGTCCACCAGCGGTGTTTCACGCACCTCGGTCTTCTGGCCGTTCTGGATGGTCTCGATGCGCTTGAGGGCCTTGTCCACGGCACCCTTGTCCGCCAGCAGGCTGTAGTGGATCTGGAACTGCCGGTGTTCTTTTGGCCCGATGGTCGGCACCAGGCCCAGCGGGCGTTGATAGTGGCGGTTATAGGAAAAACTGGTACCTGGCTCCAGCCCGGTCACGTAGCCCTGGCCTTGGGTGTCGGTGTTTTTCCACAGGGAGAACACCGGGAGCGTGGCGGTGTTGAAGCCCACCGAAACACCGAGGCTGCCGGCCTTGTTGTGCAGCACGGTGAGCGTGTCGCCCTTGGCGTCGGCGTAGGGCACGACGTTGTAGACGGTTTCATCGTAATCCTTGGTGGGTGCGCGGTAGGTCTGCCAATCGGCCAGGTCGCCCTTGGCCTTGTCGTTGAACGGCGAGACCTGCTTGACCGGGGCCGCGAACCGCGCACCCTGCTCCAGGAATGGGGTGCTGAAATTGCTGTGGTACAGGGCCTGGTATTCCTTCGGATAATCACCGTTGTTGGTGAGCGTGTCGCTGAGCGCGAACGTCACGCTGCCGGGCTCGGTCACCAGTTCGGTCTGTACCGAGAAGTCGACCTTCTTGAACGCCTGCTCCTTCAACTCACCCCGCAGGGTGATGGCGTAAGGCGGTTTTTCATCGATGTGCAACGTGACCTTGTTGGCCGGGATGTTGGCAGCGCGACCATGCAGGGTCAGCAGCTCGCCGTTATCCATGCCGGGGTGGCCGACCCACTCGTAGCCGCAGCGGGTGACCAGTTCGTTGAAACCTTCGAGCCAGCCCAACCCGCCGCGGCCGTTGAGCTCGATGAAGGCCGGGTTGACGACTTCCTTGACCGGAGAGTCCCAGCCCATGCGCACACTCCCCACCGAGGCCTGCAGCACGTTCATGCCTCGGGTCGGCACGACGGAAAGCTTCAGGGTGCCGTTGTCGATGTCGACAACGCTGACGCCTTCCTGGCGACCACCGTGCAAGGTGCGCATCGTCACGGAAAAAGGTTTGTCGGTCTTCACGCCCAACTGCTGGCTGGTGACTTGCCAGGGTTGAGCGGCTTTATCGGTGTCCAACAGGACGTAGTCCCACGCCATGGCATGGGATGCAGCGCCCAAGGCGCCGAGGGTGACGAACAATTTTAGCGGAGTCATGGACTTGGCCTTTTATTGGAGTTGTGCGGTTTTTTATAGACTTGAAGAAACGTTTCAGCAAGCCTAAAAACGCGCATAACCCCAAAAAAGGAAAGCATCGTAACGGTGGGAGCGAGCCTGCTCGCGACAGCGAGGACTCCGCAAAAGCAGAGGCTGACCATAACGCTGCCTTCGCGAGCAGGCTCGCTCCCCCACTGGACGGCAGTGATCGGGAGCACGCTTGCTCGCGGCAGGCGCCAGGGTTCAGCGGAACCGATCAACCTCTTGGCGCAGGTCCTGGGCCAGTTTTTCCAGTTCCTTGGCGGTGAGGGCCAGGTTGGAGACGACCTGGCGTTGCTCACTGTTGGCCATGGCGATGCTCTGCAAGTTGCTGCTGAGCAAGGTCGCGGTGCTGCTTTGTTCCTGGGTGGCGGTGGTGATGGCGGCGAATTGCTGGCCGGCCGAGCGGCTCTGCTCGTCGATGCGTGCCAGGGCCGAAGCAACGTTGGCGTTACGCGACAGGCCTTCCTGCATGAGCAGGTTGCCTTGCTCCATGGTGCTGATGGCGTTGCCGGTCTCCTGCTGGATGCTGTTGATCATGCCGGAAATCTCGTCCGTGGCCTGCCGGGTACGAGACGCCAGGCTACGGACTTCATCCGCCACCACGGCAAACCCACGCCCCTGCTCGCCGGCACGGGCGGCTTCGATGGCGGCGTTCAGGGCCAGCAGGTTGGTCTGCTCGGCGATCGAGGTGATCACGCCGACAATGCCGCCGATTTCCTGGGAACGCTGACCCAGGGTATTGATGACCGTGGCGGTGCTGTTCAGCGCACCGGCGATCTGCTCCAGGGACGAAGAGGCTTCATCCATCGAGGTCCGGCCGATCCGCGTCTGCTGGGCGTTTTCCTGGGCCAGGCGTTCGGTGTTGCCCATGTTGTCGGCAATGTTCAACGACGTAGCGCTGAATTCCTCCACCGCGCCGGCCATGCTGGTGATTTCGCCGGACTGCTGCTCCATCCCCTCGTACGCGCCGCTGGACAAGCCCGACAGGGCCTGGGCCCGGCTGTTGACCTCCTGGGAGGCCTTACGGATGTGCTCGACCATGGTCGACAGGGCCTGGCTCATCTGGTTGAACGCACGGGCCAGTTGGCCGATTTCGTCGTGACTGGACACATTCAGGCGCACGCTCAGGTCGCCGGCACCCAACGCTTCGGCCTGGCGCACCAGGTCACCCAGGGGAGCCAGCTTGCTGCGCAGCAGCCACATCGCCGCGCCGACCGCCAGCAACATCGCCAGCAAGCTGCCAATGGCCAGTTGCGTGCCGACGCTCCAGGTCACTTCGCGAATCTCAGCCTTCGGCATGCTCGCCACCACCCCCCACGGTCCGCCTTCGAACGGCACCGCGACGCTGTAGAAGTCTTCGGCGGTGTCGCTCCAGAACGCGCCCTTGCCCGGCGCCTTCACCAGACCCACGACCGTCGTCACCGCCGAATCGAGCGCCTGGACGCCCGCCGGAGGCACCAGCCATTTGTTTTGCTCATCCAGCAGGGCCAGCGAGCCGGTCTTGCCGATGCGGAAACGCTTGAGGTTCTCGAACTGCGCGTTCTGCGCGTCGGTGTAGTCGAACCCCACGTAGAGTGCGGCGATGATCTTGCCGCTGCCGTCACGGACCGGGCTGTACTGGGTCATGTAGTAACGGCCGAACAGCAAGACACGGCCAATGTAGCTCTGCCCACCCATCAGGCGGGCGTAGGCCGGGCTGGCATGATCGAGCACGGTGCCGATGGCGCGCGAACCGTCCTGCTTGGCCACCGACGTGCTGATGCGGATGAAGTCGTCGCCGCTGCGCACGAATATCGTGGCGGTACCGGCGGTCATCTGCTTGAACTCGTCAACTTCCTTGAAGTTGTTGTTCAGCATTTCGCCGCCCAGGTCCAAGCCGGGGGTCTGCACGCCTGCCACGGTCACCGGCTGGTCCGGGTGCACGCTCAGGCCCGCGCTGAAGCGTTTTTCGAACAGGCCGGCCAAACGCTGCGTGCTCTCACGCAAGGTGCCGTGGAATGTATTGAGCTGGTCGGCCATCAGGCGCGCTTCGCTGGCCAGGTGTTCTTCACGGGTGGCGAGGTTGGCGGTGTCCAGCGAGCGCAAGGCGAAGACGGTACTGCCGGAGATCACGATCGCCAGTATCACGGCGAGGGCAAGGCCTAGCTGTGAGGCGATCCGGGCACGGGGTTGGGACATGACGGCTCCTGGCCGAGACTCTGGATCATCCTGATCACGTCGCACGCTCGGCATTATTTCGAAATAAGGTAGGTGGTTTGCCCTTTCTGAACGAGGGTTCCATGTTCACGGATTCGGCAGCGCCACCGAATACTTGAGCGATCTGGAAGGAATAATGCCAAGTGGCTAGCACCTGAAGTGCAACGTTTCAGCCAAGACGCTCCACCGCAGGCAGTTGCATGGCCTTGACCTCGCTCTGGAGGAAGTCACTGAGCCGACGCAAACGGTCACCTCCCGGGCGGGTTTTCGGCCACACCAGGTAATAGTGCTCACCGCTGGCGACAGCGGTCGGCCAGGGCAGACTCAAGCGCCCCTGGGCCACATCCTCGGCCACCATCAGCAGATCCCCCATGGAGACACCGTACCCACGCGCGGCGGCAATCATGCCCAACTCCAGGGTGTCGAACACTTGCCCGCCCTTGAGCGACACCTGGTCGGACAAGCCCATGCGCTCCAGCCAACTGCGCCAGTCCCGGCGATCGGGCGTGGGGTGCAGCAACTCGGCCTTGGCCAGTCGTTGCACATCCCAGGGTCGGTCGTTCAGCAGATTCGGCGCGCCCACCGGAATCAGTTCCTCGGGAAACAGCAGGCTGGCCTCCCAGTCCACGGGAAAATGCCCGTTGCCCAGCAAGACCGCGCAATCGAACGGCTCGGTGTTGAAGTCCACCGCATCGATGTCCATCCAGGCGCTGGTCAGTTGCACTTCGTTGCCGGGCTGCAAATGCCGGAAGCGACTCAAGCGCGCCAACAGCCAGCGCATGGTCAGGGTCGAAGGCGCCTTCATCCGCAGGATGCCGTCTTCACCGTGCAAGGTATGGCACGCCCGCTCCAAGGCCATGAAGCCGTCGCGTACACCCGGCAGCAGCAACCGGGCAGCTTCTGTCAGTTGCAGGTTGCGCCCGTTGCGATGAAACAACCGACAGGCGAAATGCTCCTCCAGCGTACGAATATGCCGGCTGACCGCGCTCTGGGTAATCGACAGCTCTTCTGCGGCGCGGGTGAACGAGCTGTACCGCGCCGCCGCTTCGAATGCCCGCAGCGCATAAAGAGGGGGAAGACGACGAGACAAGGGAAAAACTCCGGGAGCGATTGGCACACCCTAGCAGAACTTCAACTGCATGAGTTTTAATCATGCCAGCGATCGTTTTTATCCTTTTGTGCAGACCGTCGTGAACGCCGAGAATCGTTGCTTTACTGCCTCATTCGAACAGGGAGCGTGATGATCATGCGGCATCCGGTGCGTACCGAACTCTGGGCCATCCTGCGGTTGGCGGGGCCGCTGATTGCCTCGCAGTTGGCGCACATGCTGATGGTGCTCACCGACACCGTGATGATGGCGCGCCTGAGCCCTGAAGCCCTGGCTGGAGGCGGCCTCGGGGCAGCCAGTTACTCGTTCGTGTCGATTTTTTGCATCGGCGTGATCGCGGCGGTGGGGACGCTGGTAGCGATCCGCCAAGGCGCGGGAGACATCGAGGGCGCCACCCGCCTGACCCAGGCCGGGCTATGGCTGGCCTGGCTGATGGCGCTGGTGGCGGCTTTGCTGTTGTGGAACCTCAAGCCGGTGTTGCTGCTGTTCGGCCAGACTGAAACCAATGTGCTTTCCGCCGGCCAGTTCCTGCTGGCGCTGCCGTTTGCCCTGCCCGGCTACTTGAGTTTCATGGCCCTGCGCGGCTTCACCAGCGCCATTGGCCGGGCCACGCCGGTGATGGTGATCAGCCTCGGCGGCACGGTGGTCAATTTTCTGCTCAACTATGCCCTCATCACCGGCCTGTTCGGTTTGCCGAAACTGGGCCTGATGGGCATCGGCCTGGTCACGGCGATCGTCGCCAACGGCATGGCCCTGGTGCTGGCCTGGCACATCCACCGGCACCCGGCCTATCGCGCATACCCGTTGTTGGACGGCCTGTTTCGCCCTAACCGTCAATACCTCAGGGAACTGTGGCGCCTGGGCCTGCCGATCGGTGGCACCTACGCCGTGGAAGTCGGGCTCTTTGCGTTCGCGGCGCTGTGCATGGGCACCATGGGCAGCACACCGTTGGCGGCGCATCAGATCGCCCTGCAGATCGTCTCGGTGGCATTCATGGTCCCGGCGGGCATGTCCTATGCCATCACCATGCGCATCGGCCAGCACTATGGCGCCGGGCAGTTACCCATGGCGCGTCTGGCCGGGCGGGTCGGGATCGGCTTCGGCGCGGCGGTGATGCTGGCGTTCGCCATGGTTTTCTGGCTGCTGCCCCACGCGTTGGTCGGCCTGTTCCTGGACCACAATGACCCGGCGTTCGCCGAGGTGATCAACCTGGCGGTGAGCCTGCTGGCGGTGGCAGCGTGGTTCGAACTGTTCGACGGCGCGCAAACCATCGCCATGGGCTGCATTCGCGGGCTCAAGGACGCCAAGACCACCTTCCTGGTTGGCCTGGGCTGCTATTGGCTGATCGGTGCGCCGGCAGCGTGGTGGATGGCTTTCCACCTGAACTGGGGCGCGACCGGTGTCTGGTGGGGCTTGGCACTGGGCCTGGCCTGTGCGGCCGTGAGCTTGACGCTGGCGTTCGAATGGAAGATGAAGCGGATGATCAGGGGTGGGTCGCAGTCGCACAGTTTCGCGGCCATTCAGGTCGACTGACAGCCGTTGTGGGAGCGGGCTTGCTCGCGAATGCGGTGTGTCAGTTGAGATTCCCTTGGCTGACACACCGCATTCGCGGGCAAGCCCGCTCCCACAGGGTATTGTGTCAGGCCGTGACCTCCGTCGACTTGCCATCGAACGTCAGGTACTCCACCAGTTCGGGCAACGGCAACGGTTTGCTGATCAGGAAGCCCTGCACCTGATCGCAACCGAAGCCCCGCAGCAAATCCAGTTGCTCCGGGGTTTCCACCCCCTCGGCCACCACCTCCAGCTTGAGGTTGTGGGCCAGGTTGATCATGGCGTGGACCAGCTTGCGGTTTTCTTCGCGTTGCTCCATCCCGCCGACGAAGCTCTTGTCGATCTTGAGCAAGGCGATGGGCAGGCTGTTGAGGTGCACGAACGAAGAGAACCCGGTGCCGAAGTCATCCAGGGAGAAGCGCACGCCCAGTCGGCCCAGGGCGTCCATGGTTTGCCTGACCAGTTCGCTGCGGCGCATCACGGCGGTTTCGGTCAGTTCGAATTCCAGCCACTGGGCCTCGACACCTCGTTCGGCGATCAACCGGCTCAGGGTTGGCAGCAACTGGCTGTCCTGGAACTGCCGGAACGACAGGTTGACCGCCATGTGCAACGGCGCCAGCCCGCGCTCGCGCAGTGCCTGCATGTCCCGCAGCGCCCGGGATATCACCCAGTAGCCCAGCGGCACGATCAGGCCGCTCTGCTCGGCGAGCGGCACGAACTCGCTCGGCGGCAGCAGACCACGCTCCCCGTGACGCCAGCGTACCAGCGCCTCCAGGCCCACGATGTTGCCGCCATCGAGGTTCAGCCGGGGCTGGTAATGCAACTCCAGCTCGTCGCGACGCAACGCCCGGCGCAGTTCGCTTTCCAGGTCGGCGAGGCTGCGGGCATTGCGGTTGATCCGCTCATTGAAGATATGAAAGGTACAGCCCTGGGTGCTCTTGGCCTGCTGCATGGCGATGTGGGCATGCCACATCAGCGGATCGGCGCCGGCCTGGGCCCGGGCGTGGGCGATGCCCAGGCTGCAGCCGATCAGCAGGCTTTCGCCGTCTATCCAGTAGGGTTCGGCCATGGCCTCGGTGATGCGCTCGGCCATCCACTCGGCCCGCTGCGGCGCACGCCGGGTGTCGATCAGCAAGGCGAATTCATCGCTGCCCAGCCGCGCCAGCCGGTCACCGGCCTCGAGCGCGCCCTTGAGTCGCGACACCACCTGCAGGATCAGGCGATCACCGGCCTGGTGGCCGAGGGCATCGTTGGCGTGGCGAAAATTGTCCAGGTCCAGGTGCCCGAGGGCCAGGCCGCGCCCATCGTTTTCAGCCAGGCGTGCCGCCAGCAGGGTCTGGAAGCCCTGGCGGTTGGCGATGCCGGTCAGCGGGTCCTGCTCGGCGAGGCGCTGCAAGGTATTTTCCAGCACCCCGCGTTCGCGCACATGCCGAAGGCAACGGCGCAGGGTGGCGGTGTCGAGGGCATCACGCACCAACCAGTCACTGACACCATCAGGGGCCGTCGCAGGCTCGTGCTCGAGCAACAGGATCGTGGGCAGGCGGCAACGGCCCGGCGCCGGCTGCAACGCGGTGATCGTCAGCAGCACGGCGTTGCGGTTGTCTTCGAACAGGCTGCTGACGGACTCCCAGCTCGGTGCGCTGATCAGGACGACCGAGGGCCCCATGGGTGCCAGGCACTCGCGCAAGACCGCTGACCACTCAGGCGTTTCGGCCAATAACAGCAAACGCAAGGGTTCGACAGGCGTTGACAAGCTGACTCCCTAGACTCTGCAAGGTGGTTGGCGCGGGGCATTATGACCTGCCGACGGGCAATGACCAATGCTACTGGTTCTCAAACACGTGCTTTCGGTAGATTTTCTTCTACGCGAAGTCGTACGTTAGACGCAAATTCGCCCCATATCCTGCGTTAAAGTGGCAGAAGCGGCAAATGACAATGCTGTATGGGTCACAAGTCGGACAGAGCAGCACAATTCTGTGAGCCTGTTAAAATGCCGGCCCATTTTGCAAACGACTCCCTGACCCTGTCATGTCCCGACTCAATCCCCGGCAGCAAGAAGCCGTGAACTATGTCGGCGGCCCTCTTTTGGTGCTCGCCGGTGCAGGCTCCGGCAAGACCAGCGTGATCACCCGCAAGATCGCCCACCTGATCCAGAACTGCGGCATCCGTGCCCAGTACATCGTCGCCATGACCTTCACCAACAAGGCCGCCCGGGAAATGAAGGAGCGGGTTGGCACCCTGCTGCGCAGCGGCGAAGGCCGTGGCCTGACGGTCTGCACGTTCCATAACCTGGGCCTGAACATCATCCGCAAGGAGCACGCGCGGCTGGGCTACAAACCGGGCTTCTCGATTTTCGACGAGACCGACGTCAAGGCCTTGATGACCGACATCATGCAGAAGGAATACTCGGGCGACGACGGCGTCGACGAGATCAAGAACATGATCGGCGGCTGGAAGAACGACCTGGTGCTGCCGCCAGAAGCCCTGGAAAACGCCCGCAACCCCAAGGAACAGACTGCCGCCATCGTCTACGCCCATTACCAGCGCACGCTCAAGGCGTTCAACGCGGTGGACTTCGACGACCTGATCCTGCTGCCGGTCAAGCTGTTCCAGGACCACGCCGACATCCTCGAAAAATGGCAGAACAAGGTCCGCTACCTGCTGGTGGACGAATACCAGGACACCAACGCCAGCCAGTACCTGCTGGTGAAGCTGCTGATCGGCAAGCGCAACCAGTTCACCGTGGTGGGCGACGATGACCAGTCGATCTATGCCTGGCGCGGCGCCCGCCCGGAAAACCTGATGCTGCTCAAGGAAGACTACCCGTCGCTCAAGGTGGTGATGCTGGAGCAGAACTACCGCTCCACCAGCCGCATCCTGCGGTGCGCCAACGTGCTGATTTCCAACAACCCCCACGAGTTCGAAAAGCAACTGTGGAGCGAAATGGGCCACGGTGACGAAATCCGCGTGATCCGTTGCCGCAACGAAGACGCCGAGGCCGAACGCGTGGCCATGGAAATCCTCAGCCTGCACTTGCGCACCGATCGGCCCTACAGCGACTTCGCGATCCTGTACCGCGGCAACTACCAGGCCAAGCTGATCGAGCTGAAACTGCAGCACCACCAGATCCCCTATCGCCTGTCGGGGGGCAACAGTTTCTTCGGACGCCAGGAAGTGAAGGACCTGATGGCCTACTTCCGCCTGATCGTGAACCCGGATGACGACAACGCCTTCCTGCGGGTGATCAACGTCCCACGCCGGGAAATCGGTTCGACTACCCTGGAAAAACTCGGCAACTACGCCACCGAGCGAAAGATCTCGATGTACGCCGCCACCGACGAGATCGGCCTGGGCGAGCACCTGGACAGCCGTTTCACCGATCGCCTGGCGCGATTCAAGCGTTTCATGGACAAGGTCCGCGAACAGTGCGCAGGCGAAGACCCGATTTCGGCGCTGCGCAGCATGGTCATGGACATCGACTACGAGAACTGGCTGCGCACCAACAGTTCCAGCGACAAGGCTGCCGACTACCGCATGAGCAACGTGTGGTTCCTGATCGAGGCGTTGAAAAACACCCTGGAAAAGGACGAAGACGGCGACATGACCGTCGAGGACGCCATCGGCAAACTCGTGCTGCGGGACATGCTCGAGCGCCAGCAGGAAGAGGAAGATGGCGCCGAGGGCGTGCAGATGATGACGCTTCACGCGTCCAAGGGCCTGGAATTCCCTTACGTGTTCATCATGGGCATGGAAGAAGAGATCCTGCCGCACCGCTCCAGCATCGAAGCCGACACCATCGAGGAAGAACGGCGCCTGGCCTACGTCGGCATTACTCGGGCTCGTCAGACGCTGGCCTTCACCTTCGCCGCCAAGCGCAAGCAATATGGCGAAGTCATCGACTGCGCGCCCAGCCGCTTCCTCGATGAACTGCCGCCGGACGACCTGGCCTGGGAAGGCAACGACGACACGCCGGCGGAAGTCAAAGTGGTGCGTGGCAACAGTGCCCTGGCCGATATACGTGCGATGTTGAAGCGTTAGAATCGACTACTTTTTACTGACCCCAGGCGCCGCCGGCGTCATCAGAGGAGGCTTCATGGAAGCCCTGCACCAGAAAATCCGCGAACTCGGCATCGTGCTTTCCGATCAAGTCCTGAAAGTCGATGCGTTCCTGAACCACCAGATCGACCCGCAGTTGATGAAGCTGATCGGCGACGAATTCGCCGCGCTGTTCAAGGATTCCGGCATCACCAAGATCGTCACCATCGAAGCCTCGGGCATCGCCCCGGCGATCATGACCGGCCTGAACCTCGGCGTGCCGGTGATCTTCGCCCGCAAGCAGCAATCGCTGACCCTGACGGAAAACCTGCTGTCGGCCACCGTGTATTCGTTCACCAAGAAGACCGAAAGCACCGTCGCCATCAGCCCCCGGCACCTGACCAGCAGCGACCGGGTGCTGATCATCGATGACTTCCTGGCGAACGGAAAAGCGTCCCAGGCGCTGATCTCCATCATCAAGCAAGCCGGCGCCACGGTGGCCGGGCTGGGAATCGTGATCGAGAAATCCTTCCAGGGCGGCCGTGCGGAACTGGATGCCCAGGGCTACCGCGTCGAGTCCCTGGCCCGGGTGAAATCCCTGGCCGGTGGCGTGGTCACCTTCATCGACTGACCACACACCGCTCCCACAGAGGTCCTCGCGGGCCTTATTGTGCAGTGGCCTTGAGCCCCGCCAGCAACAAGCGCTGGAACAAGTCCTCCTTCAGCCCCTCGGTGCTCGCCAGTTGCATCCGCTCCAGATGCTCGGGGTACAGAGAGGGCTCCGGGGCATCCAGCGCGGCCTTGCCCAGCTCCAGCATCTCACTGAGCTTGAACTTGCTCTTGAGCCAGTTCAGTGCCCGCAGCAGGTCCCGCTCTATCCCATCGAAGTCGCAGCCCAGCGGGTATTCGGGGAACAGGTTCGGATGCCGTGCCTGGATCGCCTGCAAACGCTCTGGCGTGTTGTCGGCGAACCGTGGATCGAGGCGGAAATCCTTCGGTAATTTGCCGGCATTCTGGGCCTGTTCGATCAGCCCCGGCTGGAAGCGTGAATCGCTGATGTTCAGCAGTGCCTCGATCACCGCGGCATCGGTCTGGCCGCGCAGGTCGGCGATGCCGTACTCGGTCACCACGATGTCCCGCAGATGCCGGGGAATCGTGCAGTGGCCGTATTCCCAGACAATGTTCGAGCTGATCTCCCCGCCCGCCTCACGCCAACTGCGCAGCAGCAGGATCGAACGCGCGCCTTCCAGTGCATGGCCCTGGGCGACGAAGTTGTACTGCCCGCCCACGCCACTGAGCACCCGCCCATCCTCTAACTGATCGGCCACCCCGGCGCCCAGCAGGGTCATGGTGAAGACCGTGTTGATGAAACGTGCATCGAGTCGCTGCAGGCGCTTGAGCGACTCCTGGCCGTACAACTCGTTGATGTAGCTGATGCGGGTCATGTTGAATTCGAGCCGCCGGGCCTGGGGCAACTCATGCAGGCGCTGGTAGAAACTGCGCGGGCCGAGGAAGAATCCGCCATGTATGCAGACGCCGTCGGGTTGCGCGGCTTCGTCGAGGGTGCCGGCGTTGGCCTGTTCCTGGGTGGCTTCGTCGGGGTAGACCTTGCGCCGGATGATCCCGGCTTCCGCCAGGACCAGCAAACCGTTGACGAACATCTCGCTGCAGCCATACAGCCCTTTGGCGAATGGCTGCACCCCACCTTCGCGCTCGATCAATTGTGCCCACTGGCTGAGATTCAGGTCCGCCAGCAACGCCTGGTAGCCGGCATTGTCCGCCTGGCGCGCCAACAAGGCGGCCGTCAGTGCATCGCCCATGGCGCCGATGCCTATCTGCAACGTCCCGCCGTCACGCACCAGGGTGCTGGCGTGCAGGCCGATCAGGTGATCCTGGAAGCCCACCGGCATGTTCGGCGTGGAAAACAGCGTGTGATTGTCTTTCTCGTCGATCAGCAGGTCGAAGCCGTCGATGCCGATTTCGGCGTCACCCGGCATGTAGGGCAAGTCGCTGTGCACCTGGCCGACCAGCAGGATGGTCTCCCCGGCCGCTCGCCGCTTGGCGATCATGGGCAACAGGTCCAGGGTGATGTCCGGGTTGCAGCTCAGGCTCAGGCGGTCCGGGTGTTGTGGGTCGCTGGCCACCAGTTGCGCCACCAGATTCAAGCCGGCGGCATTGATGTCCCGGGCCGCGTGGCTGTAGTTGCTGCTGACGTAGTCTTGCTGGGCCGGCGCGCTGTTCAACAGGCTGCCGGGCTGCATGAAGAACTGCTGGACCCGGATATTGGCCGGCAGGTCGCCTTGATGCAGCGCCGCGAGGTAATCCAGCTCCGGGTAGTCGCCGAAAACCCGCTCGATGAACGGTTCGAGGAAGCGCTTCTGCAAGCCATCGCCCAGGTTCGGCCGCCCCAGGCTCAGGGCCGTGTAAATCGTCAACTGGCGCTCGGGCAATTCAGCGATGCGCCGGAACAACGCATTGGCGAACAGATTGGGCTTGCCCAGCCCCAGCGGCATGCCGAGGTGGATATGGGCGGGCAGGCGCTCAAGCACGTCCTCCACCGCCTGCTCGATTGAACACAACTGCACCATCCGACCCTCCGAGACATTGCCCTGAATGTGGCTTGGACCGAACTTGCCGGGGCTTGGTTGCGCCGAACCGCTCGCGAGGTTGTTCACAGGCGCAAAAAAGCCGCTCGTAAGCGGCTTTCCTGTGGCAGATGACAGCGAATTACAGGCCGGACATCTCTTTGATGGCGCCCTTGAGCTCGTCATCCGTGCAATCGGCGCACGTGCCTTTCGGCGGCATGGAGTTGATGCCGGTAATCGCCTTGGCGAGGATGCCGTCGAGGCCGCCCTGATGATCAGCGCGCTCTTTCCACGCTGCCCTGTCGCCAATTTTCGGCGCGCCCAGCAGACCGGTGCCGTGGCAAGCATTGCAGTGCTTGGCAATCACGTCTTTCGGCGCCTTGGCGCCTCCCGCACCACCTGCGGCGGCGGCGACTTCCATACCCTTGCATTCCTGCCCCTGAACGCAGACCTGGCCGACGGGTTCAAGGCGCTTGGCGATTTCGTCGTTGGTCGCCGCTTGGGCGCTGACTGCCCATAGGGCCAATGCGGTTGCTGGTACAGCCAGCATTTTCATAATTAGGTTCACGCGTACACCCTCAATGGTGGCTAGTCACGCCTGCGGCCACGGTTTGCAGGCGGGCGCAAGTATAGCGGTAAGCCCGTCACACTGAAACAACCCTAAAGTCACAAGGGTCTTGTTCGTGGTGACCACTTACCCCCCGGACGCCTCTGCCGTATGGGCTTGGCGCCTCTTTCCTTAGAAATTGGCCGGTGTGGCTGCGCTGATCAGTCGCGCCGGCGCATCGAACGGATTACGAAAACGATGAGGCTTGGTGCTTTCAAAATAGTAGCTGTCGCCCGCCTCGAGCACGAACGTTTCCAGACCCACCACCAACTCCAGCCGACCTTCCACCAAGATCCCGGTTTCCTCGCCCTCATGGGTGAGCATTTCCTCACCGGTGTCGGCGCCAGGCGGGTAGATCTCGTTCAGGAAGGCGATCGCCCGGCTCGGATGGGCCCGGCCCACCAGCTTCATGGTCACGGCGCCGTCGGAGATGTCGATCAGTTCGTTGGCTTTGTAGACGATCTGGGTCGGTTTCTCCTGAAGGATTTCCTCGGAAAAAAACTCGACCATGGACATGGGAATCCCGCCAAGGACCTTGCGCAGCGAGCTGATCGAGGGGCTGACACTGTTCTTCTCGATCATCGAAATGGTGCTGTTGGTGACGCCCGCACGCTTGGCGAGTTCACGCTGGGAAAGGCCTTTGAGTTTACGAATGGATTGCAGTCGTTCACCGACGTCCAATGCTGGAGCCTCCAGGGAATCAGGTTGTGTGGAAAGTGAGCGTTATCATGGCGACAGCGTTCAGTATTTACAACACTTTGACCCGAATCCTGTGCGGCGAAGCGACTTTCGGTAGGGTACGCCGGGCATCAGCGCCCGGAATAGAGCCGTGGCACCCGTCGCAGGTTGCAGAAAATCTGGTAAGGAATCGTGTCGGCGGCCTTCGCCACGTCACTGGCGAGCACGTTCCTGCCCCACAGCTCCACGGTCGAACCCAGCCCGGCCTGGGGGACGTCGGTGAGGTCAACGCACAACATGTCCATCGACACCCGCCCGACCAGCTGGCTGCGCTGCCCGGCCACCAGCACCGGCGTACCGGTGGGCGCCTGGCGCGGATAGCCGTCGGCGTACCCCATGGCAACCACTCCGACCCGGGTCGGTTGCGTGGTCACGAAGCGGGCGCCGTAGCCCACCGGCTCGCCGGCAGGCAATTCGCGCACGCTGATGATCTTCGACTCCAGGGTCATCACCGGTTGCAGGCGCGCAGCGACTTCGTTGGGTTCCTCGAACGGCGTGGCTCCGTAGAGCATGATGCCCGGCCGTACCCAATCGCTCGGCATCTGCGGCCAGCCGAGCACGGCAGGGGAGTTGCGCAGGCTGATCTGCGCCGCCAGCCCTTGGCGAGCCGCTTCGAAGACCGCCAGTTGGTGAGTGCTGCTGGGATCGTGCAGCTCGTCGGCCCGGGCGAAATGGCTCATCAGGACGATCTTCGCCACGTTGCCACTGGCCAGCAGGCGACGATAGCCGGCCTGGTAGTCCGCCGGGTGCAAGCCGACCCGGTGCATGCCGGAGTCGAGTTTGAGCCAGACCGTGATCGGTTTGCTCAGCCGTGCCTGCTCAAGTGCTTCGAGCTGCCAGAGCGAATGCACCACGCACCACAAGTCATGCTCGATGATCAGCGACAGCTCATCGGCTTCGAAGAACCCTTCCAGCAACAGGATCGGCCCGCGGATCCCGCCGGCACGCAGTTCCAGGGCCTCTTCGATACACGCCACGGCGAACCCGTCCGCCGTGTCCTGCAATGCCTCGGCACAGCGCACCGCCCCATGCCCGTAGGCATCGGCCTTGATCACCGCCAGGGCCTTGGCCCCGGTGACTTCACGGGCCAGTTGGTAGTTGTGACGCAGGGCTTGAAGGTCGATCAGGGCACGGGCAGGACGCATGGCGGCAGGCTTCTAGGCGGTCATGAATAAAAAACCGGTGCTGGCCGAGGGTGCGAACCACCGACAGCACCGGGAGAGGGATCTGTTTGACAGAGGCTTAAGGCAGCGCGGCCACCACCGACAACTCCACCAGGATTTGCGGCTCGCACAGCTTGGCTTCCACCGTGGCACGGGCCGGGGCGGTGCCCTTGGGCAGCCATTGGTCCCAGACGGCGTTCATGCCGGCGAAGTGAGCGTCGATGTCCTTCAGGTAGATCGTCACCGAGAGCAAGCGGGTCTTGTCGGTCCCGGCCAGGTCGAGCAACCGCTCGATGTTGGCCAGGGTCTGGCGAGTCTGCTGTTCAATACCGGCGCTCATGTCGTCGCCGACCTGCCCCGCCAGGTAAACGGTGCCGTTGTGCACGACCACCTGGCTCATGCGGTCATTGGTGAGCTGGCGCTGGATTGACATGTTTCGCAGACTCCTTTTTTTGGCTGCCATAACGGGAAATATCGAGGCCTTCTGCGCTGATCTGCGGCTTTTTCTTCGCCATCAGGTCGGCCAGCAGACGGCCGGAACCACAAGCCATGGTCCATCCGAGGGTGCCATGGCCGGTGTTCAGGAACAGGTTCTTGAACGCGGTGGCGCCCACGATCGGCGTGCCATCCGGGGTGGTCGGGCGCAGGCCGGTCCAGAAACTGGCTTGGGCCAGATCGCCGCCCTGAGGATAAAGGTCGCCCACGATCATCTCCAGGGTTTCACGCCGACGCGGGTTGAGGGACAGGTCAAAACCGGCAATTTCAGCCATGCCGCCCACGCGAATGCGGTTGTCGAAACGGGTGATCGCCACCTTGTAGGTTTCGTCGAGAATGGTCGAGGTCGGCGCCATCGACGGGTTGGTAATCGGAACGGTCAGGGAGTAGCCCTTGAGTGGGTACACCGGCGCACGAATCCCCAGGGGCTTGAGCAGTTGCGGCGAATAGCTGCCAAGGGCAAGGACGTAGCGGTCGGCGGTTTCCAGCTTGCCGTCGATCCACACCCCGTTGACGCGATCGCCGGCGAAATCCAGGCGTTGGATGTCCTGGCCGAAGCGGAACTGTACGCCGAGCTTCACGGCCATTTCCGCCAGGCGCGTGGTAAACAGCTGGCAGTCGCCGGTCTGGTCATTGGGCAGGCGCAAGGCACCGGCCAGGATATCCGTGACGTTGGCCAGGGCCGGTTCGACCCGGGCGATGCCTTCGCGGTCGAGCACTTCGAACGGCACGCCCGACTCTTTCAGCACTGCAATGTCCTTGGCCGCGCCATCGAGCTGGGCCTGGGTGCGGAACAGCTGGGTGGTACCCAGGCTCCGGCCTTCGTAGGCAATGCCGGTTTCGGCACGCAGCTCGTCGAGGCAGTCGCGGCTGTACTCCGAGAGGCGGACCATGCGCTCTTTGTTGATGGCATAACGACTGGCGGTGCAGTTACGCAGCATCTGCGCCATCCACAGGTACTGGTCGATGTCGGCAGTGGCCTTGATGGCCAGCGGCGCATGGCGTTGCAACAGCCACTTGATGGCCTTGAGCGGCACACCTGGCGCGGCCCACGGCGAGGCGTAGCCCGGCGACACCTGGCCGGCGTTGGCGAAGCTGGTTTCCATGGCTGGCGCCGGCTGACGGTCGACCACCACCACTTCAAACCCGGCTCGCGCCAGGTAGTAAGCACTGACGGTACCGATGACGCCGCTACCCAAGACCAGAACGCGCATGTTGTTGCCCTCATCGCGGATAACCGCTGACGTTTTGTTGTACATACCTTCGATGGGCGCAGTGTAAAAAAGAATAGCCAGTGCTTTTCACTATATAAATGCCTATATTTGGCGAGAATTCTCGGCAAAAACCCTTTTCACGGAGGCGCATCACCTGTGCGTACCAATACCCAGACCAAGCGTGAGCTGGACAAGATCGACCGCAACATCCTGCGCATTCTCCAGGCGGACGGGCGGATCTCCTTCACCGAACTGGGGGAAAAGGTCGGCCTGTCCACCACGCCCTGTACCGAGCGGGTGCGGCGCCTGGAGCGCGAAGGCATCATCATGGGCTACAACGCCCGGCTCAATCCGCAGCACCTGAAGGGGAGCCTGCTGGTGTTCGTGGAAATCAGCCTCGACTACAAGTCTGGCGATACGTTTGAAGAATTCCGACGCGCCGTGCTGAAATTGCCCCATGTGCTGGAATGCCACCTGGTGTCGGGAGACTTCGACTACCTGGTGAAGGCACGGATTTCCGAGATGGCCTCGTACCGCAAGCTACTGGGGGACATCCTGCTCAAGCTGCCCCATGTGCGCGAATCCAAGAGCTACATCGTGATGGAAGAGGTGAAGGAAAGCCTGAGCCTGCCGATTCCGGATTAAGGCCCTTCGCGAGCCGGCTGGCGAAAAGTCACTCGGGGAACCGCCCAACGTCAGACCAGCACCTGGCGATTGGACGCCATGTATTGATGGATCTGCCGCTCGACCCGCGGATGAATCAGTTCCACCGGCCGCCGCCCGTTGGGGCACGGCAAGGTCGCCGTCGTGCCGAACAGCCGGCAGATCAGCGGTCGCTCGTCATACACGGTGCAACCGTTGGGCCCCAGGTGCACGCAATCAAGCGCTTGCAGGGCAGCATCCTGTTCGGCGCGGGACTTGCGCGGCAAACGGGCCATTTCCTCCGGCGAGGTGGTCACCGGACCACAGCAGTCGTGGCAGCCGGGAACGCACTCGAACGAGGGGATCTGCTGGCGCAGCGTGCGGATTTTCTGGCTGTTGCAACTCATGAAAACGACTACCCGACGGGGACACAGACCGATTCTGCCCTAAAACCCTCATCCCAGACACCGCCAGCCGACCGCTGTTGCCCGGGGATGAGTCCGCGGCTTATGCTCCGTCAAATTTCTCAAACACAACAATCAGGATTACGCACATGAACGCCCGTGTTCAGCAACCGGTCCCGAGCCACGCGCACGCCGCCTCCTATTACGCCGCCAGCAGCTTGCCGCAACCGGACCATCCGTTGCTGCAGGGCGCGTGCGTGGCGGACGTGTGCGTGGTGGGTGGCGGGTTTTCCGGGCTGAACACCGCCATCGAACTGGCCGAGCGCGGCATGAGCGTGGTCTTGCTGGAAGCCCACAGGATCGGCTGGGGCGCCAGCGGCCGTAACGGCGGCCAGTTGATCCGGGGCGTCGGCCACGGCCTGGAGCAATTCGCCCCGGTCATCGGTTCCGACGGTGTCCGTCAGATGAAACTCATGGGCCTTGAAGCCGTGGAAATCGTCCGACAACGTGTCGAGCGTTTTCAGATCCCCTGCGACCTGACCTGGGGTTACTGCGACCTCGCCAACAAGCCCGGCGACCTGGAAGGTTTTGCCGAGGACGCCGAAGAACTGCGCAGCTTGGGTTATCGCTACCCGACCCGGCTCCTGCAAGCGCATGAAATGCACAGCGTGGTGGGTTCGGACCGCTACGTCGGTGGCCTGATCGACATGGGCTCCGGGCACTTGCATCCGCTAAACCTGGCCTTGGGCGAAGCCGCTGCCGCGCAACAACTTGGGGTCAGGCTGTTCGAGCAGTCGGCGGTCACCCGCATCGATTATGGCGCCGAAGTGAACGTGCACACCCAACAGGGCTCGGTCCGCGCCAAGACACTGGTAATGGGCTGCAACGCCTACCTCAACGGACTCAACCCAGAGCTCAGCGGCAAGGTGCTGCCCGCCGGCAGCTACATCATCGCCACCGAACCCCTGAGCCACGCCCAGGCCCAAGCCCTGCTCCCACAGAACATGGCGGTGTGTGACCAACGGGTGGCACTGGACTACTACCGTCTCTCGGCGGATCGTCGCTTGCTGTTCGGTGGCGCTTGTCATTATTCAGGTCGCGACCCGCAGGACATCGGCGCCTACATGCGGCCGAAAATGCTCAAGGTGTTCCCGCAGTTGGCAGACGTGAAGATCGATTACCAGTGGGGCGGGATGATTGGCATCGGCGCCAACCGACTGCCACAGATCGGCCGGCTCAAGGACCAACCCAACGTGTATTACGCCCAGGCCTACTCCGGCCATGGCGTGAACGCCACGCACCTGGCCGGCAAACTGCTGGCCGAAGCCATCAGCGGGCAACAAAGCCGCGGTTTCGACCTGTTCGCCCAGGTACCGCACATGACCTTCCCTGGCGGCAAGCACCTGCGCTCGCCGCTGCTGGCGCTGGGAATGTTATGGCACCGGTTGAAAGAGTTGGTTTAACCGAAAAACCGTGGCGAGGGAGCTTGCTCGCGCTCGGTTGCGCAGCGACCGCTAAATCTCAGGGTTGCTACACGCCCCCGCGGGAGCAACCGTCCTCGCCACAGCTTCCTTATTCGTTTCAACCCCGCCAGAACGGCTTGAGCCCCTCTTCCCGCGCCTGCTCCCGGCTCAATCCGATGTCACGCAACTGTTCGGGTGTCAGCGCCAACAAGGCTTTGCGTGTATGCAGGCGCAACCAGAATACGTCCCAGCGGCTCAGGTGGACCGGCGCATTGCGCGACATCGCGTTGCGCAGCCCCTTCTCCTGCCCTGCCACCAGTTCCTGACTGTGTAACGTCAGCCGCACATCGCTCAAGCCGTTCATTTTTGTCGCTCCTGTTTACTTGGGAAGCCAGAGGTTTCATGATGTGCGAACGGTTAAAAACGATACAGATTCAATCAGTTTGTTTTATTTCAATACAGATTCAGCCTTTCCTGCACTGAATTGTCATTTTCCAACCCAACTGTATGGGTTAACGTTGTCCAGCGCCTCGGGATTGCACCATGACCCTCTACGTGAACCTCGCCGAACTGCTCGGCACCCGCATCGAACAAGGCTTCTACCGCCCGGGCGACCGGCTGCCATCGGTACGGGCATTGAGCACGGAGCACGGCGTCAGCTTGAGCACGGTGCAGCAGGCCTATCGCGTGCTGGAGGACAGTGGCCTGGCGATGCCGAAACCCAAGTCCGGTTATTTCGTACCGGTCAGCCGCGCGCTGCCGGACCTGCCGGTGGTGGGCCGTCCCGCCCAGCGGCCCGTGGATATTTCCCAGTGGGACCAGGTGCTCGAACTGATACGCGCGGTGCCGCGCAAGGATGTGGTGCAATTGGGCCGGGGCATGCCGGACATCAACTCGCCGACCATGAAGCCGCTGCTGCGCAGCCTGGCGCAGATCAGTCGCCGGCAAGACATGCCAGGGCTGTATTACGACAACATCTACGGCAACCTGGCGCTGCGTGAACAGATTGCCCGGCTGTTGCTGGATTCAGGTTGCCAGTTGGGCCCCAACGATCTGATTGTCACCACCGGCTGTCACGAAGCGCTGTCTGTCAGCATCCGCGCCACGTGCGAGCAAGGCGATATCGTCGCCGTGGACTCCCCCAGCTTCCATGGCGCCATGCAAACCCTCAAGGGCCTGGGCATGAAGGCGCTGGAAATCCCCACCGACCCGCTTACCGGTATCAGCCTGGATGCCCTGGAACTGGCCTTGGAACAATGGCCGATCAAGGCCATACAGTTGACGCCCAGTTGCAACAATCCGTTGGGCTATATCATGCCGGAAGCCAACAAACGCGCCCTGCTGACCCTGGCACAGCGCTTCGACGTGGCGATCATCGAAGACGATGTGTATGGAGAACTGGCCTACACCTACCCACGCCCCCGCACGATCAAGTCCTTCGACGACGATGGCCGGGTCCTGCTCTGCAGCTCCTTTTCCAAGACTCTGGCCCCTGGCCTGCGCGTGGGCTGGGTTGCCCCCGGCCGGTACCTGGAACGGGCGCTGCACATGAAGTACATCAGCACCGGTTCCACCGCCCCACAGCCCCAGATCGCCGTGGCCGAATTCCTCAAGGGTGGCCATTTCGAACCGCATTTGCGCCGGATGCGTGCGCAATACCAGCGCAATCGCGACGTCATGATCGACTGGGTCAGCCGCTATTTTCCGCCAGGCACTCGCGCCAGCCGGCCCCGGGGCAGCTTCATGCTGTGGGTCGAACTGCCGGAAGGCTTCGACACGCTCAAGCTCAACCGGGTCCTGCATGACCAGGGCGTACAGGTCGCCGTCGGCAGTATCTTTTCCGCCTCCGGCAAGTACCGCAATTGCCTGCGGATGAACTACGCTGCGAAGCCAACGGCCCAGATCGAAGAGGCCGTGCGCAGGGTGGGCGCCGCCGCTATCACGTTGTTGAACGAAACCCAGCGCGACGCCGTCTGATCTGTACGCCGGGAAGCGGCATCCAACAGCCCATCAACGCAATCGAGCGGAACGATCCTACGTGAGATCCAGACCGATCCTGCCAGCGCTACTGCTAGTCGCCTCGCTGCTGGGCGGCTGCGCCAGTCTTGATGTCACCCGCGAGCCCTCCCAGGCCCTACCGGCCAGCGAATCCTCCTTTGGCCGCTCGGTCCAGGCCCAGGCGGCGCCCCATGAAGGGCAGTCGGGCTTTCGCTTGCTTCCCGACAGTACCGACGCGTTCATCGCCCGGGCCGAGTTGATCCGCCACGCCCAGAGCAGCCTGGACTTGCAGTACTACATCGTCCACGAGGGCATCAGCACCCGGATGCTGGTGGACGAATTGCTCAAGGCCGCGGACCGCGGCGTGCGGGTGCGGATACTGCTGGACGACACCGCCAGCGACGGCCAGGAAGAAACCATCGCGACCCTGGCCGCCCACCCGCAGATCCAGGTCCGCCTGTTCAACCCCTTGCACCTGGGCCGGGCTACCGGAGTGACCCGCGGCCTTGGACGCTTGTTCAACCTGTCACTGCAACACCGGCGCATGCACAACAAGCTATGGCTGGCAGACAACAGCATGGCCATCGTCGGCGGCCGCAACCTGGGGGATGAGTATTTCGACGCCGAACCCAACCTGAACTTCACCGACATCGACCTGCTCGGGGTCGGGCCGGTGGCCGAACAACTGGGCCACAGCTTCGACCAGTACTGGAACAGCGCCCTGAGCAAACCCATCGAACAGTTCCTGTCCCATCGCCCCACTCCCAAGGACCTGGTCGACAGCCGGGCGCGTCTGCAAGCGTCCCTTGAACAGACCCAAAAGGAAAACCACGCGCTCTACCAGCAACTGACCACCTACAAGACCCAGCCACGCCTGGACACTTGGCGTAACCAACTGGTCTGGGCCTGGAACAAGGCGATGTGGGACGCGCCGAGCAAGGTGCTGGCCAAGGACGAACCTGATCCGCAGCTGCTGCTGACCACTCAACTAGCGCCGGAGCTGACGGGCGTCAGCAAAGAACTGATCATGATTTCCGCTTACTTCGTCCCGGGCCAGCCAGGGTTGGTCTACCTGACCAGTCGCGCCGATGCCGGCGTGTCGGTGAGCCTGCTGACCAACTCCCTGGAGGCCACCGACGTGCCGGCGGTGCATGGCGGGTATGCGCCGTACCGCAGGGCCTTGCTGGAGCACGGTGTGCGCCTGTTCGAGCTGCGCCGGCAACCGGGCGAAACCGGCGGCCGCCCGCACCTGTTCTACAGCAGGTCCTACGGCGAGTCGGACTCGAGCCTGCACAGCAAGGCGATCATTTTTGACCGGCAGAAAGCCTTTATCGGTTCGTTCAATTTCGACCCGCGCTCGGTGCTGTGGAACACCGAGGTCGGCGTTCTGGTGGACAGCGAAGCGCTCGCCGGCCAGGTGCGTGAGCTGGCCCTGCAAGGCATGGCACCGGCCTTGAGTTATCAGGCACGGCTGAAGGACGACACCCTGGTCTGGACCACCGAAGACAACGGCACGTTACACGACCTGGACCACGAACCCGGCAGTTGGTGGCGCCGGTTCAATGCCTGGTTCGCCAAGACCGTCGGCCTGGAGCGGATGCTGTAGCCCGCGTGACTCGACGTAGCAAGGTGATCACGCCGCTTGCGTGGCGCCGAGGGCCCCCTGGCGCAATAACAGGATCACCAGGCCGAAGGCCCCCGCCGCCATGAACAAGGGCAACGCATGCCCACTGACCCACTGGCTGCCGGCCCCCGCTGCCAGCGGACCGACCAGGCAACCGATCCCCCACAACTGCGCGACATGGGCATTGGCCCGCACCAGCGCATCGTCACGGAAACGCTCGCCGATCAGGATCAGCGACAGGGTAAACAAGCCACCTGCGCTGGCGCCGAACAGTATCCACAGGGGCCAGATCAATGGCGTATCGATCAGTACCGGCACCGCCAGGCTCGACAGCATCAACAACACCGCACAGCCAGCGAACAAGGTGCGGCGTGACATGTAGTCGGCCAGGGCGCCAATGGGCAATTGCAGCAAGGCATCGCCCACCACTACGGTACTGACCATCGCCAATGCCACCTCGGCACTGAAGCCCTGGCGCAGGCAGTAGACCGGTAGCAATGTCAGGATCATCGCTTCGAAGGCGGCGAACAACGACACCGCCCAGCCAATCGCCGGCAAGCTTCGGCAGAACGCCCACAGGTCGCCCAACGTGACACTGCCGGCCTCGCTGCTGGGCGCGCCGCTGCGCCCCAGCAGCAACAGCGGTGCAACCAAGAGCAGGCCGACGCCCACCCAGAAGCCATAATCGTGATCGGTCCCCAGTACGCCGAGCAGCAGCGGCCCGGACAACTGGCTCAAGGCATAGCTGCAGCCGTACAACGCCACCAGCCGTCCGCGCCATTGTTCAACGACCAGTTGGTTGATCCAGCTCTCACCGAGGATGAAGACCAGGGTCAGCACCACGCCAATCAACAGGCGCAGCACCAGCCAGACCGGATAACTGGGCATCAGCGCCAGCAAGCCGATCGACAGCGCGCCGCCCCACAGGCACAGGCGCATCAACGCTGCAGTGCCAAAGCGCGCGGCCAGCCGGCTCGACACCTTGGCCCCCAGCAACACGCCCACCGCCGGCATGGCGGCCATGACGCCGATGGCGAATGAACCATAGCCCCAGCCTTCCAGGCGCAACGACACCAGCGGCATGCTGACGCCCAAGGCCAGGCCGACGCTCAGGACAGACGCCAACACGGCGAAGTAAGTCGCCCAACGCATTTCCACGCTCCTGTGGAGGGTTATCGCTGCAGGTATCACTCAAAATATTGTGGGAGCGGGCTTGCTCGCGAAGGCGGAATGTCAAACAACTAGCTGTTGAATGTTAAACCGCTTTCGCGAGCAAGCCCGCTCCCACAGGGGATGTGTCTACCGCAAATCTTGCGTTCATCCTCGACCAATGTGGGAGCGGGCTCGCTAGCGAAAGCGGGGTGTCAGTCAACTTAGCCGTTGATGTTAACCGCCTTCGCGAGCAAGCCCGCTCCCACAAAAGGGGTCAGAGCTTGATCCAGGTCGCCTTCAGCTCGGTGTATTTGTCGAAGGCATGCAGCGATTTATCACGACCGTTGCCCGACTGCTTGAAGCCACCGAACGGTGCAGTCATGTCGCCGCCATCGTACTGGTTGACCCAGACGCTGCCAGCGCGCAGGGCCTTGGCGGTCAGGTGTGCCTTGGAAATGTCCTTGGTCCACACCGCTGCCGCCAGGCCATACGGCGTGTCGTTGGCAATCTGGATCGCTTCTTCGGCAGTGTCGAAGGCAATGACCGACAGCACCGGGCCGAAGATTTCTTCCTGGGCGATTTTCATCGCGTTGCTCACGCCGTCGAAAATCGTCGGCTCGACGTAGGTGCCGCCGGTTTCCTCGAGGATCCGCTTGCCGCCCGCCACCAGCTTGGCGCCGTCACTGTGACCGGCCTCGATGTAGGACAGCACGGTGTTCATTTGTTGGGTATCCACCAGGGCGCCGACGTTGGTGGCCGGATCCAGCGGATTACCTGGCTTCCAACCCTTGAGGGCCTCGATCACCAGCGGCAGGAAGGTGTCCTTGATGGAACGCTCTACCAGCAGGCGCGAACCGGCGGTGCAGACTTCACCCTGGTTGAAGGCGATGGCGCTGGCGGCGGATTCGGCGGCGGCCTGCAGGTCGGGGGCGTCGGCGAACACGATGTTCGGGCTCTTGCCACCGGCTTCCAGCCAGATGCGCTTCATGTTGGATTCGCCGGCGTACACCATCAACTGCTTGGCGATTTTGGTGGAGCCGGTGAACACCAGCGTGTCCACGTCCATGTGCAGGCCCAAGGCCTTGCCGACGGTATGCCCGTAGCCGGGCAGCACGTTCAGCACGCCCTTCGGAATACCGGCCTCGACCGCCAGGGCAGCGATACGCAGGGCCGTCAGCGGGGATTTTTCCGACGGTTTGAGCACCACCGAGTTACCGGTGGAGAGGGCCGGACCGAGCTTCCAGCAGGCCATCATCAACGGGAAGTTCCACGGCACGATAGCGCCCACGACCCCGACCGGCTCGCGTGTCACCAGGCCCAGTTGATCGTGGGGCGTCGCCGCCACTTCGTCGTACAGCTTGTCGATGGCCTCGCCGCTCCAGCTCAACGCCTGGGCCGCGCCAGGTACGTCGATGTACAGCGAATCGCTGATCGGCTTGCCCATGTCGAGGGTTTCCAGCAGGGCCAACTCTTCGGCGTTCTGCTTGAGCAGGCTGGCGAAACGAATCATGGTGGCTTTGCGCTTGCTGGGGGCCAGGCGCGACCAGACGCCGGAATTGAAGGTTGCGCGGGCGTTTTCCACGGCACGCTGGGCGTCGGCCACATCGCATGCGGCAACCTTGCCCAAGAGGCGGCCATCGACCGGGCTGAGGCAATCAAAGGTTTCGCCGGACACTGCATCCGTGTATTCACCGTTGATGAAAGCGCGGCCTTCGATCTTCAGGTCGCGGGCGCGTTGCTCCCAGTCGGCACGAGTCAGGGTGGTCATACGAGTGTCCTCCTCTTATTAAGTCAGAACGCCGCGCAACGCAGCGCTCAAAGAATTCTGCCCGGCCAGCCTGTTCGGCGCTGTTTTCGGCAGAGGGCACCCGCCACCCTAAACCAGCGGCCGGTGAAGTTTCAATATATTTGACATAGCGGTGGCAAACCGCCTTGCGATGTTCGTTTTAATAAACATAGACTCTGACTCTTCCAGCCATTCGTGCCGTCATTCACGGGGTTTACCGCATGAGCATCCAGGACATCGTCGATTTCAGCCACGCCACCACTGCCGCCGACCGCTACCGTCCGGACCCGGCCAAGGTACTCAAGGGCGATCCCGAACAGGCGGTGTACAACCACTACAACAGCCCGTGTGGCCAAATGAATGCCGGGGTCTGGGAAGGCGCCGTGGGCCAGTGGACAGTCAACTACACCGAGCATGAATACTGCGAAATCGTCCAGGGTGTTTCCGTGCTGCGGGACAACGATGGGAACGCCAAGACCCTGCGCGCAGGCGACCGCTTCGTGATCCCGGCGGGCTTCAAAGGCACCTGGGAAGTGCTGGAGCCGTGCCGCAAGATTTATGTGGTGTTCGAACAGAAGGCTTGAGCCCGCGCCGAAAAGGACGCTGACACTCTTTCGCTGGTCAATCACCCGTCAGGCAACCGAGACTGCCTGCGGCGCCACGAACACTATCGTCGCACCGGGTTCGCACAGGATGTGCAACCAGGCCGGCAAATGAGCGCCCTAACTGACTAATCGCAAGGAGGCAACATGCCCGTCTTACCCGATCAATGCGATCTCGCCATCGCCCAGTACACCATCGGCCAGAAATGCACCCCTGAGTTGCTTGAGGAGGTTCGCGCCCTGGCCAATGGAGCGCCCGTCCGTGCTACGGGTCCGAAATACGCGACGACTTATGACCTGCGCCCCCGGCGCATCAATCTGCAAACCAACGCCGACAGAATCATCATCGGCGTGAGCTGCGGCTGATCCACGCCGCCACCCACCAAGCGGCAACAAAAAAGGCCCGTATCTCGCGATACGGGCCTTTTTTGTAAGAAGGAAAATCAATTACTTGATTTTGCCTTCCTTGTAGATCACGTGCTTGCGAACAACCGGATCATATTTCTTGATCTCGATTTTGTCCGGGGTAGTACGCTTGTTCTTGTCGGTAGTGTAGAAGTGACCAGTACCGGCGCTCGAGATCAAACGAATCAATTCACGCATGATTAGCTCCCTTAAACCTTGCCATCGCGGCGAAGTTCGGCCAGCACGACATCAATGCCGCGCTTGTCGATGATACGCATGCCTTTGGCAGATACGCGCAGACGTACAAAACGTTTCTCGGACTCAACCCAGAAGCGGTGATGCTGCAGGTTCGGCAGGAAACGACGACGGGTTTTGTTGTTTGCGTGGGAAATGTTATTCCCAGTCACCGGACCCTTACCGGTAACTTGACAGACTCTCGACATGCCTCAGCCCTCTAAAACCACATGCCCAACCCGGCATGGGTTGGCCGCTTAATCTCTCAGTCATTTGGCGCCAGGCGCCGCGTTTCTTTAAGGGTCTTACCGGCTACACCTACAGTGAAGGAACCGGGCCCCTAGAAAAGAGCGCTGCTTTATACCAGAAAGACCACGGTGCAACAACAACCGATGTGATTTGTCTTTGCGGCAGAACACCACCCAACCGTCCGGGACGGCTGGGGCAAAGGCCGGCGCAGCCCGTGACCGCTCGTCGCTGCGCGCAGGTTTTTTTCACCTACGCCAGGTTTGAGCCCCTCACGCACCGCCACAGGGTGCCGGAAAATGCAAAAAGGGGATAGTCATTTGCCAGCGAGCCCACTAGGGTAGGCCTTTTCCAGACTGCACTCGCAGATGGGCCTTCGACTTGCACAAGGAAACTGCTCATGCGCCTCGCTGCCCTACCATTGTTGCTCGCCCCTCTGTTGATCAGCCCATTGGCCCAGGCGGCCGCCCTGAGTGTTTGTACCGAGGCGAGCCCGGAAGGGTTCGACGTGGTCCAGTACAACTCGCTGACAACCACCAACGCCTCTGCCGACGTGCTGATGAACCGCCTGGTGGACTTCGACACCGCCAACGGCAAGGTCGTCCCCAGCCTTGCCAAGAGCTGGGAGATCTCGACCGACGGGCTGACCTACGTGTTCAAGCTGCGCCCGCAGGTCAAGTTCCACCACACCGACTACTTCACGCCGCGTCGCGACCTGACCGCCGAGGATGTGAAATTCAGCTTCGAGCGCATGCTCGACCCGGCGAACCCCTGGCACAAGGTGGCCCAGAGCGGCTTCCCCCACGCCCAGTCCATGCAACTGCCCACGCTGATCAAGAAAATCGACGCGCTGGACCCGCTGACCGTGCGCTTTACCCTCGACCATGCCGATTCGACGTTCCTGGCAACGTTGAGCATGGGCTTCGCTTCTATCTATTCGGCTGAATACGCCGACCAACTGATGAAGGCCGGCACCCCGGAAAAGCTCAACAACCAGCCGGTCGGCACGGGCCCGTTCATTTTCAACCGGTTCCAGAAGGACGCGACGATCCGCTACAAGGCCAACGACGCTTATTTCGACGGCAAGCCGCAAGTGGACCCGCTGATCTTCGCCATCACGCCGGATGCCAACGTGCGCTTGCAGAAACTGCGTCGCAATGAATGCCAGATCGCCCTGTCGCCCAAGCCACTGGACGTGCAGGCCGCGCGCCAGGAACCGACGCTGGCCGTGACCCAGACCGACGCCTTCATGACGGCCTTCGTGGCGATCAACAGCCAGCACCCGCCATTGGACAAACCTGAGGTGCGCCAGGCCATCAACCTGGCGTTCGACAAGGCCAGCTACCTCAAGACCGTCTTCGAAGGCACTGCGCAGGCCGCCAACGGGCCCTATCCACCCAACACCTGGAGCTACGCCAAAAACCTGCCCGGCTACGCCCACGACCCCGCCAAGGCTCGCGAACTGCTGGCCAAGGCCGGTTTGAAGGAAGGCTTCCAGACCACCCTCTGGACCCGCCCTTCCGGCAGCCTGCTGAACCCGAACCCGAGCCTTGGCGCCCAGTTGCTGCAATCGGACCTGGCGGAAATCGGCATCCAGGCTGAAATCCGGGTGATCGAATGGGGCGAGTTGATCCGTCGCGCCAAGGCCGGCGAACACGATCTGCTGTTCATGGGCTGGGCGGGCGACAACGGCGACCCGGACAACTTCCTCACGCCGCAGTTTTCCTGCGCGGCGGTCAAGTCCGGCACCAACTTCGCGCGCTACTGCAACCCCGACCTGGACAAGCTGATCAGCGCCGGCAAGACCACCGGCGAGCAAGGCGTGCGCGCCAAGCTCTACGAGCAGGCCCAGGCACAGATCCAGCAACAGGCCCTCTGGCTGCCCCTGGCTCACCCGACGGCCTTCGCCCTCACCCGCAAGGAAGTGCAGGGTTATTCGGTCAGCCCGTTCGGTCGCCAGGACTACGCCAAGGTCACCCTCAAGTAACCCCAGCCCACAGCGCCCTCCGGTGGGAGCGAGCTTGCTCGCGATAGCGGTGTGTCAGTCAAAGTCGATGTGACAGACCTGTCGCCATCGCGAGCAAGCTCGCTCCCACAAAAAAGGTTTCGTATCGTCAGATCGCGGCTACATCCACCCGTACTCCACCATCGACAGCGGCTCCCCATCGCCAACGATGAAATGATCGAGCACCCGCACGTCAATCAACTCCAGCGCTTGCTGAAGGCGCCCGGTGAGCAGCCGGTCGGCCTGGCTCGGCTCGGTATCGCCGGAAGGATGGTTGTGACACAGGATCAGCGCCGCGGCATTGTGAGCCAGGGCGCGCTTGACCACTTGCCGGGGATAGACGCTGGCGCTGTCGATCGAGCCGCGAAACAGCGCCTCATAGGCCAACACCCGATGCCGGGAATCCAGAAACAGGCAGCCGAATACTTCATGGGGTTCATGGCGCAACACGGCCTTGAGGTAGTCGCGTACAACCAGCGGGCTCTCCAGCACCGACTCTCGTCGCAGGTCCTGGGCCAGATGTCGGCGCCCCATTTCCAGGACTGCTTGCAACTGCGCGAACTTGGCCGGCCCCAGGCCCAGTTGCATGCTGAATGTACGCAGGTCGGCGTCCAGTAAACCGCGCAGGCAACCGAATTGATGCAGCAGGTGTCGAGCCAGGTCTACCGCACTCTTCCCGCAAACCCCGGTTCGCAAGAAGATCGCCAACAGCTCGGCATCCGAAAGACTCGCCGAACCCAATTGCAACAACTTCTCCCGCGGGCGCTCGGCCGCCGGCCAATCTCGAATACTCATAGGACCTCCTGGTCTGTGGCGCACCGCTGTTCCATAGCGGTCGCTGTGATATCGTAGCCCATCTTTTTTGCAGGCGATTTTCACCCTGGCAGGCTGTTGCCGAAGGGTTCGCACTGCACTGACCACTGAAATCGAAAGGCAGGCCTATGCAGCGGCTGTATCGGAAACGCATCGTTCTGGGCGTCGGCGGCGGCATTGCTGCCTACAAGAGCGCCGAGCTGGTTCGCCGACTCATCGACCAGGGCGCGGAAGTACGGGTCGTCATGACCCGCGGCGGCAGTGAATTCATCACCCCGCTGACCATGCAGGCACTGTCCGGCCACCCGGTTCACCTGGACCTGCTCGACCCCGCGGCCGAGGCAGCCATGGGCCATATCGAACTGGCCAAGTGGGCCGACCTGGTGCTGATCGCCCCGGCGACCGCCGACCTTATCGCCCGCCTGGCCCAGGGCATCGCCGACGACTTGCTCACCACCCTGGTGCTCGCCACCGACGCCGTGGTGGCCGTCGCCCCGGCCATGAACCAGGCCATGTGGCGCGATCCGGCCACCCAGGCCAACCTGCAATTGCTCGAAAGCCGTGCCCTGAAGGTCTTCGGCCCGGCCTCCGGCAGCCAGGCCTGCGGCGATGTCGGCATGGGCCGTATGCTGGAAGCCACCGACCTGGCCCAATGCGCCGCCGACTGCTTCCAGCGCCAGGCCCTGACCGGCAAACACGTGCTGATCACCGCCGGCCCGACCCAGGAAAACATCGACCCGGTGCGCTACATCACCAACCACAGCTCCGGGAAAATGGGCTTCGCCCTGGCCGAAGCCGCAGTGGAAGCCGGCGCCCGGGTGACCTTGATCACTGGCCCTGTGCACCTGCCCACGCCGGACCGGGTTACGCGCATCGACGTTGTCAGCGCCCGGGACATGCTCGCGGCCTGCGAAGCCGCCATCCCCTGCGACCTGTTCAT
Source organism: Pseudomonas sp. P97.38 (assembly GCF_001269745.1). Taxonomy (NCBI): domain Bacteria; kingdom Pseudomonadati; phylum Pseudomonadota; class Gammaproteobacteria; order Pseudomonadales; family Pseudomonadaceae; genus Pseudomonas; species Pseudomonas sp. P97.38. The sequence continues at coordinate 120,162 of NZ_LHVJ01000028.1, forward strand.
CGCCTCGGCAGCGGTCGCGGACTACCGCCCCGAAGTCGTCGCCCCACAGAAATTGAAGAAAGACCCTACGAGTGGTGACGGCCTGCTGCTGCAGATGGTGCGCAACCCGGACATCCTTGCCAGTATCGCCACCCGCCCCGACCGGCCGTTCAGTGTCGGCTTCGCCGCCGAAACCGAACACCTGCTCGATTACGCCGCGCGCAAGCTCAAGGACAAGAACCTCGACTTGATCGTCGCCAACGACGTCGCCAACCCGAGCATCGGCTTCAACAGCGAGGAAAACGCCTGCAGCGTGATCGATCGCCAGTTGCACGCCACCCTTTTCGCCCAGACCAGCAAGGGCAAGATTGCCCGCCAGCTGATCACCTTCATCGCCGAACGTCTGAACCAGGTTTAAATCTCCATGCACGCTCTACAAGCCAAGATCCTCGACCCACGCATCGGCAACGAATTCCCGTTGCCGCAATACGCCACGCCCGGCTCCGCCGGCCTCGACCTGCGGGCGATGCTCAAGCAGGACACCCTCCTGGAACCGGGCCAGACCCTGCTGATCCCGACCGGCCTGTCGGTGTACATCGGCGACCCGAACCTGGCCGCGCTGATCCTGCCGCGCTCGGGCCTGGGCCACAAACACGGCATCGTGCTGGGCAACCTGGTGGGCCTGATCGACTCCGACTACCAGGGCGAGCTGATGGTGTCGTGCTGGAACCGTGGCCAGACGGCCTTCAACATCGCCGTGGGCGAACGCATTGCGCAACTGGTGCTGGTACCAGTGGTGCAGGCTCATTTCGAACTGGTCACGGAATTCGACGAGAGCCAGCGCGGCGCCGGCGGTTTCGGCCACTCCGGCAGCCACTGATCCCGCGGTTCGTGGCCGGGCGTGCTGCCCGGCCCGTTTATTAAGCTTCTGTTTCAGGGCGAAAAATGCGCAATGGCTTTCTGCTAGGTTTCCCATCCGGAATCAATGTATTAGGCGACCGAGGTCGGGATAACGCTGTCTCATGGCATTTTCCCACCACGAACTCTCTGTCAAAAACGCCGTCATACCCTTCAGCTTGAGCCTGCCGACGCCCATCGTCGGCCTGTCCAGTCACCCCCTGATAGAGCGCCCCGCCCATGAACACCCCAGCTGCAATCGCCCCGATCTTCCCTGACAGCATCTTCCGCGCCTACGACATCCGTGGCGTGGTACCGGAAACCCTCACCGCCGAAACCGCCTACTGGATCGGCCGCGCCATTGGCTCCCAGAGCCTGGCCCAGGGCGAACCGAACGTGTGCGTCGGCCGCGACGGCCGCCTGTCCGGCCCCGAGTTGGTCGCGCAATTGATCAAGGGTATTGCCGACAGTGGCTGCCACGTCAGCGACGTGGGCCTGGTGCCGACGCCGGCGCTGTACTACGCCGCCAACGTCCTGGCCGGCAAGTCCGGCGTGATGCTCACTGGCAGCCACAACCCGTCGAACTACAACGGCTTCAAGATCGTCATCGCTGGCGACACCCTGGCCAACGAGCAGATCCAGGCCCTGCACACCCGCCTCAAGACCAACGACCTGAGCAGCGGCAAAGGCAGCGTGACCCAGGTCGACATCCTTGGGCGCTACAACGATGAGATCGTCAAGGACGTGAAGCTCGCCCGCCGCCTGAAAGTAGTGGTCGACTGCGGCAACGGCGCCGCCGGCGTGATTGCCCCGCAACTGATCGAAGCCCTGAACTGCGAGGTCATTCCGCTGTTCTGCGAGGTGGATGGCAACTTCCCCAACCATCACCCGGACCCGGGCAAACTGGAAAACCTGCAAGACCTGATCGCCAAGGTCAAGGAAACCAACGCTGACCTGGGCCTGGCCTTCGACGGCGATGGCGACCGCGTCGGCGTGGTCACCAACACCGGCAACGTCGTGTTCCCCGACCGCCTGCTGATGCTGTTCGCCAAGGATGTCGTGGCGCGCAACCCGGATGCCGAGATCATTTTCGACGTGAAGTGCACCCGTCGCCTGGTGCCACTGATCAAGGAGTACGGCGGTCGCCCGCTGATGTGGAAGACCGGTCACTCGTTGATCAAGAAGAAAATGAAACAGAGCGGCGCCCTGCTGGCCGGGGAAATGAGTGGCCACATTTTCTTCAAGGAACGCTGGTTCGGTTTCGACGACGGCATCTACAGCGCCGCGCGCCTGCTGGAGATCCTCAGCAAGGAGTCATCCAGCGCCGAAGACCTGTTCGCGACCTTCCCGAACGATATTTCTACGCCGGAAATCAATATCCATGTGACCGAAGAGACCAAATTCAGCATCATTGATGCACTGCACGACGCTCAATGGGGCGAAGGCGCCGAACTGACCACCATCGACGGTGTGCGGGTCGACTATCCCCAGGGTTGGGGCCTGGTGCGCGCGTCCAACACCACGCCGGTGCTGGTCCTGCGCTTCGAGGCCGACAACGAAGCCGAACTGCAGCGCATCAAGGATGTGTTCCACACCCAACTCAAACGTGTTGCACCTAATCTTCAACTACCGTTCTGATTTTTGAAGCACCACCGGAGCCCTGAATGACCCTCGAACGCGAAGCCGCCGCCAATACCGCCAAGGTCCTGTCCGAAGCGTTGCCTTACATCCGACGCTATGTCGGCAAGACCCTGGTGATCAAATACGGCGGCAACGCGATGGAAAGCGAGGAGCTGAAAACCGGCTTCGCCCGCGACATCGTGCTGATGAAGGCCGTGGGCATCAACCCGGTGGTGGTGCATGGCGGTGGCCCGCAGATCGGCGACCTGCTCAAGCGCCTGGCGATCGAAAGCCATTTCATCGACGGCATGCGCGTCACCGACGCGCAGACCATGGATGTGGTGGAAATGGTCCTGGGTGGCCAGGTCAACAAGGACATCGTCAACCTGATCAACCGCCATGGCGGCAGCGCCATCGGCCTGACCGGCAAGGACGCCGAACTGATCCGGGCGAAGAAGCTCACCGTCACCCGCCAGACCCCGGAGATGACCCAGCCGGAAATCATCGACATCGGCCAGGTGGGCGAAGTGGTGGGCATCAACACCGACCTGCTGAACCTGCTGGTCAAGGGCGACTTCATCCCGGTCATCGCGCCTATCGGCGTGGGGGCCAACGGTGAGTCTTACAACATCAACGCCGACCTGGTGGCCGGCAAGGTGGCCGAGGCACTGAAAGCCGAGAAGCTGATGCTGCTGACCAACATCGCCGGCCTGATGGACAAGTCGGGCAAGGTCCTGACCGGGTTGTCGACCCAACAGGTCGACGACCTCATCGCCGACGGCACCATCTACGGCGGCATGCTGCCGAAGATCCGCTGCGCGCTGGAAGCGGTACAGGGCGGCGTTGGCAGCTCGCTGATCATCGATGGCCGGGTACCGAATGCCATTTTGCTGGAAATCTTCACCGATACCGGCGTGGGCACCTTGATCAGCAATCGCAAGCGGTCGTAAGCGACACCCAAAAAAAAGACCCCGCTAAGCGGGGTCTTTTTTTATGCCATTTTTCAGGTGGGTACGTTGTGGCATTCAAATGAGTGCTGGTGTGGCGAGGGAGCTTGCTCCCTCGCCACAAGAAAAGCACCCTACCAAAGGAGCTATCAAACACCGAACTGCGCCCGATAAGCCTCGACCGCCGGCAAATGCTGCTTGAGCTGGGGGTCATCAGCCAAGAATTCCAGCACCTGGGTCAGCGAGACAATGCTGATCACCGGAATGCCAAAGTCGCGCTCTACCTCCTGGATCGCCGACAACTCACCGTTGCCACGCTCCTGGCGGTTCAGCGCGATCAGCACGCCGGCGGCCTTGGCGCCGTCCTGAGAAGCGATGATCTGCATCACCTCGCGAATAGCGGTGCCGGCGGTGATCACGTCGTCAATGATCAGGACGTCGCCGGTCAGCGGCGCGCCCACCAGGCTGCCGCCTTCACCGTGGGCCTTGGCTTCCTTGCGGTTGAAACACCAGGGCAGGTCGCGCTCGTGATGCTCGGCCAGGGCGACGGCCGTGGTGGCGGCCAGCGGGATGCCTTTGTAGGCCGGGCCGAACAGGACGTCGAACGCAATACCGCTCTCGACGATGGCCGCTGCATAGAAACGCCCCAGCTGCGCCAGGGCCGAACCGCTGTTGAACAGGCCGGCGTTGAAGAAGTACGGGCTGGTGCGTCCGGACTTGAGGGTGAACTCACCGAAGCGCAAAACCCCGCGATCGATGGCAAAACGAATGAAATCGCGCTGATACGCCTGCATGAAAAAAGCCTCAAATACCGCGGATTTAGCTAAATAGGTACACGCCGTGTATCATACACGCACGTGATTTTTGGGGCCATTTATGCGGATCATCAGTGTGAACGTCAATGGTATTCAGGCTGCAGTGGAGCGTGGTTTGCTCAGTTGGCTGCAAGCACAGAATGCCGACGTCATCTGCCTGCAGGACACCCGCGCCTCCGCCTTTGAACTGGACGATGCAGCCTTCCAACTGGATGGTTACTTCCTTTATGCCTGCGATGCCGAAGTCCCCGCCCAGGGTGGCGTGGCTTTGTACTCGCGGCTGCAACCGAAGGCTGTCATCAACGGTCTCGGTTTCGAGACGGCGGACCGCTACGGGCGCTACCTGCAAGCCGATTTCGACAAGGTCAGCATCGCGACCTTACTGCTCCCTTCGGGGCAGAACGGCGATGAAGATTTGAATCAGAAATTCAAGTTGATGGACGATTTCGCCCGTTACCTTGATAAACAGCGACGCAAACGTCGCGAGTACATCTATTGTGGCTCGCTGTACGTGGCGCAACAGAAGCTGGATATCAAGAACTGGCGCGACAGCCAGCAATCTCCTGGCTTCCTGGCGCCCGAACGGGCCTGGATGGACGAGATCATTGGCAACATGGGCTACGTCGATGCCCTGCGCGAAGTCAGCCGCGAAGGCGACCAGTACAGCTGGTGGCCGGACAGCGAACAGGCCGAGATGCTCAACCTCGGCTGGCGTTTCGACTACCAGTTGCTGACGCCTGGCCTGCGCCGCTTCGTACGCAGCGCTCGCCTGCCGCGCCAGCCTCGGTTCTCGCAGCACGCGCCACTGATCGTGGACTACGACTGGACGCTGACGATCTGAGTGTCGTTTCGCAGCCACAAAAAAACCGACAGGCAATGTCGGTTTTTTTGTGGCCACTGCAAAATCTACTGTGGGAGCGAGCTTGCTCGCGATGACGGTGGATCAGCCAGCATCAATATTGAATGAACAGCCGCGATCGCGAGCAAGCTCGCTCTCACGAGGCAAGGCGCCAGCTGATCGTTATTTGACCAGTCGCCAGGTAAACGGATACCGATACGGCTGCCCTTCATTGGCCTTGACCCCAGCGATGATGGTCAACACCAACGCACCAATGGCCACCAGACCGAACAGGAAGAAGCCAATCACCACGATCATCAGCAGCAGGCTGATCGCCGAAGCGATCGCCACGGTGATCTGGAAGTTGAGCGCTTCTTTGCCCTGGGCATCGATGAACGGGTCGGACTCGCGCTTGAGCTGCCAGAGCACCAGCGGCCCGATCAGCGTACCGAACGGGATCCAGATCCCCAGCAAGGCGGACAGGTGACAAAACATTGCCCATTGACGCGCCTCTTTACTCGGCTGGGGCAGCAGGATTGGCTCATCACTCATGTCGCTCTCCTTGTCTGAAGCATGAATCGGTCAGTCAGCCAGGGCGGCCTTCTGCAATTCGAAGATCTGACTCATGCCGTTCTTCGCCAGTTCCAGCATAGCGTTCAATTCTTCCGGCTGGAACGGCGCGCCTTCGGCGGTGCCCTGCACTTCGATGAAGCCGCCGGCGCTGGTCATGACCACGTTCAGGTCGGTCTCGGCAGCGGAGTCTTCCAGGTAGTCCAGGTCCAGGACCGGCTCGCCCTGGTACATGCCCACGGACACCGCGGCGATCATCTGCTTGAGCGGGTCGCCGCCCTTGAGGCCACCGCGCTTCTTGATCACTTTCAAGGCATCGACCAACGCAACCATCGCGCCGGTGATGGACGCGGTGCGGGTGCCGCCGTCAGCCTGGATCACGTCGCAATCGACGTACAAGGTAACGTCGCCCAGCTTGGACATGTCCAGCGCGGCGCGCAGCGAACGGCCGATCAGGCGCTGGATTTCCAGGGTGCGCCCGCCCTGCTTGCCACGGCTGGCTTCGCGCTGGTTCCGCTCGCCGGTGGCCCGCGGCAGCATGCCGTACTCGGCGGTCAGCCAACCCTGGCCCTGGCCCTTGAGGAACCGCGGCACGCCGTTCTCGACGCTGACGGTGCAGATCACCTTGGTATCACCAAATTCGACCAGTACAGAGCCCTCGGCGTGTTTGGTGTAGTTGCGGGTAATGCGGATCGAGCGGAGCTGATCGGCAGCGCGACCACTTGGACGTTTCATAGGGAACACCTGTACTGAGGACGGAAAACTGCCGGCATTATAAAGCCGTGTGCCGCGCGAGGGCAGTTCTAAAAAGCCGGCGCGACGAGTGCAGCCTCTCAAACGCCCGGCCGACGGGCTGCAGCGCTTTGTCACAGGCACGGTTTGGGGGCACACGCTTCACTGCGCTACAATCCTGCGCCTTTGCTGCCCGCCGGGCTCAATCCACAGATTCTCAGGTCGTGTCGGCCTGCAATGCGAGGAACCTCCATGGTGCACAGCATGACCGCCTTCGCCCGCGTCGAAAAAGCCGGGGCTCAAGGCACGCTGAGCTGGGAACTGCGCTCGGTCAACAGTCGCTACCTGGAACCGCACCTGCGCCTGCCCGAATCCTTCCGCGACCTGGAAGGCGGCGTGCGTGAAGCGCTGCGCCAGGGCCTGTCACGGGGCAAGCTGGAATGCACCCTGCGCTTTACCGAAGAAAGCACCGGCAAACCCTTGCAGGTGGATCGCGAACGCGCCGCGCAACTGGTGGCTGCCGCCGAAACCGTTGCCAGCCTGATCAGCAACCCCGCCGCCCTGAACCCGCTGGAAGTACTGGCCTGGCCCGGCGTGCTGGTGGGTGACGCCAGCGATCCGCAGGCACTGAACGCCGAGGCCCTGGCGCTGTTCAACCAAGGTCTGAAGGAACTCAAGGCCGGGCGTGAGCGCGAAGGCGCGGAACTGGCCCGGCTGATCAACGAGCGCCTCACTGCCATAGAAGAAGACGTCAGCACCCTGCGCGAACTGGTTCCGCAGATGCTCGCCACCCAGCGCCAGAAAGTCCTCGACCGCTTTGCCGACATGAAGGCCGAGCTGGACCCGCAGCGCCTGGAACAGGAAATGGTCATGCTCGCGCAAAAAAGCGACGTGGCCGAAGAACTGGATCGCCTGAGCACCCACATCATCGAAGTCCGCCGGGTGCTCAAGTCCGGTGGCGCGGCCGGTCGCCGCCTGGACTTCCTGATGCAGGAACTCAACCGCGAAGCCAACACACTGGGCTCCAAGGCCTTCGACCCGCGCAGCACCCAGGCTGCGGTCAACCTCAAGGTGTTGATCGAGCAGATGCGCGAACAAGTACAGAACATTGAGTAAGGCTAACCCGACATGACCCACAGCACCGGCACCCTGTACATCATTTCCGCGCCTTCGGGCGCCGGCAAGACCAGCCTGGTCAAGGCCCTGATAGACGCCGAGCCGCAGATCCGCGTCTCCGTGTCCCACACCACCCGCGCCATGCGCCCGGGCGAAGTGAACGGGGTGAACTATCACTTCGTCGACCGCGAAGAGTTCGTGAGAATGGCCGAGCACGGCGACTTCCTCGAGCGCGCCGAAGTCTTCGGCAACCTGTACGGCACCTCGCAGAGCTACCTGCAGCAGACCCTGGACGAAGGCCACGACCTGATCCTGGAAATCGACTGGCAAGGCGCCGAGCAGGTGCGCAAGCTCATGCCCCAGGCCCGCTCGATCTTCATCCTGCCGCCAAGCCAGCAAGCCTTGCGCCAGCGCCTGACCAACCGTGGCCAGGACAGCGACGAGATCATCGAAGGGCGGATGCGTGAAGCGGTCAGCGAAATGAGCCACTACGTCGACTACGATTACCTGATCATCAACGACGATTTTGCCCACGCGCTGGACGACCTGAAGGCGATTTTCCGCGCCAGCCAGCTGCAACAGAAACGCCAGCAGCAGCGTTTCGGTAAACTGCTGGCCGAACTGCTGGGCTGAGAAGCCCTTCCCAAAACCGCTGCGACAGCTTTACATTGGTACTCGCAGCGCGCCGAGGGCTTGCTCAAAAAATCAGCGCTTCCCTAAACGCTGGTGTTTTTTTAAACTGTCGAGTCCGCTCGCCCAACCGGGCAGCGCGCATATTGCATTCGCTCCGAGGAATACCATGGCCCGCGTAACCGTTGAAGACTGCCTAGAACACGTGGAAAACCGCTTTGAGCTGGTCATGCTCTCTACCAAGCGTGCCCGTCAACTGGCCACCGGCGGCAAAGAGCCATTGGTCCAGTGGGAAAACGACAAGCCTACCGTGGTAGCGCTGCGTGAAATCGCCGAAGGCCTGATGAGCTACGAGTTCATCGCCAACGCTGAAATCGTCGAGGACGAACCGCTGTTCGCAGCGTTCGAGGACGAGTCCAACGAGGCGGTCTAAGCCTATGCCTGGTCGACGTAGCACGGCGCGGGGTCACAGCAGACGGCAGGAGTCATCATGCCGAGCATAGACGCCCTCGCCGATCGCTTATCGGCCTACCTCGGCACGGACCAGGTCAACCTGGTCCGCCGAGCCTATTTCTACGCCGAACAAGCCCACGACGGCCAGCGCCGCCGCAGCGGCGAGGCGTACGTCACGCACCCGCTTGCCGTGGCGAACATCCTGGCCGACATGCACATGGACCATCAGAGCCTGATGGCGGCCATGCTCCATGACGTGATCGAAGACACCGGTATCGCCAAGGAAGCGCTGCAGGCGCAGTTTGGCGAAACCGTGGCCGAGCTGGTCGACGGGGTCAGCAAGCTGACCCAGATGAACTTCGAGACCAAGGCCGAGGCCCAGGCCGAGAACTTCCAGAAAATGGCCATGGCCATGGCCCGCGACATTCGCGTGATCCTGGTCAAGCTCGCCGACCGCCTGCACAACATGCGTACGCTGGAAGTATTGTCCGGCGAAAAACGCCGCCGCATCGCCAAGGAAACCCTCGAGATCTATGCGCCCATCGCCAATCGCCTGGGCATGCACGCCATCCGTATCGAGTTCGAAGACCTGGGCTTCAAGGCCATGCACCCGATGCGTTCGGCGCGGATCAACCAGGCCGTCAAGCGCGCCCGGGGCAACCGCAAGGAAATCGTCAACAAGATCGAAGAGTCCCTGAGCCATTGCCTGGCCATCGACGGCATCGAAGGCGACGTCAGCGGTCGGCAGAAACACCTCTACGGCATCTACAAGAAAATGCGCGGCAAGCGCCGGGCCTTCAACGAGATCATGGACGTCTACGCGTTCCGGATCATCGTCGACAAGGTCGACACCTGCTATCGCGTATTGGGCGCCGTGCACAATTTGTACAAGCCGTTGCCGGGGCGCTTCAAGGACTACATCGCGATCCCCAAGGCCAACGGCTACCAGTCGCTGCACACCACGCTGTTCGGCATGCACGGCGTACCCATCGAGATCCAGATCCGCACCCGCGAAATGGAAGAGATGGCCAACAACGGCATCGCGGCCCACTGGCTGTACAAGTCCAGCGGTGACGAACAGCCCAAGAGCACCCACGCCCGGGCCCGGCAATGGGTCAAGGGTGTGCTGGAAATGCAGCAGCGCGCCGGCAACTCCCTGGAATTCATCGAGAGCGTCAAGATCGACCTGTTCCCCGACGAGGTCTATGTCTTCACGCCCAAGGGCCGGATCATGGAGCTGCCCAAGGGCTCCACGGCCGTGGACTTTGCCTACGCAGTGCACACCGACGTCGGCAACAGTTGCATCGCCTGCCGGATCAACCGCCGCCTGGCCCCGTTGTCCGAACCGCTGCAAAGCGGCTCCACGGTGGAAATCGTCAGCGCCCCCGGCGCCCGGCCAAACCCGGCGTGGCTCAACTTCGTCGTCACCGGCAAGGCACGCACGCACATCCGCCACGCCTTGAAACTGCAACGCCGCTCCGAATCGATCAACCTCGGCGAACGCCTGCTGAACAAGGTACTGAACGGCTTCGACAGCTCGCTGGACAAGATCCCGACCGAGCGCGTGCAGGTGATGCTCCACGAATACCGCCTCGAACTGATCGAAGACCTGCTCGAAGACATCGGCCTGGGCAACCGCATGGCCTACGTCGTCGCCCGCCGCCTGCTCGGCGAAGGCGAACAGTTGCCAAGCCCCGAAGGCCCGCTGGCGATTCGCGGCACCGAAGGCCTGGTGCTCAGCTACGCCAAATGCTGCACACCGATCCCGGGCGACCCGATTGTCGGCCACTTGTCCGCCGGCAAGGGAATGGTGGTGCACCTGGACAACTGCCGCAACATCAGCGAAATCCGCCACAACCCGGAAAAATGCATCCAGCTCTCCTGGGCCAAGGATGTCACCGGCGAATTCAACGTCGAGCTGCGGGTCGAGCTGGAGCACCAGCGCGGCCTGATCGCCTTGCTGGCCAGCAGCGTCAACGCCGCCGACGGCAATATCGAGAAAATCAGCATGGACGAGCGCGATGGCCGCATCAGCGTCGTCCAACTGGTGGTCAGCGTCCACGACCGCGTGCACCTGGCCCGCGTGATCAAGAAACTGCGCGCCCTGACCGGCGTCATCCGCATCACCCGGATGCGCGCGTAGCCTGTTCATTACAAGGAGTCATTCATGACCAAGACCGTTATCACCAGCGACAAGGCCCCGGCCGCCATCGGCACTTACTCCCAGGCGATCAAGGCGGGCAACACCGTGTACATGTCGGGCCAGATCCCCCTGGACCCGAAAACCATGGAGTTGGTGGAAGGCTTCGAAGCCCAGACCGTGCAGGTCTTCGAAAACCTCAAGGCCGTGGCCGAGGCCGCTGGCGGTTCATTCAAGGACATCGTCAAGCTGAACATCTTCCTCACCGACCTGAGCCACTTCGCCAAGGTCAACGAGATCATGGGCAAGTACTTCGACCAGCCCTACCCTGCCCGCGCGGCCATCGGCGTGGCAGCCCTGCCGAAGGGCGCCCAGGTTGAGATGGACGCGATCCTGGTCATCGAGTAATCAGGCCGGCGCAGCGTCCCCCGCTGCGCCGTTTTCGTCTTGAAAGGATTCCACCATGCGCAATGCGCTTGCTCTTTCGCTGGTCGCCCTGTTCCTGGGCGGCTGCGCCAGCGACCCTGCCGACCGTGACATCAGCGGCACCTGGATCAACCAGGCCGCCATCGACGCTGCCGCCAAGGGCGGCCCGCTTCGCGAAGCGCTACAGGCTTATGGCCCGAACCTGGAATGGGACATCAACACCCGGGCCGGCCAGGCACGCTACACCAACGGTTTTGAAAACGTCGAAGGCAAGTTGCTGGGCGAAGAAGACGGGGCTTGGAAAGTCGACTTCTACGGCAGTTCCGCCAGCGAACTGAAACGCGATGGCGACCAGTTGAACCAGGCCGCCAACGAGAACGAACCGCAGCAGGTATTCGACCGCGCACAAGTCCAGGTACCGGACGGTGCCCCCATCGGCGCCAGCTTCGAGCGGGCGCTGTACGCCGCCTACCTCGGCGGCACCTGGCACATCGTCAACGGACCCGGCCAAGGCGCGACCGTGCAGTTCCAAGCCGATGGCCAGGTCAGCGGCCTGCCGGGCGCCGATCGCTACGCCCTGTGCCTGGCGGGCGATTGCGCCTCCATGAGCGGCGGCAACGACAACATCTGGCTGCAACAGAACGGCCAGGGCAACACCTGGATCTTCGCCCGCGACGGCAAGAAACTGGAAATCTTCCAGACCATCAACGCCGCGCTGGCCGATGAAATGCCGTCGTTCACGCCCGGTGACCGGCGCTGGGTGCTGGAAAAGCAGTAGCCCGACCCAGCAGCAACAACCCTGTGGGAGCGGGCTTGCTCGCGAAGGCGGCATGACAGTCAACGAAGACGGTCGATGCCAGGCCCCTTCGCGAGCAAGCCCGCTCCCACAGTTATTCTGGGGGTATGGAATTCAGCAGCGCCCTTCCAGGATCGCCGCATACCCCTGGCGAAAACTCGGATACTGCGGCGTCCAACCCAACGCCTTCGCCCGGGCATTGCTGCAGCGCTTGCTGCCGGCACGCCGTACGCTGGCGTCTTCGGCCCATTGGGTGACGCCCATGTACTCACGCAACCAGCCCACCACCTCGGCCAGCGGCGCCGGAGCGTCGTCGACCCCGATATAGCAGTCGTCCAGCCTTTTGCCCTGGCGATCGGCTTCCAGCAGGAATGCCAGCAAACCCGCTGCATCGTCGGCGTGGATGCGATTGGCGTACAAAGGAGGGTCGACGACAACGCGATAGCCTTGGCGCACCTGGCTCAACAGCCACTCACGGCCCGGGCCGTAGATGCCGGTCAGGCGCACGCGACTGGCGGGAATGCCGCTGCCCAGCGCCACTTGCTCGGCTTCAAGCATCAGCCGGCCGGAATACCCCCCCGCCTCGGTGGGCGAGTTTTCGTCGACCCACTCGCCCTTCTGCTGCCCATAGACACTGCTGCTGGAAACAAACAGCAGGCGCCGTGGTTGCTGGCCGTGCTGCTTCAACCACCCCAGCACATGCTCAAGCCCCTCGATGTAGGCCGCTCGATAGCCGGCCTCGTCATGGTCGGTGGCCGCGGCACTGTACACCAGGTAATCCAGCGGCCCGGTGGGCCAGTCGGCCGGGCACTGCGCGCTGAACAGATCACCGGCCACCCCGTTCACCCCGGCGGGCAGGTGCGCGACCGTACGTCGCAGGCCATGGACCTGCCAGTTTTCGGCCACCAGCCGGCGAGCCAACCGGCCGCCGATATCGCCGCAGCCGGCGATCAAAACAGAAGGCGCGGACATCAACATCTCCTTTAGTAAAGCCGCAGACTAGCCTCGCAAAGGGATGAGCGGCTAGCAATGAAGGAAAAAAAGATACTCTATTACTTTTGTTAACAAGAATTACTTGCAATAATGCACGCCACTTTTGTTCTCGGCCCCACGAGGCCTGGAAGAACATCCATTTTTTTCCTCTCAGGTCCGGCCAGCATGAAACACGCCCTATTACCCGCTTCGCCAACCAACCGACCTCGCGCCTGGCGCGCCATGGCAGCCCTGCTGCTCGGCCTGCTGCTGGCACCTGCCGCCGCCTTCGCCGATCAGGCCGCCCCTGCGACCGTCAATGAGCCCGCGGCCAATACCCAGGCAGACGTGCCGAGAAACCCCGACGGCAGCGTCGACACTTCATCCCTGCCGCCTGAAGTGCAAAAGGCTCTGGCTGGGCTCGGTGAAGCCGCCAAGCAGATGGAAGAAGAGCAAAAGGCCGACAACTCCCTGGGCATGGCCCATGACCTGTCGCCCTGGGGCATGTACAAGAACGCCGACATCATCGTCAAGATCGTGATGATCGGCCTGGCCATCGCCTCGATCATCACCTGGACCATCTGGATCGCCAAAGGCTTCGAGCTGCTGGGCGCCAAGCGCCGCTTGCGGGGCGAGATCGCCGCGCTGAAAAAGGCCACCACCCTCAAGGAAGCCAGCGCCACCGCCGCCAAGGAAGGGACGCTGGCCAACCTGCTGGTCCATGACGCGCTCGAAGAGATGCGCCTGTCGGCCAACAGCCGCGAGAAGGAAGGCATCAAGGAACGCGTGAGCTTCCGCCTGGAGCGCCTGGTCGCCGCCTGCGGTCGTAACATGAGCAGCGGCACCGGCGTGCTCGCCACCATCGGCTCCACCGCACCGTTCGTCGGCCTGTTCGGCACCGTGTGGGGCATCATGAACAGCTTCATCGGCATCGCCAAGACCCAGACCACCAACCTCGCCGTCGTGGCCCCCGGCATCGCCGAGGCTCTGCTGGCGACCGCCCTGGGCCTGGTCGCGGCAATCCCGGCCGTGGTCATCTACAACGTCTTCGCCCGCTCCATCGCCGGCTACAAGGCCCAGGTCTCCGACGCCTCGGCCGAAGTCCTGCTGCTGGTCAGCCGCGACCTCGACCACCTGCCACCCGAGCGTGGTTCGCAACCGCACATGGTGAAAGTGGGGTAATCGGCCATGGGCCTGCATTTGAAAGAAGGCGCAGACGACGATCTGGCCGAGAACCACGAAATCAACGTCACGCCGTTCATCGACGTGATGCTGGTCCTGCTGATCATCTTCATGGTGGCCGCTCCGCTCGCCACCGTGGACATCAAGGTCGACCTGCCGGCCTCCACGGCCAAGCCATCGCCGCGTCCGGAAAAACCGGTGTTCCTCAGCGTCAAGGCCGACCAGCGCCTGTTCCTCGGCGAAGACGAGGTCAAGACCGAGAACCTCGGTGCGACCCTCGACGCCAAGACCCAGGGCAAGAAGGACACGACGATCTTCTTCCAGGCCGATAAAGGCGTGGATTACGGCGACCTGATGAGCGTGATGGACGCCCTGCGCGGTGCCGGCTACCTGAAGGTCGGCTTGGTCGGACTCGAGACGGCGCCGAAGAAATGATCACAACGCGCCAAAAGCTGACGCGTTACAGCGGTAGCCTGGCCGTGGTGCTGGGCGTGCATGCGCTCGCCATCGCGCTGACGCTGAACTGGACGTCCCGTCCGCCCATCGAGCTGCCGCCCCAGGCGATGATGGTCGAGCTGGCGCCGGTGCCTGCGCCCCCCCCGCCGGCGCCGCCGAAAGTCGTCACCCCGCCAAAACCGCCAGAGCCGGTAGAGGAACTGCCGCTGCCCAAGCTTGCCGAAGCGCCGAAGGCGGAAATCGCCGTGCCCAAGCCGGTCAAGCCCAAGCCCAAGCCGCAACCGCCCAAGCCGAAACCGGTGGAAGAGAAGAAACCCGAACCGCCGAAGGAACAACCGTCGGAGCAGAAGCCGAGCGACACCCAGCCAACCCAGGCGCCGACCGAGAAGTCGGCGCAACCGGCCCCTGGTCCTTCGCCGGCGCAAATGGCGGCCAAGGCCAGTTGGCAAGGCACGCTGCTGGCGCACCTGGGCAAGTACAAGAAGTACCCGCCGCGGGCCCAACAGATGAACAAGGAAGGCACCAACCGCCTGCGCTTCGTGGTGGATGGCAACGGCAACGTGTTGTCCTTCGAACTGGTGGGCAGTGCCGGCACGGAATCGCTGGACCGGGCCACCCTGGAAATGATCCGCCGCGCCCAGCCACTGCCCAAGCCACCGCCTGAGCTGCTGACCAACGGCACCATCGAACTGACGGCCCCGTTCGTGTACTCCATCGACAAGCGCCGGCGCTGATCAGAAGACACGCCAAACCCCGTGGCGAGGGAGCTTGCTCCCGCTGGGCCGCGAAGCGGCCCCAAAACCGCCGGATGCGCGGGCATCAGCCAGAGCGCATCCAGCCGACCAGGGCCTGCTGCGCAGTCCAGCGGGAGCAAGCTCCCTCGCCACAGTAGGTACAGCCAGCAGAACAGGCACTGAAGGTGCCTTTCTCATATCCGGCAACGACCACACCCACATTAGCCAGTGTCCCACCGCGCCCGCAGTCTGATAACGTGCGTCTATCGATTGCAGCCGGTATGCTTGGCTCGCAACTTCACGGACGCTCGCCATGACCCTCACAGAATTACGCTACATCGTCACCCTCGCCCAGGAGCAGCACTTCGGCCATGCGGCCGAGCGTTGCCATGTCAGCCAGCCGACGCTGTCGGTGGGCGTGAAGAAGCTCGAAGACGAGCTCGGCGTGCTGATTTTCGAGCGCAGCAAAAGCGCCGTGCGCCTGACGCCGGTGGGTGAAGGCATCGTTGCCCAGGCGCAGAAAGTGCTGGAGCAAGCCCAAGGCATCCGTGAACTGGCCCAGGCCGGCAAGAACCAGCTGACCGCCCCGCTGAAAGTCGGCGCGATCTACACCGTCGGCCCCTACCTGTTCCCGCACCTGATTCCACAACTGCACCGGGTCGCCCCGCAGATGCCGTTGTACATCGAAGAGAACTTCACCCACGTACTGCGCGACAAACTGCGCAATGGCGAACTGGACGCGATCATCATCGCCCTGCCGTTCAACGAAGCCGACGTGCTGACCCTGCCGCTCTACGACGAGCCGTTCTACGTCCTGATGCCGGCCCAGCACCCCTGGACCCAGAAGAAAACCATCGACGCCGGCCTGCTCAACGACAAGAGCCTGCTGCTGCTCGGCGAAGGCCACTGCTTCCGCGACCAGGTGCTCGAAGCCTGTCCGACGCTGACCAAGGGCGGCGAAGGCGCCAAGCACACCACGGTGGAGTCCAGCTCCCTGGAAACCATCCGGCACATGGTGGCTTCCGGCCTGGGCATCTCGATCCTGCCGCTGTCGGCAGTGGACAGCCATCACTATGCACCGGGCGTGATCGAAGTCCGGCCGCTGTCGGCGCCCGTGCCGTTCCGCACCGTTGCCATTGCCTGGCGTGCCAGTTTCCCGCGGCCCAAGGCCATCGAGATCCTCGCTGACTCGATCCGCCTGTGTTCCGTGGCCAAGCCGCCTGCGGCCAAGTAAGCCGTGCCATGACTGAGCTGTCGAACGTACCGGTCACGGCACTCAAGGGTGTCGGTGAAGCGATGGCCGAGAAACTGGCCAAGGTCGGCCTGGAAAACCTCCAGGACGTGCTGTTTCACCTGCCGCTGCGCTACCAGGACCGCACCCGCGTAGTGCCCATCGGCCATTTGCGGCCGGGCCAGGACGCCGTGGTTGAAGGCACGGTCAGCGGCGCCGACGTGGTCATGGGCCGCCGTCGCAGCCTGGTGGTGCGCTTGCAGGACGGCACCGGCGGGCTCAGCCTGCGCTTCTACCACTTCAGCAATGCCCAGAAGGAAGGCCTCAAGCGCGGCACGCGGATTCGTTGCTACGGCGAAGCACGCCCCGGTGCTTCGGGGCTGGAGATCTACCACCCGGAATACCGCGCCATCACCGGCGACGAACCGCCGCCGGTGGATGAAACCCTGACCCCGGTCTATCCGCTCACCGAAGGCCTGACGCAGCAGCGTCTGCGCCAATTGTGCATGCAGACCCTGACCCTGCTGGGGCCCACCAGCCTGCCGGACTGGCTGCCCACCGAGCTGGCCCGGGACTATCAACTGGCGCCGCTGGCCGACGCGATCCGCTACCTGCACAACCCGCCGGCCGATGCCGATGTCGACGAACTCGCCCTGGGGCACCATTGGGCCCAGCATCGCCTGGCCTTCGAAGAACTGCTGACCCATCAACTGTCCCAGCAGCGCCTGCGCGAAAGCATGCGTGCCTTGCGCGCACCGGCCATGCCCAAGGCCATCGAGCTACCGCCCAAGTACCTGCGCAACCTGGGTTTCAGCCCTACCGGTGCGCAACAACGGGTCGGCAACGAAATTGCCTACGACCTCAGCCAGCCCGAACCCATGCTGCGGCTGATCCAGGGCGACGTCGGCGCCGGCAAGACCGTGGTGGCCGCCCTCGCCGCGCTCCAGGCGCTGGAGGCCGGCTACCAGGTGGCGTTGATGGCGCCCACGGAGATCCTCGCCGAGCAGCATTTCATCACCTTCCAGCGCTGGCTCGAACCGTTGGGCATCGAGGTCGCCTGGCTGGCCGGCAAGCTCAAGGGCAAGAACCGCGCCGCCGCCCTGGCGCAGATCGCCGAGGGCGCCCCCATGGTGGTCGGTACCCATGCGCTGTTCCAGGACGAAGTGCAATTCAAGAACCTGGCCCTGGTGATCATCGACGAACAGCACCGCTTCGGCGTACAACAGCGCCTCGCCCTGCGGCAGAAAGGCGTTGGCGGGCGGATGTGCCCGCACCAGTTGATCATGACCGCCACACCGATCCCGCGGACGCTGGCCATGAGCGCCTACGCCGACCTCGACACCTCGATCCTCGACGAACTGCCGCCTGGGCGCACGCCGGTCAACACCGTACTGGTGGCCGACACCCGGCGGATCGAGGTGATCGAACGGGTGCGCAGCGCCTGCGCCGAGGGTCGACAGGCCTATTGGGTGTGCACGTTGATCGAAGAATCGGAAGAGCTCACCTGCCAGGCGGCCGAAACCACTTACGAAGACCTCACCGCCGCCCTTGGCGAACTGAAGGTCGGGCTGATCCACGGCCGCATGAAACCCGCCGAGAAAGCCGCCGTCATGGCCGAATTCAAGGCCGGCGCCCTGCAACTGCTGGTGGCCACCACGGTGATCGAGGTCGGGGTCGACGTGCCTAATGCCAGCTTGATGATCATCGAGAACCCCGAGCGGCTGGGCCTCGCACAGTTGCACCAGCTGCGCGGTCGAGTTGGCCGGGGCAGCGCCGCCAGCCATTGCGTCCTGCTGTACCACCCACCGCTGTCGCAGATCGGACGCCAGCGGCTGGGCATCATGCGCGAAACCAACGACGGCTTCGTCATCGCCGAAAAAGACCTCGAATTGCGCGGCCCTGGCGAAATGCTCGGCACGCGCCAGACCGGTCTGCTTCAATTCAAGGTAGCCGACCTGATGCGCCACGCCGACCTGCTCCCCGCCGTGCGTGACGCCGCACAGGCGTTGCTGGAACGCTGGCCCGCTCACGTCAGCCCGCTGTTGGACCGTTGGCTGCGACATGGGCAGCAATACGGCCAAGTGTGAGCACGCTCTCAGTTTCCGGACCCGCGTGCCGGACAAGCTGGTTATACTGACCAACTTGTAGGAAAACGGATACAGACCATGACAGAAGCTGCCCTAGCCCCCGAATCCCCGCACGCTCCGTCTGTTATTCGGCTGCTGCTCGAGAAATTGGGCATTGGCTATGACGAAGTCCTCGAACGGCCCGGCCTCAACCCGGCCCGCAAGGTGCAAGCGGTCCTGTTGCACGATGCCGTTGGCGCGCTCATGGTGCTGTTCCCCCAAAACCAGTTGCTGGACCTCAATCGCCTGGCAGAGCTGACCGGCCGCAAGCTCACCGCAGTGCCCACCGAGCGCCTGGAGAAGATGCTCGGCAAACACAGCCTGAGCCTGCTGCCCGGCCTGCCGGCGCTGACCAGCTCGCCCTGCCTGTACGAAGAAAGCCTGCTGCGCGAGCCCAAGCTGCTGATCAACTCGGGCGAGCCGGGGCTGCTGCTGGAAATCACCAGCGAAGCCTTCAAGACCATGCTCTCCAAGGCCAGCGCCGCGGCATTCGGCGAAGCCACGAGCAACATCACCCCCAACCTGGACCGCCCACACGACGACCGCGCGGAAATCACCCAGGCGGTGCAAGCGTTCACGGCGCGGCGCATCCAGCAACGGCTGGAAGAAACCATCGAGATCCCGCCGCTGGCCGAAACCGCGCAAAAAATCATCAAGCTGCGGGTCGATCCTGACGCCACCATCGATGACATCACCGGCGTCGTCGAGACCGACCCGGCCCTGGCCGCACAAGTGGTGAGCTGGGCCGCGTCGCCGTACTACGCTTCGCCAGGCAAGATTCGCTCGGTGGAAGACGCCATCGTCCGGGTACTGGGCTTCGACCTGGTGATCAACCTGGCCTTGGGTTTGGCGCTGGGCAAGACCCTGAGCTTGCCCAAGGACCATCCGCAACACACCACGCCGTACTGGCAACAGTCGATCTACACCGCGGCCGTCATCGAAGGCCTGACCCGCGCCATGCCACGCGCCCAGCGCCCTGAAGGCGGGCTGACCTACCTGTCCGGCCTGTTGCACAACTTCGGCTACCTGTTGCTGGCCCACGTGTTCCCGCCGCACTTCTCATTGATCTGCCGGCACCTGGAGGTCAACCCGCACCTGTGCCACAGCTACGTGGAACAGCACCTGCTGGGGATCAGCCGCGAACAGATCGGCGCCTGGCTGATGCGCTACTGGGACATGCCCGACGAACTGGCCACCGCCCTGCGTTTCCAGCACGACCCGCACTACGACGGTGAGTACGCCGCCTACCCGAACCTGGTGTGCCTGGCGGTACGTCTGCTGCGCGCCCGCGGCATCGGCTCCGGCCCGGACGAAGAGATTCCCGATGCGCTGCTCGAGCGCGTTGGGCTGACGCGGGAGAAGGCCAACGATGTCGTCAGCAAGGTGCTGGAGGCTGAGGTGTTGCTGCGGGAGTTGGCTTCGCAGTTTCATGGCTGAACACTGCGCCTGAGCCAACCTGACGATTGCAGGTGATGAGCTTCTGTGGCGAGGGAGCTTGGGGTGGCTACGCCACCCAGCGGGAGCAAGCTCCCTCGCCACAAAGCTGGACCTGTCTTTTCCTCGTGGCTCAAGCCAGATAGCGAATCACCCAGCCGCCCGTTATACCAGGCCATAGATCCGTGTCTATCCAGGTTAACCCGCACTCCACGATCCGCCCGTCTGCCATCATGGTCATGTCCTGCATACTTTCAAACGTCACTTCTTCGTCGAAAACAGTAAAACCGTTGCCATTGAATGTCGGATCCAGGGAGCCATCAGGAAGAAGGCGCGCAGTCAGCACCTTCGCGTCTTCGGTGGCGAAGCCGTTGCCGGTAGTTCCGGCGGCGATGATCGAACCATCTGCCTGCAATACACAACGCCACCATTCCATGCCTTGAGGCACCAACCTGGAGAACAATGGCTGCCCGCGGTTGAAGTTGAAGTCGAAGAATCAACCCTCGGTTATAACGAACATCACTCCATTGCGAACACCATCGCGCATCGCATCGCCTACTGCGACAATACTGCCGTCGGCCTCCCTAACCTCAATAGCCCTCAAGGAAATACCGCCGGCATTACGAACAGTTACGGTCCCGCCATTGAAGGTTCTATCGAGGCGTCCCATGGCGTCGAAACGCGTCACGTACACACTCCTGTAGTTCTGACCTGCCAATCTAAAATCCCCAGCGACCAGAACCTTGCCGTCCGCTTGAACGGCCAAAGCCCCAGCGGAGTTGTATTCGTAGTCAATGCCTTCGAGCTCGACAAGCACAAAGCCCCGTTCGTTGAACGTGTAGTCGGTCGAACCATCTGAGTTAAGACGCAGTACGATTCCTTTCCTCTGGCCAGTTTTGGTTGTAACCACATGGGTTAAAAAGATCTTTCCGTCCAATTGCTGGAGCCCAGTGGCTCCCTTACTGCCCGAGACTCGTGGCGCACCCGCGGAGGGTTCTTCTTCACTCGACCCAGCTGTCTCCTCGCCTATCCCGACATCCGTGGGGTTGCCCATGCTGCTGTAAGGAACCAGAAGCACGCCCTCCTGCCCAAAGGCCTCGTCCAACTGCCAATCCTCGCGATACCTTACAAGATACAGGCCTGAATCTGAGGGAATACGGAACTGCCCCATTACCAGGTAACCGCCATCGCTCAACCCATAGAGTTTCCTGATATCCAGTTCGGCCCCCGCTATGGGAATTTCGATCAGACCGGTTCCATTTCCACCAAAGTCGGTGTCGATTGAACCGTCCTCATTCAATCTCACTATTACAGTTGGGCGGCCGGGTCCCCCCATTAATGTCATGCCAAGAAGGATCCTATTGGCGGGTAACGCCAGGACGGCTTCCGTGTAGACGCCGGATATTTCGGGTGTTGGGAACTTCAATACCCCCTCATCGGCAAAGCTCGGATCCAGAGTGCCTGCTTTCGTGGTGTGTGCTGGTTGAGTCATGGTGGGAGCTCCTGAGGTGTTTGTATCCTCATGGAGCGCTCAAACAGGCACGCTTGCACCTGTCAGGAATGACAGTTCAGACGACTGTTAGGAGATAAGACACTGCCTTGTTAGACCAAGCCATTACTCAAGCCTTGGGCTTGGCCTTCTTCGGCTTCAGATACCGGGTCAACCCCTGGAACCAGATCACCAGCGCGGGGTTGCCCTTGATCTGGATCGACTTGTCCTGAATCCCCGTCATGAACGCCAATTGCTTGTTCTTGGCCTGCATCGTCGCGAAACCATAAGCCGCGTCCTTGAACGCAATGGCGAACGCCGGCGCTGGGTAAGTACCGGACTGGCTGGTGATACGCTGGTTCTTCACCGTGAAATGCCGAGCCACCTTGCCGTCCAGGGTTTGCAACTGGAACACCAGCTCCTTATCGCCCAACTGCTGCTGGAACGCCGGGTTGGTCCGGCTGGCCTTGCCCATCAGCAAGCCCAGCATCCACAGCAGGAAACGAAATTTCATCGACAGCGCCTCGTAAAGAAAGATGAATGCAGGCGCAGTTTAGCGATTCTTTGGCGGAACGCCATCATCGGATCGCTTTAGCAGGAGATCAGCCTTTTTTTCCGCATGATGACTACCAAGTCACGAAAATACTCGCATGTAAGAGGCTTCTGTAGGTGCTGCCGAACAATGCGAATTTTCGGTCCTTTCCCGTCCTGGTTCTCGGACATTTCCTGCAAGACGCCGGGCTATCGATGAACTAGGCAGCCTTTCGGAGGCCCGCTAACCTTTGGCCGTCATCGCAAAAAACGGTGGCACGGACGTGCAAGTCCGGTTTGGTACGCAATTGGTTATGGCTATTGACCGAGCATTTTTCTATGCTCGCGTCCCGTTATGGCGATTGTGCGTGGGAGACCTTCGGGTCTGCCGGCGGTACCGGACCGGTCTTGCACACCTACGCACAGTTGCCACCTCTTCGAATGCAAGCGAATGGTCGGCAGCCCAACTCTGGTACATGGATATGGTCAAGCATTCCCCCAATCCGCCGCAAAGCGGCCATAAATCCCGCGTCGAAGCCCTCGAAACCAAAAAAGACGAAGACGCCGCCACCCGCGCCCTCGACTACTACCTCAACCCCAAACCCTCTCCCCCACCTGAAGCCGATAAAAGCCAACTCTTCATCGTCGCCCCCCACGTCGACACCGAAACCCTGCTGGCCAACGCCTCCGAAGACCTGCTCTCCATCAGCACCCTCGCCGCCGACCTGGCCGATGACGTAGAAGACTCACGCCGCAGCGTCGCCCTGGGGCGGATGGGGTTCAGTTGCTGGTTGAACGGGCGCTGGATCGTCTGGAAGCGCAGGAAGCGCAGGAAGCAGTGGCGCTGGCAGGCAAGGGGTAATTGCAAGCCGGGCCGCTCCCACAAGTGGATGAAGTACAACCGGGAGAGGTAGGTCGGCTATAAGGCCGCCTTCGCGGGCAAGCCCGCTCCCACAATGGATCGGCGTACACCCGAGAGAGACAAGCCGGCCGTAAAACCGCCTCGCTTTGGCTTTGGCTTTTGATCTTGAGGCCCCGTTAACCACGATGGCCGAACGCAGGTGTTGCGCAGTGGGCACCTCGGCATGGATGCCGAGGTAGCCGCGCTGGGCCATGGATGGCCCTTCGCGGCGGGCCCCACGGAGCAATGCCGGAGTGAGGGAACACCGAGCCTTAGGCGAGGTGCCAAGTGGTGGGGCAAGCCTTTTTTGCTTACTTTTTTTGGCGTCTGAAGAAAAGTAAGCCGCTGTAAGAGCGGAACCCT
The DNA here is from genome assembly GCF_001269745.1 of Pseudomonas sp. P97.38. NCBI lineage: Bacteria > Pseudomonadati > Pseudomonadota > Gammaproteobacteria > Pseudomonadales > Pseudomonadaceae > Pseudomonas > Pseudomonas sp. P97.38. The sequence goes on from NZ_LHVJ01000028.1 coordinate 143,540, forward strand.
AAGTGGCCGTTACCGCAGCAATGGATCTGTACCCGGTCAACAAAACCGTGCCCGACAATTAGGCCGCCTTCGCGGGCAAGCCCGCTCCCACAGGGGATCGGGGGATGACCCAAACATCGAGCCTGCTCCCACAGACTTTTCATGCGGTGATCACGCCGCAAAAGACGTGATCACCAGCAACCACTCCATCAAACGTTCGGGCAAGGCACCGGTGCCCAGTCGCCCAGGTCCGGGTTCTTGCACATGCTGTTGACCTGGCTGGTACCCGCGCTGGCAACCTGCTTGCTTTCAGCCTGCTTGGCCTTGGCATCCTGCAGGGTCTTCTCGGTGGCGACGGCTTCCTTCGGCACCGCTGGCAGGGCTTTCTTCTTCGCCGGCTGAACCTTGGCCTTGGTCTTGGTCTTGGTCTTGGTCGGTGCCACGGCTGGCGTGGTGTCGGCGGTGGCCACGGTGACAACGTCGGTACGCTGTACGCCTACCTGCTGCAGGTCTTTCTCGTAAGCCTGGGTGTAGTTGTTCAGGTCTTCAGCCGCCTTGCCGTTGACCGCGACGATCAGGTCGTTGGACTCTTTCAGGCCGGCGACGATTTCCGCCAGGCGCTTGCGGCCTTCGGTGTCGTTGACGGACTTGGCCTTGCGGTCGGCCACCAGCTTGGTGAACGCGCTCTGGTAGCACTGTTGCGAAGCCTTGGCGTACGCGGTGCTGCGGTCGATGTCCGAAGCGCTCTTGTTGACGTCAGCGGCGTAGGACGCGATGCGCTGGTTGTCATCGGCGATCTGCTTCTGGCGCTCGGTGTAGTAACCGGCGGCGCCGCCGGCCAGGGCACCGCCCGCGGCACCGATGGCAGCGTTGCGGCCACGGTCTTCCTTGTCGGCGGTCAGGGCGCCCAGCAGCGCACCGCCCACGGCACCGACGGCCGCGCCGGTGACCACGGACTTGGTCATGTCACCCTCGGTGGAACGCAGGTGCTGCACCGGCTCGTAGCAGTTCGGGTAGTACTCGACCTTGGTGCTCGACGCGACCTTGGACGTCGGCGAAGTCGCGCAACCGGTCAATACAGTGCTGAAGCCAACAGCGACCAGCAGCAAGTGACGCTTGGAAACCGAAGCAAAAGGTTTACGGGAGAAAAGCATAGTTGTGTTCTCGTTTAAGTTTTGACCAGCTCAGCGCGGCCCCATCGCCGCCTGAGTCCCTTCCAAGCTCGCTAACAACGAACGCTCAAGACCGCTGAGCGCTCGATGCGAGCAATTCCTTCAATATCGCCGCCGGGTCGGCTCGTTTTTGCTGACGATAATCCCCGACATGGCGAACGAATAACGTGGCACGCGCCACCAGGCTCTTGCCCAGTACCGGTTTGCGCTCCAGCTCTTCCTTGACGCGCTGGAATTGCGCCTGGATCACCGCATCGGTGTAGCGCGTGCCGGTGGCCAGGTTGTCGATGTAGATCGCCACGGCGCCCTCCAGTGCGCTGCGACCGTTGTCGATGGCCGTGGCGAACAATTGCGCACTGGCGTCGTCCCTGGCATCCAGGGCCGCCTGGCGACTGTTCTGCAGATTGGTCAGGCGGATGTTGTAGTTGTTGACGGTCTCGGCCACCAGGGCCGACGACTGGATCAGGTTGCCGGCCGCTTCCTCGCGCTGCTGGGCGATGAGCGAGACGTTGCGCTTGAGCTCTTCGTTGACCAGCCCCAGCTCGGCTTGCAGGCGCGGGTCGACGCTGGCGGCGATGATGCTGTCCAGGCGTTTGGTCGGGTCTTCGGCATCGTCGATGGCGTCGGTCAGGGACGCGAGGCGCCCTTCTTTCTGCCATTGGGCAAACAGTTCCTTGTAGCGCGAACGCGGCGCCGACAACGCCCCGACCGCCACCCGGAAGCCGGTGGTTTCGTTGCTCTGCTCGGTGCCGTCGGCGGCGAACAGCGGGTACTCGCGACGCATCCCGGTGAACAGCGTGCCCTCGCCTTCCAGGTAGTTGCCACCCTTGACCACGAAGCCGCCATAGGCACCCTGACGACGCCCGGCGTGCACCAGTTGGAAAGACTCCTGGACCATTTCGGCGGCGTTGCCCACCACATCGAACAAGCCGATGGGGTTGGGCAGCTTGGTGCCGATCGGCATCAGCCGTGCGGCCTGGCCGGTGCCGCCGGCGACCTGGTTGAACACCGCCCAGTCGGCCAGCGGCCCGTCGCTCTCGCTGCCTTCCAGGCGCCGGGGGAACAGCCGTCCCTCCAGGTCCTGGCGGCTGACGGCTTGCCCGCCACGGGCGGCGAACTCCCACTCGACTTCGGTGGGCAGGCGCACGAAGCCCAGCCCACCGTCCTCAGCGGCAGTGCCGCGCCCACTCACCGGCAGCAGGTCCTTGTGGTACTTCATCAGCCAGGCGCTGTACACCGCCGAGAAACGCTCAGCCTCGAACTTCGACAGTTTCACCTTGGGCAGCCGACCGGCCACGCCCTGGGGCAGGTCGGCCTGCAAGGCCTCGCAGGCCGGTGCCGGTTCGCCGCTGGCCAGCGACTGGGCCTGGGCCATGACCTGGGCGTACTGGCGCGCGGTGACTTCGTACTTGCCGATGAAGTACAGCATCGGCTTGAGCGGCGTCTTGGCGTCGGTCTTGGGCATCAACGGCGTGATGGTCTTGTTCCAGTCCTTGGGCAGGTCCTTGAGGGTGAACTGGCCGTTGATGAAATCGCGCCGGTAACCGGAAATGAACGACTGCTGGTAACCGGCCTCGCCCTCGCTGAACGGGTAGCCGAGGCTGATCTCGCGGTCGTCGAGGGTGCCCTGGGCCAGGATGTAGACGTAACGGAACACCATCTGCCCTTCACAAGGCAGCGGCAGGCTGACGTCATCCGGCAACGGCTTGGGGTTGTCCAGCTTGTCGCTGGCCTCGTCGGCACTCGCCGAATGAGGCAGGGCAACCAGGCCCGCCAGGCTCAACGCCACGGCAGCGGCTAATAACTTATACATCTCGGATTCCTTCACTGGCCTGGATGCGCGCCACACGCCAGCCACCGCATGCCGCCGCCACGGCGCTGACGCCGAGCACGGCCACCAGGGCCAACAGGTAGTGACGCAGCAGCAGATGGCTGGCGTATTCGCCCGGCAGCTGCGCAAATAGATAATTCAGCCCCGACTGCGCCAGGCCATACAGCCCGGCGCTGAGCAGGGCCGCAAGCCCGGCACTGTAAAGCGCCTGCAACACCACGAACAACAATAGCGCAGTGGTGGACACCCCCAGCAGGCGCAACACCGACAATTCCCGGCGCTTGCGCTCGACCGCCGCCAGGGCCCCGGCGAAGATGGCCGCGAAGGCGCCGGCCAGGGCCAGCCCGGCGATGATCCAGAAAACGATCGACAGATTGCGGCTCAGCGACTGCACCTGGGCGATGGTCTGGGCCTGGGTCGACACCAGCAGGTGCTGCGCGGCGAAATACTGGCGCAGCGGCTCGACGTCAGCGAGGCCGCGGGCGTACAGCCGGAACGCCGGGTACACCCGTTGCCCCGCCACACCCGGCACTTCGCCGGGCCAGTTGAACGCCGGCACCGCGCGACCGTCGCGATAGTCCTCGGCCGCCTCCAACAAGGCCAGCGGGGCGAACAGGCCGTCCCGGGCGAAGGCTTCCAGCGGCAGCACGTGCAGCACCTGGACCTGCGTGCGCTGCGCCTCGCTGCGACCGGCCACCTGGCGGCCGAAACTGGCCTGCAACCAATCGCCCGCCTTGGCCCCGAGTTTTTCCGCGGCGGTCTGGCTGAGCACCACCTGGTCCAGCCCCTGCGGCACCGGCAGACGCTGGAGCAAAGGGTCATCGGCTGCCGTGGGGATCATTTCCACGGTGACCGGCGAAGCGTCGCGGCTCAACTCGGCGGTCGCGGCGATCTGTCGGGTGCGCGGCAAGGCGAAGGCAACGTCGCCACGCTGACCCAACTGCTCGATGAACTGGGCGCTGAAGCGGCCACCGCCCAGGGGGATGATCTCGCGGGTGGCCGGGTCGTTCTGCAACCGCTCGGTGAGGCTGCTGACCAGGCCGAACTTCAGCCCGAACAACACCAGCAAGGGCGCCACCACCGCCACCAGCGCCAGCACCGAGCACGCCGACAGCCACGCATCGTTGCGGTAATCCTGCCAGGCCAGGGAAGCCACCAGCGTGCTGCGCATCAGCAAGCCTCCCCAAGCGTGGCGGTGACGCCGCCGTCGGCATCGCGACGGCAACTGATGCGACGCACCTGCAAGCCGCTGGCACGGGCCAGCGCCTCGTCGTGGGTGGCGACGACGCAGCAGACACCGTACTCGCGGGCCTGGGCCACCAGCAGGTGCATCACGCGCTCGGCGTTCAAAGGGTCGAGGGCGGCGGTCGGTTCATCGGCCAGCAACAGCCGAGGACCATGGGCCAGGGCCCGAGCACAACTGACGCGCTGGCGCTGGCCGACGGACAAGTCCGCCGGTTTCTTGTCCAGTTGGTCGGCAATGTCCAACTGCCCGGCCAGGCGCGTCACGCTGCCGTCGTCCTTCAAGCCGAGCAGCTTGCGCGACAGCTCGATGTTGCCGCGCACGTCCAGAAAACCCAGCAGGCCACCGGTTTGCAGCACGTAACCGAGGTGCTGGCTGCGCAACTGCGCCAAGGCGCCCTGCCCGGAACCGCGCCACAACCGGGCGATGTCCAGTGGCGTGTTGGCGGGCGTGAAGTCGAACCGCCCGGCCTGGTCCGGCGCCGACACCAGGGCCAGCAGGTCGAGCAGCGTGCTCTTGCCGCACCCACTGGGGCCGACCACCGCCAGTTGCTCACCGGCGCGCAATTGCAGCCGTGGGATCACCAGGCTGTAGCGCTGGCTGCCAGCGCCTCGGCTTTTGTGCACCGCGGTCATGTCGAGCATCACGGCAGCGTCGACAACGGAACGCGGTACAAGGCATCACCCGGCTCGGCATCGCCGAAACGCACCCAGTTCGCCAGGTCGTTGTGGAAGGTTTCGTAGAGACGGATTTTCGAATCCAGCTCGTCGATGAAGTCTTCCTGCTCGGCCACGCTCAAGGACAACCACAAGTCCTGGGTCATGTTCAGCGACTTGCTGCGGTACGGCAGCCCTTCCAGGTATTCGCCGAGGATCCCGCCGTCGGCGAGGTTGCCGCCCTTGCGCAAGGCCGACGGGTCGCGACTCATGTAGGCACTGGCGCTGGCGATTTCCTGGAAGAAATCCTTCGGCGAGCTCTGGGTCTTGCGGGCCGCGTCGACGATCAGCTTCAGCGATTGCTGCAGGTCGTTGAGTTGCAGCTTGGTCAGCATCACGCACACCTGGAACGCCGGCAGCGCCGGGTTGGTCAGGTCGCGATCGGCGGTCCAGGCGCTGACCAGTTGCGGCGCCTGGCTGGCGCTCTTGCGCCCCAGGAAATCCATGTGCATCGCGTAGCCGACCGCCGCCGACTTGTCGGCCAGGCTCGGCGCGGCGCTCAACTGCGGCACGCTCTGTTCCTTGTTGCTGCGCACTTGATGCACCAGGTCGGCGAACACCGTGCCGATCTCGTCGACGCGCTCGCCGAACTTGCGCACATCGGCGCCCGGCACCGGAATGTACAAGTCGCCGATCTGCGGGTTGGCGTCGGCGGTCAGGGTGCGGTACTGGCTCTGGGCACCGGCGTGGGTCTTCTTGCCGGCGTCGCTGAGCAGGTGCAAGGCGTAGATCTTGATCTGCTTGCCCAGCGCCGCCTGGCGCACCTCGGCTTCGTTCATCTGCGTCGCGGCGAAGGGATCGTTCTTGCGCAGGGCGCCGGCGTCGGTGACGAGCAGAATCAGGCGCCCGCCATAGCCGGACCAGTCCATGCCCTCCACCGCCTCCATGACGCCGGCAAACGCATCTTCGTTGAACGAATGGCTCGACACCGTGGACGCCTTGACCTGGCGCGCCAGGTCCATGAAGCGCTGCGGGTCGCGGCCCTGGTCCAGGGTGATCAGGGTCTTGGCCACGTACTCCAGGCCTGGGGTTTTCTTGACGCTGCTGCGAAAACCGACCATGCCGAAACTGACACTGTCCAGCTCGCCACGCTCGGCGATCCGGGCCTGCAACTGGTGCACCACGTCGCGCACCTGGTCGATGTACGGCTGCATGGACACCGTGGTGTCCACCACCAGCACCACGGCGGTGCGAAACGCGTCGGCGTTGGCATTGAGGATCGGCGTGTTGCCGGACGCCGCCTTGGCCGTATTGCCCGGGTCGATGGACGCCACGTTCAGCAATTGCACCGGCTGGCCGTTTTCGTCGAGGCTCTCGCGGGAGTCGAAGATCGGCAGCAGGTAGAACTGTTTCTCCGGCACGGCGCTGGCGGCCGGCTCCAGGGCCAGCACCTGCTGGTTGTCGGACGGGCTCTGCTGGGCCTTGAGCAGCACATTCCTGGCGGCGGAGGGGTTTGCCAGCAGTTTCTCCACTTCGCCAGGCTGGCGCAGGAACATCACCGGCGCGCGGCCGGAACGTTCGGTGAACTTGAGCACCAGGCTCTGCTTCCAGTCGCTGACCTGGGCGGCCGGCAACCAACCGTCGCTGCGACCATCGGTGGCGGCGCCCACACGCACCCACGGGCTGCCGTCGACATCCTTGCGCTGATAGACGTACAGCACCGAGAACGCCGGCAGGTCCTTGCCGGGCGCGGCACCCGGCGCATCGGCCAGCTTTGCCCCCGGCTTGGTCAGCACCCGCTGGAACAAGGTTTTCTTGCCGGCCATCAACAGCGGACGCTGGCCACCGTCGGCCTCAGTGGCCACGGGTGGGCTCACCGGCGGCTTGGCCGCTGGGGTTTCGGGCGTCTTCACCGGGGGTGTTTGCGGCGTCTTCACCGGGGGCTTGCTCGACGAAGGCGTGGAGGCCACCGGGGGCTTCGCCGCTTTGCCGTCATCACCGGACAACCACCAATAACCCGCGCCGCCCAGCGCCAGCGCCACGGCCACCGCGACGGCGGCCAGGGCGAACACCGGGGTCTTGCGGGCCGATGCCACGGGCGGGCGCGGCGGCGGGCTCACCGGCGGTGGCGTCGGTGTCGGCTGGGGACGGGACTGCGGCTGCGCGGGGCCGCTCGGGATGTCGATGGACACCGGCGTCAATCCCGCCAGGTCCTCGCCCACGGGCTTGGTCGTCACCGGCAGCGGCAACGGCCGGATCAGCGTCGCCTCGTTCGAATCCGCGGGCAGGTTGTCCAGCGCCCGTAGCAGGGCCGCCGCATCCGGGAAGCGCTCCGCCGGATCCTTCGCCAACAGCTTGCGCAGCACGTCCTGGTAACGGCCGTGGTGCACCGGCAACTCCGGCAACGGTTCGGTCAGGTGGGCCAGGGCCGTGGACAATGCGTCGTTGCCGGTATACGGCAGCTTGCCGACGAGAATCTCATAGAGCACCACGCCCAGGGCATACAAGTCGGCGCGACCGTCGATATCCTGCCCGCGGGCCTGTTCCGGGCTCATGTAGCTCGGCGTGCCGACGGCGAAGCCGGCCTGGGTGAACTGGGTGCGGTCGTCCAGGGACTTGGCGATGCCGAAGTCCGAAAGCACCGCCGTGCCGTCGGCACGGAACAGGATGTTCGCCGGCTTGACGTCGCGGTGCACCAGGCCCAGACCATGGGCGTAACCCAGGGCCGAGGCGATCTGGCGGATGTAGACCAGGCCCTGCTCCGGCGTCAGGCCCGCGGCGATGCGTTCCTTGAGCGTGCCATTGGGCAGGTATTCCATCGCCATGTAGTACAGCTCACCGACATTGCCGATGTCATGGATGGTGACCGTGTGCGGGTGCGACAGCCGCGCCAGGGTCTTGCCTTCACGCAGGAAGCGCTCGCAGAACGTCGGGTCGGCGGCCAGGGCGGCGGCCATGACCTTCAGCGCGACCTTGCGTTCCAGCGAGCGCTGGGTCGCCAGGTAGACACTGGCCATCGCGCCTTCGCCGATCTCGCCCTCGATGTCATAGCCGGGGATCTGGATGTTCAGGGCAGGGTTCATGACGGCACCTTCACGACCACCACGGTGATGTTGTCCGGCGCACCGCGCCTAAGGCCCAGGGACACCAGGCTGCTGGCGATTTCGCCGGGGTCGTCATGGCTCAGCACTTCGCGGATCTCTTCGTCTTCGACGGTCTTGGTCAACCCGTCGCTGCACAGCAGGTAGCTGTCGCCGGGCACCAGCAGCAGTTCGACCATCGCCAGGTTCAACTGCGCCTCGACGCCGATGGCCCGGGTGACGATGTTGGCCCGTGGGTGCACCCGGGCCTCGGCTTCGCTAAGCAATCCGCTGTCCTGCAGGTCCTGGACGTAGCTGTGGTCCCGCGAGATGCCCTCCAGCACGCCGTCGCGCAGGCGGTACAGGCGACTGTCGCCGGCCCACAGGCACATGCCGCGCAGGTCGCGCGTCGCCAGCACCACCACGGTGCTGCCCATCATGGTCACGCCACGGTTGGCGGTTTCTTCACGCACGGCCGCGTTGACCCGCAACAGGTCGCTCTGCAACGCCGCGACGTACTCTTCCAGCGAACGGCCCACGGCAATGCCACGCAGGCTGTCGACGATCAGGCTGCTGACGTAGTCGCCCGCCGCGTGCCCGCCCATGCCATCGGCGACCACCCACAAGCCGTGCTCCGGCAGGTCCAGGCAGGCGTCTTCGTTGACCTGGCGGACCATGCCGACATGGCTCTTGCTCGCAGACTTGAATGCTTTTCCGGCACTTGGACGCATCTACACAACACCTTCTTGGCCAAGCAAAAATTGCGCAAAATCAGCGGCGGCCGGCAGCCCCTGGCAGCGCATCAGGCCAGGCGCGATGCGCTCGGAACCCTGGCCCCACCACAGGCTCGCGCCTTCGCAGGCCGACTCGGCCAGGGCGCTCATGCGCCGCTGCGGGTCGGTGGCATCGAAGCGATGCAGGCTGGCGAACCGGCCGCCCGGGGTGCGCGGCAGGTACATCGGGCTGCCGAGGCTGTCCAGCTCGGCGCCGAACGCTTCGAAACTGGCTTCCACGTTCAACGTGCTCAGCAACAGGTTTTCCACCCGTTCAAACCAGTCGTCCGCACCGCCGACCACGGACGCAGGGTCCGCGTCGGGCTCCAGCAACACCGCGACCGTCAACGGGAAATACCGTCCGACCCGGTCGATACTCGGCATCACCACCCCGGCCGCGGCGTCCGGCCCACACACACCGGGCGCCACCAGGAACCGCCATAGCGGGCTGACCAGATAAGCATCCAGCCAGCGCTCGCCGAGGTTGCTCTGGCTGGCGAGCAGGCCCGCCGCCAGCCACGAATCCCACGGGCCGATGAAGCTCTGGGGCAAGCCACGGCTGACGAAATCCCCACGGCTGGCCAACTTTCCATAGAAGCCCGGCGTACTCATAGCCGCTCCGGCAGGCTGAAGCCGCTGAGCACCCGGCTCTTGAACGGGTTGAAGGCGCTGTTGGCCCGCAGCTCGTAGGAAGCACTGGCGTTATCGACCCGCAGCCGCAGGTTGAAGCGGTCCGGCGAGTTGCCGGCGGTCAGGTCCGATTGCTCCAGCAGCCGGAACCAGGCCCACGGCCCGTCCAGGGTGATGCCGGAGCGGCCGCTGGAGGACGGCGGCATGATCGAGATCCGCACCACGCCGATGCTGCCCGGGTTCGGCCATTGCATGGCGGTCGGGCGGCTCGGGCCGTGGTCGTAGCTCAACTGCTGGCCATCGAGGTCGAGCAAGAATTGGGTGATGGTCGAATCCATCGCCACCGGCTTGAGCTCGAAGCGCACCATCGGCTGGGTCCCGCCGGAACGGAAGAACGCATCGCGAATGGCCGCCGCGCGCTGGAAGGTCTGCAGCACGCCCGGGGCGATGCCCAGTTTCTGCGCCGCGCCCGGCTGCCAGCGCCAGGTTGGGGTGGAGGTGTCCACGTAGGGTTGCAGGTACTTGCGGAAATAGTTGTCCATCACCCCGCCGACGCCGAAGAACTGGCCGAAGTCGTCGAGGGTCGCGTCCCGCGCACTGCCCGGCGACATCGGGTACCGGCCGGCCAGGGACTGGCGATAGATGTTCACCACTTCGCTGGTCCAGGCAGCGTTCAGTTGGTTGCGCACCCCGCCCATCATGCTGTTGGTGGTGGAGTTGACCACCGACTTGACCAGCCCCTGCACCAGCGGTGGCTGGCGTTCGGCATTGAGACTGACCCGAGTAGCGGCCGCCTGGGCCTGGTTCTTGGCTTCGCCGAGCAAGGCGTCGCCGCTGGCGCCCACCATGGCGCTGACCTGCACGTACAGCGCGTTCATGTCGGCCAGCAGGCCATCGATGGCCGCCGGTTCGCCTTCTTTCTTGCTGACGATGCTGTTGAGCTCGGCAAAGTGCGCCGTAATCGGATCGTCATTGGCCTGGGGCGCGTCCTGCGGTGCCTGCTCCTGGCCGAGCAAACTGCCCAGGCGCTCCTTGAGCTTGTCCACCCCGCCCTCCGCTGGCGCGCCCTGGGCGGCCAGCAGGCGCTCATCCTGTTGCAGGTCGGTTTCCTTCGCCACCGCCACCAGCAGCTTTTTCAACGGCGAGGTCGGCCCGGAAATCACCCGCAGCACATCGGCGGCCTGGGCCACGCTGGTGATCGGCACGAAGTCGATATCGGCCAGCAGGGCGTCCCATTGGCGCTGGTAGTCCTGGAAGTACAGGCGCCGCACGTCCGCCGCGAGGCTGGCGACGTTCTGCTGGTCGGCCTGCTCAAAGCCCAGGACCCACTGTTCCTCAGCCAGAGTCCCGGCCTGGCTGAGGCCTGTGAGCAGAAAGCCCTGGCGGTAGCCCTTGACGGTGAAGAATCCGCTCAGCGGCTCGCCCAACGGCTTGCCGCTCTTGCGGCTGAACACCAGCGCAGCATCACGTCCGGCGGCTTCATTGATGCGGAAATCCGGGATGCCGTCGGGCAGCTTCTGCCGCTTGATCCGGTCGTAGACCCGTTGCGCCACGGGCAGTTGCTGCAACTGGCGACGCAGGTCTTCGATCAGGCGCGGGTCCAGGCGCGCCGTCGGCGGACGTCGCTCGAACAACGCCTGCAAGTGCTCGTTCAGGGCCGCACGCTGTTCGGCCGGCAGGTCACGCGGCAGGGTGCGGTCCCAATCCAGGGCGATCCAGGCCTTGATGAAGTCGGCATCGTAATGTTCGGTGTCGGCGAGCATCAGGTAGGCCTTCAGGCCTTCGTAGAGGAAATCCGAATTGCCGCCGCTGTGCAGTTGCTCTTCGATCCGGGTCAGCAGGCGCGGCCCGAACACGGCGATCAGCAGCTTGCGGTACACGCTGCCAGACTCGGCTTCGAGCATGTCGCCCTGGTACAGCCCCAGGCCCTCGGCCCAGTCGGGAGCATCGTCGGCCAGGTGCTTGACCGCGTTGAGCAGCGGCAACACCGCCAGCACATCGCGTTGGGCCGGGCTGAGGTTCTGCACGGTCTGGCCCAGCGGCGCGACCTTCTGGTCGACCTGGGCAATGTACGCCTGGTTGGCGCGGTAGCTGACCCACCACAAGGTCCCGACCACCAGCACCAGGACCACGGTGGAGGCCAGCACGCCTCGGGCGATCCACTTGCGCCGCCGTTCGACCTTGGGATCGACGCCCACCAGCCCACGCTCGGCGAAGGCCACGGCGGTGAACAGTTTTTCGATGAAATAGCTGCGCCCGGTACCGGTCTGGCGCGCCAGGTGCTGGCGGTCCAGGTTCATGCTCTGGGCCATCGAACCGATCAAACGGTCGATCGGGCTGCCTTCCTGGGTGCCGCTGGTGAAATACACGCCACGCAGCAACACTCGCTCTTCGAAAGCGTTGGGCTTGAACACGCCCTCCAGGAAGCTTTGCAGGCAATCTTTCAAGGCGCCGAACTGCTGCGGGAAACCGTAGATCAGGTCACGCCGCGCCGGGTCGCGTTCTTGCTGCAGGCGCTCCACCAGGCGGTCGTTGAGACGCTGCTCGAGGCCGGCGAACTCGCTTTGCAGGTGCGCCAGCGGGCTGTCGTTGCCCTTGCCATCGTCCAGGGCGAAGGTCATGCCCCAGACCTGGGCGCGCTCTTCCTTGCTCAGGGTATCGAAATACTCCATGAACCCCGGCACCAGGTCGAGCTTGGTCAGCATCAGATAGATCGGGAACCGCACGCCCAGTTGGGTGTACAGCTCCTGGATACGCAGACGGATCGCCGCCGCATGGGCGGCGCGCTCGGCCTCGCTGCCCAGCAGCAGGTCGGAGAGGCTGATGGCGATGAACGCGCCGTCGATCGGGCGACGGGCGCGCTGTTTCTTCAACAGGCCGAGGAAGCCCAGCCACGCGGCCTTGTCCACGGTCGCGTCGCTGTCCTGGGTGGTGTAGCGGCCGGCGGTATCGAGCAGCACGGCCTGGTCGGTGAACCACCAGTCGCAGTTGCGCGTGCCACCCACGCCACGGACCGCACCGGCGCCCAGTTGCGCGGCCAGCGGAAAATGCAGCCCGGAGTTGACCAGCGCCGTGGTCTTGCCTGAACCCGGTGGGCCGATGATCACGTACCACGGCAGTTCGTAGAGATTGCGACGTTCGTCACCGCCCAACTTGGCTTTCTTGAGCAGCGCCAGGGCTTCATCCATGCGTTGGCGCAGGGTTTCCAGCTCTTCGGCGGTGGCGATGCTGGTGGGGTCGGGCGGTGTCTGCTCGGCCAGGCTGCGCATGACTTCGGCAGCCTGGCGACGGGCCTGGATGATGCGGAACACGCGGTAGGCGATCCACACCGCGAACACCAGAATGATCAACGCCCAGCGCCGGCCTTCGGGCACCAGCCAATCCAGCAGCGGGCCTACGAACCAGATGATCAGGCTCAGGGCGATCAGCCCCAGCAACGGGATGACCCAGCGGATCATAAAACTGAAAAACGCCTTCACTCGACCCCCTCCGCCAATACGGTGATTTCAACCCGACGATTGCGCGCACGGCCCTCTGCCGTGGCGTTGGACGCCAGCGGCTCGGTGTCGCTGCGGCCTTCGGCGCTGAAGCGCTCGGGCTGGCCAGTCTTGGCCGAAAGAATGTCCAGCACCGAGCGCGCCCGTGCTTCGGACAGTGCCCAGTTGGACGGGAACCGCAATGTGGCGATCGGACGGTTGTCGCTGTGGCCGGTCACCAGGACCTGGCCCTTGACCTTGCGCACGGCATCGGCGATGCGCAGCATCAACGGTTGGAAATCGTCCTTGATGCTGGCGCTGCCCGAGGCGAACAGCTCATCACCCCGGATGGTCACCACCGAACGGTCGACGGCGTCTTCCACGGCAATCCGCCCGGCCTTGATCTCATCGGCCAGGAACCCGGCCAGGCGTGGTCGCTCGATCAGTTTCGGCTGCACCACGGGACGGTCGATGGTCTGCACCGGGATTTCGCCCAGCAAGTGAATGTTCTTGAACACCGGCTCGGCGTCGGAGGCCAGCTTCATGCGCAGGCCGAACAACAGCGCCAGCAGCAGCGCCGCGCCAATGGCCACGGCGATCCATGGAGGCATGAACTGCGCCAGTCGATCACGGGCCACGGTGACACCGCGCCAATGGGGCGACAGCTCGCGTTCATATTCGCCACGGGCGCTGCGGATCACCGCGCTGGTGCGCTCGCGCAACGCTTCCAGTTGGCTGCGACCGTCGTTCATCACCCGGTAGCGCCCCTCGAACCCAAGGCACATGCACAGGTACAAAAGCTCCAGCAGGTACAGGCGTTCCCGCGGGCTTTGCAGGCAATGCTCCAGCAGTTGGAACACCTTCTCGCCGCCCCAGGCTTCGTTGTGCACAGTGATCAACAGGCTTTGCTTGCCCCAGTCACTGGTGCCGCCCCACGGCGTACTCAGTACGGCTTCATCCAGCGCGGTGCACAAGGCGTAGCGCGCCAGCAGCACGTCGTTGCGCACCACGCCGGCGGCCTCGGCGCGCTCTTCGAACTGACGCAGGTAGGCCAACAGTTGCGCGCGCAAGCTGGCCGGGGCCGGGTGGGCGATGGTGTTGCGCAGGCGCGTCAACAAGGCCAGCAGCGGGCCAGCGGCGCTTTCCAGCGGGTTGAGCCCCTGGGCCTTGCCGGTCAGCACCGGCGCGGCCGGCATCGACAGGGGCGCGGGGGCCGGTTGCGGGCGTCCCGGGTCCTGGCGGAAGGGGTCCGCGCCACGGCCACCGGGCGTCGGCATGAACTGGGTACGATCGTCGTTGCTCATCGCGTTTTATCCTCGGATCGCCCAGAAAGCCAGGTTCAAGCCCGGGAACTGACCGGCGATGTGGAACGCAAAGCCGCCGGAGTTGCTCAGTTGCTGCCAGTGGTCGCTGCCGCGGTCGAGCTCGTAGTAGGTGGAACCGGCGTGATACGGCAATTGCCGTGGCGCCACCGGCAACGGCAGCAGGCCGATGCCCGGCAGTTGCAGGTTGACCAGGTCGCGGATGTGTTCCACCGAACCGACCTTGCTCTGCTGGCCGAAACGGCTGCGCAGGGTTTCGGCGGGGACATCGGCGCGCACCACCAGGATGAAGCTGGCGCTGTCGAGCAGGGTCTTGTCGGCCAGCATCGCCACGTGGATGCCGTAGGCTTTCTCGACAATCGGAATCGGCGTCGCCTTGCTGTCGATCAGCATCGACAAGGCTTCGCGCAGCGCTTGCATCACCGGGGCGAAACTCAACGCCAGGTCATCGTGCTGGTACTGCGGGTATTCCTGCGGTCGGCGACCGGAGGCGGTGAAGGTCGAGAACTCCCCGGCCAGGGCCACCAGTTCGCTGTAGAACCGCTCGGGGTGCAACGGGCTCACCTGGCTCAGGTGCTGGATCAGCGGTTGGGCACGGTTGACCAGTTGCAACAGCATGAAGTCGGCGATCTCCGAGGCGCCACCGGCGCCGGATGCCACCACCCGCCCGGCCAGGGCTTCGCCACGCTGATGCAACAAGCCCAGCAACTCACTGCGAAACGCCGCCAGGGGCTTGGAGGCGACCACATCCAGCAGCGGCGGGATGTATGTGTCGTCGAGCACCAGCGCCCGGTCGGCGCGTTTTTCCTTGATGCGCACCACGCCGATGGCCGCGTAGTCGCCGATGCCATCCTCGGCGGTCAGCAAGCGCAGCGCGCGGGCACCCAGGGCCACCGGGGCACGGTTCTCGAAGGGTGCGTTGTCGTCGCGCACTTCACTGACCTGGCTGATGTAGCGCGCGGCGCCCAGGGCCTCGCCTTCATCGACGGTGTCACGGGCACCGGCACGCTTGAGCGGCAAGGCCAGGTACACCAGGCCATCGCGCAGGTTGTCGTCGATGTTCAGCGGGGTCGGCGCCAGGTCATCGTGGGGGATGTTGAAAGGCGTGCCGTCCGGCAACAGGCCCCGTGCCGAGATGATCGCCAGCTTGCCCTGGGCCAGCAGGCCCTGGTCGATCAGCAATTCGGAAAACCCCCAGGCGCCGGCCGACAACGGTCGGCTGCGTGCGTCGATGAGGTTTTCCAGGTAACGGTCGTGCTGTTGGAAGTGCTGCGTTCCAATGAACATGCCTTCCGACCAGACCACGCGATTGTTCCAGGACATGGGGGCTCCGATTGCTTATTGGGCAGGGCTGGATGGGGGGACGACGACGCTGCTGCGCACGGCGCGCACGTCGAGGCTGATCTGGTATTCGGTGTATTGGCGCGGCGGGACATTCAACACCGTGCGCCATAGCGACTGATCCAGTTCGCGATAGCCCACCAGGATGCCGATGTGGCGCGTGGCCGGGTCGAGGTCGCGTTGCAGGCTCAGTTGCTGATCGGGCTGGATCAGCACCTCGTCCTGGTCGATGAGGTCGGCGCCCAGCGTCGCCTGGGCCCGTTCGGCCAAGGCGAAATAATCGGCGCGGGCAAAGGTGGCGGCATTTTTCAGTTCGAAAATGCGCACCCGCACCGGGGCCGGCTGGCCGGTGGCGCCGGGGTTGAGGCCGGCAATGGCATGCAAGTGCAGCTCGACGGCGGCGGTGTCGGCTTCAGCCTCGTCGGGCTGGGACTTGGCCCCATCCTTGGCGCACGCCGTCAGCAGAAGCGCGGTGGCGACTGCGAGTAAAAACCTGGGAATCATCCTGCGTCCTCAATGACGTTTGAGCTATCCGTTGTGTGCTTGTGAGTATTGTTATCGAACGGCGACGCTCAACGGCGTCGCTGTCGTGTGCTGTGTTCTTCGTAGGCGCGGCTGAATTCACGGCCGAACAAGTCCTGGAAATCCTCCTGGGCCTCCCGGGAAATATTGCTGTAGAGCTCGGTGAACTGCTGCCAGTACTGGGCCTGCCGCGAGCCGCTGAAAATACCCGAAAGCCCGCCGGGCTTGCCCATGCGTTCTTCCAGTTGCGCCGGCTCGAAACGCGCCAGCAGATGCTTGATGGCGGCCTCCACCCCGGCCATCACCGCCAGTTGGTGCGCACGCAGGTCATCGAAACTGTCCCGCACCGCCGCGTCCGGCGCCATGAACGCCTGATTGCCATGGCGCAACAGCAACAGCATCGCTTCATCGACGTTGGGGGCGAACTTCAGCGGGTTGTTTTCCACCGGCTGGATCATCGTCTGCTGGATACGGAATTCACCCTTGAGGCTGCTGCGAGCGCGCAAGACATCGATCAGCCCTTCGACCATCAACCGGTAGCTGCGACCGATGCTTTCCATCTGTGCCTCGGCCTGGGCCTTGTCCAGGCGCAACTGGTCCAGCCCGGCGCCACGCAGGAACGCTTGCAGCAGATCGGGCTGGAGGCTGTCGACCGGGGCCGCCGGCGCTTCAGCACGGGGCACCGGTGCGTCTAAGCGAGTGACCGGCGCTTCAGGCAGCGGCACGGGCTCGACGGCTACGGCCACCGGCGGGACCGGCACGGGGGCGACGGGGATCGGTATCGGCTCGATGATCGGCGGCGCCACAGGCGGCGGCGCGACGGCGACAGGGGGCACCGCCACGGGTGCCGGCTTGTCGCTGAACAGGTCCCAGTCTTCCGGGATCACCGAGCCAGGGTTGACCGCCACCGGCTCGACCACGGGCGGCGGCGCAGGCCGTGGAATCGGCGTCGGGGGACGGAAATCGTGCTGTTGGGCGGGCACATGATCGGGCTGGGTGGCCGGCGGAACACTGGAGGGCGCCAGGAAATCGAACAGGTCCGGCAGGGTGTCCATGGCCGACCCGCCCTGGAAATGCGCAGGCGACGTCATCGGCATCGACACCGGCATGGGGGCAGGCGCCGCGGCGCCCTGGCGCCCCATCAAGGCTTCGAAGCTGCTGGGCGATTCGGCAAACGGGTTGCTGTCGGTGACCGGCAGATTGAAGTCGACGCGCACCTGGATTTCATAATCGCCGATGCGGATCACTTCGCCATCCTGCAATGGCTCGCTGTTGCCTTTGCGCAAGCGAACGCCAGCCTTGACCAATTCCACACCATTAGTGCTGTTATCGGTCAAATAATAGCGCCCGTCCTTGTATTGAATAACGCAATGTTTGCCGGATACCAGGCGCTCCGGGTCCGGCAATACCCAATCATTATCGGAATTACGGCCAATTGCCATCACCCCCTGGTCCATGGACTTTTCAGAACACTGACCCGGGGTAATCTTGTGATAACTAGTGATAGTCAAACACAGCGGCATCTCGCCTCCTTGCTGAATACTTCTGCGCACGTCTTCGCGCGTGGGCGAGCCGGCGGAGAACCACCCCGGCGACACGCCAAAAACCTTGCAAAGCACCGCGAAACGGCTTTTTGCCAGCATGATGGCTGATCTTAACCGGCCTGCATGACAAAAAACCGCTCTCGGTACCTACCTCGACCTGCCAGTCGCGTGGGTTGTTAAGCGCCTCACAACTGTAACAGAGTCGAAATAGCTTACCTTGACAAGCGATAAGTACTACACCAAAAATGCACAACTTCTTGAATATCAATGATGGCACTTTAAGATCATAGCGCATCTATCGGGCCATTACCGTCAAGAGACATGTGAAGTTCCATCCGGAACTTGCGTGAACTGCCCGACTTCATTGTGCACGGGCGATAGGGAGATCGATCCAAGTGGATGTGCCTTTGCTGCTCGCCGCCGTTTCCGCGAACTCGCCTTGCGGTGAAGACCTGGAATATGACGCGGATTTCTTGCGCCTGGAACGCGATTCCCGAGGCCAGCCCGAGCGCAGCATGGGCGACTCGATCCTGCCTGCCGAACCCCCTGAATGGCGCAGCATCCAGCAACAGAGCCTGGACTTGCTGCAACGCAGCAAAGACCTGCGCATTACCCATTTCCTGCTGCAAAGCTCCCTGGCCCTCGAAGGCCTTCCGGGGCTGGCCAGCTCGCTGACCCTGATCAGCGAATTGCTCAAGCAATACTGGGCCGACCTGCATCCGCGCCTGGACGCCGATGACGACAACGACCCCACCGTGCGCATCAATGCCCTCGCCGGCCTGACATCCGACACGACCATTCGCCTGGTGCGCGAAAGCATCCTGGCCCGCTCGCGCACCTTCGGTGCCGTCAGCCTGCGCGCCGCCGCCAACGCCAGCGGCCTGCAAAGTTTCGCCGACGAAACCCTCGGCGCCGAACAGCTGGCCGGCGCCCTGCGCGACAGCGATGCCGAGCAACTGGAGATCACCCGTGCGGCCTTGTCGCAAGCCCGCAGCGCCGCCGAAGCCATCGAACAGCAGGTCAGCGACCAGGTGGGTTCGGCCCAGGGCGTGGACCTCGGCCCACTGAAGCAGCCGCTCAAGATGGCCTTGCAGATCCTCGGTCAGTTCGCCCCGAAGAACGACGACAGCGCCGCGCCAGTCGACGAGGACAGCGCGCCCGACGAGCTAGATGGCGCTCCTTCCAGCGGCGCGGTCACCAGCGTGCCAGGCGCACCGCGTGCCGCCAGCGGCGAAATCGCCAACCGCGACGACGTGCTGCGCAGCCTTGATCGGATTCTCGCTTACTACACCCGTCACGAGCCCTCCAGCCCCCTGCCGGTGCTGTTGAACCGGGCCAAGAATCTGGTGCACGCCGATTTTGCGGCAATCGTGCGCAACCTGATTCCCGACGGCATGAGTCAATTTGAAAACCTGCGCGGCCCAGATAGCGAATAAAAGCGAACGGATCACGCAGTCACGTCACCGGTACCACCGATGACGCCAACACCGTCGCTCAAGCGACCAGGAGCAGCAACGTGGCGAAGCAAAGTTCTCAGAAATTCATCGCGCGCAACCGCGCGCCTCGAGTGCAGATCGAGTACGACGTCGAGCTCTACGGCGCCGAGAAAAAGGTCCAGTTGCCCTTCGTCATGGGGGTAATGGCTGACCTCGCCGGCAAGCCCGCCGAGCCTCTGGCACCGGTGGCCGATCGCAAGTTCCTCGAAATCGACGTCGACAATTTCGACTCGCGCCTCAAGGCCATGCAACCGCGCGTGGCGTTCCATGTGCCCAACGAACTGACCGGCGAAGGCAACCTGAGCCTGGACCTGACCTTCGAAAGCATGGACGACTTCAGCCCCGCCGCCGTGGCGCGCAAGGTCGACTCGCTGAACAAGCTGCTCGAAGCGCGCACCCAACTGGCCAACCTGCTGACCTACATGGACGGCAAGACCGGCGCTGAAGAAATCATCATGAAGGCGATCAAGGACCCAGCGCTGTTGCAGGCCCTGGCGAGCGCGCCGAAGCCAGCACAGGACCAATGATCATGACTGACAATACCGCCCGCGAAGGCGTCCAGAACCTCGGCGCAACCGAAGAGACCAGCGAATTCGCCTCCCTGCTGCTGCAAGAGTTCAAACCCAAGACCGAACGTGCCCGCGAGGCCGTCGAGACGGCCGTGCGCACCCTGGCCGAGCAGGCCCTGGCGCAGACTGACCTGGTGTCCAACGACGCCATCAAGTCGATCGAATCGATCATCGCCGCCATCGACGCCAAGCTCACCGCCCAGGTCAACCAAGTGATCCACCACCCCGACTTCCAGCAGCTGGAAAGCGCCTGGCGTGGCCTGCACTACCTGGTCAACAACACCGAGACCGATGAGCAGCTCAAGATCCGCGTGCTCAACATCTCCAAGACCGACCTGCACAAGACCCTGAAGAAGTTCAAGGGCACCGCGTGGGACCAGAGCCCGATCTTCAAGAAGATGTACGAGGAAGAATACGGCCAGTTCGGCGGCGAGCCATACGGCTGCCTGGTGGGCGACTACTACTTCGACCAGTCGCCACCGGACGTGGAACTGCTGGGCGAACTGTCGAAAGTCTGCGCGGCCATGCACGCCCCGTTCATTTCCGCCGCCTCGCCGACCGTGATGGGCATGGGCTCGTGGCAGGAATTGTCGAACCCGCGCGACCTGACCAAGATCTTCACCACGCCCGAGTACGCCGGCTGGCGTTCGCTGCGTGAATCGGAAGACTCGCGCTACATCGGCCTGACCATGCCACGCTTCCTGGCGCGCCTGCCATACGGCGCCAAGACCGACCCGGTGGAGGCCTTCGCCTTCGAAGAAAACACCGACGGCGCCGACAGCTCCAAGTACACCTGGGCCAACGCCGCCTACGCGATGGCCGTGAACATCAACCGCTCGTTCAAGCACTTCGGCTGGTGCTCGCGCATCCGTGGCGTGGAGTCTGGCGGTGAAGTGGAGAACCTGCCGGCCCACACGTTCCCGACCGACGACGGTGGCGTGGACATGAAGTGCCCGACCGAAATCGCCATTTCGGACCGCCGTGAAGCGGAGCTGGCGAAGAACGGTTTCATGCCGCTGCTGCACAAGAAGAACACCGACTTCGCGGCCTTCATCGGCGCCCAGTCGCTGCAGAAGCCAGCCGAGTACGACGACCCGGACGCCACCGCCAACGCCAACCTGGCCGCGCGCCTGCCGTACCTGTTCGCCACTTGCCGTTTCGCCCATTACCTGAAGTGCATCGTGCGCGACAAGATCGGTTCCTTCAAAGAGAAGGACGAGATGCAGCGCTGGTTGCAGGACTGGATCCTCAACTACGTCGACGGGGACCCGGCGCACTCCACCGAGACCACCAAGGCCCAGCACCCTCTGGCGGCGGCCGAAGTGATCGTCGAGGAAGTCGAAGGCAACCCGGGTTACTACAACTCCAAGTTCTACCTGCGTCCGCACTACCAGCTCGAAGGGCTGACCGTGTCGCTGCGCCTGGTATCGAAACTGCCGTCGGCCAAGGGCGCGTAAGCAACAGTATTTGTCGGCGGGCCTGTTCCTTGTGGGAGCGGGCTTGCTCGCGAAGGCGTCGGATCAGTCGACATCAGCGTTGGCTGCCCCACCGCATTCGCGAGCAAGCCCGCTCCCACAGGTCCGGTGTTTCGGCTGACATCCAACGTAATTTCGCAAGGTCAGCGTCAACCAAACAATGTGGTTAGAAACCACACAGGGAGAAAACATGGCTGTTGATATTTTCATCAAGATCGGCGACATCAAGGGCGAGTCCATGGACAAGGCCCACAAGGACGAAATCGACGTCCTGAACTGGAGCTGGGGCATGTCCCAGTCCGGCAACATGCACACCGGCAGCGGCGGTGGTGCGGGCAAGGTGAACATCCAGGACCTGTCGTTGACCAAGTACGTCGACAAGGCCTCGCCGAACCTGATGATGCACTGCGCCAGCGGCAAGCACATCGACAAGGTCAAGCTGACCGTGCGCAAGGCCGGCGGTGAAAGCCAGGTCGAGTACATGATCATCAACCTGGAAGAAGTGCTGATCACCTCCCTGAGCACCGGCGGCTCGGGCAGCGATGATCGCCTGACCGAAAACGTCACCCTGAACTTCGCCAAGGTACTGGTGGACTACCAGCCGCAGAAAGCCGACGGCACCAAGGAAGGCGGTCCGGTCAAGTTCGGCTGGAACGTGCGTCAGAACGTCAAGGTGTAATCGAACACGCCCCCGGTGCCCTGCGCCGGGGGTGTTTGGTGCTTGCTCGAATCCAATCCTTTTGCGCGCGGTATCTGAGTCATGGCCAAGCCTTCGTTTATCAATTTGTGGAAAGCCTATTCCGACCTGCTGGTTGCCCATCCTGACGCAAAACCCTGTGACGGTCCGTGGGCAAACCAATGCGCCATACGCATGAGCCTGACGCTCAATGCGGAGAAAACCATCAAGGTCAACAAATCCACCTACACCAAAGACCCGCTGTGCAAGCATGAACACGCCAGGGGCGCCGAGTCATTGGCCAATTGGTTGTGGAAACATCATCTGGGCCGTCCAACTATTCTCAGTAACAGCCCCGAAGACCGAAAGACATTGATGGGCAAGACCGGCCTGATTTTCTTCAAGGACTGCTTCCAGCAATCCGGAGAGACTGCCGAAGGTCGTAGCGGCGACCATATCGATCTATGGAATCGTGGCCTGACCCAAACCAGCGACCTTTTCTATCGATCCAAGAAGGTCTGGTTCTGGGAGCTCACTTAATGAACAAGGCCCTGTTCGCCCTATGCCTGACGACTAGCCTGATCAGCCTGAGCGCATGCGCCGAGCATGCCGGGACGCTGACGACCCAGGCGGTTTTCGAGGGCCAGCCACTCAGCCTGGTTGACGATCAGGGTCAATGCACGCTGGTCAAACCCGACCAGAGTCGCATGAAGCTGGACATGGAATGGCCGTGCGGTTTCAGTTTGGATAAACAGCAGAAACTGCGCGTGGAAATGTTCAACAACATCCCGATTTTTGCGGTCTGGCGCAGCGAACACATGCCCGCCCCCAGCCGCGACTGTCTGAGCAAAATGCAGGCTGTTCGTCAGTTGCCGGAAGGTTTCGAGGCGGGAACGGTCAGCCTGTATGCAGCTTGCGGCGCCGGCGGAGACCAGAAAATGTACGTGGCACCCTTTACGTGGTAACCGAAATCGCCGCCCGCGATCGCCTGCAACCGTCCCTGCTGGATCGGTTGACTGACGACGATCCGACCAATCCCAAGGAAAGCGCCGACAAACGCGTGCTCTCGCTCACCCAGCTCAAGGCCTCGGTGCTGCGTGACCTGGCGTGGCTGCTCAACACCACCGCCCTGCTCGACGCCGATGCCACGCTGCACACGGCGGCCGGCACCTCGGTGGTGAACTTCGGGTTGCCGGCACTGGCCGGCAACAGCGCCTCGAACGTCGATGTCTCGGCCCTGGAAACCCTGATTCACCAGGCCATCGCCACGTTCGAGCCGCGGATCCTGCGCCACACCCTGCGCGTGCGTGCTCGGGCCACCGCCGAGATGAACCACAACGCCCTGAGCTTCGAGATCGAAGGCGACCTCTGGGCTCAGCCGGTGCCCCTGCGCCTGATGTTGCAAACCGACCTGGACCTGGAGACCGGCCACGTGCGGGTGGTCAATGCCGACCAGCGGAGACGTTCATGAACCCGCGTTTGCTGGAACTGTACAACCAGGAACTTCACCACGTGCGCGAAAGCGCGGCGGAGTTCGCCAAGGAATACCCCAAGATCGCCAGCCGGCTGACGTTGTCCGGCATGGACTGCGCCGACCCGTACGTGGAACGCCTGCTCGAAGGCTTCGCCTACCTGACGGCGCGGGTACAGCTCAAGCTCGACGCCGAGTACCCGACCTTCACCCACAACCTGCTGGAAATCGCCTACCCCCATTACCTGGCGCCCACGCCGTCGATGACCGTGGTGCAGTTGCAGGCCGACCCGGACGAAGGCTCGTTGAGCAGCGGCTTCCCGCTGCCCCGCGACAGCGTCCTGCGCGCCGCCCTGGGCCGTGAAACCCAGACCTGCTGCGAGTACCGCACCGCCCACGCGGTGACGTTGTGGCCGTTGCAGGTCAGCCACGCCGAATACTTCGGCAACCCGTCCACGGTGCTCGGGCGCCTGGCCGCCAGCGAGCCGAAGGCCAAGGCCGGCCTGCGCCTGACCCTGCGCACCGGGGCCGAACTGCCGTTCAACAGCCTGGCCCTGGACAACCTGCCGCTGTACCTGAGCGGTGCCGACGAGCAACCGTTCCGCCTCTATGAGCAACTGCTGGGCAACGCCTGCGCAGTGTTCGCGCGCAAGCCCGGCGGCGACTGGGTCGAGCGCCTGCCCCAGGACGCGCTGCGTTCGCGCGGCTTCGACGATGCCGACGCGGCGCTGCCCGTGGTGT
Organism: Pseudomonas sp. P97.38; assembly: GCF_001269745.1. Classification (NCBI taxonomy): domain Bacteria; kingdom Pseudomonadati; phylum Pseudomonadota; class Gammaproteobacteria; order Pseudomonadales; family Pseudomonadaceae; genus Pseudomonas; species Pseudomonas sp. P97.38. Next base: position 167,537 of record NZ_LHVJ01000028.1, read on the forward strand.
CGCGGGCCTTCCAGGGCTATCGCCTGTTGCAGGAATACTTCGCCCTGCCCCAGCGTTTTCTGTTCGTCGACTTCACCCAGCTGGGCCGGGCGGTCAAGCGTTGCGACGGCCAGGAACTGGAGCTGATCGTGCTGTTCGACCGCCACGACCCGAGCCTGGAAGGCAGCGTCGGGGCCGCGCAGTTCCTGCCGTTCTGCACCCCGGCCATCAACCTGTTTCCCAAGCGCCTGGATCGCATTCACTTGTCGGAGCGGGTCAACGAACACCACGTGATCGCCGACCGTACCCGGCCGATGGATTTCGAGGTGCATTCGCTGACCGGCCTCACCGGCCACGGCACCGGGCCGGAACAGCCGTTCCTGCCGTTCTACGCCGTGCGCGATCCGTCGCGCTATGGGCGCGACAAGGCGTACTACACGGTGCGTCGTGAACCGCGGGTGCTCTCCAGCGACCAGCGCCGCAACGGCCCGCGCTCGACCTACATCGGCAGCGAAACGTTCGTCAGCCTGGTGGACAGCCAGCAGGCGCCTTATCGCCATGACCTGCGCCAACTGGGCGTGACGGCGCTGTGCACCAACCGCGACCTGCCGCTGTTCATGAGCGTGGGCAGCGGCAAGACCGACTTCACCCTGGCCGACAGTGCCCCGGTCGGCGCCGTGCGCTGCGTGGCCGGGCCCAGTCGTCCACGGGCCAGCCATGCCCACGACGCCAAGGCCTGGCGGCTGATCAGCCAGTTGTCGCTGAACTACCTGTCCCTCAGTGAACAAGGCCAGGGCGCCGCCGCACTGCGCGAGCTGCTGCGCCTGTACGGGGACAGCAACGATGCGGCGCTGCAATTGCAGATCGAAGGCCTGCGGGAAGTCAGCAGCAAAGCCTGCACCCGACGCCTGCCGATGCCCGGCCCGATCGTCTTCGGTCGCGGCCTGGAGATCACCCTGGAGTTCGATGAAAACGCGTTTCGCGGCACCGGCGTATTCCTGCTCGGCGCGGTGTTCGAGCGCTTCCTGGCACGCTACGTGTCGATCAACAGTTTTACCGAAACGGTGATTCGTACCACCGAACGCGGCGAGATCATGCGATGGAAAGCCAAGCCCGGACGTCGTCCGACCCTGTGAGTACCCTGGAAGCGATGCACCAGGAGCCCTGGGAATACGACTTCTTCCAGGCCTTGCGGCGCATCGAGTGTGAATCCCCCGAGCTGCCGCGCCTGGGCCATTCGCTACGCCTGGCCGATGACCCGCTGCGCCTGGGCCAACAAGCCGACTGCACCTTCGCGCCGGCGACATTGGCCTCGGTGCAACCGGGCAGCGACGGCGCGCCCGCGCGGCTGGAGCAATTCTTCTTCGGCCTCGGCGGCCCCAACGGGCCGATGCCGCTGCACATCACCGAATACGTGCGCGAACGCCAGCGCAACAACGCCGACAGCACCAGCAAGCGCTTTCTCGACGTGTTCCACCATCGCTTGCTCAGCCTGTTTTACCGGGCCTGGGCCGAAGCGCGGCCGACGGTCAGCCACGACCGCCCGGACGACGACTACTGGTCGGCGCGCCTGGCGTCCTTGAGCGGACGCGGCATGCCCAGCCTGCTCAAGCAGGGGCTGATTCCCGACACGGCGAAGCTGCACTACAGCGGCCACCTGGCGGCGCAAACCCGCTACCCCGATGGTTTGAAGGCGATCCTGGGCGAGTATTTCGGCCTGCCGGTGGAAATCGAAGAGTACGTCGGCCAATGGCTGGAGCTGCCGGAACGCAGCCGCGTCGGCGTCAGCGCTCATCAACTGGGCGTGGACTTCTGCCTGGGTCGCTACGTCTGGGATCGCCAGCACAAGTTCCGCATTCGCCTGGGGCCGCTCAAGCTGGTGGACTACATGGGCATGCTGCCCGGCAGCCAGCCGTTCAATGAACTGGTGGCCTGGGTCGCCGAATACCTGGGCCATGAACTGGACTGGGACCTGAACCTGGTCCTGGAGCAGCCCGAGGTCCCGGCGCTACAACTCAACGGCCGTTTCCGCCTGGGGTTCAACACCTGGCTGGGCCAGCCCGAAAAAGATGCCAACGATCTAATACTGGCCCGGCATTACGCCGAACAGGCCAACACCTCACAGACCTCAAGGAGCCATGAGCATGGGTGAAATCAGTCGCGCCGCGTTGTTCGGCAAACTCAACAGCGTGGCCTACAAAGCCATCGAAGCCGCCACCGTGTTCTGCAAGTTGCGCGGTAACCCTTATGTGGAACTGGCCCACTGGTTTCACCAGTTGCTGCAATTGCAGGACTCGGACCTGCACCGCATCATCCGCCAGTTCAACGTCGAGCCAGCGCGCCTGGCCCGCGACCTGACCGACGCCCTGGACCGCCTGCCACGCGGCTCGACCTCGATCACCGACCTGTCGTCCCACGTTGAGGAGGCCGTGGAACGCGGCTGGGTGTATGGCAGCCTGATGTTCGGTGAAAGCCAAGTGCGCACCGGGTACCTGGTGCTCGGCATCCTCAAGACGCCAAGCCTGCGCCATGCGCTGCTGGGGTTGTCGTCGGAGTTCGACAAGGTCAAGGCCGAAGCCCTGAGCGAACGCTTTGACGAATACGTCGGCGACTCCCCGGAAAACGCCCTGACCGCCAGTGACGGCTTCAACGCCGGCAGCGTGCCCGGCGAAGCCAGCGGCGCCATGGCCCCCAGCGCCATGGGCAAGCAGGAAGCGCTCAAGCGCTTTACCGTCGACCTCACCGAGCAGGCCCGCAGCGGCAAGCTCGACCCGATCGTCGGCCGCGACGAAGAGATCCGCCAACTGGTGGACATCCTCATGCGCCGCCGCCAGAACAACCCGATCCTCACCGGTGAAGCCGGCGTGGGCAAGACCGCCGTGGTCGAAGGCTTTGCCCTGCGCATCGTCGCCGGCGATGTGCCGCCGTCGCTCAAGGACGTGGAACTGCGCAGCCTCGACGTCGGCCTGTTGCAGGCCGGCGCGAGCATGAAAGGCGAGTTCGAACAGCGCCTGCGCCAGGTCATCGAAGACGTCCAGGCCTCGCCCAAGCCGATCATCCTGTTCATCGACGAAGCCCACACCCTGGTAGGGGCCGGTGGCGCCGCCGGCACCGGTGACGCGGCCAACCTGCTCAAGCCGGCCCTGGCCCGTGGCACCTTGCGCACCGTCGCCGCCACCACGTGGGCCGAGTACAAGAAGCACATTGAGAAAGACCCGGCCCTGACCCGTCGTTTCCAAGTGGTGCAAGTGGCCGAGCCGTCGGAAGACAAGGCCCTGCTGATGATGCGCGGCGTGGCCTCGACCATGGAACAGCACCACCAGGTGCAGATCCTCGACGAAGCCCTGGAAGCCTCGGTCAAGCTGTCTCACCGCTACATCCCCGCTCGCCAGTTGCCGGACAAGTCCGTGAGCCTGCTGGACACCGCCTGCGCCCGCGTCGCCATCAGCCTGCACGCCGTGCCGGCCGAAGTGGATGACAGTCGTCGGCGCATCGAGGCACTGGAAACCGAGCTGCAGATCATCGCCCGCGAGCACGCGATCGGCGTCGTCATCGGCAGCCGCCAGACCCACAGTGAAAGCCTGCTGAGCGCCGAGCGCGAACGCCTGGCCGAACTGGAAAGCCGCTGGGCCGAAGAGAAGAACCTGGTGGACGAACTGCTCGCCACCCGTGCCACCCTGCGCGAGCGCGTCGGCGTGGTGGACAGCGACGACGCCAGCGAAGCTGGCGACAACGAAAGCCACGACCTGCGGGCAAAACTGGTGGACCTGCAACAGCGCCTCAGCGCCCTGCAAGGCGAGAACCCGCTGATCCTGCCGACCGTGGACTACCAGGCCGTGGCCTCGGTGGTCGCCGACTGGACCGGTATCCCGGTGGGCCGCATGGCCCGCAACGAACTGGAAACCGTGCTCAACCTCGACCAGCACCTGAAAAAACGCATCATCGGCCAGGACCACGCCCTGCAGATGATCGCCAAGCGCATCCAGACTTCCCGCGCCGGCCTCGACAACCCGAGCAAGCCCATTGGCGTGTTCATGCTCGCCGGCACCTCTGGCGTGGGCAAGACCGAAACCGCCCTGGCCCTGGCCGAAGCCATGTACGGCGGCGAACAGAACGTCATCACCATCAACATGAGCGAGTTCCAGGAAGCCCACACCGTGTCCACCCTCAAGGGCGCGCCACCGGGCTACATCGGCTACGGCGAGGGCGGCGTGCTGACCGAAGCCGTGCGGCGCAAACCGTACAGCGTGGTGCTGCTGGACGAGGTGGAAAAAGCCCACCCGGACGTGCACGAGATCTTCTTCCAGGTGTTCGACAAAGGCGTCATGGAGGACGGCGAAGGCCGGGTGATCGACTTCAAGAACACCCTGATCCTGCTGACCACCAACGCCGGCACCGAGCTGATCGCCGACGTCTGCAAAGACCCGCAAAACGTGCCCGAGCCGGAAGAAATCGCCAAGGCCCTGCGCCAGCCGCTGCTGGAGATTTTCCCGCCGGCCCTGCTCGGCCGCCTGGTGACGATCCCGTACTATCCGCTCAGCGACGAAATGCTCAAGGCCATCACCCGCCTGCAACTCAACCGCATCAAGAAGCGCGTGGAAAGCACCCACAAAGTCGCGTTCGACTACGACGACGCGGTGATCGACCTGATCGTCTCGCGCTGCACCGAAACCGAAAGCGGCGGCCGTATGATCGACACCATCCTGACCAACAGCCTGCTGCCGGACATGAGCCGCGAGTTCCTGACCCGCATGCTCGAAGGCAAGGCCATGGCCGGCGTGCGGATCAGCGCGGTGGACAACGAATTGCAGTACGATTTCAGCGACGCGGCCTGATTCAAAGGTACACCGGCCCCTGTGGGAGCGAGCTTGCTCGCGATAGCGTAGTTACAGCCAGCATTACGGTTGACTGACACACCGCCATCGCGAGCAAGCTCGCTCCCACAGTTGATCCGGTCTATTCAGGGAAACAGCGGCGCAGCCCATACAACGACGAGATAACCGATGTTATTCAACCAAGCCTCACGCCTGGCCAAAATCACCAGCCCCCTGGGGCCCGAGGTGCTGCTGCTCAAGGACATGGGTGGCGGCGAAGAGCTGGGGCGGCTGTTCAACTATGAGTTGCAGCTGCACTCGCTGGACAACGCCATCGACCTCAACCAATTGCTCGGCAAACCCATGTGCGTGAGCCTGCAACTGGACGGCGGCGGCGAACGGTATTTCCACGGCATCGTTGCCCGCTGCAGCCAGAACGTCGACCAGGGCCAGTTCTCCAGCTACCAGGCCACGCTCAGGCCTTGGCTGTGGCTGCTGACGCGCACCTCCGACTGCCGGATTTTCCAGAACCTGACCATCCCGCAGATCATCAAGCAGGTGTTCCGCGACCTCGGGTTTTCCGATTTCGAAGACAGCCTGAGCGCCACCTACCGCGAGTGGGAATACTGCGTGCAGTATCGCGAGACCAGCTTCGACTTCGTCAGCCGGCTGATGGAGCAGGAAGGGATCTATTACTTCTTCCGCCACGAACAAGGCCGCCACGTGCTGGTGCTGGCCGATGCCTACGGCGCGCACACCAGCGCGCCCGGCTACGCGTCGGTGCCCTACTACCCGAAGAACGAGCAGCAACGCGAACGCGACCACATTCACGACTGGCACCTGGCTCAGGAAGTCCAGCCGGGTTCGCTGGAGCTCAACGACTACGACTTCCAGCGTCCCAGCGCACGGATCGACGTGCGTTCGGCGATGCCACGCCCGCATGCCGCCGGTGACTATCCGCTGTACGACTACCCCGGCACCTACGTGCAGAGCGCCGATGGCGAACACTACGCCCGCACCCGCATCGAAGCCTTGCAGACCCAGCACGAGCAGGTCGAGCTGGCCGGCAACGCCCGCGGCCTGGGCTCGGGCAACCTGTTCAGCCTCACTGGCTTCACCCGCCAGGACCAGAACCGCGAGTACCTGATCGTCGGTGCCCGTTACTATATTTCCCAGGAAAGCGGCGAAACCAACGGTGGCGCGCCCTCGGCCCAGTTCGAAAGCAGCCTGACCTGCATCGACGCCCAGCAAAGCTATCGACCGCTGCCCATCACCCATCGCCCCATCGTCAAAGGCCCGCAGACCGCGTTGGTGGTGGGCCCCAAGGACGAGGAAATCTGGACCGACCAGTTCGGCCGGGTGAAGGTGCATTTCTATTGGGACCGTCACGACCAGTCCAACGAAAACAGCTCCTGCTGGATTCGCGTGTCACAGGCCTGGGCCGGGAAAAACTGGGGCTCGATGCAGATCCCACGCATCGGCCAGGAAGTGATCGTCAGCTTCCTCGAAGGCGATCCGGACCGGCCGATCATCACCGGTCGTGTCTACAACGCTGAACAGACCGTGCCCTACGACCTGCCCGCCAATGCGACCCAGAGCGGCATGAAGAGCCGTTCGAGCAAGGGCGGCACGCCGGCGAACTTCAACGAAATCCGCATGGAAGACAAGAAAGGCGCCGAGCAGTTGTACATCCATGCCGAGCGCAACCAGGACATCGTGGTGGAAGTGGATGAAAGCCATTCGGTGGGCCACGACCGCAACAAGAGCATCGGCCATGACGAGACGGTGACCATCGGCAACAACCGCCTGCGCATCGTCAAGCAGGAGGACATCCTCTCGGTGGGCCTGCGCAAGACCGACAGCATCAGCCAGAGCTACGTCATCGAGGTGGGCGAGAACCTGCGCCTGGTGTGCGGCGAAAGCATCCTGGAGCTCAATGCCAGCGGCCAGATCAACCTGACCGGCGTGCAGATCAGCTTCTACGCCAGCGGCGATGCCGAGTTCAACACCGGCGGCGTGCTGCACCTGAACAACGGCGGCGGCCCCGGTGCCACGCCGGACGGCCAGGGCGTCAAGGGCAGCATCGACGCGAACATCAAAGCCGCGTTCCCCCAGGGTTAATCCAGAGATTCAGGCGCCATGACTTACCGCATCAACGAATTCCAGTTCCAACTGCCGCCCAGCGAACTGCTCGACGCGACGATCAATATCCTCAAGTTCCCCGAGCTGGGCACGTCCTTGATCGTCAGCCGCAGCCTGCTCGCCGAGGGCGAGACCTTGCAAAGCAACCTTGACGACCAACTGGCGCGCCTGGAAAAACAGGTCCAGGACCTGCGCTGCCAACCGGGCGTCCCGGTGCGCCTGGGCGCCAGCCAGGAGGTCGAAGGCATCGAGCTGCGCAGCCAGTTCAACAAGGGCACCGAAAAGGTATTCCAGTACCAACTGGCCCTGGTGCTGCCCGGCACCCGCAAGATGTTCGCCCTGAGCTACGTCAAGGCCGAGAAGCTCGGCGATGCCGAAGCCGCCCATTGGGCGAGCATCAAGGGCTCGCTGTTGTTCGACGTGCCGGCCTGATGAGCGACAGGCATGTCTGACGCGCTCTGGGCCGCACGCCTGGGCGATGCGCTGAACCACACCTCGATGATGGCCGACATTCTCGGCGGCGTCCTGGAAGTGGCGGCCAACATCGCCATCACCGCCGTCGCCACCGCCGCCGTGGTAGCCGCCACCGGCATCACCGTGGCCACCGGTGGGCTCGGCTGCTTCCTGCTCGGTGCGGTGGTGGGCGCCGTGGTGGGCATCGCCATGAGCAAGACCGGGGCCGACAAAGGCTTGAGCAATTTATGCGAGGGCATCGGCAACGCCCTCTTTCCGCCCACTGTGCAGGCCAACATCCTCACCGGCTCCACCGACACCCTGACCAACAACATTCCAGCGGCCCGCGCCGCCGGGGCCATCGAGTCCCATGTCGCGCCCGCCGGCACCGAACTCGAGGAGCCGCAGCCCGAGCCCAGCTACCTGGACATGGCCGAGAGCTTCTTCTCGCAGATGTGGCGCCCCACCGTCGCCACGCCCGCGCCCGGCGCCGTGCCCAAGCCGCTGGACATGATCACCTGCCTGAAGCATCCGCCGATGCCGCCGCAGTTTTTGGCCGAAGGCTCGGACAAGGTCACCATCAACGGCCAACCCGCGGTGCGCAGCGGCGACCGCAGCACTTGCGAAGCGACCGTGGTGTCGTCCGGTTTGATTTCCCCTGACGTGACCATCGGCGGCGGTACCGTGGTGGTGCGCGAGATCCGCAGCGGCAAGACGCCGGGCGTGGGGCTGGCCGTGACCGCACTGCTGATGCTCAAGGGCGGCAAGGGCAAGTTTCTGAGCAATCTGCCTTGCATGTTGATTGGCGGCGCAGCATCGATGGCGGTCAGCAGCGCGATGGGCGCGGCGGCGAACGCGGCCATGGGTTCGTCGAACCCGGTGCATGCCGCCACCGGGGCCAAGGTGCTGGGGGATGTCGAGGAACTGGACTTCGTCCTGCCGGGCATCCTGCCGATCGACTGGCAGCGTTTCTACAACAGCCGCGACGAGCGCCGTGAAGGGCTGTTCGGCGCCGGTTGGAGCGTGGCCTACGAGGTGCGCGTCGAGATACTGCCCCATCCCGAGGGTGGCGAGACCCTGGTCTACACCGACGAACAGGGCCGGCGCATCGACATGGGTTCGATTCCCCTGGGCGGTGCGGTGTTCAGCCCGGGCGAAGGGCTCAACGTGCGCCGGCACGTCAACGGCGAACTGCTGATCGAAAGCGCGGACGGCCTGTACCGCCTGTTCACACCGACGCCGGGGAACGCGGTCTTGCTGCGCCTCAACCAGCTGGGCGATCGCAACGACAACCGCATCCACCTCGATTACGACGAGAGCGGGCGGTTGGTGCGCCTGCGCGACACCTTCGACCTGGTGCAGGCCGAACTGGCCTACGACGCGCGCTGGCCACGCCGGGTCAGCCGGATCGAGCGCCTCTACCCCGACCAGCGTCGCGACGTGCTGATGCACTACGACTACGACAGCCAGGGGGACCTGGCCCAAGTGCGCCAGTCCAACAGCCAGGTCAAGCGGCGCTACGCCTACGACCTCGGGCGGCGGATGGTGGAGCACCAGTTGCCCACCGGCCTGCGCTGCTTCTACGAATGGGCGCTGATCGAAGACCGGGAATGGCGCGTGGTCCGCCACTGGACCGACGCCGGCGACACCTACACCTTCACCTATGACCTGGCCGCCGGTGTCACGCGCATCACCGACGGCTTGAACCGCCGCAGTACCCGGCGCTGGGATGCCCGCTACCAGATCCTCGAAGCCACCGATGCCCTGGACCGCACCTGGACGTTCCAGTGGAACGATGAAAGCCAACTGCTGGGCGCGACCGACCCCAACGGGGGGCAGCATCAGTTCAGCTATGACGAAGCAGGCAATCTGTGCCAGACCCTCGACCCACTCGGACGCAGCGAGTCGACCCTGTGGCTCGAACACTGGGCCCTGCCCCTGGCGGAAACCGACGCGGCCGGCAATACCTGGCAGTACCGCTATGACGCGCGGGGCAACCGCATCCGTGAAACCGACCCGCTGGGCCACGTCACCCGCTATCGCCACGATGCCCACGGCCAGGTGGTGGATGTCATCGATGCCAGCGGCAAGCGCAAGACGATGCGCTGGACGGCCCTCGGACAACTCAGCGAACACACCGACTGCTCTGGCTACACCACCCGGCTGAGCTACGACGAACGCGGGCTGCTGGTCAGCAGCAGCGATGCGTTGGGCGAGCGCACGCGCTTCAGCTATGACGACCAAGGCCGGTTGCTGAGCAAGCAACTGCCGGACGGTCGCACCGAGCACTATCAGCGCGATGCCAGCGGCCAGTTGATCGGCTACAGCGATCCCGCCGGGCACACCACCCGTTTCCAGCACACCCCGAGCGGGCAACTGCGCCTGCGCACCGACGCCCATGGCCGGCGGATAGAACTGAGCTACGACAACTACGGGCGGTTGCTGGCCCTGACCAACGAGAATGGCGAAAGCTATCGGTTCGCCTGGGACGCCGGCGACCGCCTGAGTGCCCAGCACAGCCTGGACGGCAGCCTCAAGCGCTACGCCTATGACCCGCTGGACAACGTCACCCGTGTGGAAGCCATCGCCGCTCCCGGCAGCACCGACCTGGACCTGGCGCCACAAGCCCCCATCGTCCATGAGCTGGAACGCGACGCCGTGGGCCGGTTGGTTGCCAAGGTCACCGCCGACGGGCGCACCGAGTACCGCTATGACGACCTCGACCAAGTCAACGCCATCACCTTCACCAGCCTGACCGGAGAACAGCAGAGCATCGGCTTTGGTTATGACGCGCTTGGGCAACTGATCGCCGAACAGGGCTGGGCCGGCAGCCTGGAGCATCGTTATGACGAACTGGGCAACCTCACCCAGACGCAGCTCCCCGATGGCCGCTGGCTGAATCGCCTGCACTACGGCAGCGGGCACCTGCACCAGATCAACCTCGACGGCAGGGTCATCAGCGATTTCGAGCGCGACCGCCTGCACCGCGAAGTGCTGCGTACCCAGGGCCGTCTCAGCACCCGCAGCGAGTACGACCGCAGCGGGCGCCTACGGGCCCGGCAGCGCCGCCAGCAAGGCCTGTCGACGTTGCTGCCGCCGGCGGCGCAGTCGCTGTTTGCCTATGACGGCAGCGATCAACTGGTGGAGCGCTTCGACAACCAACCCGAAACGCCTCATCGCCAACTGCTGCATTACGACGCCACCGGCCGGATCCTCGCCAGCCAGGACAACCTCCAGGGCCAGCGCGAAGGCTTTGCCTACGATCCGGCCGCCAACCTGCTCGACGGGCTGATGGGCACGGGGCACGTCGCCCATAACCGCTTGCTGACCTATCAGGACAAGCGCTACCGCTACGACGGCTTCGGTCGCATGGTGGAAAAGCGCAGCAGCCGGCGCGGTGTGCAGCGGTTCGTATACGACGCCGAGCAGCGCCTGGTGCAGGTGCATAACGACAACGGCTCGGTCGTGAAAATGACCTACGACCCGCTGGGCCGGCGCATCGAAAAAACCGAGTACGACCGCCACGCGACGCTGCTGGGCCGCACCCGCTTCACCTGGGATGCGCTGCAACTGTTACAGGAGCACCGCAACAGCCAGACCAGCCTCTACATCTACGCCGACGACGGCCACGAGCCTTTGGCCAGGGTCGATGGCCTGGGCGAGCAGCAGAAAGTCCGTTACTACCACAACGACTTCAACGGCCAGCCCGAGCAACTGTCGGAAAGCGACGGCCATACGCTGTGGCGTGCCCGTTATCAGGTGTGGGGCAACACCGCCGAAGAGTTGCGCGAGCCGTATTACATCGAAGAGCAGAACCTGCGGTTCCAGGGCCAGTACCTGGACCGGGAAACCGGCCTGCACTACAACACCCTGCGCTTCTACGACCCGGACATCGGCCGCTTCACCACGCCGGACCCCATCGGCCTGGCCGGTGGCCTGAACCTCTACCAGTACGCGCCGAACCCGGTGAGCTGGATCGACCCGTTGGGGTTGATGAAATGCAGCACCCCGCCGAAGGGCCGCAAGGTCAACCGGACGGTGTATCGATTCGAAGAGCCGGGGCGGATCAGCACGACCTGGACAGCGCACAAGTGGAACGTGGCCGCCCGCCACCGGTACACCGCGCCGGGGCTGGGTGGGGTATACGGCGCCAACTCGCGCAAGACCGCCATGGGCGAGGTCAACCACTGGGGCGTGGACCTGTCCACGCGGGTGCTGGTGAGCAAGAAGGTCCAGCTCAACAACGTCCTCGACCTGACCCGGGCCGATGTCCGCAAGCAACTGGGCGTGTCCCTCAAGAGCATCACCGGCAACAAATACACCCAGACCCACCAGATTGGTGCGTGGGCCAAGGCCAATGGTTACGATGGGATCCTGGCGCCGTCGGCGCGAAACCCGACCGGCAGCAACTTGATCTCCTTTGACGGATTCTGACATGGGACTGGAAGACGAATACGTCGGCGATGCCGACTGGCAAACGTTCGTGCGCCTGTATGAAGAGGACTACCTCGACGACAACGCCCGCACACTGGCCAAGGCCATGGACGGTCACCTCGACATGGCTGTGGTGCTCTACGGCAAACGCGGCCTCAAGGAAGGCCTGTGGTGGCTGGAACAGGTCGTCCCGGCCCTGGACAACAAGCGCCCGGCCGATTGCCTCAAGACCCCGAAACTGATCAGGCGCCTGCGCATGGCACTGATGAGCATGCCGTAACCGGCGGGACAAATCGCGGGCTCAAAAAAAAAGGCACCCGATTCCCTTGGTGTGCCTTTTTCGTGGTTGCTTTATCCCCCCGGTCCGGAGAGCCCGTAGCAATTACGGATTAACGCTGTCCTTCAAGAACTTGCCCGGTTTGAAGGCAACGGTGTTGCTGGCCTTGATTTTCACTGGCTCACCCGTTTGTGGGTTTTTGCCGGTGCGGGCGCCGCGGTGGCGTTGCAGGAAGGTGCCGAAGCCCACCAGGGTGACGCTGTCCTTGCGATGCAGGGCGCCGGTGATTTCTTCGAGTACCGCGTTGAGGACGCGGTTGGCTTGTTCTTTGGTGAGGTCTGCTTTTTCCGCGATGGCGGCGGCGAGTTCTGGTTTACGCATGAATGAAGCCCCTTTGACGGTTTTTTTGTTGTTATGTCCGTGCTGCTCTCTGTGGAACAGCCCCTAAGGCGCCGCAGGCTCTACACTGCGGCAGACGGGAGTGAGAATGGCACGGGGCCGAGGACGACGCCAGTGTCCGAACGACCTTTGTGGGGTCAAAAGTAGGGTTTTTGCGACAGAACGACCAGTATTTACGCCAGCAAGCCCGGAAGCTCCTTGTTCAGCGCCAGTTTCTCCATCACCGCGGCGCCGGTCAGGGCGTAGCCCAGCAGGTTGCCCTGGGCGTCGCGACACAGCGCCTTGATGTCGGCGCCCTGCCCTTCGACGCTCCACACGCCTTCTCGGCCGCGAGGCGGTGGCGACACCACCAGCGGACACACCGGGGTTTTCACGGTGATCGGCATGGGGCCGTAGCTCACGGCGGTCGGGTTGCCCGCCAGGGTCTGGGCCAGGGCGCGGGCGCAGCTCATCAAGGGCATGACGTACAGCAGGTTCAGCCCATCCACCTCGGCACAGTCGCCCAGGGCGTAGATGTTGGCGTGGGAGGTCTTCAAATGGCGGTCGACCACCACGCCGCGATTGACCACCAGGCCGGCAGCCGCCGCCAGGTCGATGCGCGGGCGCAGGCCGATGGCCGACACCACCAGGTCGCAGGCAATCACCTGGCCATCGGACAGGTGCGCCTCAAGCCCGTCGGCGCCGCGTTGCAGGCGATTGAGCACGGGGCCCAGGTGGAACCGCGCCCCCAGGCTCTCCAGCCCGGCCTGAACCGCCGCAGCGGCCGCCGGATGCAACAGCGTCGGCATCACCTGTTCGCACGGGGCCACCAGTTGCACCTCATAGCCGCCCAGGATCAGGTCGTTGGCGAACTCGCAACCAATCAGCCCGGCGCCGAGCAGCAGCACCCGGCGCTTGCCGGCAGCGGCGGCCCGGAAGCGCGCGTAGTCTTCCAGGTCGTTGATGGGGAAGATCAGGTCCGAGGCGTCGCCCTGTACCGGCACACGCACGGTTTCGGCGCCCCAGGCCAGGATGAGGTCACGGTAGTTCACCGCTTCCTCGCCGATCCACAGCCGCTGGTGCCCCGGGTCGATGCCGCTGATGCGCGTATGGGTGCGGACCTCGGCCTTGAGCTGCTCGGCCATGGCCCCCGGCTCGGCCATGCTCAGGCCGTCGGCATCCTTGTTCTTGCCAAAGCCGGTGGAGAGCATCGGCTTGGAGTAGGAGCGACCGTCGTCGGCGGTAATCAACAGCAAGGGGGTTTCGCTATCGAGCTTGCGAAACTCCCGGGCCAGGTTGTAACCGGCCAGGCCAGTACCGACGATGACGACAGGTGCGCTCATGTTGCTCTCCATCCGGGGAAACGGTCAGGGGTTCGCTTAGTTGATTTCGATCATTTCGAAATCCATCTTGCCGACGCCGCAGTCCGGGCACAGCCAGTCTGCCGGTACGTCTTCCCAACGGGTCCCGGCGGCGATGCCGTCATCGGGCCAACCCTCGGCTTCGTTGTAGATCAGGCCGCAGACGATACATTGCCACTTCTTCATTCAGGTACTTCCTCAGGTGTCAGGCGTTTGCCGGTATTGGTCGGGTCGATGAAGACGCCGTTGCGGCTCAGGGCGTTTTGTACTGATCGGTCGCGCCAGATGCAAGCGTGATCGGTACGACGGCAGGTCCAACCCGTCAACATCGCCGACCGACATGGTAAGCTCGCGGCCTCATTTGCTGCCATTCATGACCTCTGTGCCGCCGACAAATTCGATATTTCCTACACTCCAATGGCTGCCCGGGCCCCTGCTGTCGCCCCGTCCCGATGCCTGTGTACTCGACTGGTTGTTCGACGAAGGTTCCCTGACCCGCCGCCTGACGAGCCTGTCGGACGATCACTTCAGCGTGACGCCGCTGTTCGAAGGCTGGCAACCGCTGCGCGACGATGAATGCGCGGCTCTGGACCTGGCGCAGGGCAGCGAGGGCTGGGTGCGCGAGGTGTACCTGCGCGGTCACGGCGAGCCGTGGGTATTTGCCCGCAGCGTGGCGGCGCGCAGTGCGTTGCAGGGCGACGGGTTGCACCTGGATGGCCTGGGCAGCCGCTCCCTGGGCGAACTGCTGTTTTGCGACCAGGCGTTCCAGCGCCGAGCCATCGAGGTTTGCCATTACCCCGAACAATGGTTGCCGGCCGATGTGCGCCGCCGTGAACTGTGGGGCCGCCGTTCGCGCTTCGACCGCGGCGCGCTGAGCGTGCTGGTGGCGGAAGTCTTCTTGCCACGCGTGTGGACGGTCGCCCGTGCCTATTCGGAGAATTGCTGATGTACCTGCAACTGCTCAAATCCCTGAACCGCCTGAACCCACGGGCCTGGGACTTCGTGCAACTGACCCGCATGGACAAGCCCATCGGCATCTACCTGCTGTTATGGCCAACACTGTGGGCGCTGTGGGTCGCCGGTGAAGGCTCGCCCTCCCTGGCCAATATCGTGATTTTCGTCCTCGGCGTGGTGCTGACCCGCGCCGGCGGTTGCGTGATCAACGACTGGGCCGACCGCAAGGTGGACGGCCACGTCAAGCGCACCGCGCAGCGCCCTTTGGCGAGTGGCAAGATCAGTTCGAAAGAGGCATTGGTGTTCTTCGCCGTGCTGATGGCCGTGAGTTTCCTGCTGGTGCTGTGCACCAACGCGCCGACCATCCTGCTGTCCCTGGGCGGGCTGGCCCTGGCGTGCACCTACCCGTTCATGAAGCGCTACACCTATTACCCGCAAGTGGTGCTGGGCGCGGCGTTCTCCTGGGGCATGCCGATGGCCTTCACCGCCGAAACCGGCCATCTGCCGGCAGCCGCTTGGCTGTTGTACATCGCCAACCTGCTGTGGACGGTGGCCTACGACACCTATTACGCGATGACCGACCGGGACGATGACTTGCGAATCGGCGTGAAATCCACGGCGATTCTCTTTGGCGACGCCGACCGGGCGATCATCCTGACCCTGCAAGGCCTGGCCCTGGGCTGCCTGCTGCTGGCCGGCTCGCAGTTCAAGCTCGGCGGCTGGTTCCACCTGGGCCTGGTCGCCGCTGCCGCGTGCTTTGCCTGGGAATTCTGGTACACCCGCGGCAAGGACCGGATGCGCTGCTTCCAGGCATTCCTGCACAACCATTGGGCCGGGATGGCGATTTTCGTGGGGATCGTGCTGGATTACGCGTTGCGCTGAGCAGCGCTTTTTGTGACAAGGGGATTTATCCCCGCTGGGTTGCGAAGCAGCCCTGAAACCTGACATCTCATAGTGTCAGGCAGACTGGGATCGCGGCCTTAGGGCTGCTTTCGCAGCCCAACGGGGATAAATCCCCTCGCCACATCGTCTCTTGGCAGACCCGAGTCAGTCAGGCTTGGCTATGTGCCAGACGCCGCCTTTCCCCTCACCGGCCTTGTCACCGGCCTTCTCGTCGCCTTTGTAGGTGTACAACGGATCGTCGTCGTATGCCCATTGCATCGAACCATCATCACGTTTCACTACGGTCCACTTGCCCATCGTCTTCGCATCGCTCCCAGCCATCAGCGGTGGCCAGTTTTCCGCACATTGACCGTTGCAGTTGGACTTGCCGTCTGCGTCCTTGTCGTAGGTGTAGAGAGTCATGCCCTTATGGTCGGTAAACATGCCGTCCTTCTCCATGGCGGGATCGGCAGCCATGGCCAATCCAGGCAGGGCCGCGGCGGCAGCCAGCAGCAGGGCTTTGAAAGAAACAGTCATCGGAGTCATGGAAACCTTCTTTTGTGGTTGTCAGGATTCGGACTGAAAAGCTTAGTCCAGGATCCCCCGCGCTGCCGGTCAATGAAATTGTTGTCACACGACTGCAATAATTCCGTTATCTAATGCGGCGCAAGACAGTTAAATGACAAGAGGATTACCCCATGGTTGGCAGGAGCATTCTGATCGTCGACGACGAGGCGCCCATCCGCGAGATGATTGCCGTTGCGTTGGAGATGGCCGGCTATGACTGCATGGAAGCAGAGAACTCTCAACAGGCCCACGCCATCATCGTCGACCGCAAGCCCGACCTGATCCTGCTGGACTGGATGCTGCCCGGCACGTCCGGCATCGAACTGGCACGCCGGCTCAAGCGCGACGAGCTGACCGGGGATATCCCTATCATCATGCTCACCGCCAAGGGCGAAGAGGACAACAAGATCCAGGGCCTGGAAGTCGGTGCCGACGACTACATCACCAAGCCGTTTTCCCCGCGCGAGCTGGTGGCGCGCCTCAAGGCCGTGCTGCGCCGTGCCGGGCCGACCGATGGCGAGGCGCCGATCGAAGTCGGCGGCCTGCTGCTGGACCCGATCAGCCACCGCGTGACCATCGACGGTAAACCCGCCGAGATGGGCCCGACCGAATACCGCCTGCTGCAATTCTTCATGACCCACCAGGAACGCGCCTACACCCGTGGGCAACTGCTGGACCAGGTCTGGGGCGGCAATGTCTACGTCGAGGAACGCACCGTGGATGTGCACATCCGACGCCTGCGCAAGGCCCTCGGCGATGCCTATGAAAATCTGGTACAAACCGTGCGAGGCACCGGTTATCGTTTTTCGACAAAGGCATGAGAAAAGCAGCTGCGAGCTTTGAGCTACAAGCTGCAAGTAAAAGCCATTATCGACCCGCTTCAAACTTGCAGCTTGAAGCTTGCAGCTTTCAGCTGCTTCGAAAGGAAGCCCCGTGAATCAAAACTGGCATGGCACCCTGATTCGCCACATGTTGTTGCTGGTGACCGGCAGCCTGGTCGTCGGCCTGATCACCGGCTACTACGGCTGGAGCCTGGCTGCGGGCCTGGGGCTGTACCTGGCCTGGACCCTCAAGCAACTGCTGCGCCTGCACGAATGGCTGCGCCTGCACCAACCCGACGAAGCCCCGCCCGACGGCTATGGCCTGTGGGGCGAAGTGTTCGACAGCATCTACCACCTGCAACGGCGCGACCAGCGCGTGCGCGGGCGCCTGCAAGCGGTGATCGACCGGGTCCAGGAGTCCACCGCGGCCCTCAAGGACGCCGTGATCATGCTCGACAGCGAAGGCAACCTGGAATGGTGGAACCGCGCCGCCGAGACCCTGCTGGGCCTCAAGACGCCCCAGGACAGCGGCCAGCCGGTGACCAACCTGGTGCGCCATCCGCGCTTCAAGGAATACTTCGAGCAGGACAACTACGCCGAACCGCTGGAAATCCCCTCGCCCACCAACGACCGGCTGCGGATCCAGCTGTACATCACGCGCTACGGCAACAACGAGCACCTGATGCTGGTGCGGGACGTGACCCGCATCCACCAGTTGGAACAGATGCGCAAAGACTTCATCGCCAACGTGTCCCACGAACTGCGCACGCCGTTGACGGTGATCTGCGGCTACCTGGAAACCCTGCTCGACAACGTCGAGGAGGTGAACCCGCGCTGGACCCGAGCCTTGCAGCAGATGCACCAGCAAAGCGGGCGCATGCAGACCCTGCTCAACGACTTGCTGTTGCTGGCGAAGCTGGAGGCCACCGACTATCCGTCGGACAACCAGCCGGTGCCCATCGACGACCTGCTGCAGACCATTGCCGAGGACGCACAGGAACTGTCCGGCCCCAAGCAACAGACCATCACCCTGGAAGCCGACCCGGGCGTGCAGCTCAAGGGCAGCGAGGCGGAACTGCGCAGCGCGTTTTCCAATCTGGTGTTCAACGCGGTCAAGTACACGCCCGAGCAAGGCCGGATCCACGTGCGCTGGTGGGGCGACGAGCAAGGCGCGCACCTGAGCGTGCGGGACTCGGGGATCGGCATCGACAGCAAGCACCTGCCGCGCCTGACCGAACGCTTCTACCGCGTCGACTCCAGCCGCAACTCCAACACCGGGGGCACCGGCCTGGGCCTGGCGATCGTCAAGCACGTGCTGCTGCGTCATCGCGGGCGCATGGAAATCAGCAGCGTGCCCGGCCATGGCAGCACGTTCACCTGCCATTTCCCCCCGGCACAAGTGGTTCGCGCACGCCTCGCCAGCCCGGCCGATTGATACCGGCCGGCATTGCCCCCTAGGCAACAGCCGAGTCAGCCGCTACATTGGCTGACTTGTGCCTGCCTTTTCAGGCACTGATTTCCTACTTTTACGGCTAATACGGAACCTGCAAAACTCCATCATGGACCCTTCCCCTGGCTTGTCCCTCGTTACACTCTTCGCCGAATTCGGCATGATTCTTTTCGCTCTGATCCTGGTTTTGCTCAACGGCTTTTTCGTTGCAGCCGAATTCGCCATGGTCAAGCTACGCTCGACCCGGGTCGAGGCAATCGCCGAGCAGAACGGCTGGCGCGGGCATATCCTGCGGACCGTCCACAGCCAGCTCGACGCCTACCTGTCGGCCTGCCAACTGGGCATCACCCTCGCCTCGCTGGGCCTGGGCTGGGTCGGTGAGCCGGCGTTCGCCCACATCCTCGAACCGCTGCTGGGCGCGGTGGGCGTGCAGTCACCGGAAGTGATCAAGGCCGTGTCGTTCTTCACTGCCTTCTTCATCATTTCCTACCTGCACATCGTGGTCGGTGAGCTGGCGCCCAAGTCCTGGGCGATCCGCAAGCCCGAGCTGCTGTCGCTGTGGACCGCCGTGCCGCTGTACCTGTTCTACTGGGCCATGTACCCGGCGATCTACCTGCTCAACGCCAGCGCCAACGCCATCCTGCGCATCGCTGGCCAGGGCGAGCCCGGGCCCCATCACGAGCATCACTACAGCCGTGAAGAACTGAAGCTGATCCTGCACTCCAGCCGCGGCCAGGACCCCAGCGACCAGGGCATGCGCGTCCTGGCGTCGGCCGTGGAAATGGGCGAGCTGGAAGTGGTGGACTGGGCCAACTCCCGGGAAGACCTGGTCACGCTGGAGTTCAACGCGCCGCTCAAGGAAATCCTGGCGATGTTCCGTCGCCACAAGTTCAGCCGTTACCCGGTGTACGACAGCGAGCGCCAGGAGTTCGTCGGCCTGCTGCACATCAAGGACCTGCTGCTGGAGCTGGCGGCCCTGGATCACATTCCCGAGTCGTTCAACCTGGCCGAGCTGACCCGGCCCCTGGAGCGCGTATCGCGGCACATGCCGCTGTCGCAATTGCTGGAGCAGTTCCGCAAGGGCGGCTCGCACTTCGCCGTGGTGGAGGAAGCCGACGGCAACATCATCGGCTACCTGACCATGGAAGACGTGCTGGAAGTGCTGGTCGGCGATATCCAGGACGAACACCGCAAGGCCGAGCGCGGCATCCTGGCGTATCAGCCAGGCAAGCTGCTGGTGCGCGGCGACACGCCGTTGTTCAAGGTCGAGCGCCTGCTGGGGATCGACCTGGACCACATCGAGGCCGAAACCCTCGCCGGGCTGGTCTATGAAACCTTAAAGCGCGTGCCGGAAGAGGAAGAAGTGCTGGAAGTCGAAGGCCTGCGGATCATCATCAAGAAGATGAAAGGGCCGAAGATCATCCTGGCGAAGGTGTTGATGCTCGATTGAGTGTCAACCTCCTCCATGTCTAGACCGTTGTGATGATCACCTGTGGCGAGGGAGCTTGCTCCCGCTGGGTCGCGAAGCGGCCCTAAAGCGACGACTGCTTCGCCCGAGGCGTCGGACCGACCGAGCGGGAGCAAGCTCCCTCGCCACAAAAGCTCCTTCGCGAGTGCAGGGGCTATTGCTTGCCCAACGCAAAGTTGGGCAGCTCTCCCACCGGCTGATTGAACTGGTACGGAATCGACACCAGCCCCAGCCCGGTATTGCGCTGCACCACGAAATGCAGGTGCGGGCCGGAGCTGTTGCCGGTATTGCCGGACAACGCCAAAGGCGAGCCCACCGCCACCCGCTGCCCTTCGCGCACGCTCACCGAGCCTTTCTGAAGGTGCAGGTAAACCCCCATGGTCCCATCGTCGTGCAGTACCCGCACGAAGTTGCCCGAGGGATCGTCGCCACGGCCTGTCTGCTCATTCTCGGTCTTGATCACCACCCCGCCCCGCGCCGCGATGATCGGCGTGCCTTCGGGCATGGCGATGTCCATGGCGTAGCGGTTCTTCGGCCCGTAGTGGCTGTACTGGCCGTTGGCGCCCTGGCTCAGCCGAAACGGCCCACCCCGCCACGGCAACGGGTAGCGATAGGCCTGTGCCGCGCCTGCCGGGTCGCCCAGGGAGTATTCGAACCTTGGGGTATACACCAGCGGTCGGCCGGGTTGGGTGGCCGTGAGCAGCGCCAGGCGCAGGTTGCTGCGCGCCGGCAGCACCCTGCGGATCGGCCGGCTCGGCGCCCCGCTCACATTGCTCAGCCCGGCAAAACTCAACTCGATCTCCACCGGGGCGTACAGGTCATTGCGCACGAACACCGCATCCGTCCCCTTCTGCTTCTTGATATCGAGAAACACCTGTCGCTCCAGGTGTTCGACCATGCGGTCGCGAAACACGAACACCTGGGCGCCCTTGCTCGGACGATCACTGTAGGACACCACACCATTGGCATCCGTGGATTTGTAGATGGTCATGGCCATGGCCGAGGTGGAGGCCAGGACCAGACCGCAGGCGAACAAAGGGGGCGCGAGCATGGGCAAAGGTTCTGTCGAAAGATGAAGGCCTGCACAGCAGCCTAGCAGCTGGGATGGACCAGCGTAGTCGACGGATGTTTCAAAATTGGATCAGCGATCGGTGTTGGATCTAATGGCCCCATCGCGAGCAAGCTCGCTCCCACACTCGATCCAGTGAATACTGAAGATTCCGTGTGGGAGCGGGCTTGCTCGCGAAGGCTGCCTGAAGGGCACCGCTGGATCAGGCGCCGGGTACGAAGTGCTTCTGGGCGGTGCCGCGGGCGATCAGGCGGGAGATGTAGTCGAGTTTCTGCGGGTCTTTGTCGACGAAGCGGAACGTCAGTTGCAGCCATTCGCTGTCAGGCGTTTGCTCGTGAGCGACGATGGCGTGCAGGTAGCCGTTCAGGCGAGCGGTCTCGGCGTTGTCGCCCTGCTCCATGTCCAGCACCGCGCTTTCCAGCACTTGGGGCAGGTTGTCGCTGCGCTTGACCACCAACAGCGCTTCCTTGAGGCTCAGGGCCTTGATCACGCAGGCCTGGGTCCCGCTGGACAGGCGCAACTGGCCCTGGCCACGATTGCCCGCCGGCGCGGCAGCCGGGGCCTTGACGGGCGGGCTGTTGAGCAAACCTCCCGCTGGCGCGGCGGCGGCCACGGCAGCGGGCCTGGCGACGGGATTCACCGCAGGTGCAGCAGCGGCAACCGGAGCGGCCTTGCCCCCGGTGAGGGCGCTCAGGGAGTCATTGCCGAACGCCGAGTTCATCTTGGTCGGGGCGCTGTTCATCAGGGTGTCGAGCTTGCCGACCTTGTGCAGGGCCTGTTTGACCTTGGTCAGCAACTGTTCGTTGGTAAACGGCTTGCTGACGTAGCCGGACACGCCGGCCTGGATCGCCTGGACGACGTTTTCCTTGTCGCCACGGCTGGTCACCATGACGAACGGCATGCCCTTGAGATTGTCCTGTTGACGGCACCAGGTCAGTAGCTCCAGGCCGGACATTTCGGGCATTTCCCAATCGCACAGCACCAGGTCGAACGCCTCGCGGGCCAGCAGGGCCTGAGCTTTCTTGCCGTTTACCGCGTCTTCGATGCGCACGCCCGGAAAGTAATTGCGCAGGCACTTCTTCACCAGGTCGCGAATGAACGACGCATCATCCACGACCAACACACTGACCTTACTCATCCAGATACACCTCTAAAAAATCCCGGCAAGCATACCGCTTTTACTGATGGCACATTGCCAAAAACCGTCAGTCACGCCGGGACTTTTCGTTCACGGGGTGCTGCTTTCGATTAAAAAAAACCCAAAAAAAAGCCCGACCAGAAGGCCGGGCGCTTTTCTTGGCAATCTTACTTATCGTCCGTCTCGCCTGGAACATTAGCGGTTTCGGACGGGGTGCCTTCAACTTCTTCCTTCATGCGCTTGAGCCCCATGTGCCGTACATCGGTACCACGCACCAGGTAGATCACAAGTTCGGAGATGTTGCGCGCATGATCGCCGATACGCTCCAGGGAACGCAGGACCCAGATGATGCTCAGCACCCGGGAGATGGAGCGCGGGTCTTCCATCATGTAGGTCGCCAGCTCACGCAGGGCGGTCTTGTACTCGCGGTCGATGATCTTGTCGTACTGGGCCACCGACAACGCCAGGTCGGCGTCGAAGCGGGCGAACGCATCCAGCGCGTCGCGAACCATGTTGCGCACCTGGTCACCAATGTGGCGCACCTCGACGTAACCACGGGGCGCTTCGCCTTCTTCGCACAACTGGATGGCACGACGGGCGATCTTGGTGGCTTCGTCGCCGATCCGCTCCAGGTCGATCACCGACTTGGAGATGCTGATGATCAGGCGCAGGTCGGACGCCGCCGGCTGACGACGGGCCAGGATGCGCAGGCACTCTTCGTCGATGTTGCGTTCCATCTGGTTGATCTGGTCGTCGATCTCGCGCACCTGCTGGGCCAGGCCGGAGTCGGCCTCGATCAGCGCGGTCACCGCGTCGTTCACCTGCTTTTCCACCAGGCCGCCCATGGCCAGCAGGTGGCTGCGCACTTCCTCGAGCTCGGCATTGAACTGTGCGGAAATGTGATGAGTAAGGCCTTCCTTCGAAATCATGGTTTTGCTCCGCAAAAGCTGTGAGCTGCAAGCTTCAAGCTGCAAGCTGATGTGTGTCGTTACGCTAAACTGCTTTTACTTGCCGCTTGAAGCTTTGCGGCTCGCAGCTACCGCTAGCCATAGCGGCCCGTAATGTAGTCTTCGGTCTGTTTCTTGGCCGGGTTGGTGAACAAGGTGTCGGTGTCGCCGAATTCCACCAGTTTGCCCATGTACATGAACGCGGTGTAGTCGGACACCCGCGCTGCCTGTTGCATGTTGTGGGTCACGATGACGATGGTGAACTTGGACTTGAGCTCGTAGATCAGCTCCTCGACCTTCAGCGTCGAGATCGGGTCCAGGGCCGAGCATGGCTCATCGAGCAGCAGCACTTCGGGTTCCACGGCGATGGTGCGGGCAATCACCAGGCGCTGCTGCTGGCCGCCGGAAAGGCCCAGGGCCGAGTCATGCAGGCGGTCCTTGACCTCGTCCCACAGCGCCGCGCCCTTGAGCGCCCATTCCACGGCTTCGTCGAGAATACGCTTCTTGTTGATGCCCTGGATGCGCAGGCCGTAGACCACGTTCTCGTAGATGGTTTTCGGGAACGGGTTCGGTTTCTGGAACACCATGCCCACGCGACGACGCAGCTCGGCCACGTCCTCGCCCTTGCGGTAGATGTTGTTGCCGTAGAGGTTGATCTCGCCTTCGACGCGGCAACCGTCCACCAGGTCGTTCATGCGGTTGAACGTGCGTAGCAAGGTCGACTTGCCGCAACCCGACGGGCCGATGAACGCGGTGACGCGCTGCTTCGGGATGTTCATGCTGACGTCATACAGCGCTTGTTTCTCGCCGTAGAACAGGCTCAGGCCGGGCACTTCGATGGCGACGGTTTCCTGGGCCAGGTCCAGGCTCTGCTTGTCGCGGCCCAGGGCCGACATGTTGATGCCGTGTGAATGTGCTTCGTGTTGCATGGTCTCACTCCGTTCGTAGCTGCAAGCTTCGAGCTGCAAGCTGCAAGTTTGGGCAGAGGCGGCTTCTAGCTTGCCGCTCGTGGCTAAGCGCTGTCAGCTATCCAATGCTTTGTACTTTTCGCGCAGGTGGTTACGGATCCATACCGCCGACAGGTTCAAGACGGCGATCACCAGCACCAGCAACAGCGCCGTGGCGTATACCAGCGGCCGTGCGGCCTCGACGTTCGGGCTCTGGAAGCCCACGTCATAGATATGGAAGCCCAGGTGCATGATCTTCTGGTCCAGGTGCAGGTACGGGTAGTTGCCGTCCAGCGGCAGCGACGGCGCCAGCTTCACCACGCCCACCAGCATCAGCGGCGCCACCTCACCGGCGGCACGGGCCACGGCGAGGATCATGCCGGTCATCATCGCCGGGCTCGCCATCGGCAGGACGATTTTCCACAAGGTCTCGGCCTTGGTCGCGCCGAGGGCCAGGGAGCCTTCGCGCACGGTACGCGGGATCCGCGCCAGGCCTTCTTCCGTCGCCACGATCACCACCGGGACCGCCAGCAGCGCCAGGGTCAGCGACGCCCAGAGCAGGCCGGGAGTGCCGAAGGTCGGCGCCGGCAGGGCTTCGGGGAAGAACAGGCGGTCCACCGAGCCACCCAGCACATAGACGAAGAAGCCCAGGCCGAACACGCCGTAGACGATCGCCGGAACCCCCGCCAGGTTGTTCACCGCGATGCGGATCAAGCGGGTCATCGGCCCCTGGCGAGCGTACTCACGCAGGTAGACCGCGGCCAGCACGCCGAACGGGGTCACGATCATCGCCATGATCAGGGTCATCATCACCGTGCCGAAGATCGCCGGGAAGATACCGCCTTCGGTGTTGGCTTCACGCGGGTCATCGCTGAGGAATTCCCAGACCTTGCTGAAATAGAAGCCCAGCTTGGTAAAGGTGCCCATGGCGTTCGGCTGATAGGCGTGCACCACCTTGCCAATGCCGATCTCCACTTCCTTGCCGTTGGCGTCGCGGGCGGTCAGGCTGTCGCGGTTGAACTGCGCGTGCAGGTCGGCCAGGCGCGCCTCGATGTCCTTGTAGCGGGCGTCGAGCTCGGCCCGCTCACTGGCCATGTCGGCTTGGGCGGCGGCATCGAGCTTGCCCTCCAGCTCCAGTTTGCGCCCGTGCAGGCGGATACGTTCCAGGCCGGCGTTGATCGCGCCGATGTCGGATTTTTCCAGGGTCTTGAGCTCGGCGGCGAGCTTGTTGACCCGCGCAATGCGGGTCTGCAACTGCGGCCAGGCAGCCTCGCCCTCGGCGATGACCTTGCCGTCTTCCTTGACGTTGACCAGGTAGCCGTAGAAGTTGCCCCACTCACGACGCTCGATGGCCATCAGTTCCGGTGGCGTGGTCTGGTTGGTCAGCCAGTCGCCGACGATCCAGGTGAAGTCGGTGCCGTTCAGGTCACGGTTGCCCACCTTGACCAGTTCGCGGGTCATGAATTCCGGGCCTTCGTCGGGCACCGGCAGGCCGGCGCTCTTGAGCCGCTCGCGAGGCACTTCTTCTTTCTGCACCACCTCGCCCACCACCAGGTGCGCAGGCATGCCCGGCACGTTGTAGTTGGCGTGGATCAGGTCCGCCGGCCAGAAGTGGCCCAGGCCGCGCACGGCAATCACCGCCAGCAGGCCAATGGTCATGATGACCGCGATGGACACCGCGCCACCGCTGATCCAGACGCCGGGGGCGCCGCTCTTGAACCATCCTTTCAGGGAGTTCTGTTTCACAGACTTCTACCTTTCTTAAAGCGACGAATATTTCTTGCGCAGACGCTGACGGATCAGCTCGGCGAGGGTGTTCATGACGAAGGTGAACAACAGCAGCACCAGCGCCGACAGGAACAGCACGCGGTAATGGCTGCCGCCGACTTCCGACTCGGGCATTTCCACCGCCACGTTGGCCGCCAGGGTGCGCAGGCCTTCGAACAGGTTCATTTCCATGACCGGGGTGTTACCGGTGGCCATCAGCACGATCATGGTTTCACCCACCGCCCGGCCCATGCCGATCATCAAGGCCGAGAAGATGCCCGGGCTGGCGGTGAGGATCACCACGCGGGTCATGGTCTGCCACGGCGTGGCGCCCAGGGCCAGGGAGCCCAGGGTCAGGCCGCGTGGCACGCTGAACACGGCGTCTTCGGCGATGGAGTAGATGTTCGGGATCACTGCGAAGCCCATCGCCAGGCCGACCACCAGGGCGTTGCGCTGGTCGTAGGTGATGCCCAGGTCATGGGAGATCCACATGCGCATGTCACCGCCGAAGAACCAGGCTTCCATGTACGGACTCATGTACAGCGAGAGCCAGCCCACGAACAGGATCACCGGGATCAGCAAGGCGCTTTCCCAGCCATCCGGCACCTTCAGGCGCACGGACTCGGGCAAGCGGCTGAAGACGAAGCCGGCCAGCAGGATGCCGATCGGCAGCAACATCAGCAGGCTGAAGATGCCCGGCAGGTGGCCTTCGACGTACGGCGCCAGGAACAGGCCGGCGAAGAAACCGAGGATCACCGTCGGCATCGCTTCCATCAGCTCGATCACCGGCTTGACCTTGCGGCGCATGCCCGGAGCCATGAAATAGGCGGTATAGATCGCCGCCGCGACCGCCAGCGGTGCCGCCAGCAACATCGCGTAGAACGCCGCCTTGAGGGTACCGAAGGTCAGTGGCGAGAGGCTCAGCTTGGGTTCGAAGTCGGTGTTGGCCGCGGTCGATTGCCAGACGTACTTGGGTTCGTCGTAGTTTTCGTACCAGACCTTGCTCCACAACGCGCTCCACGAGACTTCCGGGTGCGGGTTATCCAGCGTCAGCGGTTGCAGCTTGCCGCCCTGCTCGACGATCAACCGGTTGGCCCGTGGCGACATGCCGAACAGGCCCTGGCCGTCGACCACCTGGTCCACCAGCAACGTGCGATGGGCCGTGCTGTGGAACACTCCGAGCTTGCCGGACGCATCGAGGGCAACGAAGCCCTTGCGACGCTCCTCGGCAGTGATCTCGACAATCGGCGTGGTGCCCATCTGGAAGCTGCGGATCTGCTTCAGGCGCTGCTCGCCGTCAGGATCGCGCGCCATGAACCACTGGCTCAGGCCTCCCGTGGAGTCGCCGACGATCAGCGAAATGCCGCCCACCAGCTGGGTCGCCGCGGTGACTTGGGCTTCGCCGTTTTCCAGCAGTTTGTAGCGCCCGTTGAGGCTCTTGTCCCGCAGGCTGAACACGTCAGCCTGGGCACGTCCGTTGATCACGTACAGCCACTGCTGACGTGGGTCGACGAAGATGTTCTTCACCGGCTCGGTCATCTGCGGCAAGTCGATGCGCGTCTGCTCGCTGGTGACTTCGCCGGTCATCATGTTTTCTTCGCTGGTCAGCGACAGCACCTGCAGTTGCGCGCCACTGGAACCGGCAAGCAGCAGGGTCGAATCGGTGGCGTTGAGGCTCACATGCTCCAGCGCGGCACCCTGCTCGTTCAAGGCGATAGGCGTTTCGCCGTACGGGTACTCGACATCGGGCGAGATGGTTTTCTTGCCGTCCGGGTAGCTGACCTTATAGGTGTGACGGAACACCAGGGCCTGGCCGTTGGACAAACCGATCACCACCAGCGGGCTGCCGGGCTGGTCTTCACCGATGGACGTCACGCTGGCGCCGGCCGGGATCGGCAGGTCGACGCGGCGCAGCTCGGCACCGTTGTGAACGTCGAAAAACAGCGCCTGGCCCTTGTCGGAAACCCGCATCGCCACCTGGTTCTGTTCTTCGATGGCAATCATCAGGGGTTTGCCGGCGTCTTGCATCCAGGCCGGGGTGATCGGGTCCTTGGCGGTCAGGTCCGCGCCCTGGAACAGGGGCAGCACCACATAGGCCAGGAAGAAGAAGATCAAGGTAATGGCGGCGAGTACCGCGAGGCCGCCCACCAGGACGTACCAGCGGGTCAGGCGATCCTTGAGCGCACGGACACGGCGCTTGCGTTGCAGCTCAGGCGTATTGAAGTCAATGCGCTTGGGAGGGGAAGTCGTAGTCATTGTGGAATTGGCCAGATCATTCATGCGCACACCCTAGCGATCCTGTATGACAGAAAGATGACAATGCAGTGACGCAACAAAACCGCCGCCCGTGGGAACCGGCAGCGGAGAGAAAATTAGTGTGTGGGAGCGAGCTTGCTCGCGATGAGGGCGTCACATTCAACATCAGTGTCGACAGACCCACCGCTATCGCGAGCAAGCTCGCTCCCACAGAAAGCCCGGGCATTGGCCCGGGCTCAGGCGTTACTTCTTGGCGACGTTGCCGCCTTCCGACAGACCCAGGTCAGCCAGCGCCTTGGCGGCGACCTTGGCTGGCAGTGGGATGTAGCCATCCTTGACCACGACTTCCTGGCCTTGCTTGGACAGGACCAGCTTCACGAACTCGGCTTCCAGCGGGGCCAGAGGCTTGTTCGGAGCCTTGTTGACGTACACGTAGAGGAAACGCGACAGCGGATACTTGCCGTTCAGGGCGTTTTCTTCGGTGTCTTCGATGTACTCAGTGCTGCCTTTCTTGGCCAGGGCCACGGTCTTCACGCTGGCGGTCTTGTAGCCGATGCCCGAGTAGCCCACGCCGTTGAGCGAAGAGCTGATGGACTGCACGACCGAAGCCGAACCAGGCTGCTCGTTCACGTTAGCCTTGTAGTCGCCTTTGCACAGGGCTTCTTCCTTGAAGTAGCCATAGGTGCCGGATACCGAGTTACGGCCGAACAGTTGCACCGGCTTGTTGGCCAGGTCACCGGTCACGCCCAGGTCGCCCCAGGTCTTGACGTCGGCTTTGCCGCCGCACAGACGGGTGGACGAGAAGATCGCGTCAACCTGTTCCATGGTCAGGTGCTGGATAGGGTTGTCCTTGTGCACGAATACCGCCAAGGCATCGACCGCCACTGGAATAGCGGTTGGCTTGTAGCCGTACTTCTGCTCGAAGGCTTGCAGCTCGTTGTCCTTCATCTTGCGGCTCATCGGGCCCAGGTTGGAGGTGCCTTCGGTGAGTGCGGGCGGCGCGGTGGAGGAACCGGCGGCCTGAATCTGGATGTTTACGTTCGGGTATTCTTTCTTGTAGTTCTCGGCCCACAAGGTCATCAGGTTGGCCAGGGTATCGGAGCCGACGCTGGACAGGTTGCCCGACACACCTGTGGTCTTGGTGTAGCTCGGGATCGCAGGGTCAACAGCGGCAACCGCGTTGGCAGTCGCAACGCCAGCGGCGACAAAGGTCATTGCCGCCATCAAACGCTTCAGTTTCATGCCTTACTCCTAGCAGATAGGGTGTGTTAAGTCGGCCAAGTATCGGTAAGCCGTGTGAACACTCTATGGCTGAAATATGACAATTGGATGAAAGGCCAGCATGGACTTTTACAAAGCGTTTCTGCGTTACAGATCAGCCTCCTTCACCACCCTCACCTTTTCCGCGTCCAGCGCATAGGCGGCGCTGGCCAGGTCGTTGTCGACCTTTTCGATCTTCAGCGTCCCGATTACCCACAGCGGTGTGTAGATATCGTCCAGCTTCAAGCCCTTGGGGTAGCGCACCAGCACCAGTTGATTGGGCGGTGGTGGCGGGACGTGGATGCAGGCGCCCGGGTAAGGCACCAGGAAAAATAGCGTGCTGCGGCCCTTGGCGTCGGTTTCCATCGGCACCGGGTAGCCGCCGATGCGGATGTGCTTGTCGTTCATCGACGCCACGGTCTTGGTCGAATACATCACCGCCGGCAACCCCTTGCTCTGCTTCAGGCCACCTTTATTGGTGAACGTGCCGTCGGCTTCGGGGGAGTTGTGGTCGATTTCAGGCATGGCCTCAAGGGCCTTCTGGTCCGACTTGGGCATCAGCTCGAGCCAATCGGTTTCCGGCAATTGGGCAGCATGGGCCAGGCCACTGCCCAGCAAAAGAAGGGTCAACACTAGACGGCGCATGAACGGGCTCGGCAATGAGGGAAGGTTGGAACGCCGGGCATTCTAGCCCCCTGCGCGCGCCGCGAGCAGAGGGCTTTGTCGCATTTGAATCAGTTTCTTTTGATCAGGCCGTAGATCACCAGCAGCACGATAGCGCCCACCAGGGCACCGATGAAGCCCGCGCCTTCGCCGGCATGGTAAATGCCCAGGGCCTGGCCGCCGTAGGTGGCTGCCAACGAACCGCCGATACCGAGCAGGATGGTCATGATCCAGCCCATGCTGTCATCGCCCGGTTTCAGGAAGCGCGCCAGCAGGCCGACGATCAAGCCAATAAAGATGGTTCCGATGATTCCCATGGCAATTCCCCTTTTGATTGAGCGTCATGCCAAAGCCTAGTCAGACTTTGGCACCTTGCCATGAGAGAATTCGGCCGACGAATGGTTCCAACAATGTTTCAGATTATTGCTCGGCGATCAGCGCCTCGACCTGGATGATCTGCTGGGCCAGGGTCGCCCGGTCAGCGCAACGCAGGTTGGCGTGACCCACCTTGCGGCCGGCCTTGAAGGCCTTGCCATAGTGATGCAGATGGCAGTCGGCAATCGCCAGGACTTTCTCGGTGTCCGGCACCTTGCCAATGAAGTTCAGCATCGCGCTTTCACCGACCTTGGCGGTCGATCCCAGCGGCAGGCCAGCCACCGCCCGCAGGTGGTTTTCGAACTGGCTGCACTCGGCGCCTTCGGTGGTCCAGTGACCGGAGTTGTGCACACGCGGGGCGATTTCGTTGGCCTTGAGGCCACCGTCCACTTCAAAGAACTCGAACGCCATGACGCCGACGTAGTCGAGCTGCTTGAGCACCCGGCTGGAATAATCCTCGGCCAAGGCTTGCAGCGGGTGTTCGGTGCTGGCGACGGACAGCTTGAGGATGCCGTCCTTGTGGGTGTTGTGCACCAGCGGGTAGAAACGGATTTCACCGTCGCGAGCGCGCACGGCGATCAGCGAGACTTCCCCGGTGAACGGCACGAAGCCCTCCAGCAGGCAAGCCACGCTGCCGAGTTCGGCAAAGGTGCCGGCCACGTCTTCAGGGCTGCGCAAAACTTTCTGGCCCTTGCCGTCATACCCCAGGGTGCGGGTCTTGAGGACAGCCGGCAAGCCGATGGCGGCGACGGCCGCGTCGAGATCGGCCTGGGATTGAATGTCGGCAAAGGCCGGGGTAGGAATGCCCAGGTTCTTGAACATGTTCTTTTCGAACCAGCGATCGCGAGCGATCCGCAGCGCTTCGGCACTTGGGTAGACGGGGACGAACTGGGACAGGAAGGCAACCGTTTCAGCCGGGACGCTTTCGAACTCGAAAGTCACCAGATCGACTTCATCAGCCAACTGGCGCAGGTGATCCTGGTCGCCGTAATCGGCCCGCAGATGTTCACCCAGCGCCGCGGCACAGGCGTCCGGCGCTGGGTCCAGGAAAGCGAAGTTCATCCCCAGCGGCGTACCTGCCAGGGCCAACATGCGACCCAACTGGCCGCCACCGATTACACCGATCTTCATTCGTCAACCACCTCAGGCAATGCGCGGGTCCGGGTTGTCCAGGACGCTGTCTGTCTGCTCAGCACGGAATTTTTTCAGCACGGTATGAAACTGCGGGTGCTTGGCGCCCAGGATGCTCGCCGACAACAGGGCGGCGTTGATCGCACCGGCCTTGCCGATGGCCAGGGTCGCCACCGGGATGCCGGCCGGCATCTGCACGATCGACAGCAGCGAATCGACGCCCGAGAGCATCGACGACTGCACCGGCACACCCAGCACCGGCAGGTGGGTCTTGGCCGCACACATGCCTGGCAAGTGGGCCGCGCCACCGGCACCGGCGATGATCACCTCAATGCCACGGGCCTCGGCTTCTTCGGCGTACTGGAACAGCAAGTCCGGGGTGCGGTGGGCAGAGACCACTTTGACCTCGTAAGGGATGCCGAGCTTTTCCAGCATATCGGCGGTGTGGCTAAGGGTGGACCAATCGGACTTGGAGCCCATGATCACGCCAACCAATGCACTCATCAATGTGCCTCTTCTCTCTGGGCGCCCGCGGGCGCGTCAAAAAACAACAAGCCACGCGGGAAACCGGCGTGGCTTGTTGTACGAATAATGGCCGGGTGAACCGACCGAAGGCCGGGCAGTATACCGAAAACGGTGCGTTAAACGCACTTTCGCCGACCATCTGTCATTTGAGGCGAAGCGGCGGTTTTATTGACTTCGAGGTCAGCAGAACAACGACACAAATCCCTTGTGGGAGCGGGCTTGCTCGCGATAGCGACCGGTCAGTCAATGCAACGGTGAATGTCAGTCCGTCATCGCGAGCAAGCTCGCTCCCACAGGGGCTCGGTGATGACCCTGATATCAGTGACATCCCACAAGAGGTCTGCGCTGTCTTCAGGAACCGGGAACACTCTGGGCCACCCCGCCCTCCAGCTTGCGCCACAACAACCGGACATTGGCCTTGCGCACCAGGGCACAGCGGTAGAGGCGGATCTCCAGTGGGACGTGCCATTGCGCCCCGCCGCAGATCACCAGTTCGCCCCGGGCCAGTTCGGCGCGCACGCTCAGGTGCGGCACCCAGGCGATCCCGAGGCCTTCCAGGGCCATGCTTTTCAGGCTGTCGGCCATGGCCGTTTCATAGACAGTGGTGAAGCGCAGCGCGCGTTGGCGCAGCAGCTGATTGACCGAGCGCCCCAGAAATGCCCCGGCGCTGTAGGCCAGCAGCGGCACGCTGGCCTCGCCTTCGAGGTCGAACAGTGGATTGCCGTCCGCATCCGCCGCACACACCGGGAGCATCTGGGTCTGGCCCAGGTGCAGCGACGGAAAGATCTCCGGGTCCATCTGCATCGCAGAGTCCGGATCATAGAAAGCCAGCATCAGGTCACAACCGCCCTCGCGCAGGGCGTGGACGGCGTCGCCCACGTTGGTCGCCACCAGGCGCGTGGCGATGTTCATGCCTTCGTTGCGCAACTGCGCGATCCAACGCGGGAAGAAGCCCAGCGCCAGGGAATGCGCGGCGGCCACCTGGATGACCTCGCCCTGCCCGCCTTCCAGGTGATGCAGATGACGCAACACTTCACCCAGTTGCTCGACCACCGTTCGCGCCGTCACCAGGAACAACTGCCCGGCCGCCGTCAGCTCGATGGGCGTGCGCGAACGGTTGACCAGGGTCAGCCCCAGTGCCGCTTCAAGGCTGCGGATCCGCCGGCTGAACGCCGGCTGCGTGACGAAGCGCCGCTCGGCCGCCTGGGAGAAACTGCGAGTCGCGGCCAGGGCACTGAAGTCCTCGAGCCATTTGCTTTCAAGATTCATCACGTCCTCCCACATGCACCAAAACGGGTCACACGCTCGCCATAACGCCGGCGTCACACCGGCATTATGCCGAATATGCATAGGGCAGTGTTTAACAGCATTGGCCCTAATTTGCATGCAGGCCTAGGATTCGAGGCGTTCCGGCTCAGACCGGGTCCTTATCGAGATGATTTCCGTCATGTCCTCCGCTGCATCTTTCCGCACAGAAAAAGACCTGCTTGGCGTACTCGAAGTACCGGCACAAGCGTATTACGGCATCCAGACCCTGCGAGCGGTGACCAACTTCCGCCTCTCCGGCGTTCCGATTTCGCATTACCCCAAGCTGGTGGTCGGTCTGGCCATGGTCAAGCAAGCCGCCGCCGATGCCAACCGCGAGTTGGGCCAGCTCAGCGAAGCCAAGCACGCCGCCATCAGCGAAGCCTGTGCACGATTGATCCGCGGTGATTTCCACGAAGAATTCGTGGTGGACATGATCCAGGGCGGCGCCGGCACGTCGACCAACATGAATGCCAACGAAGTCATCGCCAACATCGCGTTGGAGGTCATGGGCCACAACAAGGGCGAATACCAGTACCTGCACCCGAACAACGACGTGAACATGGCGCAGTCCACCAACGACGCCTACCCGACCGCGATCCGCCTCGGCCTGCTGCTGGGTCACGATGCGTTGCTGGCCAGCCTCGACAGCCTGATCCAGGCGTTCGCGGCCAAGGGTGAAGAATTCAGCCACGTCCTGAAAATGGGCCGCACCCAGCTGCAAGACGCCGTGCCGATGACCCTCGGCCAGGAATTCCGCGCCTTCGCCACCACCCTGGGCGAAGACCTGGCGCGCCTCAAGACCCTGGCACCCGAACTGCTCACCGAAGTGAACCTGGGCGGCACCGCCATCGGCACCGGCATCAACGCCGACCCGCGCTACCAGGCCCTGGCCGTACAGCGCCTGGCGACCATCAGCGGCCAGCCGCTGGTGCCGGCCGCCGACCTGATCGAAGCCACCTCCGACATGGGCGCCTTCGTGCTGTTCTCCGGCATGCTCAAGCGCACCGCGGTCAAGCTGTCGAAGATCTGCAACGACCTGCGCCTGCTGTCCAGCGGCCCGCGCACCGGCATCAACGAAATCAACCTGCCGGCCCGCCAGCCAGGCAGCTCAATCATGCCTGGCAAGGTCAACCCGGTGATCCCGGAAGCGGTCAACCAGGTGGCCTTCCAGATCATCGGCAACGACCTGGCCCTGACCATGGCAGCCGAAGGCGGCCAACTGCAATTGAACGTGATGGAGCCGCTGATCGCCTTCAAGATCTTCGACTCGATCCGCCTGCTGCAACGGGCCATGGACATGCTGCGCGAGCACTGCATCGTCGGCATCACCGCCAACGAAGTGCGCTGCCGCGAGCTGGTCGAACACTCGATCGGCCTGGTCACTGCCCTGAACCCGTACATCGGCTATGAAAACGCCACCCGCATCGCCCGTGTCGCCCTTGAAAGTGGCCGCGGCGTGCTGGAACTGGTGCGTGAGGAAGGCTTGCTCGACGACGCCATGCTCGACGACATCCTGCGCCCGGAAAACATGATTGCTCCGCGCCTGGTCCCGCTCAAAGCGTGATCGACGCGACCATTGCTCACCAGGTCGAGGGACTAGACACCTCTCACCTTTTGAGGGCTTGGGGATCTTCCCCAAGCCCTTTTTTTAATTGAAAGCTGCAAAGCGAGGATGCCAGAACCTGTGGGAGCGAGCCTGCTCGCGATGAACGATGACGCGCTGCCGTTTGAAAAAACCGTGTCGTCAGCCATCGCGAGCGGGCTCGCTTCCACAAGAACCTGACCGAAAGGCCAGGTGCTGCAAAAGCTCCGTTTCGTCGGACGCACCACAACCGTGCAGACGGGCACCGCACTGATCGGTATAGTGCCGCCCCTCTTCGCGTGAGCGGTCGTCGGTAACGAGGCCCAACACATGCGAAACCCGAACTAATAACAAACCCGCGAAATGGACCGGGACGAAACATCGCCTCGCCTGTCGTGCCGTCCGCCGGCCGATGTAACGCGATGTTTCCAACTGGCCAGCATTTGCTTAAACAAAAAACAGCGAGGAATACTCATGCTCGAAGTCATCAACGACTTCCTCTCAGGGAAAGTGCTGATCCTGCTTATTGTGGGACTCGGTAGCTACTTCACGATCCGCTCGCGCTTCGTCCAGTTCCGCCATTTCGGCCACATGTTCAGTGTCTTCAAAGAGTCCCTTCACGGCCAGGCAGGCCAGCTGAGCTCGTTCCAGGCCCTGATGCTGAGCCTCGCCGGTCGCGTCGGCGCCGGTAACATCGCCGGTGTCGGCATCGCCGTGACCCTCGGCGGCCCGGGCGCTGTGTTCTGGATGTGGGTCACCGCACTGGTGGGCATGTCCAGCAGCTTCTTCGAATGCACCCTGGCCCAGGTCTACAAGCGCGCCGACGGCGACGGCCTGTACCGCGGCGGTCCGGCCTACTACATCCAGCACGGCCTGAAGCTGAAAGGCATGGCGGTGGTGTTCTCCATCCTGCTGCTGGTCACCTACGGCTTCGCCTTCATCGGCCTGCAGTCCTACACCGTGACCCACTCGCTGCAGAACGCCTTTGCCTTCGATCCACGCCACACCGGTATCGTCCTGGCGGTGCTGCTGGCCATCACCTTCATCGGCGGCATCAAACGCATCGCCGCGGTGTCCGACCTACTGGTACCGATCAAGACCCTGGCCTATATCGGCGTGACCCTGTACGTGATCGGCACCCAGATCGAACACGTGCCAGCCATGCTGGAAACCATCTTCAAGAGCGCCTTCGGCCTCGACCCAGCCTTCGGCGGCCTGCTCGGCAGCGCCATCGTGATGGGCGTGAAGCGTGGCGTGTTCGCCAACGAAGCAGGCCTGGGCAGTGCGCCGAACGTCGCCGCCGTGGCCGCCGTGAAGCACCCGGGCGCCCAGGGCGTGGTCCAGGCCTTCAGCGTGTTCCTCGACACCTTCGTGATCTGCACCTGCACCGCGCTGCTGATCCTGCTGTCGGGCTTCTACACCCCGGGCTTCGAAGGTGACGGCATCGTCCTGACCCAGAACTCGCTGGCCGCCGTGGTCGGTGACTGGGGGCGCGTGTTCGTCAGCGTCGCGCTGTCGCTGTTCGTCTTCACCTGCATCCTCTATAACTACTACCTGGGCGAGAACAGCCTGCAGTTCCTCAGCCGCAACCGCGTCGTGCTGATGGTTTTCCGCGGCCTGGTTCTGGCGCTGGTGGTATGGGGTTCGATGCAGGATCTTTCGACCGTGTTCGCCTTCGCCGACA
This sequence comes from Pseudomonas sp. P97.38, assembly GCF_001269745.1. Taxonomy (NCBI): domain Bacteria; kingdom Pseudomonadati; phylum Pseudomonadota; class Gammaproteobacteria; order Pseudomonadales; family Pseudomonadaceae; genus Pseudomonas; species Pseudomonas sp. P97.38. Next base: position 204,169 of record NZ_LHVJ01000028.1, read on the forward strand.
TCACCATGACCTGCCTGGCCTTCGTCAACTTGATGGCCCTGGCCATGTTGTTCAAGGTCGGCCTGCGCGTGATGCGCGACTACGACGAGCAGCGCCGCGCCGGCGTCAAGCAACCAGTGTTCGATTCCAGCAAATTCACCGATCTGGACCTGGACCTGAAGGCCTGGCCGACCAGCCCAAGCCAATCGGCTCCACGCGAGCAAGGCGCAGCCCAGGGCACGCCTGCCACGCAACGCTGATCGACCTGGCGGGTGGCTCCCCGCCACCCGCCGCGACAGACCGCAACGAGTGGCGTCCTGCCACTCGACGTGACACACCTTGCGCACGCAGGCATGCTGCGGCGCAAGGTGTATTCGTCCAGGAGACCCATCAATGAATTCCGCCTCTTACCCTGCCGCCCAGCACGTCATGGTGCTCTACACCGGCGGCACCATCGGCATGCAAGCCAGCGCCCACGGCCTGGCGCCTGCATCCGGTTTCGAAGCGCGGATGCGCGACTACCTGCACAGCCAACCCGAACTCGTCGTCCCGCAGTGGCGCTTCCGGGAAATGTCGCCTTTGATCGACAGCGCCAACATGACCCCGGCCTACTGGCAGCAACTGCGCGAGGCGGTGGTCGAGGCGGTGGATGAGCAGGGATGCGACAGCGTGCTGATCCTGCACGGCACCGACACCCTGGCCTACAGCGCGGCGGCGATGAGCTTCCAGTTGCTCGGCCTGCATGCCCGCGTCTGTTTCACCGGCTCGATGTTACCGGCGGGCGTGACCGACAGCGACGCCTGGGAAAACCTCAGCGGCGCCCTGGTCGCCCTCGGCCAGGGCCTGGCGCCAGGCGTGCACCTGTATTTCCATGGCGAGCTGCTGCCACCGACCCGCTGCGCGAAAGTGCGCAGCTTCGGTCGTCACCCGTTCAAGCGCCTGGAGCGCCAGGGTGGCGGCGTGAAAGCCGGGGCGTTGCCGACGCAGTTGAATTACGACCAGCCCAAGCAACTGGCGAACGTCGCAGCGCTGCCGCTGTTTCCCGGCATCAGCGCCGAAATCCTCGATGGCCTGCTGGGCAGCGGTATCCAGGGCCTGGTGCTGGAGTGCTACGGCAGCGGCACCGGGCCCAGCGACAACCCGGCCTTCCTTGCCAGCCTGGAGCGGGCGCGGGACAACGGCGTGGTCGTGGTGGCGGTGACCCAATGCCATGAAGGTGGCGTCGAGCTGGATGTGTACGAGGCCGGCAGCCGCCTGCGGGGCGTCGGCGTGTTGTCCGGTGGTGGCATGACCCGCGAAGCGGCGTTCGGCAAGTTGCAGGCGTTGATTGGCGCCGGCTTGCCGGTGGACGAGGTTCGCCGGTTGGTCGAGCTGGATTTGTGTGGCGAACTCGCCTGAGGTAGGCCCTTAACCTGTGGCGAGGGAGCTCGCTCCCGCTTGAGCGCGAACCGCTCACAGCACAGAGGGCTGCTGCGCAGCCCAGCGGGAGCAAGCTCCCTCGCCACAGCATCCCTGTGCCAACGAAAGGTACGGCACACAACTTGCTCGATTTCCAGCCTTCCCCCGGCTGGAAACGGACATGCTGCATTCCCACCTCACCACCCTCAACGCCGTCTCCCTGGTGCTCAACGCCTTCAAGCACGAAGGGCTGCCCGGTGACGCCCTGTTGGCCGGCAGCGGCATCAGCACGGCGGATCTGAGTCGGGCCGACACGCGCATCACCACCAATCAGGAGATGCAGGTCTGCGCCAACGCCGTGGCCCTCAAGCGGGACATCGGCCTGGAACTGGGGCGGGACATGCACGTGTCCTCCTACGGCATGCTCGGCTATGCACTGCTCACCAGTGCCACCTTAGGTGACGCTTTGCGCCTGGCGCTGCACTATCCGGCGCTATTGGGAACACTCTTCGAACTGAACCTGGAGGACGATGGCGAGTACGTCTGGCTCAACGCCAGCGACTATCGAGAGAACCCGGCCCTGGCGGTGTTCAACGCCGAGTTCTGCATGGTTTCGCTGAAAGTCATCTGCAACGACCTGCTCGGCCATCCGCTGCCCTTGCGCGCGGCACGCTTCGAACATGCGGCGCCGGATTACCAGGCACGGTACAGCGCGCACTTCAATTGCCCGGTGCGCTTCAACAGCCTGGACAACGGGTTCGCCTTCGATCGCCAATGGCTCGGGCAACCCCTGCCCCTGGCCGACCCCATCACCCACCACGCCATGGCCGAACGTTGCCGCCGGCAGAACACCGAATTCACGGGCCGCCAAGCCTGGCTAGGACGGATCCGCCAGTTGCTGGCCGCTCAATTGGACGCCGCCCCCGGCCTGGAAAGCCTGGCCGAACAGATGAACTGCTCGGCGCGCACCTTACGCCGGCACCTCAAGGAGCTGGGTTGCAGCTATCAGGAACTGCTGGACGAGCTGCGCTTCGAACGGGCCAAGCAGATGCTGTACGAGGACCAACTGCCGATCTACCGGATCGCCGAGCTGCTCGGCTTCAGTGAAACCGCCAGCTTCCGCCACGCTTTCGTACGCTGGAGCGGCGTAGCGCCGAGCCAGTTCAGGCCTTGAGCCGTTCGATCACGATGGAACTAGCCGCGCACAAACGCCCGGTGCAACGCGTCCACCGTCTGGAAGTGATAGGCCGGGCTTTCGGCACACAACTCCTCATGGCTTCCGAATCCATACCCCACTGCCGCCGCGTCCAGGCCATTGCTGCGGGCGCCGATCAGGTCGTGCTTGCGGTCGCCGATCATCAGGGTGCTGGCCGGGTCGAGGTTTTCTTCGGCCAGCAGGTGGGCAATCAGCTCGACCTTGTCGGTACGGGTGCCGTCCAGTTCGCTGCCGTAGATCACCTTGAAGTGCCGGGCGAAGTCGAAGTGGCGGGCGATTTCCCGAGCGAAGACCCACGGCTTGGACGTCGCGATGTACAGCTGCCGGCCCTGCCCGCCCAGGGTTTCCAGCAACGGCATCACGCCGTCGAAGACGCGGTTTTCATAAAGCCCGGTGACCTTGAAACGCTCACGGTAGAAATTCACCGCCTCCCAGGCCTTCGCCTCATCGAAGCCATAGAACTGCATGAACGCCTGCAACAGCGGTGGGCCGATGAAATGCTCGAGGCGGGTCAGGTCGGGTTCGTCGATGCCCAGCTTGCTCAAGGCAAACTGGATCGAACGGGTGATGCCCTCGCGTGGGTCGGTGAGGGTGCCGTCGAGGTCGAAGAGTAGGGTTTGGTAGTGCATGAACATTCCTGGGGAGCGGTGCGACATGGCGTCCATCTTACGGACTGGAGTGAGTTCGTGGCGAGGGTGCTTGCTCCCGCCGGGCCGGGCTGGTGCTCCAGCGTGCAACGGCCCTGAACTCAAGTAACTCGGTGGATCAGATAGATCGAGGGGGCTGCTGCGCAGCCCAGCGGGAGCAAGCTCCCTCGCCACGGTAGTAAAAAGGGCAATTCAGATCCGGTCATAACCTTCGGCCAGGTGCAGGTCCTTGAGCTTCACGTAGTTCGCCGCGCTGTAGGTGAAGAACGCGCGCTCCTTGTCGGTCAGCGGCCGGGCCTGTTTCACCGGGCTGCCGACGTACAGGAAGCCACTCTCCAGCCGCTTGCCCGGCGGTACGAGGCTGCCGGCACCGATGATCACGTCGTCCTCGACCACGGCACCATCCATCACGATGCTGCCCATGCCAATCAACACTCGGCTGCCCACGCTGCAGCCATGGAGCACGACCTTGTGGGCGATGGTCACGTCGTCGCCGACCCGCAATGGAAAACCGTCGGGGTTGAAAGGCCCGGCGTGGGTGATGTGCAGCACGCAGCCGTCCTGGACGCTGGTGCGGGCACCGATGCGGATATGGTGCATGTCGCCACGAATGACGGTCAGCGGCCAGACGGAGCTGTCTTCACCGATCTCGACGTCGCCGATCACCACCGCGGTGCTGTCGACAAAGGCGCCCCGGGCAAGCCGTGGGCTGTGGTTCTGGTACGTGCGAAGGGTCACGATAGGCTCTCTCTTTTCGGCTGATAGGTGCTGCTAGCTGCGGTGAGCGTCGATTGTAATTAAGATGGCCCCATGTTTCTTCCAGCCAAGGTGCCAACCGTGAGCGTGAACAACCCTCTTTTGCAACCCTATGACCTGCCGCCATTCTCGGCGATTCGTGCCGAGCATGTGCAACCGGCCATCGAGCAGATCCTGGCTGACAACCGCGCGGCCATCGCGCAAATCCTCAAGAGCCAGGGGCAGCAGCCGACCTGGGCCGGCCTGGTGCTGGCGATGGACGAACTCAATGATCGCCTCGGCGCTGCCTGGAGCCCGGTCAGCCATTTGAACGCCGTGCGTAACAGCCCCGAACTGCGCGAGGCCTACGAGGCCTGCCTGCCGGCGCTGAGTGCGTACTCCACCGAACTGGGCCAGAACCGCGAACTGTTCCAGGCATTCGAAGCCCTGGCGCGCAGCCCCGAAGCCGCCGGGTTCGACGTCGCGCAAAAAACCATCCTCGAGCATTCCCTGCGGGACTTCCGTCTGTCGGGTATCGACCTGCCGCCCGAGCAGCAGAAGCGCTACGCCGAGGTACAGAGCATGTTGTCCGAGCTGGGCAGCCGTTTTTCCAACCAACTGCTGGACGCCACCCAGGCCTGGACCAAGCACGTCACTGACGAAGCCGCCCTCGCCGGCCTGACCGACTCGGCCAAGGCGCAGATGGCCGCCGCCGCGCAGGCCAAGGGGCTGGACGGCTGGCTGATCAACCTGGAATTCCCCAGCTACTACGCGGTGATGACCTACGCCGAAGACCGCGCCCTGCGTGAAGAGGTCTACGCGGCCTACTGCACCCGCGCCTCGGACCAGGGCCCGAATGCCGGCCAGAACGATAACGGCCCGGTGATGGAACAGATCCTCGACCTGCGCCAGGAGCTGGCCCAACTGCTGGGCTTCGCCAATTTCGCCGAGTTGAGCCTGGCGACCAAAATGGCTGAGTCCAGCGACCAGGTGCTCGGTTTCCTGCGGGATCTGGCCAAGCGCAGCAAACCGTTCGCCGCACAGGACCTGGAGCAGTTGAAGGCCTTCGCCGCCGAACAGGGCTGCCCCGACCTGCAAAGCTGGGACAGCGGCTTCTATGGCGAAAAACTGCGCCAGCAACGCTACAGCGTTGCCCAGGAAGCCCTGCGTGCCTACTTCCCGATCGACAAGGTACTGGGCGGCCTGTTCGCCATCGTGCAACGCCTCTATGGCATCGAGATCGCCGAACTGAAAGGTTTCGACGCCTGGCACCCGGACGTTCGCCTGTTCGAGATCAAGGAGAATGGACAACACGTCGGCCGCTTCTTCTTCGACCTCTATGCCCGCGCCAACAAACGCGGCGGTGCCTGGATGGATGGCGCGCGCGACCATCGGCGCACCCTCGACGGCTCGCTGCAAAGCCCGGTGGCCAACCTGGTGTGCAACTTCACACCGGCCGACAGCGGCAAGCCGGCGCTGCTGACCCACGACGAGGTCACCACGCTGTTCCACGAATTCGGCCATGGCCTGCACCACCTGCTGACCCGTGTCGAGCACGCCGGTGTGTCCGGCATCAACGGCGTGGCCTGGGATGCCGTGGAGCTGCCGAGCCAGTTCATGGAAAACTGGTGCTGGGAGCCCGAAGGCCTGGCGCTGATTTCCGGCCACTATGAAACCGGCGAACCGCTGCCCCAGGACCTGCTGGAAAAAATGCTCGCGGCGAAAAACTTCCAGTCCGGCCTGATGATGGTCCGTCAACTGGAGTTCTCGCTGTTCGACTTCGAGCTGCACGCGACCCACGGCGACGGCCGCAGCGTGCTGCAAGTGCTCGAAGGCGTGCGCGACGAGGTGTCGGTCATGAGGCCGCCGGCCTACAACCGCTTCCCCAACAGCTTCGCGCACATCTTTGCCGGCGGCTACGCGGCGGGCTACTACAGCTACAAATGGGCGGAAGTGTTGTCGGCCGACGCGTTCTCGAAGTTCGAAGAGGACGGCGTGCTCAACGCCAACACCGGCCGCGCGTTCCGCGAAGCCATCCTCGCCCGCGGCGGCTCGCAAGAGCCGATGGTGCTGTTCGTCGACTTCCGTGGCCGTGAGCCGTCGATTGACGCACTCTTGCGCCATAGCGGCCTGACCGAGGACGCGGCAGCATGAGCGAGGGGCCTGTGATCACCAAACGACGCTTCATCGCCGGGGCGGTCTGCCCGGCGTGCAGTGAGCCGGACAAGCTGATGATGTGGAACGAAGACGGCGTACCCCACCGCGAATGCGTGGCCTGCGGTTATTCCGACACACTCAACGAGCAAGGCCTGTCGGTGCCCAAGGAACTGGGCACGCGCGTCAACACCTCGGCGCCCAAGGTGCCGGACGCCAAGGTCCAGGCGGTGCAGTTCTTCCCCAACCCCAAGTTGAAGAAGAAAACCGACTGAAACCTGCGGTGTGACCGCCCGGCCCGGCCGGAAGAACACACCACAGGCCATACATAGTTACCGCCCGGCACGCGGCCTTCCTTTCCAGACTGTCCAGCACGTACAGACTGACAGGAAGGCCCCATGCCCGACGACAACCCGCTGTTGCAGGCCTATGACCTGCCCCCGTTCGCACAGATCCAGGCTCGCCATTTCTCGCCGGCCCTCGACCGGATCCTGGCCGAGAGCCGCGCCCAAGTGGCCGACATCATCAAGACCCAGACGCCTTTTCCCACGTGGGACGACCTCGTGCTGGCCATGGACGCCATCCATTCGCGACTGGAGGGTTTCGGTTATCTGCTGCACCTGCTGACCTCGACCCGCACAGGGGACGCCTGGGCGCAGGTGGCCCTCGAGTGCAGCGAACGGCTGCATGATTTCCAGGCCTGGCTGAAACGCCATCCCACGCTGTTCACGCTCTACCGGCGCCTGGCGGACAGCGCGATCGCCCGGCATTTTTCACCGGCGCGCAAGCGAGTGCTGGAGAAAATCCTGCGGCGCTTGCACCACAATGGCGCAGCGGGGAGCTTGCCGGCCGACTTGGGCGTGTTGAAGCTGCGCATCAAGGAAATCCAGGGATTGTTCCTGGAGAACCTGCACATGGCCACCCAGGCCTGGCGCATGACGTTTGACGATGAAGCCCGGTTGCGTGGCCTGCCGCCCCGGTTCAAGCGGCAGATGGCCCGCCAGGCGCGGGAAGCCGGGCACGGCGGATGGCTGCTAACCCTCAGCGACGAGGCGTATGGCCTCGTCAGCCAGTACGCCGACGATCGCTTGCTGCGCCAGCAGGTGCACGAAGCCTACAGCACCCGCGCATCGGATCAGGGGCCCCACGCGGGGCAGTTCGACAACAGCGACATGCTCCGGCAATTGCTCGATGACCGGCATCGGTACGCCACGTCCCTGGGCTACACCGACTTTGCCCAGATGGCGATCGAGCCGGAGCAAGCCGCGTCCACCGAAGACGTGCGAGCGTTCCTGCGGCGCCAACTCGAACGCCAGCACCGTCACCTCAAGCGCGACGCCGACCAGCTCAAGGCGTTTGCCGCGCAGCAAGGCCTCGACGAACTCCAGCCTTGGGATTACCCGTACCTGGCCAACCAACTTCGCCAGCAAGCGGCCGGCGCATCCAAGGAGGCGCTGAGCGTCTGGTTCGCACTGGACGCCACTTTTGCACAGCTGTTGCAGATGGCCACGACGCTGTTCGGCGTCGACTTCGTCGAGCGCCAGGAGGTAGCGACCTGGCACCCGGACGTGCGTCTTTACGAGGTCCGTGAATGGGGGGCGGTGATCGGCTACCTGTATTTCGATCCGTTTTCGGACCCCAACCGAGACGGTTTCCCCCACACCAGCACCCTGCGAAACCGCCATATCACCGCCGAGGGCCGCCCCCGACACCCCATTGCCGTATTGCATGGCTGGCTGCCGCGCAGCGAGGGGCCGGAGCCGTTACTGCTCGACCACCTGCAACTGCGCATACTGTTCCACGAGTTCGGCCATTGCCTGCAGCATGTGTTGACCCGCGCCGACTATCGCGACCTGTCGGGCATCAACGGCCTGTCTCGCGACACTGCCGAGTTTGCCGGGGCGTTGTTCGAGCAATGGTGTTTTTCCAGGCAAGGCCTGGTGCGCGTCGCGCGGCACTATCAGAGCGGCGAAACCATGCCCGACACGGTCGCCGAGCAGTTGCTGACCTTCACCCGGACCCAGGCCAGTTGGGATACCGCCGTGCTGTTGCGCAACGCGCTGTTCGACCTGGAACTGCACCGCACCCACGGCGACGGGCGCAGCGCCCAGCAGGTCTTCGATCAAGCCAGCGCTAAATTGCAGCACCTGCCGATGACCACGACCGAACGCTGGCCCAACAGCCTGGATTACCTGGTGACCGGCTACGAGGCAAAGCTCTACGCTTACGCCTGGACGAAGGAGCTGGCCGCCAGTGTGTTCCACCGGTTCAAGCGCGAGGGGCTGTTCAACCCGGCCACCGGCCGCGCACTGCGTGAAATCATTTTTGCACCGGGGGACTCGCGACCGTTGTCCGAATCCATCGCCGCCTTTGCAGGCGCACCGCCGATCAGTGGTCCGGCCGGACCATCTGCGGATCGAGGTGCGGGGCCGAGACGGTCGAGTTGACCCAGCTTTCCAGGGAACACAGCGCGAAGACGCTGGTGCTGCAGTCACCGTTCGCCAACGCCAGACGGAGTTTCTCCACATCGGCCTGCATCACGTAACGAACGCCGTCCTTGAAGTGATGGCTGTCACCGAAGCCGCCTTCGGTCATTTCGTTCAAGGCGTCCTCTTTGCTCCAGCCCTGCACCACCACCCGGTACATGGCCGCCACCAGCCCGGTGCGGTCCGAGCCGTGCTTGCAGTGCATCAGCACCGGCCCCTTGGCTTCCGCGGCCTGGACGGCGCGCAGGGCGCGAAGGATGTCGCTGTCGTCGACGTGATTGGTGCGATAAGGCAGCCGGACCTGTTCAATACCAGGGTCGGAGAGCCAGCGCGCATCCGATTCCGGCAGGAACGTGATAACCGTGCCGATCCGCAGCTTCGTCAGCAATGGCATAGCGCCGCCGTTCGGCAAGGAGCTGCGGTAAAGCGTGGGCGACATCTGGTAAAGGTTGTAATCCTTTTCCACAGGCTGCGCCCATTCAGGGGGGCGAGTCTGCACGGCATCCGCCGCCTGGGCGGGCATTTCGGCCAGCCCGATGAGCAAGGCCAGGCAACACAGTGAACGGGAGCAGAGCTTGAGCATGCACGCAGGACCGCAAACGAGAAGGTTCGGAGGTGCACAGTGTCGGCTCGCTCCGGTTAAAAACCCGTAAGCAGGACGTCAAAGTGTTGTGAATTGCGCTTGGCGATGGTCGGGCCGCTGAATGGCACTGGTTCGAAGGCAAGGGGCACGATACTGTATGCCCATACAGCTTCGGAGTATTCGCCATGTCAGCCCCCCTGCCGCCACGTGGCCGTGGCACCGCGGCCAACCCGCACAACCGCTTCGCCCCCAGCCGCTCGGTGGTCGAGGATGACGGCTGGTACCAGGAAGTGCCGCCAACCCAGGGCACTGAAATCCGCTTCGAAACAGCGAAGACCATCATCACCCGCAACACCTCGCCGGACATCCCTTTCGATCGCTCGATCAACCCCTACCGCGGCTGTGAGCACGGCTGCATCTACTGTTACGCCCGTCCCAGCCATGCGTACTGGGACATGTCGCCGGGGCTGGATTTCGAAACCCGGCTGATCGCCAAGAGCAACGCCGCCGATGTGCTGGAAGAACAGCTGTCCAAGCGTGGCTATCAATGCGCGCCGATCAACCTGGGCTCCAACACCGACCCCTACCAGCCCATCGAGCGCGAGCAGCGCATCACCCGCAGGGTCCTGGAAGTGCTGCTGCGCTACCGCCATCCGGTGACCATCGTGACCAAGGGCTCGCTGATTCTGCGCGACCTGGACCTGCTCACGGAACTGGCCCGCCAGCGGCTGGTGGCGGTGATGATCAGCCTCACCACCCTGGACGATGAGCTCAAGCGCATTCTCGAACCGCGCGCGGCGGCGCCCAAGGCGCGGTTGCGGGCAATCAAAGTCATGCGCGAGGCCGGCATCCCGGTGGGGGTGCTGTGTGCACCGATGATCCCGATGATCAACGACAGCGAGATCGAAGCCCTGCTGGCCGAAGCCCACGCCGCCGGCGCCCAGTCGGCGTCGTACATCATGTTGCGTCTGCCCTTGGAGGTGGCGCCGCTGTTCGAGCAATGGCTGCAGGCGCATTACCCGCAGCGCGCCGCCCACGTGATGAGCCTGGTCCGCCAGAGCCGTGGTGGCGAACTGTACGACAGCCAGTTCGGCAGCCGCATGCGCGGCGAAGGCCCGTTCGCCGACCTGCTGGTCCAGCGTTTCACCAAGGCGATCAAGCGCCTGGGGCTGGATCGGCGCGAAGGCTACACGCTCGATTGCGACGCCTTTTGTCCGCCGGGCCGACAAATGTCCTTGATTTGAATACAGTTGACCTTGAAACAGCGTTGAAACAACGTTCACCCACCGGGGCCTGACCTCGCCTGGTTGTGATTCATGCCTTGTAATCTACGTCCTAGAGCCGTTGATTCAGTTTGAGTTAAGTTTCGGCCGCTACCTTGTTTCACGAGTGACTGACGGGTCGAACCCATCGACCTGGACGTTTTTTAACCAGCCACTAGTGGCCAGTGTGACTGGATCCGTCACGTTGGACACCGAACCGTCAAAGAGGATGAATCATGAGTGACAAGGATAAACAGCCGTTGGCTGCGTCGGCTTCAGCCCAACCCGAGGCGGAGACCGCCGATGCAGCGCTGCAGCATATTGTTGACGGCTTTTTGCATTTCCATCACGAAGTCTTCCCACAGCAGGAAGAGCTTTTCAAGAAACTCGCCACCGCCCAATCTCCCCGGGCGATGTTCATCACCTGCGCGGACTCGCGCATCGTGCCCGAGTTGATCACCCACAGTTCCCCCGGCGACCTGTTCGTCACCCGTAACGTCGGCAACGTCGTCCCGCCCTACGGGCAGATGAACGGCGGCGTGTCCACGGCCATCGAGTACGCCGTGCTGGCCCTCGGTGTGCAGCACATCATTGTCTGCGGCCATTCCGATTGCGGTGCCATGCGTGCCGTGCTCAACCCGCAAACCCTGGAACAAATGCCCACGGTCAAGGCCTGGCTGCGCCACGCCGAAGTGGCCAAGACCATGGTCCATGACAACTGCCCGTGCGGCGACGAAAAACAGACCATGCCCATCCTCACCGAAGAGAACGTGATCGCACAGTTGCAGCACTTGCGAACGCACCCTTCGGTGGCCTCGCGCATGGCCAGCGGCCAGCTGTTCATCCATGGCTGGGTGTACAACATCGAGACCAGCGAGATCAAAGCCTTCGACGCGGACCGGGGTTGTTTCCTGCCGCTCGACGGTAGCCGACCGATCCCGGTGGCGACGCCCAAAGCGCGCTTCTAACCGCTCCTAATACCATCCTTGCGTGGAACAAAGCCTGCCGCCCTTTCGGCGGTCGGGCCTTGCCATGCCTGAAGAAACTTCGGGAGAGTCGCCATGCGTGCTGCTCAATTAAAAGCTGTTCTGCCACGCGAGCTACTCGCTTCCGTGGTTGTGTTCCTGGTGGCGCTGCCCTTGTGCATGGGCATTGCCATCGCCTCCGGCCTGCCGCCCGCCAAAGGGCTGGTCACCGGCATCATCGGTGGTCTGGTGGTGGGTTTCCTCGCCGGCTCCAAATTGCAGGTCAGTGGCCCGGCCGCCGGGTTGGCGGTGCTGGTCTTCGAACTGGTGCGCCAACATGGCGTGGCGATGCTCGGGCCGATCCTGCTGCTGGCCGGGCTCCTGCAACTGCTGGCCGGGCGCTTTCGCCTCGGCTGCTGGTTCCGGGTGACCGCACCGGCGGTGGTCTACGGGATGCTGGCGGGCATCGGCGTGCTGATCGTGTTGTCCCAGGTCCATGTGATGCTCGACGCGGCGCCCAAGCCGTCCGGGCTGGATAACCTGCTGGCCTTCCCGGCTGCGGTGGGCCAGGCCTTGCCGTCCTTCGGCTGGCAGGCCGGGCTGCTCGGCCTGTCGACGATTGCGGTGATGTGGCTGTGGGAAAAGTTTCGTCCCCACAGCCTGCGCTTCGTCCCCGGCGCCTTGCTCGGCGTAGGCCTGGCGACCGTCGCCAGCCTGATGCTGGCCTTGCAGGTCAAACGCGTGGAAGTCCCGGACAACCTCGCCGACGCCATCGACTGGTTGCGTCCGGCAGACCTGCTGAACCTGGCTGACCCGACGGTACTGATCGCCGCCTTCGCGGTCGCGTTCATCGCCAGCGCCGAAACCCTGTTGTCGGCCGCGGCGGTGGATCGCATGCACAGCGGCGAACGGGCGGACTTCGACCGGGAACTCTCGGCCCAAGGCATCGGCAACATGCTGTGCGGCCTGGTCGGCGCCTTGCCGATGACCGGTGTGATCGTGCGCAGCTCCGCCAACGTCCAGGCCGGGGCAACCACCCGGATGTCGACGATTTTCCACGGCCTGTGGCTGTTGCTGTTCGTGTTGCTGCTGTCCAGCGTGCTGCAGAGCATTCCGGTGGCGAGCCTGGCGGGGGTGCTGGTGTACACCGGTTTCAAACTGGTGGACGTCAAGGCCTTTCGAAACCTGGGCCGCTATGGCCGGATGCCGATGTTCACCTACGCCGCCACGGCGCTGGCCATCATCTTCACCGACCTGCTGACCGGCGTGCTGATCGGTTTCGGCCTGACCCTGGCGAAACTGGCCTGGAAAGCCTCGCGGTTGAAGATCAGCCTGATCGACCTGCCCCAGGAAGGTGAGATGGAACTGCGGCTGGTGGGCGCGGCGACCTTCCTCAAGGTCCCGGCACTGACCCAGGTGCTGGACACCCTGCCAGAAGGCGTAACGGTGCATGTACCGCTCAATAACCTGAGCTACATCGACCATTCGTGCCTGGAGCTGTTGGAAGAATGGGGCCGGGCGAATGCCAGCAAGGGCTCGAAGCTGTTGATCGAATCCCGCGGGCTCAAGCGTCGGCTGGAGGGGCGGTTGCGCACGACCGTCGGGGTGGGCGCAGCTTCTGCCTGATATCCAATAAACGCTGTGGGAGCGGGCTTGCTCGCGAAGGCGTAGTGTCAGGCACCGCTTTCGTTAACTGATACATCGCTTTCGCGAGCAAGCCCGCTCCCACACGGGTTATGTGTTTCAAGCCGCTGGCTGATCCAGCTCCAGGCCCAGGCCCAGGCGGCGTGACATGCAAGGCCAGCGTTTCCACGCGGCGCCGGTGTGCGGGCTGCTGAGCTTCTCGCGGTAGGTTTCCACCGACTCCAGGGCGAACGTCTCGTCGTTGAGCATCTCGTCGAAGGCGTGATGCACCACTTCATCGAGTTGGTTGGCAAAGGCTTCGCCGATCAACTGGTGGGCAATCAGATTGGCGACCGTCATGTCCAGGGGGATCAGTGGCTGGCCGAAATGCTTGATGTACAGGTCATTGACCTCTTCGACGAATCGATGGGCCAGGTAGGCTTCGTCCAGCAGGCTGTCGAGCCCGACATGGCCGGCCATGATCGTCGGCGGCTGGAGGAAGTACTGTTCGGCGATCTTCAGGACCGGCTTGATCTGCGGCTCGATGCCCGCCTCTTTGGCGACTTCGTTGGCGGCATCCAGCAGGTCAGGCACTTCATCGATGTAGGCGGCGACAAAGCGCGCCAGGACGGCGTTGGCATTCGCCTCGGGCAATTGGATAGCACGGTGCAGGTGAGGTAACTGGTTTTCCAACTGACGGGCCAACTGGCCGGTCTGGGCTTCGTGTTGTTGGGCTTTTTGGATCTGCTCGCGCAATGCGGCGGTGTTCATGACAACTCCAGGGAAACAAAGGCAATGAAATAGGGAAGACATAACTTAGCTGGCGCAAACACACTCCTAAGACCTATTTTTCATAATTGCGCTCTTCCTTGATGCGTCACAGTTATATCGGTTTGCCATCACTCAAGGCCGAATGGTTCTCCATTCGCGGTCCCTGGCGCAAGTCCCCCTGTTTCAAACGATTTACGCGGTCGCGTTGCGAGGTTGCAGTCGCTGTCTATACTCGGGTTGGAATGGAGTTAGCTGATGACACCCGATGCATAGGCAGCAAGGCACGGCGGTCGAGTTCGCAGTCTGATGTAGCCGCTCTCCTTGCCGCAGGCGTTACGCCTACGGGATAACAAGAACGATAAGGGGAACCCGCAATGACGCGACATCCACACGTATGGATGGGCCTCCTGTTGTGGTCGATTTTCAGTCAGGCACAAGCCGCCTGGACTGTGAATATGGCGCCTGGAGCGACACAGATCAGCAACGCAGTGTTCGACTTGCACATGACCATCTTCTGGATCTGTGTAGTCATCGGCATCATCGTCTTCGGCGCCATGTTCTGGTCGATGATGATGCACCGCCGCTCAACCGGCCAGAATGCCGCCCACTTCCACGAAAACACCCGCGTCGAGATCCTCTGGACGATCGTGCCTTTCGTGATCCTGGTGGCCATGGCGATTCCCGCCACCGCCACGCTGATCAAGATGTATGACTCCAGCGAGTCGGACATCGACATCCAGATCACCGGCTACCAATGGAAATGGCACTACAAATACCTGGGCCAGGACGTCGAGTTCTTCAGCAACCTGGCCACGCCCGCCGAACAGATCCATAACCAGAGCGCCAAGGGCGAGCACTACCTGCTGGAGGTCGACAAGCCGCTGGTGCTGCCGGTCGATGCCAAGGTGCGCTTTCTGGTGACCTCCGCCGACGTGATCCACTCCTGGTGGGTGCCGGCCTTCGCGGTCAAGCGCGATGCGATTCCCGGTTTCGTCAACGAAGCCTGGACCCGCGTCGACAAGCCCGGCGTGTATCGCGGCCAATGCGCCGAACTGTGCGGCAAGGACCACGGGTTCATGCCGATCGTGGTCGAGGTCAAGAGCAAGCCCGACTACGAGAAATGGCTGGGTGAACGCAAGGCCGAAGCCGCGCAGCTCAAGGAGCTGACCAGCAAGGAATGGACCCTCGACGAGCTCAAGGAACGTGGCGACAAGATCTACCACACCACTTGCGTGGCCTGTCACCAGGCCGAAGGCCAGGGCCTGCCGCCGATGTTCCCGGCACTCAAGGGCTCGAAGATCGCCACCGGACCCAAGGCCGATCACTTGAGCATCGTCTTCCACGGCAAGCCCGGCACCGCCATGGCGGCGTTCGGCAAGCAGTTGTCGGAGGTCGATATCGCGGCCGTCGTGACCTATGAACGTAACGCCTGGGGCAACAACAAGGGCGACATGGTCACGCCTAAAGAAGTGCTGGAACTCAAACAGGCGGAAAGCAAATGAGCCGGCCTGAAGCGTTTTCCCGCAACCGGTCGGGGCTCGCCGCTCCGCGCCGTCCAGCCCAATCGTTCGAAGGAGACAGGACATGAGTGCTGTGATCGATGACCACGGTCATGCCGGCGCCGACCACGCCCACGGCCCCGCCAAGGGCCTGATGCGCTGGGTACTGACCACCAACCACAAGGACATCGGCACGCTGTACCTGTGGTTCGCCTTCTCCATGTTCCTGCTGGGCGGCTCGTTCGCCATGGTGATCCGCGCCGAGCTGTTCCAGCCCGGCCTGCAGATCGTGGAGCCGGCGTTCTTCAACCAGATGACCACCATGCACGGCCTGGTGATGGTCTTCGGCGCGGTGATGCCGGCCTTTGTCGGCCTCGCCAACTGGATGATCCCGTTGATGATCGGCGCGCCGGACATGGCCCTGCCACGCATGAACAACTTCAGCTTCTGGCTGTTGCCGGCCGCGTTCCTGCTGCTGGTGTCGACGTTGTTCACCGCCGGCGGCGGGCCGAACTTCGGCTGGACCTTCTACGCCCCGCTTTCCACCACCTATGCGCCGGAAAGCGTGACGTTCTTCATCTTTGCCATCCACCTGATGGGCATCAGTTCGATCATGGGCGCGATCAACGTGATCGCCACCATCCTCAACCTGCGCGCCCCCGGCATGACGCTGATGAAAATGCCGCTGTTCGTCTGGACCTGGCTGATCACCGCGTTCCTGCTGATCGCGGTGATGCCGGTGCTGGCCGGCTGCGTGACGATGATGCTGATGGACATCCACTTCGGCACCAGCTTCTTCAGTGCCGCCGGCGGCGGTGACCCGGTGCTGTTCCAGCACGTGTTCTGGTTCTTCGGCCATCCCGAGGTGTACATCATGATCCTGCCGGCCTTCGGTGCCGTCAGCTCGATCATCCCGGCGTTCTCGCGCAAGCCGTTGTTCGGCTACACCTCGATGGTCTACGCCACCGCGGCCATTGCGTTCCTGTCGTTCATCGTCTGGGCGCACCACATGTTCGTGGTGGGCATCCCGCTGGTGGGCGAGCTGTTCTTCATGTACGCCACCTTGCTGATCGCCGTGCCCACCGGGGTGAAGGTGTTCAACTGGGCCAGCACCATGTGGCAAGGCTCGCTGACCTTCGAGACGCCGATGCTGTTCGCCGTGGCGTTCGTGATCCTGTTCTCCATCGGCGGCTTCTCCGGGCTGATGCTGGCCATCGCCCCGGCGGACTTCCAGTACCAGGACACCTACTTCGTGGTCGCGCACTTCCACTACGTACTGGTGCCCGGCGCAATCTTCGGGATCTTCGCCTCGGCCTACTACTGGCTGCCGAAATGGACCGGCCACATGTACGACGAGACCCTGGGCAAGCTGCACTTCTGGCTGTCGTTCATCGGGATGAACATGGCGTTCTTCCCGATGCACTTCGTCGGCCTGGCCGGTATGCCCCGGCGTATTCCCGACTACAACCTGCAGTTCGCCGACTTCAACATGGTCTCGTCCATTGGCGCGTTCATGTTCGGCACCACGCAGATCTTCTTCCTGTTCATCGTGATCAAGACCATCCGTGGCGGCCCACCGGCACCGGCCAAGCCATGGGATGGCGCCGAAGGGCTGGAGTGGAGCGTGCCGTCGCCGGCGCCCTACCACACCTTCACTACGCCGCCGGAAGTGAAATGAGATGACACACAGGCCTCCTGTGGGAGCGGGCTTGCTCGCGAATCAGAAGACGCGGTCTGACAGAAACACCGCGTCATCGTTCTTCGCGAGCAAGCCCGCTCCCACAAGGTTCGGTGCAAGGAGCCGATGCCATGGCTGACTCGATTTCGCTGAAGAAACTGGTCACCCGCCTGCTGGTCGTGGTGGTGGCCATGTTCGTCTTCGGTTTCGCCCTGGTGCCGATCTACGACGTGATGTGCAAGGCGTTCGGCATCAACGGCAAGACTGCCGGGCAGTACGAGGGCGAGCAGGTCACCGATGCGTCGCGCCAGGTGCGCGTGCAATTCCTGTCGACCAATGCGGTGGACATGCCCTGGGACTTCTACCCCAAGGGCGATCAGTTGGTGGTCCAGCCGGGTGCCGTGAACGAAATGGTCTTCGTCGCGCACAACCCCACCAACCGGCCGATGAGTGCCCAGGCCGTGCCAAGCATCGCGCCGAGCACCGCGGCGGCGTACTTCCACAAGACCGAATGTTTCTGCTTTACCCAGCAAGTGCTGCAACCCGGAGAACGCATCGAAATGCCCATGCGCTTCATCGTCGACCGGGACATGCCCAAGGATGTGAAGCACCTGACGCTGTCCTACACGCTGTTCGATATCACCGCTCGTCATCCACCGGTGGCTCTAAACACTGACCGATAGCGTGCCCGATAAGGAGAACAATAAATGGCAACTCACGAACACTATTACGTTCCGGCCCAGAGCAAATGGCCGATCATCGCCACGGTCGGGATGTTCGTCACGGTGTATGGCCTAGCGACCTGGTTCAACGACCTGAAGGCCGCGCGACCGGAGTCCCATGGCCCGCTGATCTTCTTCATCGGCGGCCTGCTGGTGGCCTACATGCTGTTCGGCTGGTTCGGCGCGGTGATCAAGGAAAGCCGCGCCGGGCTCTACAGCCCGCAGCTCGACCGCTCGTTCCGCTGGGGCATGAGCTGGTTCATTTTCTCGGAGGTGATGTTCTTCATCGCCTTCTTCGGTGCGCTGTTCTATGTCCGCCACGTGTCGGTGCCGGGCCTGGCGGGCGAAGGCACCAAGGGCCTGTCGCACATGCTCTGGCCCAACTTCGAATACGCCTGGCCATTGCTGAACAACCCTGACCCGAAACTCTACCCGGCACCCAAGGAGGTCATCAGCCCCTGGGGGCTGCCGCTGCTCAACACCGTGCTGCTGGTCAGCTCCAGCGTCACCATCACCATCGCCCACCACGCGCTGAAGAAAGGCCATCGCGGTGCGCTGAAGCTATGGCTGGCG
Organism: Pseudomonas sp. P97.38; assembly: GCF_001269745.1. Taxonomy (NCBI): domain Bacteria; kingdom Pseudomonadati; phylum Pseudomonadota; class Gammaproteobacteria; order Pseudomonadales; family Pseudomonadaceae; genus Pseudomonas; species Pseudomonas sp. P97.38. The sequence continues at coordinate 222,460 of NZ_LHVJ01000028.1, forward strand.
ATTACCGTGCTGCTGGGGTGCGCCTTCCTGGGCTTCCAGGCCGAGGAGTACATCCACGCCTACAAGGAACTGGGCCTGACCCTGGGTTCCGGCGTCTACGGCGCCACCTTCTTCATGCTCACGGGGTTCCACGGCGCCCACGTCACCATCGGCACGATCATCCTGTTCGTCATGCTGATGCGCATCCTGCGCGGGCATTTCGATAACGAGCATCAGTTCGGCTTCGAGGCGGCGAGTTGGTATTGGCACTTCGTCGACGTGGTGTGGATCGGCTTGTTCATCTTCGTCTACGTGCTCTAGGAGCACGCGTTACCACGGGGCATGGGACACCAGCTGGCCGCTGAAGAAACCCCAGGCGATCAAGCCGACGGTGACCGCGGCCAAGCCGACCCGAACGGCCAGGGCAATCAGCAGGCGATTGGAATCGCTGTCGTCCTTGACCAGGAAAAACAGGCCGCTGAACAGGCTCGCAACCGTGGCAATCAGCATCAGGACGATGGCTGCTTTTAGCATTGGGATACTCCGGGGGGGACGCGATGCAGGTGAGTATAGCTATCCCGTTCGAGCACTTTCGGACGGCGCCATGAGAGGCTTCCGGCCGGGCCTCGTGCCGACGCTGGTGGTGGCCGTGCTGGTGCCGCTGATGGTGTGCCTGGGGTTCTGGCAGTTGAGCCGTGGCGAATACAAGCGCGTGCTCATGCAGCAATACGCCGAGCGCCGCGTGGCGCCCCCGATGGACAGCACCGAACTGGCGCAGACCACCGACCCGGCTTTTCGCGTGGTCGAGCTGCAAGGTCACTTCGACGTCGAGCACAGCATCCTGCTGGACAACCGCCAGCACGACGGCCAGGTCGGCGTCGAACTGCTGCAACCGTTTCTCGACCGTGCAACCGGCGCATGGCTGCTGGTCAATCGCGGCTGGCTGCCATGGCCTGACCGTCGCACGCCTCCCGTCTTCAGCACCCCGGAGCAACCGGTGAGCGTTCAAGCCTGGGTCTATGTCGCACCGGGCGCCACCTTCCAGCTCCACGCCGACCCGGTGGCCGCCCCGTGGCCGCGCCTGGTCACCGCCATCGAACCGGACAAACTCTGGGCGGAACTGGGGCGCAACGGCTTCAGCTATGAACTGCGCCAGCAAGGCGGCCCGGGCGCCTATCGGACCGACTGGCCGGTGGTGAGCATGGGCCCGGAAAAACACCTCGGTTATGCCGTGCAGTGGTTCGCCATGGCGGCGGCGCTGTTCGGCCTTTTTCTTTATCTCGGATGGCACAACGCAGGGAGACCGCATGGGAACCACCATGAATCCAACCAACACGTCTGAGGCACCCGCCACGCCCAGCCGGCGCAAAGGGCGCCTGCAACTGCTGCTGATCGTGTTCGGCGTGATCGGGCCGATGATCCTCGCCACCGGCATGTACAAGTTCCAGTTCTGGGTGCCCGACAGCCGCAGCTACCACGGCGAACTGATCGGCAACGGCCAGACCCGCGCCGAGATCGGCGTGCAGGCCGACGAGCAGCGCTGGCAGATCCTGGTCACCGCACCGCAGGCGTGCTCGGTGGATTGCCGGCAACTGGTGTACCTGGCCCGGCAGGTGCAGATCGGCCTCGGTCGCGACGCGTCCCGCGCCAGCCATGCCCTGGCCATCGCCCAGCCGCTGGACGCCGAGTACGACGCCCAATTGCAGCGCGAGTATCCGCAACTGCAGCGCTACCCGCTGGACCTGCCGGCCTACCGCAAAGGTGCCCAGGACACGGGCGGCGCCCAGCTGTGGATCATCGACCCCCACAGCAACCTGGTGCTGCGCTACGACGCCCGCGTCAAGGGCAAGGACCTGCTCAACGACCTGCGCCACCTGCTGAAACTGTCGAACATCGGATGAGGGCATCGACATGGCCAAACCTGGATTTCGCCTTGCGCTGTTTGCCACGTTGCTGGCACTGATCGTCGTATTGCTGGGCGCCTACACCCGCCTGACCCACGCCGGCCTCGGTTGCCCGGACTGGCCCGGTTGCTACGGTTTCATCAGCGTGCCCAAGAGCGAAGCCCAACTGGCCCATGCCGAGCTGCACTTTCCCGACGCGCCGGTGGAAGCCCATAAAGGCTGGAACGAGATGGTCCACCGCTACTTTGCCGGGACCCTCGGGCTGCTGATCACCGTGCTCGCCGCCCGGGCCTGGATGAACCGTCGGCACCCCGGCCTGCCGTTGAAACTGCCGCTGTTCCTGCTGGCCGTGGTCTTCGCGCAAGCGGCGTTCGGCATGTGGACCGTGACCCTCAAGCTCTGGCCGCAGGTGGTCACCGGGCATTTGCTCGGCGGCTTTGCCACCCTGAGCCTGTTATTTTTGCTGACCTTGCGCCTGTCCGGCGTGTTGCCGGCACTGACCGTGCCCAAGCGCCTGCAACACTGGGCCACCGCCGGGTTGTTGCTGGTGATCGGCCAGATCGCCCTGGGCGGTTGGGTCAGTTCCAACTACGCCGCGGTGGCCTGTATCGACTTCCCCACCTGCCACGGCCAATGGCTGCCGCCAGCGGATTTCGCCAACGGCTTTCACCTGACCCAACACATCGGCCCCAATTACCTGGGCGGGCAGCTCGACAGCAATGCCCGCACCGCCATCCACCTGACCCACCGCATTGGCGCGCTGCTGGTCACGGTGGTGCTGCTGGGGTTGGCCTGGCAGTTGAAGACGGTCGGCATGACCCGCCTCGCCGGCCTGGTGCTGGTGGCCCTGGCGGCGCAAATCACCCTGGGCATCAGCAACGTGCTGTTCCATTTGCCGCTGCCGGTGGCCGTCGCCCACAACGCCGGGGGCGCCGCGCTGCTGCTGACCCTGGTGCTGGTCAATTATCACGCCCGGACCAGCTTGGTCCGGGTCAGGCATCAGGTGCCGCTGCGCTGGCGGTTCACGCCGCATAAGCACGGCGCCAGCCCCATCACGATAAAAGGAGAGATGCCATGGCAACCCTGACCGGTGAACGCCACAGCCGGGCGATCTGGCGCGATTACCTGGAGCTGACCAAGCCCAAGGTGGTGGTGCTGATGTTGATCACCTCGCTGGTAGGCATGTTCCTCGCCACTCGCGCCGGCGTACCGTGGACGGTGCTGGTGTTCGGCAACCTGGGGATCGCCTTGTGCGCCGGTGGCGCGGCGGCGGTCAACCACGTGGTGGACCGGCGCATCGACGCGGTCATGGCCCGTACCCACAAACGGCCGCTGGCCGAGGGCCGCGTATCCCCTGCCGCCGCCCTGACCTTCGCCCTGGCCCTGGCCGTGGCCGGGCAAGCGTTGCTGCTGGCCTTCACCAACCCGCTGACCGCCTGGCTGACCCTGGCCTCCTTGCTGGGCTATGCGGTGGTCTACACCGGTTTCCTGAAACGGGCGACGCCGCAGAACATCGTCATCGGCGGCCTCGCCGGCGCCGCGCCGCCGCTGTTGGGCTGGGTGGCCGCCACCGGTCACGTCAGCGCCGAACCGCTGCTGCTGGTGCTGATCATCTTCGCCTGGACCCCACCGCACTTCTGGGCCCTGGCCATCCATCGCAAGGAGGAATACGCCAAGGCCGACATCCCGATGCTGCCGGTGACCCACGGCGAGCACTACACCAAGGTGCATATCCTGCTGTACACCCTGGTGCTGCTGGCGGTGAGCCTGATGCCGTTCGTGATCCAGATGAGCGGGATGCTCTACCTGATTTGCGCCCTGGTACTCGGCGCCCGGTTCCTGCAATGGGCCGTGGTGTTGTACCGTGGCAGCCGGCCGCACGCGGCGATCAACACGTTCAAGTACTCTATCTACTACTTGTTCCTGTTGTTCATCGCCCTGCTTGTAGATCATTACTTACTGTTGAGCCTATGACTCGAACCCAGAAAACCGTCTTCGCCCTCGTGGCCGTGATCGCGCTGATCCTCGGCCTTACCGTCAACAAGGTGCTGTCCGGCAAGGGCGAAGGCGACCCGACGGGGCTGATCGACGCCGGCATCATCCTGCTGCCCCAGAGTCGCAACCTGCCGGACGTGAAAATGACCGACCAGGACGGCCAACCGGTGGCGATGGATGGCTTGAAAGACAAATGGAGCCTGCTGTTCTTCGGCTACACCTTCTGCCCGGACATCTGCCCGACCACCCTCGCCCAGCTGCGCCAGATCAAAAGCGAGTTGCCGAAGGAGGCTGTGGACAAGCTGCAGATCGTGCTGGTGAGCGTCGACCCGAACCGCGACACGCCCCAGCAGCTCAAGCAGTACCTGGGCTACTTCGATCCGCAGTTCAAAGGCCTCACCGCCTCTTCCATCGAAGACCTGCAAAAACTCGCCAATGCGGTGAGCATTCCGTTCATCCCGGCGGACACCAGCAAACCCAACTACACCGTCGATCACAGCGGCAACCTCGCCGTCATCGGCCCGGACGGTAAGCAACGCGGGTTCATCCGCGCGCCGTTGAATAATCAGAAGCTGGTGGCGCAGTTGCCGGAGATGCTCAAGCGTAAATAGCCCCACCAATCCCCTGTGGGAGCGAGCTTGCTCGCGATGAATTCAACACAATTCCCGTGGCGAGGGAGCTTGCTCCCGCTCGACTGCGCAGCAGTCGCAAAACCAGAGAACTCGGTTTACCTGAAGAAACACCGGGGCCTGCTACGCAGGCCAGCGAGAGCAAGCTCCCTCGCCACAAAGGTTTCATCCGACTGAAGTGAACGGCATCAGGCGTTCGACGCCAGGCCTTTCATCAAATATCGCCTTGCACGAAACATATGGAAATACGTATATTCGATTTTCCATATGTTACGAGTGCGCGACATGATCACGCCCCTCGATGTCTTCAAGAGCCTGGCCGACGAGACTCGCGTCCGCGCCATCCTGCTGATTGCCGAACAAGGCGAGCTCTGCGTTTGCGAGTTGATGTGCGCACTCGACGACAGCCAGCCAAAGATCAGCCGACACCTTGCCCTACTGCGCAGCAACGGCTTGCTGCTTGATCGCCGTCAGGGCCAATGGGTCTATTACCGTCTTAATCCGGCGCTTCCCGATTGGGTGCGTGACATCCTGCAACGGACTTCGAAGGCCAATATCGACTGGCTCAAGGACAACACCTCCCGCCTACAGCATATGAACGGACGTCCCGTGCGCGAAACAGCCTGCTGCCCAGCCCTTATCGAGTGATTCACCCTTTCTGCTCTGGCGTTGCGCCTTAGCCTCTGACGACCGCCGAAAGCGGCAGGAGTACCCCATGCGAATCCTGTTCATGTGCACCGCCAATAGCTGCCGGAGCGTGCTGAGCGAAGGGTTGTTCAACCACATGGCACCCGAGGGAATAAGCGCGATCAGTTCGGGAAGCGTCCCTAGTGGGCGCCTCAATCCACGCGCAGTCAGCACCTTGCAGAACCTCGGCATCGACACCTCAAGGCTCTACAGCAAGGGCTCTGAAAGCTTCGCCGATAACCCGCCAGACATAGTGATCACGGTATGTGATAAGGCCAGGGGCGAGCCTTGCCCTGTCTACTTCGGACCGGCGATCAAGAGTCACTGGGGCCTGGCTGATCCATCGGATGTGCAAGGCAGTGATGAGGAGGTGCAAGCGGCATTCGACGCGACGGTCGCGAAAATCCGCCAGCGCTTTGCGGCGTTCTTTGCTCTCGACCTCAGCACCCTTGGCAAGACAGAACTGAAACAGGCGTTGGACGCCGTGGGAGCGCTGTGATGACCGAATTCACCCGCGACACCGCTAATGAGTTCCCGAATCTCGATCTGTCACTGCTTGACGTCCCGACCCCGGAGAAACTGTCGGAACGAGCAGTGCCACCCCATAAACCGCGCATCCTTTTACTGTATGGGTCGACCCGTGAACGTTCCTTCAGCCAGTTACTGACACGAGAGGCTGCGCGCCTTCTGGAACTCATGGGCGCTGAGACGGTTGTCTTCGATCCTTCCGGGTTGCCGTTGCCAGACGACGCACCGGTTGACCACCCCAAGGTGCAGGAGCTCCGTGACCTGGTGATGTGGTCGGAGGGGCAGGTTTGGTGCTCGCCAGAACGTCACGGCTCCATGTCTGCCGTATTCAAGGCACAGATCGACTGGATCCCCCTCGCACTCGGGGCGGTTCGTCCCTCGCAGGGCAAGACCCTGGCAGTGATGCAGGTCTGTGGCGGATCTCAATCGTTCAACACGGTGAACCAGCTTCGCGTGCTGGGTCGTTGGATGCGCATGGTCACGATCCCCAATCAATCATCGGTGCCGAAAGCCTTTCTCGAGTTCGATGAAGCAGGGCGCATGAAACCCTCGCCCTACTACGACCGCGTTGTGGATGTGATGGAGGAGCTGATGAAGTTCACGCTGCTCGTGCGAGGCCGCGAACATTACTTGGTGGATCGTTACTCCGAGCGCAAAGAAAGCGCCGAAGCGCTCTCCAAGCGCGTGAACCAACGGTCTATTTAGGCGATTCGGTTTGCCATGTAATTGGCACTAGCGGGACACAGACTGCGGAAAATCTGAAGAAACACAGGGGCCTGCTAAGCAGGCCAGCGGGAGCAAGCTCCCTCGCCACAATTCGTATTTCAGTAAATAAATTTGTCCCTATTTCTCCTGACCAGGGCGACGATTTGCTCGGCTGGCACGCGTTCAAGCAGGGACTGGATAATGAGACGGCCCACCAAACCCTATGGCTAATTTGCCAGATGCGATGAAATCTGGAAGTCGCATTTCGGGTCATCGAAGTTTGTACTTATCATTTTTTCGATTTGGATGATTTGGTCCTGGGTGAGGTTGTATACGAACAGCTCGTCCTCGGGCCTGCTCCAATGCATGATCGCTCTCAGCTCTTCAGTGTGACCAAGTGGAATCGGGAGTACAAACTTCAAATCTTCAGTGATTTTGTCATAGGCGCAAATCTCAAAAATCATGGTTCTATCTTCCGTTTCGGATTGGCTGGTTTGGTTTGAGCTCCTGTGACCGGATCGTATTCGCCAAGGTGGTTTCCTCTTTTATCGTAGGTTTCCAATGCGCCATGTTGGTAGTCCCACTCCAAAATTTTTCCGTCCGACAATTTCCAGCGTTTTCGCAACGCACCACCTTTCATTCGGGTTTTACCCTTCGCATAGGTTGCATCGGGATATGCCGAGAGTGACTTCGGCGCCGGATGGTAATCATGGTGGGAAGTGCTCACCACTACATAAACCGGTCGAACCCCCGACTCCACCGGAAACACCAAAATAAAATCCCGATACTCCGGCGGATAAATCGGATCAACAATGATGCTGTCGGCCATCGGCGTCGGCGGATAGATCCAGACCGCAGGCGCCTGAGGCGCCGCTTCCAAAGCTGGGATACCCAACGTGTCAGCCGGATCAATAGCCGGCGTCCAGATCAACTCGACACCGTCGCCCAGATCAGCAACATACTGATCGGCCCGAGGAGCGAGGTGAACCACATCCACCATTTCCCAATCACGATTCTGCCCGGTGTAATAACCGTACCCTTTGAGGCTACCGTCTGCCTGCTGCTCGATTTGCAAGCGCATACGGCTGCGGGCCTGCTTGAGGTTGCGCAGTTGCTCTTCGGAATAAAGCGAGCTATCGCCCAGGCTGGAAGGCCAGAGCAGGGCGACCAGGCCGGTCAACAGGCCGGCTATGACGGTGCTGCCGGCCGCTGCCTTGGCCGTTCCAAGCGCTGTGCCGCCGAGGGCGAACCCGCCCACCGAGACGGGCATTGCACCAGCGGCAATCCGCTTGAGGGGAACAGCCCCCGATGCGTCAGCCTGCCGGCCACCGAGCCAAACCAACTCGCCGTACTGCTTGACCAGGTCTGCCGGCACGTAGCCGTTGGGGTTGCTGTAATCAGTGATGCCGTCAGGCAGCTTGCAGCTCTTGGCGAACACGCTTCCAACCACGGGTCGTAGCTTTTTCTCTACCGTGGCCCAGCGTTCCTTCTCATAGGCAGCCTGCCGGGCAAGCATGGCTTCATGAGCCAATTGCCCGGCTTCGCGCTCGGCCAGTTCGCTGGGAGTCATGTCCCGATAGGTGACGTGATGGCCGTCGCCGCCGGGCGGGTTTTGAACCTGGGGGATATTTTTTTTGCGTGTCACGGAGGGGGAAGTCTCGTCCAGTCAAGGCAAGACGGACGCTAACGCAGGGGCGGAGGGTTGGGCTGTAGGCCCCTTCTACATCGGTTGCGCCGTTTTCCTAGGGCTTCGTGGGAAAAACACTGAGTGCGTGACGTTGTTGGCGAGCGGCTTTGGATTTATTGCCCCCTTCAATAACATTCACGTGGATGCTTGCTCCTGCTTCTCCACCTTCTGAGAGTCAAGCCAGGCTGACCACCGCACCTCCAAGCCACATATCCTTGCGCCTTTGCCTACAACCGCACCAGAATCCGCCGGCTTTTCAGCCCTGCCCTCGAGCTCTATCGTTTCCATAACACTGGCCGAGCCGGTATCGATGACACTCGGGCATGCTAGCTCCCCGGGAAAGTCATAGGCCCGACCGCATCAAGCTTTCGGCAGCTAGCTTTGGTGGCTCATGTTCACCGGTACACACCGTCTACATACTCAAATCATGGAACGTATCCAATCAATCTCGCGCGGATAGACTGGTGTTGTACCGATCACGGTATGACTCGGGACGAGCTCGCCCGTGAGATCGATATAGCACCTGCCAGCTTTGAAAAAGTGATGGCCGGCGAGGCGGGGCTGACCTTCAACCAGTTGCGTAAGCTGGCGGCCTTTTTCGGGCGAGGCACCTTATTTTTCATGGAGCCAGGGCCGGTCAACGAAGCAAAGGTGCACTCGCCGCAGTTCCGCACCTTGAGCAATCAGAAACCGGAGCTTTCGCATCGCCTCGTCTCCCTCAGAATATCGGTTGACTAGTCAGCCAGATAGATCGTGTTGAGTTTTGGGGCTGCTTCGCACCCCAACGGGGATAAATCCCCTCGCCACAGAGAGAATGCCCACCTCTCCTTGCCCCCCACAAAGAGCCATTTACGGTCAAACCTTTTGGCCATTTCGATCCCCTTTTGGCCGCTCCTGCCGTTCTCTCCAACAGCGCATCCCGCAAGACTGTCAGTTACCGGAACAGCCTTGCGGAGAACAATAAATGCTGACGATCTATTCCGACGATCACCACCTGCATCACGGCCGCTGTGAGTTGATGGATGGGCAGCTGATGCCCTGTTTCGAGATGCCTTCGCGGGCCGATCATGTGCTGGAGCGGGTCAAGGCGCGGGCGTTGGGCCCGGTCGAGGCGCCACGGGATTTTGGTCTCGGGCCGATCCAGCGTATCCACAGCGCGGCGTACCTGGCGTTTTTCAAAGGAGCCTGGGAGCGCTGGGCCGCGTTCAATCGCGAGGGAGATCTGTTGCCCTATACCTGGCCGGCGCGGACGTTGCGCACGGTCATGCCAACCAGCCTGCACGGCCAGCTCGGCTATTACAGTTTCGATGGCGGCGCGCCGATCACTGCCGGCACCTGGCAGGCGGCCTACAGCGCCGCCCAGGTGGCCCTGACCGCCCAGGCCGACATCCAGGCCGGCGCCCGCAGTGCGTTTGCGTTGTGCCGCCCGCCGGGGCATCACGCCGCCGGTGACTTGATGGGCGGTTATTGCTACCTCAACAACGCCGCCATCGCCGCCCAGGCTTTTCTCGACCAGGGTCATCGCAAGGTCGCCATCCTCGATGTGGATTACCACCACGGCAATGGCACCCAGTCGATTTTCTACGGGCGCAGCGACGTGTTGTTCGCCTCGATCCACGGCCATCCAGAGGCGGAGTTTCCGTTTTTCCTGGGTTACGCCGACGAGCACGGCGAGGGCGACGGTGAAGGTTTTAACTTCAACTATCCTTTGCCGGCCGGCTCGGGCTGGGACACCTGGAGCGCGGCGCTGGAGCAGGCCTGTGGCGAAATCCGTGGCTACGACGCCGATGTGATTGTCGTGTCCCTGGGTGTGGACACGTTCAAGGACGACCCGATCTCCCAATTCAAGCTCGACAGCCCGGATTACCTGGCGATGGGCAAACGCATCGCCGCACTCGGCAAGCCGACCCTGTTCGTGATGGAAGGCGGGTACGCGGTGGCAGAAATCGGCATCAACGCCGTGAACGTCCTTGAAGGTTTCCAAAGCGCCCAATGAGGAAGAAAAGCATGAGCAGACTCAAGCGTTTGATGGTTCCAGCCCTGTGTGCTGCGCTGTTCGGCGGCGCGGTACATGCCGAAGAGCGGACCCTGCGGGTCTACAACTGGTTCGACTACATCACGCCCAAGGCGCTGGAGGATTTCAAGGCGCAGAACAGCCAGGTCAAGCTGGTCTATGACATCTTCGACACCAACGAGGCCCTGGAAGCCAAGCTGCTGACCGGTAACTCGGGCTACGACGTGGTGGTGCCGTCCAATGTGTTCCTGGCCAAGCAGATCGAAGCCGGGGTGTTCCAGCCCCTGGACCGCAGCAAGCTGCCGAACTGGAATCACCTCGATCCCAAGCTGATGAAGCTGATCGAAGCCAACGACCCGGGCAACCAATTCGCCGTGCCCTACATGTACGGCACCATTCTGATCGGCTTCAACCCGGACAAGGTCAAGGCCGCCCTGGGTGACAGCGCGCCGGTGAACAGTTGGGACCTGATCTTCAAGGAAGAGAACATCAGCAAGCTCAAGCAGTGTGGCGTGGCGCTGCTCGATTCGCCATCGGAAATCCTGCCCCTGGCCTTGCAGCACCTGGGACTGGACCCCAACAGCAAGAAGCCGGCGGACTACGCCAAGGCCGAAGCGCTGTTGATGAAGATCCGTCCGTACATCACCTATTTCCACTCGTCCAAGTACATGGCCGACATCGCCAACGGCGACATCTGCGTGGCGGTCGGTTACTCCGGCAGCTTCTCCCAGGCGGCCAACCGGGCCAAGGATGCCAAGAACGGCGTTGTCGTGGACATGCGCTTGCCCAAGGAAGGCGCGCCGATCTGGTTCGACATGCTCGCCATCCCCAAGGGAGCGAAGAACCCGGAAGATGCCTACACCTTCATCAACTATCTGCTGCAACCGCAGGTGATCGCCCCGATCAGCGACTTTGTCGGCTACCCGAACCCGAACAAGGACGCCACGGAAAAGGTCGACCCGGCGATCCGCCAGAACCCCAACCTGTACCCGACCGAAGCGGCCATGGCCACGCTGTACACCTTGCAACCCTTGCCACGGGACGCCGAACGGGCGCGCACGCGGGCTTGGACGAGGATCAAGTCGGGTCAATAGCGCAGTGAGGTCGTCCCTGACCTGAGGGTGTGAAAGCCTTGGCATACCCGCAATTGCAGTGTGGGAGCGGGCTTGCTCGCGATGGCGGTGAGTCAGGCACCGCCGTGCTGAATGAGCTGGCGTCTTCGCGGGCAAGCCCGCTCCCACAGGGTCGGTGGGGTTTGTAGTCCTGGATACACCCGCTCCCACAGGGTCGGTGGGGTTTGTAGTCTTGGGTACACCCGTGACTCCAGTGTGGGAGCGAGCTTGCTCGCGATGGCGATCCCCCAGCCACCTCCCCCAAAAGCCCCATACATAGTTACCGCCGCCCCTGTTTTTCGCGCCGCTAGCATGGCAATCCCGAAGCGCTCGGCTTCGCCATTCCATACGTCGCGAGACAGGGAGACTCAGATGACACCCACAGCCACCCCCACGATACCCAAGGCCGATGCCAATCCCAAGGATGCGATCCTGAATCAGTTGCTCGCCGGGCCCACGTATCCGGAGGTCGCGTCGATTCTTCTGCGCGATGGCCTCAGGAAGCTCTACCCCACGCTGAACCTCGATCCGCACAATACCGTGGTGGGCGAGCCGGCCTGGGACATTGTCGATGACCAAATCGTGCGACAGTCCACGCGCTACGAAACCCTCAGCGAAATACTCGCCGGCCTGGTGAATGAAAAAGACGATTCGATACTGCTGATCGAAGGCCTGCACTTCCTGACCCAGCTGCCACTCACCTCCCCCGATGTGCATTTACCGGTGCGAATCGACCAGATCGGGCGCCTGCTCAATGAGCTGATGCCGGCCATGCTGACAGCCTGCCAGGAACAGCAACTGGCGTATTGGAACGACTCTCTCGGTGGGTCCGGTCCCCGCTGGCACCTACTCTCCAGTGCGCTGCGCCAGGCCTGGAACGTCGGGCGCATCAAGGGCTGGACCGCGACCGAGTGCGACATGGCTCGACGATTGTTCGCCTACCCCGACCGCAAGAACCGCAAAGAGCACGACCCTTACGATTGCCACGCCTATTTGATCGACATCGATAATGTCGACGGCCCCAGCACGAAGCGCCTGAGTGACAGTTCGATCGTGCTGATCGGCACCCTCGACAAGAAGGAGGTCATCCTCAAGTACTCGATCGCCGGCGGTTACCAGAAATTCGATTCACAGCAGGCCCTGGGGCAATCCCTCGCCGCCCATTTCGATCCGGCCACCTATCGCAAGATCAAATGGCGTCTGTATGAGCCTGAGGGCAATATTTTCGATCACAAGGCCTGCGGGATGATTGCCGAACAGATCGAGATCATCGGGTCTTTCCCACAGACATGGGAAACCTACGAGCCTCCTGCCAGTGTTGAAGAAGGCGAAGAAGATCTGCTCGTGGCCTGGTTCCAGAAACAGATGCCTCATTGGTTAATGGATGCCTCGCCGTCCGATCAGATCCTGTTTGCCCAGCACATGAAAAACCTGTCGATCCTGAACCAGGTGCATGCTGGCAAGACCTACCTGGACGGCATCGCGCCGCTCAAGGACTTCACGCTGAACCTGCTGAAAAAGCAGATGGTCGCGGACCATGCCGACGCCTCGAAGCTTGATTTGGAGGACATCGAGATCGAGGTGCGCAGCCCGGTGATCTGGGGGAGCTTCGCGGTACCCGGCCAGATCGAGACCACGCGCTTGAGCCTCGTCGAGCTGGCCCTGCAAAACCTGATCTCCCTCCCCGTCGGCGACAAGACCGTCAAGCTGCGGGACGACACGCCAACGCCCGGATGGCTGACCGTCGAGTACGTCGAGAACCTCATCACCCAGGTCGATATCGGTCGCGTCTACCCCGAGTTGATCAAGCGGATGCTGCTCGACGACCCGGCTGAATCGAGCCGCCGCGAACAGTTGTACACCGCTCAGTTGCGCATCCAGCTGCCGATGCTGGCGCTCGAATGCAAGATCCGCGGCCAGGGTCACCTCGACGACACCGGCTACCGCTACGTCGCCGCGCTGATGGAGCCTGCGCCAGCTGATCGCAAGGTGGACGGCAAAACCATCGTCCTGCGCCCACTGGCTTTCGTGCCAGAACTGCAACTGGGCGACGCGCAAGACGTGGTGAGCAACATGTTCATCATCGGCCCCGAGAACTCCAGCGCCGGGCCCTGCCTGCTGTATCGGCCCATGCTGGAACCGCAACTGAGCCAGTATCCGTCTTTCAGCAACCTGCTGTACGCCATCCGACAAGACCCAACGTTACGCCAATCGATACTGGCCTGGTTGCCCGATGGCGTGCGCGACGATTACGGCCGATTCGTTTTTCCGGATGTCTTGCCCTCCCCTTGGGGTATCGTGGCATTCGTCGCCGACCCGTTGAGCGCCTTGGCCAACAGCGGTCCCGTCAGCTTGACCGACAAGACCCTGGGGACGAATTTCCTGCCGCTGTTGTTCAAGGCCAATGCCATGGCCCTGGTTGACCTGGCCGATCGTCAATCGGTGTCCAACCGGGAAAACCGTTGGGAGACCTTCAAGCGCGCGGGCTGGTTGTTGTTCAACCTCGCCCTGCCCTACCTGGGCACCGCCGTCGGCACCGCCGGCTGGCTCTGGCAGATCCTGGACGACATCGACAAGCTCACCCAGGGCAAGGATGCGGCCGACCGGCCGGCCAAGTGGGAGGCGTTCACCGACCTGCTGTTGAACATCGCGCTGGCGATCATCACCCATGCCGTCGACCGCGCCAGGGCGGCCAGAAACACTCACCGCGAGTCAATCTCGCAAGAAGTGCGCGAACTGGAAAGTCTGCCTAAGCCGCCTCATAAGCTGGTGATCGAACAACTCGCGCCGCTTGCCAGCGCTTCGCTGCCCACCGAGCACTTCGAGGCCATCCGCTCCAGCGGCGCGTTGATGGGCATCTCGAAGGACAGCACACGGCAGCTCGACAGCTTCAGCATCGACGAACCGGCAAACCCCGGCTCATTCCAAAGCGACGGTGCCCTCAAGGGTCTCTACGAACAGGATGGGATCTGGCGTGCGAAAATGGCCGGCAAATGGTTCAAGGTGCAGGTCGAAGGCGAGCTGGTGTCTATCGTCGACGCCCAGGACCCTGCGCGCGAAGGCCCCCCGCTGATCAGCGATGCCCACGGCAAATGGCACATCGATACACGCTTGCGCGTGCGTGGCAGCGGCTCCAGGGGCATCCGGCAGAAAGTCATCGCCGATGCGCAGCGGCGCCGGATCGACCTGCTGGCTTCGCTGAACCAATTCGAAGCCAAGAAACCGCAGAACCAGAAACTGTTGACCATGTACGCCGTGGAAATGGACGCGGCGTCGGGCACCGCCAGGGAGGTCAAGCGCGACACCTACATCGCAACGTTGAAGGCCCAGCGGGAAAACTACGAACAAGCGCTGAAAACCCTGATGGAATGGCCGCTGTTCCAGTCCCGGCCCGACTACCCCCGCACACGGCTCGGCTACCTGAATGCGCAGATCAACTTCACCTTCGCCGAGATGGAGGCGCTGGGGGAACGGTTCGTCCCGGCCCTGGGCAAGGCCAAAAGCATGGTCACCTCCGGGGTCAGGGTGTTGGAGCAACAACACATCGACGCGGCCGAAAGCATGATCAGCGTCGGCGACGATATGATCGAGCGCCTGGACTACATGGAGACGCGGTTCATCGAACTGAAGAGCGTCGGCTATGAAGGCTTCGAGTTCATCCGCCGGCACCGCAAGAAAATGCCGCTCTATACCAGCGCCGACCTGCGCCTGATCAAGCTGGATATGTTCCGCCACCTGTGCCTGACACTCGACAGCGTCGGATCGATGCCCGAAGGCTGGGAAGCGATCAACCATATCGTTGATAACGCCACGGTCGCGTTCCAGAGCCTGCGCGATGCCATCGACGAACGCAGCGTGATTCGCCTCGATGAACGCATCGACGCGTTCGGCAGCCTGGCCGAGCAGTTCGTCGCCATCGACGAACACCTGCACTACCTGGGCAACGAGTACAGGGGCAACGTGCGGCCGCTCCAACTGGCCCGTCTGCGCAAGGGGATTGCCACGCTGGAACAAACCACGATGCAGCACTTGGCGGCGGCCCTCGATGAGCGCCGGGATAGGCGCAACGCCGGTTCTCCGTACGAGCAACGCCCCCGACCGAGGAAAAAATTCATCCGGGCGCGCTTCTGGGGTCTGGTCAGCGGTGAGCCGCGCTTGTCCCGGTTGATGGAGGAAACCGATTGGGTCGATGTGAAGAACCCGTTCTCGGGGGAGATCATCGTCACGTTCCACCGCAAGGAAACCGGCGAGTGGATCCCCCATGTCAAACCCGACGCGACGCCGCCCGCGGTTCCGTCCCTGGACGTCAGCGTCACCAAGGGCCAGGACCTGATCAACGGCCTGGCGGCGTTCAAGGCGCAGATGCAAGACGCGGTCACGCAGCCCGACAAGACGCCCGCCGGGATCGGGATGATCCTCAATGCCCACGCCAGCAGGATGGAGAAAGTCAGCGCGGCCATCCAGAAGGCCCTCGACCAGGCCCAAGGCGTGGCTTCGAACGAAACGTTCGAGCTGCCAGAAGCACAACGGCGCTCGGCGCAAGCCTTGCGCACGCAGCTTGAGCGCGAAGCCAGCGCGTTGTACGTCCTGGGTTTCGACACTGTGTTGAATGTCATCAAGCAGCGCCCGCCGACCATGAGCAGCATCGTGTGGCTTAAAAGCCGGAACCAGATCTCCATCACCAAACAGAAGAGCCGACAACGCATCAAGAACCCGCCCTACGGCTACCTCGACCGGTACGAGATCAAGGACGTGAAAAGCGGCAAGACGCTCTGGTTCGCCGACTTCCGCTATTCGACCAACTGGGTGCCTGCCTATGCGTTCCTTTCGGCGCGCTTGAAAACCATTGAGCAAGCCAGCCAGCAGGCCGTTGCCACCGACGCCGGCCAAGCCCTCAGCCAGCGCCAGTTGATCGACCGTTACCGCAGCGAAATTGCCGTGGACCAGGCCAAGGAGGTGTTCTTCCAAAAAACCCGGTCATGAGCCGTAGTGCCGTTCACTTCAGGTTTATCAGGGCTCGTGGCGAGGGAGCTTGCTCCCGCTGGAGCGCGCAGCGGTCCCAAGCTTTGGGGCTGCTACGCAGCCCAGCGGGAGCAAGCTCCCTCGCCACGGGGCGGTGGTGTTTTTGAGTTAACGGTATTACGAACATGAACCGAGGCCTCAGGGCTTCCAGGCTTGCGCCAGGCTCGCCAATGCGGTCGCGATGGCCGCCGGCGGGACCGCGGCGAAGCCCAGCACCAGCCCGCCGTGGATGGGCGCGGTGGTGCTGGGCAGCCAATAGCTGCTCAGGCCATTGACTTCGACCCCCGCCGCCGTCGCCTGGGCGATCAGCTCGCGCTCACGGGCCAGGCTCTCCACCGGCACCGTGACATGCAGCCCGGCGACGACGGTTGGCAGGGTGCCGACCCCCGGGATGCCTTTGGGCCAACCGGCCAGCAGCGCGTCACGCCGGGCCAGCGCGGCCCGGCGCATCCGCCTGATGTGACGCTGGAAATGCCCGGCCGCCATGAACTCGGCCATCACCGCCTGGGTGCTGACTTCGGAGTGACGCACATCCACGGCCCGACGCCGGGCGAAGGCATCGACCAAACCCGCAGGTAGCACCAGATAACCGAGGCGCAGGGCCGGGAACGCCACTTTGCCGAACGTCCCGACATAGAGCACGCGCCCCTGGCGATCCAGGGCCGCCAACGGCGCCAGCGGCGCGCCGCTGTAGCGGTACTCGCCGTCATAGTCGTCCTCGACGATCCAGCCGTCGTTGCGTTCGGCCCAAGCCAACAGCTCCAGGCGCCGTGCAAGGCTCATGACGACCCCGGTCGGGTATTGATGGGACGGCGTCACATAGGCCAGCCGGCAATGGCTCAACGCACTGAGCGCGGTGCAATCCAGGCCATCGCCATCCACCGCTACGCCCCTTACATCGGCACCGGCCACGGAGAACGCATGCCCAGCCGCGCGATAGCCCGGATTTTCCACCGCCACGACGTCGCCAGGGTCAACCAGCAACTGTGCACAAAGGCTGATGCCCTGCTGTGCACCGCTGGTGATCACAATTTGTTCAGCGGTGCACGACAAGCCGCGAGAGCTGCGCAGGTAAGCCGCGATCAGGCCACGCAAGCGCGCATCGCCCTGGGAGTCGCCGTAGCACAGCTGTTGCAGGTCGGGCTTGCGCCAGAAAGCCGCATTCAGCTTGGCCCAGACGTCGAACGGGAACAGGTCGAACGCCGGAACACCCACCCGAAACGCCCGAGGCGGACCGCTGGGAGGTTGGGCCAAATAGTGCTTTTCGACCCGTCCCAAGGCACCGCTGTGGATAACTTTACTGGATGAAAGCACAGGTAAATCCAACCAATCTGTGGATAACTCCTTGGATAAGCCTGTTGACAACCCTGTGGATATTTTTGTGGATATGTTTTTCGGCGCGGGCTCCTTCGCGAGCAAGCTCGCTCCTGCGCAGGCACGCGTTCCATTGTGGGAGCGAGCTTGCTCGCGAAGCGGCCACCCCGATCCTGGCGAGGACAACTGCGCCACATAGGTACCGTCCCCCACCCGCCCCTCGATGAAGCCCTCGGCGTACAACTGATCGTAGGCCCGTACCACGCTGTTGCGGGAAATCGACAAGGCCGCCGCCAGGTCGCGGCTGGCCGGCAGGCGCGTGCCGCTGGCCAGGCGTCCGTCCAGCACCCGCGCCCGCAACGCCTGGTAGAGCTGGCGGCTGAGCCCCTGGCGGCGATCCAGCTCAATGCCGGCCGGATTGAACGACAGCGGCGGTACGGCGTGGCTCATGACAACCCTCGCAATGGACCTATCGAATTGGTCTCAAGTGGCTCTTACAACAGACCATTAGCCTGCCTACGATGCACGTATTCGCCAAGGAAAAACATCATGTACAACCCCAAAGCCTTTGCCGTCGATGACCTGCCCCAATTGCACAGGATGATGAGCGAGTGTCGCCTGGCCTTGCTGGTCACCCATGGCGAACAGGGCTTGCAGGCCAGCCACCTGCCGTTGCTGCTGGACCCGCAGGAAGGGCCCAACGGCAGCCTCTACGGGCACATGGCCCGGGCCAACCCGCAATGGCGCGACCTCGAAGCCGGCGCCGAAGCGCTGGTGATATTCGCCGGGGCCGATGCCTACGTCAGCCCGGCGTTCTACCCAGGCAAACACGAGCACGGCAAGGTCGTGCCCACCTGGAACTACCAGGCCGTGCACGCTTATGGCCGTGCCGAGGTGTTCAGCGACGCACCGCGACTGCGCAAGCTGGTCAGCGACCTCACCGACCACCATGAATCGGGGCGCGCGCAACCGTGGCGCCTCGACGACGCACCGGCCGAGTACATCGACAGCATGCTCAAGGCCATCGTCGGCTTCGCCCTGCCCCTCCAGCGCCTGGAAGGCAAGCGCAAGCTCAGCCAGAACCGCAGCCCAGCGGATGCCGCCGGGGTACGCCAGGGGCTCGCCGCCAGCCCTGATCCACAGGACCAGAATGTCGCCCGCCTGATGTCCGTCTTTTCGCCCAAGGAGTGAACATGAGCCTCATCCAGATCCGCCCCGTGACCGCTGACGACCACGCCGCCTGGCTGCCGCTGTGGCAGGCCTACCTGACGTTCTACAACACACAGCTGCCGGAAGCGGTCAGCCACAGCACCTGGCAACGCCTGCTCGATGAGCGCGAGCCAACCCACGGGGCCCTGGCCTGGCGCGGCGACACCGCCATCGGCCTGGTGCACTTCATTTATCACCGCTCGAACTGGAGCATCGAAAATTCCTGCTACCTGCAAGACCTGCTGGTAACCCAACAGAGCCGTGGCACCGGCGTCGGTCGGCAGTTGATCGAGTTCGTCTACACCACCGCCAAGGCCGATGGCTGCTGCAAGGTGCACTGGCTGACCCATGAAACCAACGCCACTGCGATCCAGCTCTACGAGCGCATCGCCGAACGCCCCGGTTTCATCCAATTTCGCAAAGCCTTGTAAGGAGCGCCGCATGTTGACTTCACTGGCCGACTGGAAAGGCGCCCCGACGCCGTCCACCCAACGCATCGAAGGGCGTTTCATCCGCCTGGAAAAACTCGACCCGGCGCGCCATGCCGACGGTTTGTGGCAAGCGCTCGAAGGCCCGGGCGCCGACCCCAAGCTCTGGGACTACCTGCCCTACGGTCCCTTTTCCGAGCGCCAAGCGTTCGATGCCTGGCTGAACAATCATGCCGCCCACCTCGACCCGTACTTCTTCACGGTGATCGACCGCGCCAACGACCAGGTGCAAGGCATCCTCAGCCTGATGTCCATCGTTGCGGCCCAGGGCCGCATCGAGATCGGCCATGTAACGTTCGGCGCCTCGATGCAGCGATCGCCTAAGAGCACCGAAGCGGTCTACCTGCTGGCCAGGGAAGCCTTCGCCCTGGGTTATCGGCGTCTGGAATGGAAATGCAACAACGCCAACGCTCGCTCCCGGTATGCGGCCGAACGGCTGGGGTTCACGTTTGAAGGGGTGTTCCGTCAGCACATGGTGGTCAAGGGACAGAACCGCGACACCGCGTGGTACTCCATGCTGGATTCGGAATGGCCGGCGATCGGTGCGGCGTTCGAGCAATGGCTCAGCGACGAGAATCAGCGCGAAGGCGGCCAGGTGCGCAGCCTGGCGCAATGTCGCTCGGCGTGATGAGTGAACGAGGATCGCCACCGCGCCTCGGTTCGCGGTGGCGATCGATCAAGGACGATCAGGACTCAGGCGGCTTCCTCGTGGCCAGGAACGGCTTGAGCACCTCGGGCGTCACCCCGCTTCGGGCGTACGGCCAGGCCCATTGCGGTATGGTCCCGTGGGCACTCACATAACTGGCGAAATCCAGCCGGTTGTGCCCCACGCCCCCTCCTGAAAAATCGAAATTGTAGAGGAAGTACTGGGCTTGCCGTTCGGTCATGGCGTAGGCCCCCAGGATCAATCGGTGCGCCCGGCCCTCATCATTGACCAGACTGTCGATCAAGGCACCGGTGAGCGCCGACTCGCTGTCGAGCGAACCTGGCCGTCCCAGCGCGAAACGGATGTTGTCGTCGCTGAACTGCGGCCCGATCAAGTCATGCCAGATAGCCCTGGCGCCATCACGGGTAATCCCGCGCATCGAGCGAATGGAGACCCACAGGTTCGGCCGGTTGAACAGGATCGACACCCGGCTGTTGGACAGCGGCTGCCCTGGCATCGCGAACAACCTGGCGACCGCCGACAGGTCACTGTCCTTGAAGTACCGCACCTCCTGGAGAAAGCCGAAAAAGTCCAGCAAGGCCTGCCGATGCGTGAACAGGCTGTGCAGGTTCCAATCATCGAACGGCCGCATCCAGTTGATATCGATGGCACCGTACCTCGTCAGCTCGTCATAGTGACCACTGGCGTAATCGCCGATCAGCTGAAGGCGCGTGTTGGAAATGCTCGGGGTGCGTATCCATTGTGAAAGCAGGCTCACGGGGAACAGACCGCCCAGGTTGGAGGCGATCACCGGGGACTTGAGAAGAATATTTGCCCGCGCCTGCAACACAGGAAATCGCTCGAGCGCCACGGTGAGCAGGTCGACCAGATCGTCGGCGCGGTCGTAGTAAATGTGTTGCTCCAGCAGGTCCGCGTCGTCATCCATGAGGTGGCCGGTCTCTTGCTCGTAGCGCCGCTTGGCCCTCTTCAAGTCTTCGCTATCCACCAGGTAGGCACCGTTGAGCGCCTCTTCGAGTTGCGTCTCGTTGAGGTGACCATGCAGCGCCTCGTCATAGCGCACATAGGCCAGGCTGTTACGAGGGTGATGATCGGTCAGTTCGCGAGCCTTGATCCCGTATTCGAGCATGATGTGCACCACGTCCTGGGAGAACATCAGGTACTCATTGTTGAGCAGTTCGACAATCGCCGCGCGCTCGATGGGCGGCAGTAGTGTGTCCTCGAAGAAGGTCCGCAGGGCCTGATCGGTTTGCGTGTAGTACGGAACGCTGCTCAGTATCGGGCGACCCGGCGCCCGCGGGGACAGGTAGCTGCCGATGTGTCGCAGCACCTCCGGCGGCAGGTCGGCGTTCCAGGCGTTGTTCAATGTTCGACGCGCCACGTCGTCGGCATACAGCTTGAGAAACTTCACCAGCGGTTGAAACAGGTTATGCGGGTTAACCGTGCCGTAGACAATCTGGCTCACATCGAAGACCGCGGCCTTGCCCATCAGATGTTCCAGTGAACGGGCATTGTCAGCGAGCGCTTGCTGCAGGCCGGTGGGCGGCGCTACCAGGTACTGGCCCATTTCCGGGTGGCGTTCGATGTAGGCGGCGGTTTCATTGCGCAGGCGCTGCATCGAGAAGGTTTGTGGCGACTGGCCCTCGTTCAACCCCCGGGCAACGGCATTGAAGAAGCAGTTGCCGTCCGGATCGAAGGTGACGTCGGTGTCGCCCGCCAATCGTAGCGAGTAGTGGTTTTCACCGGTGCGGATCAGCACGACGTCCGTGTCGGACCGCAGCGGATGCGTGCCGGTCGGATAGCCGCTTTCAACCTGGCCTGGGGTAAAGCGAATCGACCAATCCCGTTGCCCTGGTCGTTGATCGATGATCAACAGGCTGCGATTTTGTGGCCAGCTTGGAAGGCGGGTGATGAGTGACGGGACCAGGTCCATGATCTCCACGTCCCAGGCGTTGGGCGTGCGGATCAGGTCGGCCACGGCGCGAAGCGTTGACGAGGAGGGGTTGGGGTTCGACGGGCCCGGTTGGGGCGTGCCTGCCGGCGACCGTTTGCCTCCGCCCAGGCCAAAGCCGACGGCGTGCCACTCGCCATTGGGCGCGCGGGCCACTGTGCTTCTCATCACGCCACTGGCGCGGATGTTCGACCCTGATACCGGGTCGACGATGGTCGCCTCGATGGCCCCGAGCGGCGTATGGTCGTGCACCCGGAACACCACGCCGTCGGGCTGCTGCACATACACCCGGCGCGCGACGCTCCCCGTGGCGCTGTCGGTGATCGCCGGGCGATAGAAGCCCCGGGCATCGGCGGAAACCCCGCGCAGCACCGTGGTGTCCGCCACCGCATAGCGACGATAAAGCGCTGTTTCGAGGGGCAGGCCAAACGGCGCGCCAGCCTGGTTCTGACGGGCCGTAACTGCCAGGAACGAGGAGCCCCCTCGCACATTGAAGCTCACGCCACCCAAGCCCACTGTCTTACGGGTGTTGGCCACCGCATGGACAAACGCCAGCGTCGTAGTGTTGGTGGGCACGGCACCGGTCTTGAGCACCAGCAAGCCGGTCCTGACGGCACGGGTCAGCATCTGAAAACCGGGGATCAACAGCAGGCCGGCCAGGTCCATGACGATTTCAACCGCCATCATCACCACCCGCGCAGTGGTTTGCAGCCCGATGTCCCGGTTGCTGTTGGAGCGGTGGTCCGCATAGGCGCTTTGAAAATTGACGTGGGCGCGGTGAAAGTTCTCAAGCCAGTCACCGCTGATCAGCCAGCCACGGATCAGGGGGCGACCACGAAACTGCCCCAGGGCGCGCTTTATTTCCTCTTTATTGAGGGTGGAAATGCGCGAGCGGAAGTACGTGCGCCATACTTCTTGTTGCAGCAGCCCGGTAATGCCATCGCTCAGATCGGCAAACTCATGCAGGTCATTGCCCTCGGGGCTGTCTGGCAAATACACGCCCACGGTGCCCTTGATGTCAGGTCCGGCCTGGTCTGAAAAGATCAGCGCGCCGTCGATGCTCAGGGCATTGCGCGGCGTGTTGCCCTGCCCATCAACGCTGCCACCCAGGAGCAGCCCATGGACATGAACCCTGCGTCCACCCACCCAGGCCCGCTCGGCAACCGTGGGTGATTGCAGGACCGCCTCCAGCCAACTGGCCAGCAACTTTCGCGGATGGGCGGGCTTGGCGACCGGGTCGATCACCTTGGCCTTGAACACGGCGTCGCCCTGAAGCGATGCCTCATAGCCCTTGAACGCCAGGCTGGCCCGGTACGCCGCCTGCCAGGCCGCCTTGTAGCGTGGTTCATTCATGCGCTGGCGCAACAGGATTTCATAGTTGCCACCGGCGTCGATGCTCGTCGCCATGCTGGCCAGCTCGGGCCCGGTCACGGTGATCGAGAAGCCGCTGTCCGGGTGTCGGATGCGCTGGCCATGGCGGTCGATCAGGTAGACCGCCAGCACTTCGCGCATGGCGTTCGGGTATTGCGGCGCTCGCAGATTGTCGAGCATCAACTGAGTCAGACTGCTGGTGCGCGACTGCCTCGGGTTGGCCTTGTCGCCATAAGACAGCCTGACCTGCGTCCGGTCCGGGTCCACGTCGATGCGCGGGTGGAGGGTTTGCCGCAGGTACTGCTTGATCTTCTGCCGCGTGAATTGCACCAGCGTCGGCACATCGCTGCCCAAGGCGTAGACGGCGTCGAACACCTGGGTTTCGAGACAACGATAGTGGGCCTGCTCGGCCGGTGTCGCGCGCTTGTAGAAAGCGGGACGCTGCCTCTCTATCAAGGCTTCCTGGCGGGCCGCCAGTGGCCCGGCCAGCGACAACGATGGCAGGCCAAGGGCATCTTCGGTGAGCCGGGCAAAGTCACTCACCGCCACCGTGGCGTTCGCCGGCGCGTCCAAAACCTTTTCCAGCGCTGCGCCTTGCATCTGCAACAGGTCCGCGGCCGCCACCTC
The DNA here is from genome assembly GCF_001269745.1 of Pseudomonas sp. P97.38. Taxonomy (NCBI): domain Bacteria; kingdom Pseudomonadati; phylum Pseudomonadota; class Gammaproteobacteria; order Pseudomonadales; family Pseudomonadaceae; genus Pseudomonas; species Pseudomonas sp. P97.38. Next base: position 246,346 of record NZ_LHVJ01000028.1, read on the forward strand.
GAAAACGTGCCCGGTCAGTTCGGTGGAAATGTCCTGGATCCTGCGTTCCTGGCCGTCAAGAAAGGGACGTACGCGGCTGACCAGGTCCTGGAATGCCTCGAAGCGCTGAAGCCCTCGCTCCATGGAATACAGGAACAGCGATGGTCGGTCGGTAAACCTGATCACCATCGCCGCCGGCCACTTCTGCGGCTGCGCCGCGCCGTGGTCGAGCATGACCGCGTAGACATGAGGCACGGGGGCTCGCGACAAGCGGCTTCTGTCGGCCTGGGACGGGTGGGTGATGATGAGGTCCAGCAAACGGTCGTCATCGCTTTGCTGGATTCGCGCACTGTGGCTGGGCTGGGCGACAGGATCCCGATCGGCCTTGTACAGGTCGAACAGGTGCAGGAAACGTCGGCACAACAATTGCGCCAGGGCGGCTTGCGTGGTGGACGAGGCCGTCACGCCCAGGGACGCTTCCCAATTCTGGCGCTGGCGAAAGCGCGCCAGTTCGTCACGGAACTCACGTTTCACCTGCTCGTTCGTGGGCGGATGGGCGATATGGAACACCGTCTCCAGGGCCCGCAGCGTAGGCCCGTCCAGTGCGCCGGCAAAGAGGCTGTCGGCGTCCTTGAGGGAATCGGGGCGGGTGAAAAAACCGACGCCACCTTTGGCGAAGGCAGGTGCCGTGTCGGTCAGCAGGCTGTTGCGCAGTACCTGGGTGAAACGCTCTGATGACGTGAGGGTGCGCTCACCGCTCAGGCTCGTGGTGAAGCGGTTCACATAACAGTGATCCGGCTCCAGGTTCGCCAGCAACGAGGGGCGAAAGGTCTGTGGGGCAATCCTGGCCTTGAGCAAGCTGACCAGCAGGTTAGTGATGACCGTGTCGAAGGTGGGAACGGCGGCGAACAAACGGGCCAGCTGTATTTGGTGGGTGTCCAGCAGGTCCAACTGCCTGAGTTGCTCCCTTGCCTGGGCGTCGGTCGCGTCCGACCGGGGGCCAGGCGACGCACTGCCCGGCTCATCGTTGGGAAAAATCGACATCTGAAGGATCCGGTTCTGATTGAAGAGTCCGGACCCTATCGCGCTGTTCGAGCCGCCATGGCGTACATATGTATGGGGGGCGGCTGAACCGGGAGGCAAGCGTAAGCTGATATGACCTTTGCAAGGCCCCCTGTGGGTGCGGGCTTGCTCGCGAAGCGGCCGGCGCGGCCTGACAAAGGCTGCGCGTTATCGTTCTTCGCGAGCAAGCTCGCTCCCACAGAGAATGGGGGGCAAAAGCTCAGGCCAGCTCTTGCGCCAGCACCGCAATGTGCTCCGGGCCGATCCCGCAGCAGCCGCCCAGATGACTGGCCCCACGTTTCTGCCAGTCCGCCGCCCATTGCAGGTAGCCCGGCGGATCGAGGTCGTCGCGCAGCGGGTCCAGACCGTCATTGGCGGTGGCTTCTTTCGGTTGCGGCGGGAAGGCGTTGGCGTAGGCGCCGATGTGGATCGCCACCCCGAGGCGTTCGAAGGTCTCACGGGCGGCATCGATCGCCGCCCCGATCACTTCCGGCTGGCTGCAGTTGAACAGCAGCGCCTGGACACCCAGTTCGGCCGCGACCGCCGCGGCCTGCGCCACCGGCTCACCGGAACGCAGGCGCGGCACGTCGTCGGTGTCTTCGTCTTTCAAGGTAAACGACAGCCAGAACGGCTTGCCGTCCTTCGGCAGCCCGGCGTGGATCGCCCGCGCCTCGACCGTGGAACTCTGGGTCTCGGCCAGCCACAGGTCGACATGGGGCGCCAGGCCGGTGACCAGGGGCGTCAGCAGCTCGCTGGCGCGGGAGGCGTCGAACAGGTCGGGCCGATAGGAACCGAACAACGGTGGCAGCGAGCCGGCCACCCGCACCGCTTTGCCGGATGCCTGCACGGCCCGTTGCGCCAACGCCCCCGCCAACGCGGCCAACGCCTGGCCTTCGGCGGCAAAACGCGCCTCGCCGATGTGAAACGGCACCACCGCGTAGCTGTTGCTGGTGATCACGTTGGCGCCGCTGGCGATGTAGGCTGCGTGCACGGCCTCCACGGCCTCGGGTGCTTCGCTCAAGGCCAGCGCCGACCACTCCGGTTGGCGGAACGGCGCGCCCCGGCGTTGCAGTTCGCGGCCCATGCCGCCATCGAGAATGACTGTCGTTGCTGCGCCCATATGCGATTCACTCATAAGCTTATGAAAAATACTCACTACCGGAGTTGTTCTTATAACTATTTAATACGCAGCCATCGGCTGACGACAACTTATTTTTTACCCGGGACTGCACATGAAACTTCAACCTTTGTTGGCCCTGGGCCTGACCTTACTGGCTGCTTCGTCGCAGGTGTTCGCCGGCGCCACCCTGGACCGCATCGAACAGAAAAAAGAGCTGGTCGGCGTGTTGATGGAAAGCTATCCACCCTTCTCGTTCCTCAACGAACAGAACCAGCTCGACGGTTTCGACGTGGACGTCGCCAAGGCCGTGGCCGAGAAACTGGGCGTGAAGCTGCGCCTGGAGACACCGTCCTGGGACGTGATCGCGGCGGGGCACTGGAGCGGCCGGTATGACATCTGCATCTGCTCCATGACCCCGAGCAAGGCGCGCGCCGAAGTGTTCGACTTCCCGGTGCAGTACTACGCCTCGCCGGCGGTGATCGTGGTCAACGCCAAGGACGACAGCATCCATGGCGCCAAGGACCTGAGCGGCAAGAAAGTCGGCCTCACCAGCGCCTCCAGCTACGAAAGCTACCTGAACAAGAACCTGGTGATCGAAGGCGCCGAAGACACCCAGTTGAGCTATCCCTTCGACAACGTCCAGATCGCCCCGTACGACACCGACAACGTCGCGTTCCAGGACCTGGGCCTGGGTGCCGGCGTGCGCCTGGACGCGGTGCTGACCAACCTGGTGACCGCGCAGCCGCGCCTGACGCAGGACAAGCGCTTCAAACTGGCCGGCGAAGCGCTGTACGCCGAGCCGAACTCGGTGGCCATCGAAAAAGGCGATGCCCAGTGGGACGCCAAAGTGCGTGAAGTCTTCGCCCAGTTGAAACAGGACGGCACCTTGAGCAAACTCTCGCAGAAATGGATCGGCGCCGACATCACCCAATGACCTCTTTCCCGTCCCCTTCTCGGCCACCGCAACCGGTGGCCGAGTCGCGTCTGCAGAAAATCCTGGGTTTCCGCACCCGGTTGTACCTGACCTGGGCCACGATGCTGGTGCTGTTCGCAAGCTTCTTCCTGAGCTTCGACCTGAAGTTTTCCATCATCCTCGACAAGCTGCCAAACCTGCTGGGGCTGCACCTGGCCCCCAACGGTTTCCTGCAAGGGGCGGTGCTGACGCTGTTCCTGTGCCTGTGTTCGATCGTCGCCTCGTCGTTGCTCGGCTTCATCACCGCCCTGGCGCGCCTGTCCAGCAGTGCGGTGGCGTTCGGCATCGCCAGTTTCTATGCGTCGTTCTTTCGCGGCACGCCGTTGCTGATCCAGATCCTGCTGATTTACCTGGGCCTGCCACAACTGGGCGTGGTGCCCGGCGCCGTCACCGCCGGGATCATCGCCCTGTCGCTGAACTACGGCGCCTACCTGAGCGAAATCTTCCGCGCCGGCATCGTGGGCGTTCCCCACGGCCAGCGCGAAGCGTCCCTGGCGCTGGGCTTGAGCGAAACCGTGATGTTCTGGCGCGTCACCCTGCCCCAGGCCATGCGCACCATCATCCCGCCTACCACCAACCAGTTCATCTCCATGCTCAAGGACTCGTCGCTGATCTCGGTGATGGGTGTCTGGGAAGTGATGTTCCTGGCACAGTCCTACGGGCGCTCCAGCTACCGCTACATCGAAATGCTCACCACGGCGGCGATCATCTACTGGCTGATGTCCATCGCGCTGGAACTGATCCAGGCGCGAATGGAACGGCATTATGGGAAGGCGTATCTCAAGCGCGGTTGACGTTGCGCGGCGGGTCAAACCGATGGATCCGAGGATGTTGTAGGGCAAAGCTGCGGATGCTGGAGGCCAATGCGCAGATGCGTAGATGGCTTTGTGAGTGGCCTACAGATTTCATCCAAAGTGTCTTGCTCCTGACTCAGAGTTGGCTGGCATCACGCTTCGAGGCGCGTTTTTACAGTGTGGACTCTGTTCATGAGGGTTCACACCGATGCCTATCCAACCTTTGTACGCTCCCCACTGCCTTGCGCTGGCGATTGCCCTGGCGCTCGGCCACGCCGACGTTTCAATGGCTCAATCAACCGCCGAAGGCGTTGCGTCGCCAGCCTCCGAAACCGCCGCCCAGATGCAGGCCCGCCTCAAGGCCTTCGCCAATACGCCGCTCACCCAGCGCGACAAGATCACCCAAGATGTCACGCTGGAAAAAGGCGACGACAACGATCTGGTCATCGTGAGCGACGGCGGCAAACTCATCGGCCCGAGCGACGGTGGAGGCGGCATGAACGTCTTGCAACTGGATACCGGCGCGGGTGGCCTGCTGGACGAAGTCCGAAACTTCCAGGACTTGCATGCCAGACAGGGGCAGTGGACGAACACCGTGAGGTTCGACGGCAAAAGCCTGGTCGAGCCGAAAGCCAGCCTGATCAACACCGGGCATATGGGCGGCGAGGTACAGGTGCTGGGCAAGTTTGATAACTCAGGCACTGTGGAGGGGCCTGTGTTCGTGAAGGCCAAAGGCAGGTTCAGCGGCGCCGGAACGGTCGAATCGCTGAACGTAGCGGGTGAGCTGGTGGTCAGCCCGCAGAACGGCGCCCCAACGGTTACCAGGAACCTGGCGCTGTCGAAGAGCGCAACCCTGGTCTATGGCGTCAACCCCGAGGGTGGCAGCGCCACGATCAAGGTCGGTGGTGTCGCGACACTGGGCAACGCGACCCTGAAAGTCGTCACCGCACCGGGCGAATACGTGGGCAGCAGCCAGCATGTGGTGATCGATGCGAAGCAGGTCGTGGGGCAATTCGCAAAGGTAGACAGCGACCTGGCATTCATGACGGTGACGCCTGACTACTCTGCCGAAACCCAAGTCAGCCTGACCTATGCCCGCAACGACGTACCGGTCACGCAGGTGGTGACGACTGAAAACGGGCAAGCGTTTGTGCAGGCTATCGAGGACCTACAGCAGGTCAAGCCGACAGCACTCGGGCCTGTCGAAGTACCCAGCATTGCCCAGCCGGCGGTCCAGCCGGAAACAGCAGCTACAACGGCAGCCCCACTCGTCGAACCCCTGCAACCCATCGCTCAAGCCTCCATCGCCCCAGCACAGACAGACACCCCGGAGTCAAAACCCAACACCGCCATCAACGCCCTGCTCGGTACCAATCTGACGATCGCCGCCGACGCCATCGATCAGTTGGCGGGCTATGACGCGGCAGACTTGGGCAGCGCCACCCTGAGCAGCATCGCCCCCATCAGCACCGGGATGCTCGCGGCCATGGGCCAGAACACTCTGCAAGGCACCGATGGCAACGGCCAGGTCTGGATCCAGGCCATTGGCAACAGCGGCCGCATCGGCAAGCACCTGGATGACTACGCCCTGAAGCATTCGACTACAGGCGTGCTGTTGGGGACCGATTGGGCGATCAGCCCGACTTGGCGGCTGGGGATCGCCGGCGGCAAGAGCGAGACGCGGCTGGACGGTTATCGATTCGATGGCCGGCTCGACAGCTGGCACGTGGGCGCCTACGCCCTGCGTCAGGACGGGCCGCTGGCGCTGCGCCTGGGCGCGGTGTATGGCAGCCACGACGGCGGCACCAAGCGCCATGTTGACTTCAACGGTTTCAGCGATCGCCTCAAGGGGCGTTACGATGCCACGACGCAGCAGGTCTTTGGGCAAGTCGGCTACAACCTGGATGTCGGCCATTTCGATGTCGAGCCCTATGTCCAAGTGGGCTACCAGCGCTACCAACGCGATGACTTCAGAGAGAAAGGCGGTGACGCCGCGCTGCATTACGGGAGCCAGGCCCAAGACCATTACAACAGTGACCTAGGCCTGCACCTGGCTCGCCCCTTCGTGCTTGATCAGGGAGCGCGACTGACGCCCCGCCTGAGCGTCGGCTGGAAGCACACCTATGGCGACCTGCGCGGCCACTCCCGTCAACGCCTGGTCGGTGGCGGCAAGACCTACACCGTCGACGGCATCGAGTTGGACCGCGATAGCCTGCTTCTGGAAGCAGGGCTGGACCTGACGGTTTCACCACGTCATACATTGGGGCTCAGCTATAAAGGTGAAACCGGCCAGGACAACCGCAACGGTGCGGTGCACGGGCAATGGCGAATGATGTTCTGACTAGCTTGTGACAGCGCCGCAATCTTTGTAGGAGCGGGCTTGCTCGCGAAAGCGCCGGTACATCCGACATTTGTGGTGGCTGTCACACCGCCTTCGCGAGCAAGCTCGCTCCCACAGGGGACCGCGAAAAATCCAGGCAAAAAAAAGGGGAGCCCATGCCCCCCCGAGGTTAAAACGCTGGATCGAGGCTGTTAACTCAGCCTTCGATCTCGATCAGGATCTCGCCCGGATTGACCCGGTCGCCCTTGGCCACATGAATGGCGGTGACCTTGCCGGCGATGGCCGCCTGCACTTCGGTTTCCATCTTCATGGCTTCGGTGATCAGTACGGCTTGACCGGCCTTGACGACATCGCCCTCCTTGACCAGCACATCGACGATGTTGCCCGGCATGGTGGTGCTGACGTGGCCCGGCGCGGTGGCTTGATTGCGCTTGCTGCCGCCACCGCCGACAAACTCGTTGAGCGGTTCGAACACCACTTCTTCCGGCATGCCGTCGATGGACAGGTAGAAGTGGCGCTTGCCTTCGGCCTTCACGCCGACACCGGTGATGTCGACGCGGTAGGTTTCGCCGTGGACGTCGATGACAAACTCGGTTGGTACGCCTTCACCGCCGACCGAGCCCACGCTGCCGGCTTCAGGAATGGGCAGCAGGACCTCCGGCGTCAGGCTGCCGGCTTCGCGCTCTTCGAGGAACTTGCGGCCGATGTCCGGGAACATGGCGTAGGTCAGCACGTCTTCTTCGGACTTGGCCAACGCGCCGATCTCGCCCCGCAGCTTGGTCATTTCCGGCTTGAGCAGGTCGGCCGGGCGCACATCGATTACGTCTTCGCTGCCGATGGCCTGGCGACGCAACTTCTCGTTCACCGCCCCCGGCGCCTTGCCGTAGCCGCCCTGCAGGTACAGCTTCACTTCGTTGGTGATGGTCTTGTAGCGTTCACCGGCCAACACGTTGAAGAACGCCTGGGTACCGACGATCTGCGAGGTCGGGGTCACCAGCGGCGGGAAGCCAAGGTCTTCACGCACCCGCGGGATCTCTGCCAGCACTTCGTTCATGCGGTTCAGCGCGCCCTGCTCTTTCAACTGGTTGGCCAGGTTGGAAATCATCCCGCCCGGCACCTGGTTGACCTGCACGCGAGTGTCCACGGCGGTGAACTCGCTTTCGAACTGGTGGTACTTCTTGCGCACGGCGTAGAAGTACAGACCGATCTCCTGCAACAGCTCCAGGTCCAGGCCGGTGTCGAATTCGCTGCCCTTAAGGGCAGCGACCATCGATTCGGTGCCCGGATGGCTGGTGCCCCAGGCGAAGCTGGAGATCGCGGTGTCGATATGGTCGGCGCCGTTTTCCACCGCCTTGAGCTGGCACATCGCGGCCAGGCCGGCGGTGTCGTGGGAGTGGATGAACACCGGCAACGACTGCTCGTTCTTGAGCGCCTTGACCAGCTCGCCGGTGGCGAACGGGGTCAGCAGACCGGCCATGTCCTTGATCGCCACCGAGTCGCAACCCATGGCTTCCATTTGCTTGGCCTGGGCCACGAAGGCCTCGATGGTGTGCACCGGGCTGGTGGTGTAGGCGATGGTGCCCTGGGCGTGCTTGCCAGCGGCTTTCACCGCCTCGATGGCCACTCGCAGGTTACGCACGTCGTTCATCGCGTCGAAAATGCGGAACACATCGATGCCGTTGACGGCGGCCTTGGCGACGAACGCCTTGACCACATCATCGCTGTAATGGCGGTAGCCCAGCAGGTTCTGGCCGCGCAGCAGCATTTGCAGGCGGGTGTTGGGCAAGGCCGCGCGCAATTGGCGCAGGCGCTCCCACGGGTCTTCCTTGAGAAAGCGTACGCAGGCATCGAAGGTGGCACCGCCCCAGACTTCCAGCGACCAATAGCCGACTTTGTCGAGCTTGTCGCAGATCGGCAGCATGTCTTCAGTGCGCATGCGGGTGGCAAGCAGCGATTGGTGAGCGTCGCGCAGGATTGTGTCGGTAACGTGGATCTTCTTGGACATTGTCATGATTCCTTACAGGCCTGCGTGGGCGGCAATGGCGGCGGCGATGGCCAGGGCCAGCTCTTCGGGTTTGCGCTTGATCGAGTAGTTGGTCAGTTCAGGATGGCTTTCGACGAAGCTGGTATTGAACTGGCCGCTGCGGAATTCCGGATTGCGCAGGATCTCCTGGTAGTACGCCGCGGTGGTCTTGACCCCCTGCAGACGCATGTCATCCAGGGCCCGCAGGCCTCGGTCCATCGCCTCTTCCCAGGTCAATGCCCAGACCACCAGTTTCAGGCACATCGAATCGTAGAACGGCGGAATGGTGTAGCCGGTGTAGATCGCTGTGTCGGTGCGCACGCCGGGGCCGCCGGGGGCGTAGTAACGGGTGATCTTGCCGAAGCTGGGCAGGAAGTTGTTCTTCGGGTCCTCGGCGTTGATGCGAAACTGCAGCGCAAAGCCGCGGTGCTGGATGTCTTCCTGCTTGACCGACAGCGGCAACCCGGACGCGATGCGGATCTGCTCGCGCACGATGTCGATGCCGGTGATCTCTTCGGTGATGGTGTGTTCGACCTGCACCCGGGTGTTCATCTCCATGAAGTACACCTCGCCCTCGGCGAGCAGGAACTCCACGGTGCCGGCATTCTCGTAGCCCACGGCCTTGGCGGCGCGTACCGACAGGTCGCCGATATAGGCACGCTGCTCGGGGGTCAGTTGCGGGCTCGGGGCGATTTCGATCAGCTTCTGGTTGCGGCGCTGGATCGAGCAGTCACGCTCGAACAGGTGCACCACGTTGCCGAAGCTGTCACCGAGGATCTGCGCCTCGATGTGCTTGGGGTTGACGATGCACTTTTCCAGGAACACTTCCGCCGATCCGAACGCCTTGGTGGCTTCGGAGATCACCCGCGGGAACGCCTGTTCGAGTTCTTCGCGGCTGTTGCAACGACGGATACCGCGCCCGCCGCCACCGGACGTGGCCTTGAGCATCACCGGGTAACCGATGCGGTCTCCTTCGCTGAGCGCTTCCTCGATGCCCGACACGTTGCCTTCGGTGCCTGGCGTGACCGGCACACCGGCCTTGATCATGCTGCGGCGTGCTTCGGTCTTGTCGCCCATGCGGCGAATAACTTCCGCCGCCGGACCGATGAATTTGATTCCGCGTTCGGCGCAGATGTCTGCCAGTTCAGCGTTTTCCGAGAGAAAACCGTAGCCGGGGTGCAGCGCATCGCAGCCGGTTTCAACCGCCAGGTTCACCAACTTGCGCGGGTTGAGGTAACCGGCCAGCGGATCGGCGCCGATGCTGTGGGCCTCGTCCGCACGCTTGACGTGCAACGCATGGCGGTCTGCGTCGGAGTAGACCGCGACCGAGCGAATGCCCATCTCGGCGCAAGCGCGCACGATTCGGACGGCAATCTCACCACGGTTGGCGATCAGGATCTTTGTTATCAATTGGAGGTTCCCTTGAGCCGGTGATACCACGGCCTGGGTCCCAGGCCGACGCGTGACCAGATGTAACAATTGGTCGCAGCCCCACACTAGTCCCGGGCGTTGATTAACAAAAATGAATATTTATTGGGTCACGCATAAGCAAAGACTTATAGTTGCGCTATCTGCCTTGGCCCCGAGTGTTTAGAAAATGCGTAAGTCATTGATGCGTATGACATTGCGTCAGTTGCAGATTTTCAATGAGGTGTGCGACCTGAGGTCCTACAGCCGGGCTGCCGACGAAATGTCTCTCACACAACCGGCCGTCAGCCTACAGATTCGATCCCTGGAAGAGCTGATCGGCCAGCCGTTGTTCGAGTACGTCGGCAAAAAACTCTACATGACCGAAGCCGCCGAAGCCTTGCAACGCGCCAGCCGGGACATCTTCGGGCGCCTGGAAAACCTCGACATGCAGCTGTCGGACATGCAGGGTTCGCTGCAGGGCCAGTTGAAGCTGGCGGTGGAGTCCAGCGCCAAATACTTCGTGCCGCACCTGTTCGCCGCGTTCAAGCGCCAGCACCCGGAGGTCAACCTGAGCCTCACGGTGGTCAATCGCGGCCAGGTCATCCGGCGGCTTTCGGACAACCGCGACGACGTGGTGATCATGTCCATGGTGCCCCAGGACATGGGCCTGGAGTTCCTGCCGTTCCTCAACAACCCGATTGTCGCCGTCGCGCCCCCGGACCATCCGCTGTGCCACATGGGCCCGCTGCGCCTTCAGGACCTGGAGCCCTATACGCTGCTGCTGCGCGAGCCGGGCTCAGGCACGCGGCTGGCGTGCGAGGAATATTTCAAGGAAAAACGGGTGCATTTCACCCAGACGCTGGAGGTCGCTTCGGCCGAGGCTCAGCGCGAATGCGTGGTGGCCGGGCTGGGCGTGGCGCTGTTGACGCGCCACGCCGTGAGCCGGGAACTGTCGTCCGGCGCACTCGTCGAGCTGCCGGTGGAGGAACTGCCGCTGTACCGCAGTTGGTGCCTGGTGCAGGCCCGGGCTAAACGCCTGTCACCCGTGGCGCACGCCTTCCTGGCGTTCGTGCGCGGCGAACGCGCTCAGATCAGCGCCCTGGTTGAGCGTTTCGACGGGAAGCCGCCGGCGTTGCCTGCCAGTAATTGAATTCTGCGGCGTCAGGGAATTCGCTGATTTCAGCCAGGAGCTGGCGCTGTTCGTAGCGGTCTTCGATCGCACGACGAAACGCCATGCGGCGCTGGTCTTCTTGCTGACGACGGGTTTTGACGGCGCTGCGTTCTTCGTAGGACTGGGTCATATCGAGACTCCCAAGACGTATACGGGAGCTTTACGATGCAGGCACGGGATGACCGTTTGGCGGCGCGTGGATGACAGAACAATGAATTCGGAGCGACCACCGCCCTGTGGTGAGCACGCCTGCGCCTGGCCACAGAAGCTTCGGCCCTCAGAACTCAGTCATCCAGCGCCTTCACCGACTTGGGCGACAAACGCAGGCTGCGCAAACTGCGCTTCACGCTCTTGAGATGGTTGACCAGGCTCGGCCCGCGGGCCATGGCAACGCCCATCGCCAGCACGTCGATCACCACCAAGTGGGCGATACGCGAGGTCAACGGGGTGTAGATTTCGGTGTCTTCGTGCACGTCGATTGCCAGGTTCACCGTGGAGAGTTCCGCCAGGGGCGTCTGGCTCGGGCACAAGGTGATCAGCGAAGCGCCGCTCTCGCGCACCAGGTTGGCGGTGATCAGCAGGTCCTTGGAGCGTCCCGACTGCGAGATGCAGATAGCAACGTCGGTGGGTTTCAAGGTCACGGCCGACATCGCCTGCATGTGCGGATCGGAATAGGCCGCCGCCGTCAGCAGCAGCCGGAAAAATTTGTGCTGGGCATCGGCGGCTACCGCGCCTGACGCACCGAAGCCATAAAACTCCACGCGCTGGGCCTGGGACATCGCCGTGACGGCTTTCTGCAAGGCCACAGGGTCGAGCTTCTCGCGCACCTCCATCAAGGTGTGGAGGGTGGTGTCGAAGATTTTCAGGCTGTAGTCGGCGACCGAATCGTCTTCGTGGATCGCAAACTGGCCGAAGCTGGCACCGGCCGCGAGGCTTTGCGCCAGCTTCAGTTTCAGGTCCTGGAACCCCGAGCAGCCGATGGCCCGGCAGAAGCGCACGATGGTCGGTTCGCTGATGCCTACGCTGTGGGCAAGGTCTGCCATGGAGCTGTGCATGACGGCCGCAGGGTCGAGCAGCACGTGATCGGCGACCTTCAGCTCCGATTTGCGCAGCAGGTGGCGTGACTGGGCGATGTGTTGCAACAGGTTCAAAGGGCTGGACTCTTGTTATTGGCAGGTGCCGGGATGTAGCAAGCTTGTAGTTATACTACAAGAATTGGCTTTTTGCCTGCCCTAAACGTAACTGAATCACCGCGCTGCGCCTTGGTTTTAGCCGAAGATCCCCGATGTAGCCACCTGCGCGTGGCGCCGCGCGAGCGCTTGGCGGCGGTTCTGCCCGCCTCTGCGCTGCCGACCGTCGCTCACGCGATTAACGATCAACTGTCTAGTTGCAAGTTACTGTATTGGCCTGGAAGTTTACTGCGTCGATTAAAGCCTGAATAAATCAACTTACAAATGAAACAGCCTGGGTGATTTCTCATTCCTGGTCGGATGGTTATATTGAGCCCGCAGGAAGCCAATACATTCTCAAAGGAGTGACACCATGAACATTAAAACCAAAGATTGGACCGCACACATCAACCGCATGCCCGGCGACGCTTTCTTCCGCACCAACGGCACTGTCACCGTGCCCAACGCCGGCGTTATACCGAAGCTGGAACGCAGCCTGGTACAAGACAAGTCCTTCGATCTGCGCCTGGAGTTGAAACTTGAAACTTCTGACGGCATGCACTTGCAAGCCATTACCGACAAACCCGTCGAATATAAAGTCAGTGGCAACTCCAATGTAACCGGCGTCAGTATTTTCCACGAAGGCGAATTACTGCACCATATCGACAACGTTCTGATTACCGATTAAAAAACAGCGCTTCCTGACTTTCCACCGACTCAATAAGAGTCGGTGGAAAGTTCCCCGTACAATCAGTGCTGAGCCCTCAATAAGTCTCCAAGCCCTTGCGCCTCGATCGGCTGGCTGATCAGGTAGCCCTGCACCTCATCGCACCGCTCGTTCCTGAGAAACGCCAACTGGTCTTCCCGCTCCACACCCTCGGCCACTACCTTCAACGACAAGCCATGTGCCATGGCGATGATTGCTCGGGTGATCGCCGCATCTTCACTGCCCTCCCCCAACCCGCGAATGAAGGCCTGATCGATCTTCACGTAGTCCACGGGAATCCGCTTGAGGTAGCTCAAGGACGAATAGCCCGTGCCAAAGTCGTCGATCGCCAGCGTCACGCCCAGGTCGCGCAGTTGCTGGAACGTAGCGATGATATGTTCGACGCTGTCGAGCAATTGGCTCTCGGTCAGTTCCAGTTCCAGATACCGAGGCTCCAGCCCGGTTTCCTCCAGCACCTGCCGTACCAGGCTGACCAACTTGCCCTGGCGCAACTGATGCACCGACAGGTTGACCGATACCCTGATCGGCGCGAGCCCCTGGCGCTGCCATTCACACGCCTGCCAGCACGCCTGGCGCAACACGAACTCGCCAATCGGCCCGATCAGCCCGGTTTCCTCGGCCAGCCCGATGAAGTCGCCCGGCGGGACCCGCCCCATGGCCGGATGGTCCCAGCGCACCAACGCCTCCGCGGCATTCAGGCGGCCGGTGGCCAGGCACAATTTGGGTTGATAGAAGACCTTCAGTTGCTGCTCTTCAAGGGCCTTGCGCAGCTGGTTCTCCAACTGCAGGCGCTCCAGGGTGCTGGCCTGGAGGCTGTCGGTGTAGAACTGGAAGTTGTTGCCGCCCAAGTGCTTGGCATGTTGCATGGCCATGTTCGCCTGGCTGACCAGTGCGGAGACTTCCCGCGCATTGTCGGGCAGCAGGCTGATGCCAATGGACGCGCTGACCACCAGCTCATGGCCTTCGATGGTCAGCGGCAAGCGCAACTTGGCCGACAGCCGCGTGGCGACCCGCGCCAGGCTGGAGAGATTGCCATAGGCATCGAACAGCACGCCGAACTCATCGCCGGACAAGCGGGCAATGGTGTCGGCCTCGGGCAGCGCATTGATCAGACGCCGGGCCATTTTCTGCAGCAGTTGGTCGGCGATGTCGTGACCCAGGCTGTCGTTGAGCAGTTTGAAACGGTCCAGATCGATGTGCAGCAGCGCCAGGCTGCGCCGTCCACCCTGGCGTACCCGCTGATGCGCTTCCTGCAAGCGTTCGCGAAACAGTGAACGGTTCGCCAGTCCGGTCAATTCGTCGTAGTGGGTCAGGTAGCGCATCCGCTCTTCGGATTCGCGCCGCGCTGAAAGATCGGCAAAGAAGCCGACGATATGGCTGACATTGCCCCGGGCATCACGCACGACGTTCAACTGCAGCCACTGCGGATACAGCTCACCGTTGGCCCGCGCTTCCACCAGTTCGCCCTGCCAGGTGCCATGTTGCTTGAGCGACTGGCGGATGACCGGGTAGTGCCGGCGCGCGTCGCGACTGCATGGCAGATCCACCACATTGCGACCGAGTATGTCGTCGATGCTGAAGCCGGTCACCCGGGTGAAGGCCTGGTTCGCGGCCAGCAGCACGAAGCCCGGATCGAAAATCACGATGCCTTCGCTGGCGGCCTCGAACACCGTGGCCGCCAGTTGCCGCTGTTGCTCCTGCTCCTTGGTAGCGCTGATGTTTCGCCGCGTGCCGACCATGCGCAACACCCGACCGCCAGCGCTGCGCTCCACGGCCCGGCCACGGTCTTCGATCCAGACCCAGTGACCGTCGCCGTGGCGCACGCGGTACTCGATCTGGTAATCCTCGCTGCGGCCCTTGAGGTGCTCGACGAGGGCCCGCTTGAGGACCGGCAGGTCCTGGGGATGCAAGCGCGGGGTGAGATGGCTGAGCATTGCCGTGACGTACTCGGGCTCCAGGCCGAACAATTCCTTGAGCTGGGTGTGGTGGACTTCATCGGTTTGCAGGTTCCAGTCCCACAACCCCAGCTCACTGGCCTTGAGCGCGAGGGCCAGGCGCGCCTCGCTCTTGCTCAGGGCCTGGCTGGCCAGCTCCAGCTCGTGGCTGCGTTGCGCGACCCGTGCCTCCAGGCCAACCTGGGCGGCCCGCAATTTGTCTTCCGCCGTGCGCCGTTGCTCGACCTCGCGGGCCAGTGCCTCGTTGAGCTGCCCGCCGCGGGCTTGCGCCTGTTGCAAGTGCTCGATCAGCGCCTGGTTCTGGAACCGCCGCAGCAGGCCGTTCTGGATCAGCCGATTGACCTGCCAGGCCACGACACTCAGCGAGACCAGCACCACCAGTCCAAGCCAACCCCAGCCGTGCTGTTGCTCATCACCGCCCCAGAAGAGATAACCGATGGCCGGCAACAGGCAGGGCAAGGTAAATGACAGGTAGGCCGGGAGGCTCACCGCGTAGGCGACGCTGGCCGAGAGGGTGGCCGCGCCGATCAGGCCGAATACCCAGGCCTGCTGCTGGAAGCTGTCAGCCGGCACCAGCGCGATGCCAGCACCGGCCAGGGTCAGGCCGGTCATCGCCGAGCCCAGCAGGAACATGCGCAACCAGATCGGGTGGGCCTGGCGGCTGGGTATCGCCGAGTCGAACGCGGCGACCTGGATCACCCGCAACGCGACCAGCGACAGCAACCAGACCAGCCAGACGCTGACCAGGAAATAGCGCCGGGGCTCCCACAGCAGCGCGGCGCAGACCAGGCCATTGATCAACATGAACAGCGTAGGCAGCAGCGAGCCCTGGTACAGCAACCGTGTACGTTCTACCGCCATCTCCGTGGCGTACTGCTTGCGAATGACCCGCGGCTCCACACAAGGGCCCGCCAGATCGGAATTAAGGGTCATAGGCACTGTTCTTGTTCTTATTCAGAGGGCACGGAGAACCCGAAAACGAGCACCGAGCATACACAAGCCCGAGGCCATCCCACACTGCTCCAGCTCATAAAAATACGCAAAATACTCGCCTGTTCCTCACCCCGCGGCCTCTGCAAGCGAGCACTGACAACGGCTGCAGCCCATGACCAACCGGTCATCCTCAAACGATCTTTCATCGGCTCAGGCGAAGCGGAGTTTGCCCGGGGTGGCGCCGCACCCTAGAATGCCCTGATGCGCGATGATCTCTCCCTTCTGCTGAATTCCCTCAACGATGCCCAACGCCAGGCCGTAGCCGCCTCCGTGGGTCGTCAGTTGGTCCTGGCCGGTGCTGGCTCCGGTAAAACCCGAGTGCTGGTGCACCGTATCGCCTGGTTGATCCAGGTCGAAAACGCCTCGCCCCATTCGATCCTGTCGGTGACATTCACCAACAAGGCCGCGGCCGAGATGCGGCATCGCATCGAGCAGTTGATGGGCATCAACCCCGCCGGCATGTGGGTCGGCACCTTCCACGGCCTGGCGCACCGCTTGCTGCGGGCCCATTGGCAGGAAGCCGGCCTGAGCCAGACCTTCCAGATCCTCGACAGTGACGACCAGCAACGCCTGGTCAAACGCGTGATCCGCGAACTGGGCCTGGACGAGCAGCGCTGGCCGGCCCGCCAGGCGCAGTGGTTCATCAACGGCCAGAAGGACGAAGGCCTGCGCCCGCAACACATCCAGGCCAGCGGCGACCTGTTCCTGGCGACCATGCGCAGCATCTACGAAGCCTACGAGGCGGCCTGCCAGCGCGCCGGGGTCATCGACTTCTCCGAGTTGCTGCTGCGAGCGCTGGACCTGTGGCGTGATCATCCCGGCCTGCTGGAGCACTACCAGAAGCGTTTCCGCCATGTGCTGGTGGACGAGTTCCAGGACACCAACGCCGTGCAATACGCGTGGTTGCGCCTGCTCGCCAAGGGTGGCGACAGCCTGATGGTGGTGGGCGACGACGACCAGTCCATCTACGGCTGGCGCGGTGCCAAGATCGAGAACATCCACCAGTACTCGGCGGACTTCCCGGACGCCGAAGTCATCCGCCTGGAACAGAACTACCGCTCCACCGCCGGCATCCTCAAGGCCGCCAACGCCCTGATCGCCAATAACACCGGGCGCCTGGGCAAGGAACTGTGGACCGACGGCGGCGAAGGCGAGGCCATCAACCTCTATGCCGCCTTCAACGAACACGATGAAGCCCGCTATGTGGTGGAAACCATCGAGAGCGCCTTGAAAACCGGATTGGCGCGCAGCGACATCGCCATCCTGTACCGTTCCAACGCCCAGTCGCGGGTGTTGGAAGAGGCCTTGCTGCGCGAGCGGATCCCGTACCGCATCTATGGCGGCCAACGCTTCTTCGAACGCGCCGAAATCAAGAACGCCATGGCCTACCTGCGCCTGATCGAAGGCCGCGGCAACGACGCGGCCCTGGAGCGGGTGATCAACGTGCCGACGCGAGGCATTGGCGAGAAGACCGTCGAAGCGATTCGCGATCACGCACGCCGCAGCCATGTGTCCATGTGGGAAGCCATGCGCCATCTGGTGGCCAACAAGGGCGTCACTGGCCGCGCGGCCGGCGCGCTGAAGGCGTTCATGGACCTGATCGAAGACTTGGCCGCCAAGTGCGTGGAGATGCCGCTGCACCTGATGACCCAGACGGTGATCGAACAGTCCGGCCTGATCGCCTACCACGAAGCGGAAAAAGGCGAGAAAGGCCAGGCTCGGGTGGAAAACCTCGAGGAACTGGTCAGCGCGGCACGCAACTTCGAGAACACCGAGGAAGACGCGGAGCTATCGCCCCTGGCGGCGTTCCTCGGGCATGCGTCCCTGGAAGCCGGCGACACCCAGGCCGACGAGCACGAAGACAGCATCCAGTTGATGACCCTGCACAGCGCCAAGGGCCTGGAATTCCCCTACGTGTTCCTGGTGGGCATGGAGGAAGGCTTGTTTCCCCACAAGATGAGCCTGGAAGAACCCGGACGCCTGGAAGAGGAACGGCGTCTTGCCTACGTCGGCATCACCCGGGCCATGCAGAACCTGGTCATGACCTATGCCGAGACCCGACGCTTGTACGGCAGCGAGACCTACAACAAGGTGTCGCGCTTCGTACGTGAAGTGCCCAAGGGCCTGATCCAGGAAGTGCGCCTGTCCAACAGCGTCAGCCGGCCGTTCGGCGGCCAGTCGCAAGGCACCAGCAGCCTGTTCGGTGGCAGCGACATCCCGGAAACCGGCTTCAGCCTCGGCCAGGCCGTACGGCATTCGGTGTTCGGCGATGGGGTGATCCTCAACTTCGAAGGCGCCGGCGCCCAGGCCCGGGTGCAGGTGAACTTCAGCGAAGGCAGCAAATGGCTGATGCTGGGGTATGCCAAGCTCGAAGCGATCTGAACCGGCCACGAAGCGGGTCTGTTCCTGTAGGAGCGAGCAGGCTCGCTCCTACAGGAAGATTGCCTTCAGTTCTCCGACAGAACTTATGCATCTTTCCTACAGCCAAAAGCGAACAAGCCCTCTTGCGCGATTGAAGCTGAACCTCACCTGTCGCGCAAAAGCCCGAAACACTCTGCCGCTAGCCAGCACCACTTCACCTGTGCAACATGGCGCGTGTGCTATTCACAAATGGGAATGCCTTTATATGAAACGTTTTCTTAGCATCGCCATGGCGCTGTGCATTGGCCTGACGATGGCCATCGATGCCAACGCCGCCAAGCGCTTTGGCGGTGGTAAAAGCTCGGGGGCCGCTCCGACTCACCAAACCAGCCAGATGGCGCCTTCTTCGGCAGCCGGTTCCACGGCGGCCACCGCCGGTGCGGCCGGTGCCGCTGGCGCTGCCACCAAGGCCAGCGGCGCTTCGCGCTGGCTCGGCCCATTGGCCGGCATCGCCGCCGGTGGCCTGCTCGCCTCCATGTTCATGGGCGACGGCTTCCAGGGCATGCAGTTCTTCGACATCCTAATCATGGCGGTCATCGCTTTCCTGGTGTTCCGCTTCATCGCCGCCCGTCGTCGCAAGCAGCAGGAGCAGTTCGCTCCGGCCGGCGCGCCGATGCAGCGTGAAGTGTTCAACCAGCAACCCGCTGGTGGTTCGATCTTCGGTGGTTCGGCAGCGCCCGTGGCGGCCCGTCCGGTCATCAACGCCCCCGCCTGGTTCAACGAACAGCGTTTCGTCGAAGCCGCTCGCAACCACTTCCAGGCCTTGCAGGAGCACTGGGACGCGAACGAGATGGACAAGATCGCCGAGTTCGTGACCCCACAACTGCTGGAGTTCCTCAAGCGCGAGCGTGCCGAGTTGGGTGACGGCTTCCAGTCCACTCACATCGACAACCTGCACGTGCAGTTGGACGGCGTCGATGATCGTGCCGACAAGACCATCGCCACCCTGACCTTCAGCGGCGTGTCGAAAAACTCCCGCTTCGACCAAGGCGAAGCGTTCAGCGAAAGCTGGAACATGGAACGTGCCCAGGGCGATGACCAGCCTTGGCTGGTAGCCGGTATCCGCCAGAACAGTTGAACCTTGGCGCGTTTTGCATGTTGAAATAAAAGAACCCCGGCCCCGGCCGGGGTTTTCTATTTCGCGGTTGCATCTATAGCGAGCTACTGTATAAACCGCTCCATACAAAACCGCGCCATCGAGAAAGAGGATCCCCGGACGTGGAAGAAATCATCGAACAATTGCGTGAAGCCAACGAACCCGTGCCGGTTCCGCTGGAGTTGCCCGACGAAGACCTGCTGGTAGAGATCGAAGAGCAGCTGTTCATCGATATCCCGTTCGTCTTCAGGGAGTTTTTGCTGACCGTCAGCGATGTCGTCTACGGCAGCCTGGAGCCGGTCACCGTTACCGACCCACAGTCACACACCTACCTGCCGGAAGTGGCTGCCAACGCCTGGGACGCCGGCGTCGACCGCAGCCTGATTCCGATCTGCCAGGATGGCGACGATTACTACTGCGTCGAAGAAGACGGCACCGTGGTGCTGTGGCAAGCCGAAGAAGAACTGATCGCCGAGGAAACCTGGGAATCGGTCTGGCACTGGGCCCGGGACGTCTGGCTGGAAAGCTGATCGACGCTCGCCGCGGCCAATCAATGCCCGGACGACTCCTTGTGATTGTCGAGGGTTTCGAGCAAGGCCACCTGCATCCGTGTGTGCAGGCGCACGAACCAGCGCCAGAGCAACGCGGCCACGGCGATGGCCACCACGGCGATCAGAACCAGTAGCTTGTTGGTCGGCAAAATGCTGGCCGACAAGGCTGCCAATAGCAGGAAAATCATCAGCAACGAAAGAATCGGGATCACTTCGGCGATCACCCGACGCACGCGCTGGGTGTGACGGCCGGCCATCTCCGGCTTCACGCCCAGCTCAGCCAGCAGCATCGACAGCGCCTTGAGCTTGCGGTACGCGGCAATCAGGAACGGCAGCGACAACAGCAACGCCCCTCCCCAGATCAACGCTTTTTGCCAGCTTGGGTCACTGATCCAGGCTTGCAGGTAAGCCGACATGCCTTCGGCAAAATAACCACCCGAGACAAAGATCGCGATCACCAGCGCCAGATTGACGCCCACCTGCAGCAGAATCCGTCGGATCATCGAGGCCACCATCGCCCCCTCGCCTTGGGGCTGGATGCTGCGCAACCACTCACCGTACATCCCCAATACCCGCGTCAGACGTTTCGGCATGACGGTCGCCAACCTTACGGACAGCGGGTCGGCGGCTCGGATCAGGTAAGGCGTCATCAACGTGGTCAGGACCGAAACGGCGACCGCGACCGGATAGAGGAAATCGCTGGTGACCTGCAGGGTCATCCCCAACGAAGCGATGATGAAAGAAAATTCGCCGATCTGTGAAAGCCCCATCCCAACTCGCAACGAGGTACGCCCGTCGTTCCCGGCGATAAAGGCGCCGAGCCCGCAGGACAGCATCTTGCCCAGCACCACTGCGGCGGTGATCACGGCAATCGGCCAGGCGTACTGCAGCAATATGGCCGGATCGAGCATCAAGCCAATGGCCACAAAGAAAATCGCACTGAAGAGATCGCGCACCGGCTCTACCAGCCGCTCGATCTTCAGCAACTGCCGCGACTCGGCCATGATCGCGCCGATCAGGAAGGCCCCGAGCACCATGCTGTATTCCAGCTTCACCACTAGCAGGCAAAAGCCGAAACACAGGCCCAGCACGGTAATCAACAGCATCTCGTTGCTGTCGAACTTTGCCACATAGGCCAACAGCCTCGGCACCAGCAGGATGCCGATCACCAGCGCGACAATCATGAACAACGACAACTTGCCGACCGTGGAAAACACCTCGCCGGAGCTCACCGTGCCACTGACGGCAATACTCGAGAGCAAGGCAATGATGCCGATGCCCAGGATGTCCTCGACGATCAGCACACCGAAGATCAGTTGGGCGAAACGTTCATTCTTCATCTTCAGGTCGTTGAGGGCCTTGACGATGATGGTCGTCGAGGAAATGGCCAGGATCGCGCCCAGGAACAGCGAGTCCATGGTGCCCCAGTCAAACCAGCGCCCTATTTCGTAGCCGATCCAGATCATCAGCACGATTTCGAGGAATGCCGCGATGAACGCGGTAGCCCCGACCTTGAACAGCTTGCGCAGGCTGAACTCCAGGCCCAGGCAAAACATGAGGAAGATCACCCCCAGCTCGGCCAGGGTCTTGATCGTGTCTTCGTCGTGGATGAAGCCGAATGGCGGCGTGTGCGGGCCGATGATGAAACCGGCGACGATGTAGCCCAGCACCACCGGTTGCTTGAAACGGTGAAAGAGGACGGTCACCACCCCCGCTACCATCATGATGATCGCCAGATCCTGGATAAAGCTGATGGCATGCATGCGGCGGCTCCCTGTTCCCAATGACCCAACGCAGGGCTGGATAAGTCCGTTTCAGTTGTAGGAAATGCCCTCACATGGGCTTTTTGAAGGGTAACACCGCGACTTCCGACAAAAAGACGGTGCAATATAAGGAAACAGATCCATCGGCGCGTGACGGCAAACACAGACCCAGCGTCCCGATATCGGTGGTATGCAAAGTGTGTCGCCTGCAGCCCCCCCATGAGCGCCCGTAGAGGTGCCTTCCTACATCGCTGCCTTGAACCGTGAGTACGTTATGGAACCCGGAAACGCCCAACTGTCGATGACGGTGTTGATGACCCCCGATATGGCCAACTTCTCTGGCAATGTCCATGGCGGTACCCTGCTCAAATACCTCGACGAAGTCGCCTACGCCTGTGCCAGCCGCTACGCCGGGCGCTACGTGGTGACACTGTCGGTTGACCAGGTGATTTTCCGTGAGCCGATTCATGTCGGCGAGCTGGTGACCTTCCTCGCGTCGGTGAACTACACCGGCAACACGTCGATGGAAGTCGGTATCAAGGTCGTGACCGAGAACATTCGTGAACGCTCGGTGCGCCATACCAACAGCTGCTTCTTCACCATGGTCGCAGTGGACGATCTGCGCAAACCCGCTGCCGTTCCGCCACTGCAACCGCAGAACAGCGAGGAGAAGCGCCGCTTCGAACAGGCCAAGCAACGTCGCCAGATCCGCCAGGAACTGGAAAAACGTTATCAGGAGATCAAGGCCGACGGGCCGTAACGGCGCCGCAGAGAAGATGGGAGCGGGCCTGTCCGCTCCCACAAAGCACGCTCCAGCCAGGGGCGATCAGAGGCTGATCGGCACCGCCTCGAACCGCACACGCGGATGGGCGATGCGGTCCTGGGCGCGAACCAGCTCCAGCTCGTAACTGGCGCATGCCTGGGTTTCCAGCAGCACCTCATGAACAGCGGCGGCGGTGAATTCGAAGGCCGCCACCAGGCTGTCTCCCAACAGTATCCGCGCCAGGAACAGCCCCGACGTCAGGTCACCCACACCCACCGGTTGGCGCGGGAAGGCCAGCAGTGGACGACGCAAGTGCCAACTGCCATCGGCGGTCACCAGCAGCATTTCAAAACTGTCTTCAGGCTTGCCAGGGTAGGCCAGGTGCTTGACCAGCACCGCCTTCGGCCCACGGATCAGCAACGCCCGGGCCATGGCCAGACAATCGAGTAATGACTGCGCCTTGCGTCCCGAGAAACTGTCCAGCTCCAGTTGGTTCGGGCACATGAGGTCCGCCACGGCAGCGGCTTCTTCCAGCATAAACGCGCTCACCTCGGGCGCCACGATGCAGCCCTTCTCAGGATGCCCCATGACCGGATCGCACAGGTACAACGCCTTCGGGTTGGCTGCCTTGATCCGCGCGACACCGGTCAGAATCGCTCGCCCCTGGGCGGCGCTGCCCAGGTAGCCAGACAGCACCGCGTCGCATTGACCCAACTCACCGATGGCCGCGATCCCCTCCACCAGGGCCGGGATCTGCTGTGGTGCCAGCACCTCTCCGGCCCATTGGCCGTACTGGGTGTGATTGGAAAACTGTACGGTGTTGAGCGGCCAGACATTGACCCCGACCCGCTGCATCGGAAACACGGCGGCACTGTTGCCGGCGTGACCGAATACCACATGAGACTGGATGGCAAGCAGATGAGGTGTACGTTTCATGCGGGAAGTTTCCGTAAAACGATTGAAATTCAAGCCGCGCAGTATGCGACTAAACGCAGCCTGTACGACAGACCGGCGACACAGTTAAGCTGACGGCAACTTGTTGGAGCACTTCGTTCATGCTGACCCTTGGAAACATCTTCGTGCTGATGCTGCTGGCCACCGGCGGCGCCTGGCTGTGGCACAACCATGGTTTGCGTGAACGGGCGCTGGCAAGGGTCATCCAGCATTGCGCCCAGCTCAAGATCGAATTGCTCGACGGTAACGTGGCACTGAAGAAGATCGGGTTCGTGAAAGACGCCAACGGCCGACGGCGCTTGGCGCGCATCTACAACTTCGAATTCACTGTCACGGGCGAAACCCGCCACTCGGGCACCATTACCCAGTTCGGCGCCCACAGTGCGCACATCGAGCTGGCGCCCTACCCTATGCCATTCGAAGAAACCCCACCCACACCGATCGAACCGGTCCAGACCCGACCCAGGGCTGAAGTCATCGAACTGAGCCAGTGGCGACAGGAACACAACAAGTGGAAGCCCTGAAACAGCGCAGATTCAGAGGCACCGGCATGTCGCCAGACCGGCCTGCAACATAGCCACGTCTTGCGGCCTGTCAAAGATCAGCTCGACCCGTGAATCCTGTCGCCATTCGCTGGGTTGCCAGTGCGGTGTCGCCCCTTCCACCGCGTTGGCCGACCACCAACCGTCGGTGCCGTGGATCACCATCTTCGCCCGCTTCCAGGCGCAGCCTTGCAGCCACTGGATCACCGCCGCCGTATCGAACCGTTGGCTGGGGTGCCAGCGCCACCCGATGCTCCAGGCAGTCTCTTGCTGTTGGAACAGGCAAATCGGCAGCGAGGGGTCGCTCCAGACTGCCGGCAGCGCACCCACGCCATGGGGCAGCTTCAGATGAGCCACGGCCTCGCGCCCTCGAGCGGCCAGCCCCGGCAGTCGATCAAGGGGCAACGCCGCCTGTTGGGTCCAGTGCAGCGCGCGCCCAGGCAATTGCCCGGCCACACGTTCGCGATCAGCCTGCGTAAGGGTCTCGGACTTGTTCAGTACCAGTAATCCCGCATCCGCCAGGGTTTCCAGCTGGACGTCGGGCACTGGCCTGCCGTCCGCCAGCGCCCGAGCATCGAGCACCAACACGCAGGGTTGCACCGCCAGCACGCCGAGCCATGGCGCCTCGTTCAACTGCTGCATCAACTGCACGGGATGGCCCAGGCCCGAGGGCTCGATGAACAACCGGTCCGGTCGCGCCTTGCGCAGCAGTCGACCCAGGCCGATCTGGAACGGCACGCCGTTGACGCAACACAGGCAACCCCCGGCCACCTCGCCCAGTGCGATACCATCGGCAGCTTGGGTCAGCAGCGCGGCGTCCAGGCCGATCTGGCCGAACTCGTTGATCAGCACCGCCCAGCACTCGTTGGCCGGACGCTGGGCCAGCAAGTGCTGGATCAGGCTGGTCTTGCCGGCGCCCAAGGGGCCGGCGATGACATGGGTGGGAATGTGCTGCAACATAATCGACGGCTTTCGATGGAGGTGAAGATGCGGATGATGGGCGGGTTGTTGCTGGCGCTGGCGTCAAGCCAGGTGCTGGCCCAGGCTTGCGTGGTCCACAGCCAGGCGGAACGGCTGGACGTGAAAGTCTGCCAGCAGAACCGCAACATCCCAGCGAAGCTGTTCGCCGACGGCTTCTGCCAACCCAGCCTCGCCGGCCAGAAAGTCGACGTGCAGTACGTCGATCAATGCCCTGGCGGCGCGTTCGGCATTTGCAGCAACGCCCAAGTCGCCAATATGCCTTATCGCCAGGATATTCACTATTACGGCGTGGCCACCGATGCCGCGTACCTCAAGCCATTTTGCCAGGGGCAGAACCAGGGCACCTGGCTCGCCCCTTAAGCCAGCCAATCCAGCGTGAGGATCAGCCGGCGCTGCCCCGGGGCAAGCGCCGGCGAGCGATGGATCAGGCCCCGGCCTTCGTTGCCATGCCATTTCTCGCCCTTCAGCAAGCCCACGTCGCCGCTGCGAAACTGCTGGATGACGCGCGGATCGCCAGGCTCCGCCGCGGGCTCGGCAAGCCGTCGCCGATCCATTGCGCCTTCCTCAAGCCACTGGCTGCCAACGCCCGCATACGTGGTCAGCAATCGCACCGGCACGTGATCCACGTGAAAGCGCGGGCACATGGCCTTGTCCAATGTCCGCAGGCGCAGGCCGACACGCCGCGCGCCCAGCAAGCACGCAAACGCGCTGACCAGCCAGGCGACGTCAGCGATGAATCCTTCGTAGCCTTGCAGATCCATGAAGCCTGTGGCCAGGCCGGCCAGGTTCGGCGCGGTCTCATCGTCCGGTAATTCAAGCACCCGTGATTCGGCGAGAGATTGGTCCATCGACAGCACCATCGCCGCAAAATCGCTGAT
The DNA here is from genome assembly GCF_001269745.1 of Pseudomonas sp. P97.38. NCBI lineage: Bacteria > Pseudomonadati > Pseudomonadota > Gammaproteobacteria > Pseudomonadales > Pseudomonadaceae > Pseudomonas > Pseudomonas sp. P97.38. The sequence goes on from NZ_LHVJ01000028.1 coordinate 272,012, forward strand.
GTGCGCGGGAAGCTGGCGCTGCCACACCGCCAGGTTGGTGTCGTCGGCCAGGACCTGGGCCAGCGTCTGCGGGGTTTCGCCCTGCACCTGGCGCGTCACGACGCTGCGCAGAAGTGGCGCCGCCATCATGCTGCGACCTCGTCATGCCAGGTGCCGAACGGATCCGGCAACCGACGCCACGCCTCGACACCGAGGGCCATTTCCGCATCGGTCAGCAGACAGGCGTCCAGTTCGGCGGTCAGTCGGGCAAAGTCGAGGCCCTGGCCGATGAAGACCAGTTCCTGGCGACAATCGCCCGTGGCGGCGAGCCAATGGTTCATGATGGCCGCGGTGCTCTCCGGGTCCTGCGGCCACTGGTCCTTGGGGACGAAGCGCCACCAGCGTCCGGCAAATCCATGGCGCATCAAACCGCCCGCCTGGGACCAGCTACCCGCCTCCTCAGGTTTGCTGGCCAACCAGAAGAAGCCCTTCGAACGCAGGAGTTTGCCCTGGGTCCATGGCCGGTCGATGAAGTCGAAAAAGCGCTGGGGATGAAACGGCCGGCGCGCCCGGTAGGCTGTCGAGGCAATGCCGTACGCCTCCGTTTCCGGCACATGTTCGCCACGCATCTCCCGGAGCCAGCCGGGGGCCTGGGCGGCGCGCTCAAAGTCGAACAGGCCGGTGTCGAGGATTCGCCCCAAAGGCACCTGCCCCATCGACATGGGAATGACCTGCGCCTGGGCATTGAGGCGTTGCAGGATCGCCATCAGCTCTTCCCGCTCGTCACGACTGATCAGGTCGATCTTGCTGATCAGAATCACATCGGCAAACTCGACCTGCTCGATCAGCAGGTCGGTGATGGAGCGTTCGTCTTCCTCCCCCAGGGTTTCTCCCCGGGATGCGAGACTCTCGGCGGCTTGATAATCGAGCAGGAAATTCACCCCATCCACCACCGTCACCAGGGTGTCGAGCCGAGCAACATCGGCCAGGCTCCGACCTTGGTCATCACGGAAGGTGAAGGTTTCAGCCACCGGCAGCGGCTCGGAGATACCGGTGGATTCGATCAGCAGATAATCGAAACGCCCTTCCCTGGCGAGGCGGCCAACCTCCTCCAGCAAGTCTTCGCGAAGGGTGCAGCAAATGCAGCCGTTGCTCATTTCCACGAGTTTTTCCTCGGCGCGGTTAAGTGTCACATCGCGCTGGACTTCGCTGCCATCGATGTTGATCTCGCTCATATCGTTGACGATCACCGCGACTCGCAGATTATCTCGATTGCGCAGGACATGGTTGAGCAAGGTGCTTTTTCCGGCGCCGAGAAATCCGGAGAGCACAGTGACGGGAAGGCGATTGGGCATGGGGTCTATCCTCATCGGGCGACCGCTTGGGTCACGACGGACGCGCGCAACGGCCCGTCCTCGGACCTCGGCGAGTTTTAGGTATATTTATGTTATAGTATAACAATATCTTTCTGCCAACCCCGTTTTCCGAGAACGCGCCATGGCTAAACTTCTACAATTGCTCGTAGCGAGCTCACTGCTGCTATGGTCGCTGGGCACAGCCTCGGCACAAAGTCCGCTGTTGGCGACCTGCACACGCAGCGCAAATTTACTGGCGTGCGTAGACGGGCAAGGCAATGCCTACAGCGTCATGACGGCTGGGAAGACGGTCTATTTGCGCGGATTTGAAATGGCCAGTCGGCGCTACTGGGCGCAAACCAATGATCGGTATGGCCAGCTCACCTTCTTCACAGGCGTAGCCTCCAACGGCGAAAGCTGGGTGGGTTACAGCCGGCGCGTGGGATGGACAACGATCAACCGTTTCGCCAGTTCAGGCGGCAGCGCTGGCGCATTTATCTGCGGTCGCCTCAACGGCTGCCAGAACTCAATGCCTTGATGTTTCACGTGGAACGCAGGCACATGAAACTCCGTTCATGAACAAAGAGTGTTCGAATTTTATGTAATACTATAACATCAACTTCGAACACATCACGGACTTCGACCATGAATGCGTTAACACTGCCAGACGTGGCTGCGCAGGTTTCACGCGAAACCCTTCCCCTCGATTGGGTGGGAATGTGCGGCATCGCGACCCCGGTTTTGATCAACGGACAACGCCTGGGCGCAACCGCCGATGCAGGTGTCAGCCTGGATGACGGCACCGCTCGGGGCATTCACATGTCTCGCTTGTACGTGGCGCTGGAAAAGCTCGAAGACGCACCATTGGCTCCATCACTGATGCGCGAAATCCTCCAGCAGTTCCTCGACAGCCATGAGGGCCTGTCGCGTGCAGCCTCTTTGGGCATTCACACCGATGTGTTACTCAAGCGACCGGCATTGGTCAGTCCGCTGGCCGGTTGGAAAAGCTACCCGATAAGCATCGAAGCGCACTTGAAAAATGCAATGTTCCACGTGGAACTGCGCATTCAAATCCCATACTCCTCAACCTGCCCCTGCTCGGCCGCGCTCGCCCGGCAGTTGATCCAACAACAATTCGTTGACGATTTCGCCAACAAGCGACTGGAGCACGCAGAAGTTCTCGCCTGGCTGGGCTCGTCAAATGGCATCGTTGCGACCCCTCACAGCCAACGCAGCACAGCCACCCTGACCCTGCGCTTGAACACCGATTGCAACGACGTGCCGCTGCTGGCCGTGATCGACAACGCTGAGGCCGCCCTCGGTACGGCGGTGCAAACGGCGGTCAAGCGCGCCGACGAGCAAGCGTTCGCCCTTGCCAACGGTCAGAACCTGATGTTCTGCGAAGACGCCGCCCGAAGATTGAACGCGGCGTTGAGTCCATTACCCAGCATCGTTGCCGGCCAGGTGCAAGTCGTTCATGCCGAAAGCCTCCACGCCCACGATGCTGTCGCCCACAGCCGTTGGCCTCGGGAGGCACCATGATTCGTTGCCAGAATCTGCGCTGGGGTGCTCCCGGACAACCCCTCACTCCGCCGCTGGACATGGAGCGACCGGCTGGCAGCCTGACCGCGATCATCGGTGCCAATGGTTCGGGCAAAAGCAGCCTGTTAAAAGTCCTGGCCGGGCTGCAAAAGCCGCTGTCCGGAAAAGTTGTGCTGGAGGCTCCACGTCGCGGCGGCGTTTCGTTCCTGCCCCAGCAGCAACACCTTGATCGTCAGTTTCCCATCAACGTGCAGGAGTTGGTGGCTGCCGGCGCGTGGGGGAACCGACACACCCCACTCATTCGCAAGCAGTTGTTGCAGGACGCACTGGACAACTGGGCACTGACCGGGCTCGAACGCCGCCCGTTGATGGCGCTGTCCGGAGGTGAGTTGCAGCGCGCCCTGCTCGCTCGCCTGAGCCTGGCCGAAGCGCCGCTGCTGTTGCTTGATGAACCTCATGCTGCCCTTGATGAACAAGGTCAGGCCCTGCTTTGGAAACACATCCACGGCTGGCATGCCGAAGGTCGAACCGTGGTGGTGGTTTGTCATGATCTGGCTGCGGTTCGCCAACATATCCCCCATACGCTGCTGATTAAAAACACGGGTTGCGCGCTGGGCCGAAGCGTTGAACTGATTGCCCAACAACCCTGCGCGTGGGTGGCTTGATGCTCGCGGCCACTCATTTCTGGCAACCGTTCCAGGAGTTCCTCTTCATGCGGCGGGCCTTGCTGGGCGGCCTGGTGCTGGCGTGCAGCACCGCGCCGCTGGGCGTGTTCCTGATCCTGCGTCGCATGAGCCTGATCGGCGACGCCGTGGCCCACGGCATCCTGCCGGGGGCGGCGTTGGGCTTCTGGTTCGCCGGTCTCAGCCTGCCTGCCTTGACGATCGGCGGCCTCGGCGCGGGCTTGAGCATGGCCGGCCTCGCCGCTTGGATCACCCGGCGCACCGGCCTGCGGGAAGACGCCAGCCTTGCGGCGATTTATCCCATCTCACTGGCGGCCGGTGTGTTGATTCTCGGCATCGCCGGCAAGCGTCTGGATCTGCTCCATCTGCTATTCGGCTCGGCATTGGCGGTGGACGGTCCGACGCTTAACGGCATGCTCTGGGTCTCGGGGCTCAGCCTCCTGGTGCTGGCATCGATCTACCGCCCCCTGCTGCTCGATACCCTGGACCCATTATTCCTGCAAACCGTCAGTCGTCTTGGCCCGCTGGCCCATGGCGTGTTCCTGACCCTGGTGGTGTTGAACCTGGTGATCGGCTTCCAAGCCATTGGCGCACTGATGGTGGTCGGGCTGATGATGCTGCCGGCCGCCGCATCGCGATTCTGGAGCCGCCGCCTGCCAGTGCTGATGGCCGTGGCCGCGATCCTGGGCTGTCTATCGGTTTGGCTGGGCCTGCTGTTGTCCTTCCATTTTTCCCTGCCCAGCGGGCCATCCATCGTATTGGTGGCCGGCGTGCTGTACCTGCTGTCCGTGGTATTCGGTCCGGTGCACGGCCTTTTCCGCCGCCCACCCTTGCTCACATCCCAATGAGGTGTTTCCCGATGCGCGCTCTACTCGTGCTGTTCAGCCTGATGCTGTCCATGTCTTTATCCGCTGCCGAGAAACTCCAGGTGGTGACCAGCTTCAGCATTCTCGCCGACATGACCCAACAGATCGGCGGCGAACACGTGCACATCACCAACATGGTCGGGCCGGACGTCGATGCGCACATCTACGAACCCACGCCAGACGACGCCAAGGCGCTGCTGCGGGCGAAACTGATCATCAAGAATGGCTTGGGCTTCGAGCCGTGGCTGGATCGCCTGGTCACCAGCACCGAAACCACGGCGCCAGTGATCAGCGCCAGCCGTGGCGTGATCCCGCGCTCGCTGGATGAGGACGGTGAAACCGTTCCCGACCCACACGCCTGGCATAACCTGGCGAATGCCGAGCTGTACGTGGGCAACATCACCAAAGCACTGGAAGCCGCTGACCCAGCCAACCAGGCCGATTACCAACGCAACAGTCAGGCGTACCTGAAAAAGATCTACGCCCTGTTGGCCGAGGCCAAGGCCAAGCTCGGCGCATTACCGCCGGGCAATCGCAAGATCGTGACGTCCCACGACGCCTTTGGTTACCTGGGCCAGGCCTACGGTATCGAGTTCATGGCACCCCAGGGATTGTCCACCGAGCTTGAACCCTCGGCGGCCGAAGTCGCGGCGCTGATTACCCAGATCCGTCAGGCGAACGTCAAAGCGGTGTTCATGGAAAACATCAAGGATGCGCGCCTGCTCAAGCAGATCGCCGACGAAAGCGGCGCCCACATCGGCGGTACGCTGTACTCCGATGCGCTCGCCGCCAGTGGCCCGGCCAGCACCTTCACCGGTCTGTTCGAATACAACCTCAACACCTTATATGAAGCGTTGAGCAAACCCTGATCACGTTGCGTGAGGTTTGTGGGAGCTCTCTGCTCCCACAAGGCCATTCATCTCTGGCCCGGCTTTCAAGCCCGCGGCTTGACCGTCCCGCAGTCTTGCCCTAACCACACCGCACGGGTGTCGAGGCTGCCATTCTGCTGGATACCGGTGGCGTTGAAAGTGCCGCTGACCTTGGTCGTGAATTCCCGATCACTCTGGAACGTCGCAATACCATTGCCCTGCGCTTTCGGGCAACTGAAGCGGAATTTCCACTGATTGCCGGTTCGCTCGGTGATCTGCTGCTTGCAGCCCGACTGCGGGTCTTGCAGGGGAATATCATTGGTTTGCACCTGTGCCGGGGTCAGGCAGACGCGGATGCCCTTGCCACCCATGGTAATGCCCTGTTTTTCCAGCATCGCCCGCTGCTCCGGGGTCATCTGATTTTGCACCTGGCCCAGGATCAACTGCAGGTCCGGCAGATTCTGGTTATCGACTTTCATGTTGCTGGAGGTCAATTCCCATAATCCCGGCTGAAGCATTTGTGCCTGGGCCGCCACAGATACCGACAACCCCATCGCCATAGCCATAGCCACACCCAGCAGACGAACATTCATTGCGAAAACTCCAGAGGACAAGTGGCCGTTAGACGCCGCCCACAGGTTTCGGTTCAGGCACACATGGCTGAATTAAATAGCGACAATCGCCCTGGAACATGGTCTGTTAAGCATTGAAACCTCAGGAGCAAGGCTGCCCCATGGATTATTTCGGCCCGCATATCTTCGGTTACCTGATCGCGTTGCTGCATACCCTGGGCTCCATCGCCGCCGTCCATGCGGTGCTGACCGTACGCACTGCCCAAGGCTCGATCGCCTGGGCTCTTTCCCTGGTGTTCATTCCCTACCTGACGCTGATTCCTTATCTGGTCTTCGGCCGCAGCACCTTCGATGGCTACATCAAGGCCCGGCGGCAGGCCAACGAAGAAATGCGCAAGGCTGTCTCCGAGCTCAACTGGCGCCCATGGGTCGAAGAAGCCCTCGCCGCCCGCGCTTCGCAGGCCTACGCTTCTTTGCGGGCAATGCCCAAACTGGGGCGCACGCCGTGCCTGGCGAATAATCAGCTGCGGCTGCTGGTCAACGGGCAGGCTACATTCGAAGCGATCTTCCAGGCCATCGAAAGCGCACGCGAGGCGGTGCTGGTCCAGTTCTTCATCATTCACGACGACCGTCTCGGCCGACGCCTGCACGCGCTGCTTTTGAAGAAAGCCGCCGAAGGCGTGGCGGTGTACCTGCTCTATGATCGTATCGGCAGCCACTCCCTGCCTCACCAGTATGTTCAAGCGTTGCGCGATGGCGGTGTCCAGGTAAAAGCGTTCGCCACCCGCGGTGGTTGGCTCAACCGGTTCCAGGTCAACTTTCGAAACCACCGCAAGATTGTCGCGGTGGACGGCGTGCTGGGGTTCGTCGGCGGGCACAACGTGGGCGATGAATACATGGGCGAGCTGCCGCCGCTGGCGCCGTGGCGCGATACCCATGTCGAAGTGCGCGGACCGGTGGTGGCGAGCATGCAGGAATCGTTTGCCGAGGACTGGTTCTGGGCCGCTCGCTCATTGCCGCCGCTGATTTTACCGGACGCCTACCCGGACGACGGTGTGCTCTGCCAATTGCTCGCCAGCGGTCCGGCCGATGCCTATGAGACCTGCTCGCTGTTCTTCGTCGAGGCGATCCACGCGGCCAGTGAACGGGTGTGGATCACCACGCCCTACTTCATCCCTGACGAAGCGGTATTCGCCGCGTTACGCCTGGCAGTACTGCGCGGCGTCGACGTGCGCATCCTCCTGCCGTCGCGGCCAGATCACAAGGTGGTCTATGCCGCCTCCAGCCTGTATGCGTTTGAAGCCGTGCGCGCGGGGGTACGGGTGTTCCGCTACAGCCCAGGCTTCTTGCATCAGAAGGTGGTACTGATCGACCGGGAAATCAGCGCCATCGGCAGCGCGAACCTGGACAACCGTTCGTTCCGATTGAATTTCGAAGTCATGCTGCTGACCGTGGACATCCCGTTCGCCAGTGAAGTCGAGCAGATGCTTGAACGGGATTTCGCCCACGCCCAGGAAGTCGACAAACAGGAAAGCCGGGAGACCCACCGCCTCCAGAAAGTCGGCATGCGGATCGCCCGGCTTATTTCCCCGATCCTTTAAGGGGTGTAGAGGTCGTCGCGAGTCCAGGGCAGATCGTGGCTACCGTCTGCATGCGTTTTCACCGCAAGGATCTGGTGCAGGTTGATCCAGCCCTTGGCGAACGCGTAGGCGCAGCCGGCCAGGTACAGGCGCCAGATTCGCAACGCCTGCTCCGGCACTTCCTTTGCGGCCGCCGCCAGGTTGTCTTCCAGACGCTCGCTCCAGTGATCGAGGGTGCGCGCGTAATGCAGGCGCAGGCTCTCCACGTCGACGATCTCAAGCCCGGCTTCGCTGATGTGGGCAGCGATCATCGACAGGTGCGGCAACTCGCCATTGGGGAACACATACTTCTCGATGAATTCCCCGGCACCGCGTCCCACCGGACGCCCGTCGGTGTGCTTGGCCGTGATGCCATGGTTCATCACCAGCCCGCCCTCTCGCACAGCCCCAAACAATGTCTTGCAGTACTGCTCGAGGTTCGCGTGGCCGACATGCTCGAACATACCCACGCTGACCACTTTGTCGAAGCGGCCATCCTGGGGCAGGTCCCGGTAGTCCAGCAATTGCAGTTCTACCTGGTCTGAAAGGCCCTGCGCCTTGACCCGCTCTCGCGCCAGGTCCAGCTGCGCCTGACTGAGGGTAATGCCGAAGACCTTGGCCCCGAACTCCCGCGCCGCGTAACGCGCCAACCCACCCCAGCCGCAACCGACGTCCAGCAGGTAGTCGCCGGGTTGCAGCCGCAGCTTGCGGCACAAATGACGAAACTTGGCTTGCTGGGCCTGTTCGAGGGTTTCACTGCCGGTCTCGAAATAGGCGCAGGAATACGCCATGTCGCTGTCGAGCCATAACTGATAGAACGCGTTGGAAAGGTCATAGTGATAGGAAATCGCCTTGGCGTCGGTTTCCTTGTCGTGGGCCGAACGCACGGGATGGCTGTCGGCGTCCTCCTCCACCAGTGCCTGGCTCCACTCATCGCAGACCCGCACGACTTCGTGGATCGAGCCCTCAAGTTCCAGTTTGCCTTCGACGAACGCCGCACCCAGCGCATCCAGGCTGGGATGGGTTAACTGCCCGACCATCTGTGGGTCCTTGACCACGATCGTGACACTGGGGTCGGCGCCCAGTGTGAATTCATGGCCATCCCAGAGCCGCAGCCGAAGCGGCAAATGAAGATTCTGGAGGGCCGGTGGAAGTTGCGCGAGCATGAGATATCCCCCTGGTTTCAGAACATCTGAACTGAGGGTAGACCATGGTAGAAAAATAGCAGGCTATCGAATTTATAGCCTTTTTCTATTACTGCCCCATATTCACTCCCTGTAACGGGTACTCCCAGCGGTGGCGCGCCCTCTCAATACTAGACTGCAACGGCGCCGGACAGTTCGCCGAGGTCAGCCTTCGCTGATTTTCAGCAATGGCTCCTGGAACCGCAGCAGACGCCCGGCATTGCCCAGCACCAGCAGCGTGCTCAGGTTATGCAACAACGCAGCGATCATCGCCCCCGCCGCGCCGAGCCAACCGAATGCGGCAAAGGCGACGATGGCCAGGGTCCAGCCCAGGCCGATGATCACGTTGACCTGCAAGGTACGTCGACATTGGCGGCTGAGCCGCACGCACGTGCCGAGGCGGCGCAGGTCGCTGCCGATCAGCACGATGTCCGATGACGCGAGGGCAATGTCCGCGCCACCGGCCCCCATCGCTACGCCGACCACACCGGCCTTGAGCGCCAGGGAATCGTTGATACCATCGCCCACCACCATCGGGCGGAAGCCATGGTCGATTTCGGTCATGACCCGGTTGAGCTTGTCTTCCGGCAACGCCTGGGCTTGCACCTCGCGGATGCCGACATCCTGTGCCAAGGCGTTGGCCACGCTGTGCCGATCACCGGTCAGCAGCAACTGACGGCCCAAGCCCAGCTCGCGCAACTCCGCCAGGGCCATCCGGGCTTCCGGTTTGACGCTGTCGGCCAACAACAGCCAGGCGAGAAACTTGCCGTCCAGGGCCAAGCCGGCGATCGGACCGTCGTGGACAGGAACCGCGCAGGTCTCGATCCCCAGCTGGGCGAACAACTCCGGCCGACCCAGCGCCGCTTCGCCCTGCCCGGTCATCGCGACCACACCGAGCCCCTGGCGCTCATGGACCTGCGTCAGGGGCAGGCAGTGTTCCGGTTCGACCAACCCGGCCAATGCGCGGCTGACCGGGTGGCTGCTGGCCGAACCCAAACTCGCCGCCAGCGGCAGCAACACATCGGCTGGGTCATCCTGGGTGCCTTCGATGGATTGCAAACGCAGGGCGCCGTACGTCAGGGTGCCGGTCTTGTCGACCACCAGCGAAGTGAGGTCGGCCAACTCTTCCAGAAAGGCCGAGCTGCGAATCAGGATCCCGTGACGCGCCGCCACGGCGATTCCTGCGATGGCCGTCGCCGGCGCCGACAGCACCAACGCGCAAGGGCAAGCCGCTACCAGCACCGCGAGCATGGCCTGGGCGTCATGGGTCACGAACCAGGTCACCGCCGCCAGCAGCAACACCAACACCAGATAGCGAGCGGCGTAGCGCTCCAGCAAACGGGTGATGGGCGGTTTCGAACGCTCGGCGTTCTGCATCAGGGCGATGACCTTGCCGAGCGTTGACTCATCACCGGTGCGGGTCACTTCCAGGCGCAGCAAACCATCCAAATTGATTGCGCCACCAAAAACCTCGGTGCCCACCCCCGCCTCCAGCGGCACCGATTCGCCGGTGATCGGCGCCGTGTCGAGGCTCGCCTGGCCGGACAGCACACGACCGTCCGCAGGCACCCGGTCACCGGCACGCACCTCCACCACATCACCGGGGCGCAACGTGCCGTTGTCGACTTCGACGATCGAGCCGTCGGCCAGCACTCTGCGGCCCAGACTGCGGGTGAGCTGGCCGAGGGCATGGATCGCCTCCTGGGAGCCGATGACGCTGCGCTCTTCCAGCACGTGGCCGAAGATCATGATGATGGGCAACAACGCCGCCGTCAGCAGATCGCCTGTAGCCCAGGCCCCGAGCATCGCCAAGGCGATCAACTGGTCGGTGATCCCGTGCAAGCTCGGATAGCGCAAGCTGTACCAGGCCGAACGCATGACCGGAACCGCCACCAGCAGCGAGGCGGCACCCAACAGCAATTGGCTGACCCCTGTTTGCTCTGGCAACCAGCCGCGCCATACCAAACCCAAGGCGAGCAGCCCGAGCGCAAGCATCGCCAGGGTCAGTTGGCGTGCGGCGGTGCGCTGTTCCGCCGAAGACAACATCGGCAGCGCGTTGACTTGAGCAGTCATTGTTCAGCTCCCTGGATGATCAGGCGGGAATCGTCTTTCGGATCGACCGTGGTCACGGAACCGGCCTGGCGAAGGATCGCCGGCACACGCTCACGATAAAGGCGCAGTAGGATCTGCGGATCAGTGCCCTGAGTTTTTGCCAGGCCCAGTACCGTGGCCGTATCGGCCGACGCCTTGGCGAGCCGTTCGCTGGCTTGGGCGTGGGCGACCTGGAGTGCGCGATCAGCGTCCTGGCGGGCCGTCTGGGTAAGCTTTTCCGCGTCGGTGCGGGCGTTGGCCACGGCTTTGTCAGCCTGCTGGCTGGCAGTCAATACCGCGTTGAAGGCACTCACCGCCGGGCCCGGCAGGCTCGATTGCACATCCACCCGTGCCACTTCGATACCCAGGCCCTGCCCTGTCGCCGCCAAGTCGGCCAGGCGCCGGTTGATGCCCTGGACCAGATCGCCACGCAGCCGTTCACGACGCTCGGCGGCCTGGCTGTCATTGCCCATCAGTTCCGGCCTCGCCACCAGAATCGTGTCCAGGTCCCGCGCTGCCGTCAGGGCCACGGCACTGCGGGTCGCCAGTCGATCGAGCGCCGGCAGCACGTGTTCGCCTTGAAGCACAAAGGCGTAGGGGTCGGTGACTTTGTAGAACACCCGCACATCCAGTTGCACCACCCCGGCATCTCCGGTTAACAAATAACCAGAACCGGCCAGCGCATCACTGATCGGCGTGGCGAAGCTGGCCACCCGGTCGGCCTGCAAAGCAGCGTCCGATCGCAGCAGGTTTTCTACCCGTCGCTCCAGTACCCGATCCGCCGCGGGCAACAGAATCACTTGTTCCACGGGACTGGGCCACGCCAATAGCAGCCCGGCATTCTGGATTCGATCCAAGGCCCCGAAGTGCAACACCACGGCGCGGTTCTGTGGATCGATCTGCCGCACATTGGAGCAAGCCCAGGCCAGCGCGGCCAGTACCGTCACCGCGTAAAGCCCGAGAAACGCCAGGCGACCGGCCTGCGCCCATGGGCTGGCCAGCGGATTTGTTCCACGTGGAACCACACTCATGGTTGTGTTCCACCCTTGGCGTCCAGCGCCGGCGGACCGTCAACCAGCACCCGAAACGGCGCCGCATCGGTGCGCAAAATCAACTTGGTAGCGGGGCTGACCACGGTGCCCAGGGTGTCCAATGAGCGCAGCAGGTTGTAGAGCTGCGGTGAGCCGGCGTAAGCCTTGCCATAGATTTCGGCGGCTTCCACTCGGGATTGCGCCTCGATCTCGGCCGCTTTCACCGTGGCATCGGCCTGCATGACCCGCGCATCCCGCTCGGCGGCAGAACGGATTTGCGCCGCTTCGCGCTTGCCGATGGCGGTGCGTTCGGTGGCAATGGTTTCGCGCTCGGCACGCATGCGATCCACCGTCGCGGTCAGTGTCACCGAAGGCAAGGTCAGGCGCTCGACACCGACCTGCAACACGCGCACGCCGTAGGTGGTGAGCAACTGTTGATCAATTTGCTGGCGCAGCTGCGCCTCGAAATCGGCGATGTGCACTTGGCTGGCATCGGTGTTGACCAGGTTCGCCAGGTCGAAGCTGGCGGCGGTGGTTTCGAGGGCCGAACCGACAAACGTGCGGATCTGCCGCGCGGCTTCGTCCGGCTGGTTCTGCACTGCCCGCATGAAACGTTGCACGTTGTCCGGGTCACCCTGGACCTGCCACGCCACGTACGCCTGGACAATGATCCGCAGGCCATCGCGCGTACCGACATCCTGCAAGCCGCTGGACGTGGTGCGCAGACGCAAGTCCACCGGAATAGCCGCTTCGAACGGCGCCGGCCACCGCCACCCCAACCCTGGCTGCAGCAGGACTCGCGCCGGGTTGCCGAAACGAGTGATTACGGTGGCTTCTCCCGAACGAACTTGCACCAGGCTCGCGGCGGCGACCGCGAACGCGACCAGCAGCGCCGCCCAGCCCATGCGCCGCCAAGGAAACGGCCCAGCTTCCTGGGGCTCACCGTGATGGTGGTGATGATGCCCATGGTGGTGGCCGGCATGAGCGTGAGCGTGGCCGGCGTGGTCGTGGCGACCGTGTGAAGAGGACTGGCTCAATGGGCAGCTCCTGGCAGGACAGGGTTACGCGGCGACGCGGGGTCTGCCGGCAGCGTGAAAGTACGCAGGTCGAGGGTGGGCGCGTTGCCGCCGCCCCCCAGGCGATGATCGAGAATCAGCAGCTTGGCGTTGCCCAGGCCTTGGCTGAGTTGGCTCAGGTAGCGCTCCAGCACAAAGGCGCGCCCGGCGGAGGCATAGGCTTGGCGGTCAGCGTTAAAGCGCAGATCGGCGGCCTGGGCAGCCGCGTGGGTTTCCCGGGCTCCGGCCTGGGCCTGGTCGCGGGCAACACTGGCTTGCAGTTGTGCCTGGTTGGTCTGCTCCGCCGCCGCCCCTCGTTCGCGCGAAATCAGCGCCTGGGCACCTATCTGCGCCGCTTGCACACCGTGGTAGGCGTTGGCCGCTCCGGCCGGTGGATGAATTGCTTCTACCACCGTCGCCAGGATTTCCACCCCGCTGTCCAGCGCCTGCAAATCCGCCTGGACCGCGCGACCAATCTCGTCGGCCAGGCTGACGCGATCAGCGCCCAACAAGCCATCCAGCGTGCGCGAGGCGAACTCATGCACCAGAACACGGCTGGCGGTGCTGCGGATCAGCGTGGGAGTGTCGGCGCTGTTGTAGGTGGCCGCCAACGCGGCGGCGTCGCTCAGGCCAATGCGGTAGACGAAGCGCACGTCCATGTTGACGATCTGGAAGCTCTCCTGATCCGCCCGCCGACTGGCGATGACCTGGGACTTGTCGTTGACATGGCTGGCGTCCCACAACCGGTTGGCAACCGCCGACGCCGGCCCCTCGGCCGGTTCGACGTCCGCGGCCGCCGCAGTGTCGGCGGCACTGCTCGCCAACTCGTGCACGACCCCATTCTCGACAGCCAGCACCCTGCCCCACGGCCAGGGCAGCCCTGCGTGCAAGCCCGGGCCGAAGACCTCCACAGGCTTACCGAAGCGCTCATAGATTCCGCGCGCTTGCAGCGGCACTTCATGCACGCCCGTCAGCAACCAGCCCACCAAGGCCACCAAGGCCAACACCGGCAGGAAAGCGCGACGCATGTAGCTGAACGCCCAGATCTGACGCAGGTCGATGCCGAAGCGGTTGTGCAGTTCGTGCTGCAACGCCTGCAAGGGTTGCGGCGGCCAGCGCAGCAGATCGGCAATGACACTACGGCCCAACAGGGTCGGCTCCACCGCATCCCGACGGGGGCTGAACAGCGACAACACGGCACGCAGCAGCAACTCCAGCGCCACAAGCCCCGGCAGCACACCCATCAACACCGCCAGGCGCGCAGGCCAGACCGATGTTTCGCCGGCGAACAACAGGCACAACGCGCCAAGGACCAGCACGATGATCGGCACCCGCACCAGTTGCGCAAGCGGCTGCGCTTCCGGCCACTCCACGGCAGGTTGCTGGGCCAATTGGCGCTCGAACACCAGCAACCCGAATGCCAGCAGCAACGACAGCGCCGCGCCAACACTGGCCGACGTCCCAAGGGCGGCAGCGGGCAACGTCAGGTTCCAGACGTGCGCCAGGCTCGACAGCACCAGCGTTGCCCAGCCGGCCAGCCACAACGCCGGTGCGCCGATGTGCGCGAGCAGGCCGGCCCAGCGCGCGCCGAGCCGTTCGAGCAATCGCTCATACCACCCACCCGGCTCATCCACCGGCGGTTGCGGCGAAGCCGGGTTATCCCGCGGCGGCGCTAACGCCTTGCCGCGCCATTGCGCGATCCACCCGGCCGATTGCACACCGGCCAGCAGCACCAGCACGCTTGCGCCCTGGCTCACCAGCAGGGCCGGCCACAGCGACAGCGGCGAGAACAACCCGATAAAAAACGCCAGCACCCCGGCCAGGCCTGCCGCCCCACCCAGCATCAGGACCATTCGCCTCATGCGACGCCCATGCACTGTCGCACGCTGAAAGCGCGGCCATTCGGCCACCTGGCCTCCCTCGACATCAAGATCGACTTGCATACCACCCCAGCGCTTGTGGCGATCAAAACCCGGGCTTGTGGACAGAAGCCACCGCCGCTTCGTTATATCTCGTTACCTTATAACGATTACTGTGAAATTTCCGTTTTGAATTCTTCATGCCGCAAGCCATGCCAGCCCCTTGACTTAAGCCTTGACCGTAATCCGTGGAAACGCTCATATTACGAGCATAATTTTTTATCAGGCCAAGTGGGAGAAGCGCGATGAGCAATTACGACGTAGTCATTCTGGGCGGCGGCCCTGGCGGGTACAACGCGGCGATCCGGGCTGGACAGTTGGGCTTGCGGGCCGCCTGCGTCGAAGGCCGCGCGACCCTGGGCGGCACCTGCCTGAACGTCGGTTGCATGCCTTCCAAAGCCTTGCTTCACGCCTCCGAATTGTACGAGGCGGCGACGGGATCGGCGTTCGCCAACCTGGGGATCGAGGTGCGCCCTACCCTCAATCTGGCGCAAATGATGAAACAAAAAGACGAAAGCGTGGCGGGCCTGACCAAAGGCATCGAGTTCCTGTTTCGCAAGAACAAGGTCGACTGGATCAAGGGCTGGGGCCACATCGACGGACCCGGCAAGGTCACCGTCACCGCCGAAGACGGCAGCAAGACCGAACTCAGCGCCAAGGACATCGTCATCGCCACGGGCTCCGAACCGATGCCGCTGCCCGGCGTGACCATTGATAATCAACGTATCCTCGACTCCACCGGCGCGCTGTCGCTGGATGAAGTGCCGCGCCACCTGGTGGTGATCGGCGCGGGCGTCATCGGCCTCGAACTGGGGTCGGTCTGGCGGCGGTTGGGCGCCCAAGTGACCGTGGTCGAATACCTCGATCGCATCTGCCCGGGCGTGGACGCAGAAGCCGGCAAGACCTTGCAACGGGCCCTGGCCAAGCAGGGCATTGCATTCATGTTGAGCAGCAAAGTCACCGGCGCCATCCCCTCGGCCAGCGGCGTGCAAGTGCAGGTTGAGCCCGCCGCCGGCGGCGAGGCCCAGAACCTGGACGCCGATTACGTGCTGGTTGCCATCGGTCGTCGGCCGTATACCCAGGGGTTAGGGCTGGCCAACGTCGGGCTGGAACCTGACTCGCGCGGCATGCTTGCCAACCGGCATCACCGTACCGAAGCACCCGGGGTCTGGGTGATCGGCGATGTGACGTCCGGACCGATGCTGGCCCACAAGGCCGAAGACGAAGCCATGGCCTGCATCGAACAGATCGCCGGCAAGGCCGCCGAGGTCAACTACGCGCTGATCCCCAGCGTCATCTACACCCGTCCGGAACTGGCCAGCGTCGGCCAGACCGAGGAGCAGCTCAAGGCCGAAGGCCGCGCCTACAAGGTCGGGAAGTTTCCGTTCACGGCCAATAGCCGGGCGAAAATCAATCACGAAACCGAAGGGTTCGCCAAGGTCCTGGCCGACGAGCGCACCGATGAGATCCTCGGCGTACACCTGGTGGGCCCAAGTGTCAGTGAAATGATCGGCGAATACTGCGTGGCGATGGAGTTCAGTGCCTCGGCCGAGGACATCGCCCTCACCTGCCATCCACACCCCACGCGCTCCGAGGCATTGCGCCAGGCGGCCATGAATGTCGAGGGGATGGCGACCCAGATGTAACCCCTCCCCTGCCGCATTGCTTTTTTGTGGGAACGAGCTTGCTCGCGAAGAACGGTAACGCGACCTGTCCATAGACCGCGATGTCCGCTTCGCGAGCAAGCTCGTCCCACAAGGGAGGGGATGACTCAGGCTGGCCGGGCTTTGCGCCGACGCCGACTGACCAGCCCCAGCACCGCTGCCGCCACCAGCACCAGAGCGCCCACCAGCAGCCAATGTTTATACGGTCGCAGTACCGAGCGGATCGGGTCCAGCGCCTGGGTAACATAGCGCTTGTTGGCGTTGTGGAATTCCGGCTCCGGGCATTGGTAGCCGAAATTTGCGGCCCACTCCACGTACGGTCCTTCCTTCACGTACCGCTGGTACAACGCGCTCTGCTCTTCGAGGCTGGAGTTGTAGCCGACCGCCTTGCACAACACGGCCGCAAATGCCTGGCTGGTGTGGGGCAGGTGATCCGCCGCCTGGCTCGCCAACGCCGTGGCGACAAAGCGATAGTGGTAACGCACGTCCGGTTGCGCGGCGCTGGCCTGTTGGCGTTGCACCTCACCTTCGGCCACCAGGGGTCCGACCTTCAACTCCACCGGCTCCAGGGCATAGCTGCCACCGAGGCTGGCGTAGTCCGGCGCCATCTCATACCCCAGCAGTTCCATGCCCCATTGGCGCGCGATCCGGGACGCATGGTAGTAAGCCTCGGCCTGCCGGGTGGGCCACCATCTGGATTCCGCGTCCTGGCGCGCCTGCCCGTAGGCCCGTGCCTTGTCCTGCAGATCGGCATTGTCGAAATAGGCCGGCGCTTCGTCGTAGCGCCCTTCGCGCAACAAACGTCGTCCCAGCAGGTTGCGCAGGCTCGCGGCGACCGGCAACGGCACGTAGTTGTCGCGATCCTGTTGGCTCAATGCCGGCGGCGCCGGCACTTGCGTGTCGACGTACTGCTTGAGTTCCTCCACCGTCAGTACCCGCTCGGCGACTGCGGCGGCGTCGTACCAGTAATTGCTCTGGCCCCGGTAGAGCTGATCGAAAGCTTGCAGGTAATCCCCGCGCTGCAAGGCGAGGATCGCGCTTTCACCGTCGACCCGGCACTTGGGCTGCACCGTCTCGTAGTCCCAATCCGGCGTACGCCGGTTGCCCCACGACTCGTCTTTCGGGAACGCTTGGGCCGCTTTGGCATAGGCCGCCGCCGCGGCGACTTTATCGCCATCGCGCAACGCCAGCTTAGCCCGCACCCACCAGGCCAATCCGGTGTCGGCGGCTTTATCCACAAAGGCCTTGGCGCTGGCGTAATCGCCGTGCTGGTAACTCACCGCCGCCAAGCGATCGGCATCCTCAAGATTGTCCCGGGCGTTGGCTTGCAACAGTTTGACCAGCCGTTTCTCGCCCGAGGGCTCTTCGCCGTCCCACCAACCAATGCGGCTGAGCAAGTAGGCGGCCGCCAGGCGCTGCACCGCGCGGGATTTAAGCAACCCCGTCAATGGCTCATCCGGCTGCACGTAGAGATCGCCGGCCAACTGCAACAAGGAGCTGTAGCCGACCGGAGATCCTTGCGCGGACTGGCTCGCATACAGCCCGATGGCACTGTCCCAGTCGCCCGCGGTGTAGGCCACCCTGGCCTCTTCGCCCAGGCTGGCGATGCCCAATTCCAACGGGTCGCTGAAGCCGGCCACGCTCATCTCCCGGGCCTGGCGGAACGCCGCGCGGGCCTGCTCCTGCAACGCCGTCGGCTCGCCACTGCCCGCCTCGGTGCTCATGGCGAACAAGGCGCGTCCCAGGGAATACGCCGCCCAGGTGCTGCGCAACGGGCGCTGATCGGCCGGCAACGCCAGTAACTGCTGGAAGGCTTCGGCAGCGCGCTGGTGCTCGCCAGCGCTGAAGGCCGCCGCGCCAATGGCGTACAACCGCAACTCGGGCGGCAGGTTCGCGGCCTCGGTGGCAATCTGCTCGACATCGTTGAGGGCCCGCAGACGCTCGACCACCGCTTGTTGCGGGGGCGTCAGGCCCATCCGTTCGGCCTGATTGCGCTGTTCAACATAGGACGACACGTCGTCATAGCTGTAATCGGGGTTGCGAGTGGCCTCGGTGGCCGGCTTGAGCCCGGCAATCGCCTGGCCGAGGCGACTGACCTCGAAGCGAAAGCTGCCTTCAGGCAACTCAGCCAATGACTGGGCGCGGTTATCCAACAGGCGCATCGGGAACTCCGGCCCGCAAGCCAGCGCTTGGCCCAGCGGCAGGCTGAGGCTCAGGCACAGCAGGCGACGGGGCCACTTACGGGTCAACATTGAAGCCTCCTTGATCAATTTTCGTACAGCGCGCCCAGCCGATCGCGCGCTGGGCACCGGCGGCCAAGCGGCCTTCCCGAATGCGGGTGAAGGTAAGCAGTCCGGGAGTTTGTTGCAACGTGTAACCGGCCAAGGCATCGACGCCGTCACACCCGCCCACCGCCAACGTCAGGTGCTGGGGCCAGGGGCTGTCGAGATTGCCCTGGTTGACCAGCGCGATATCGTACAAACCGCCCCGCTCCGCCAGTTGCACGACCAGTCGGCTGGTCAGGGCATCG
Organism: Pseudomonas sp. P97.38; assembly: GCF_001269745.1. Lineage (NCBI taxonomy): Bacteria > Pseudomonadati > Pseudomonadota > Gammaproteobacteria > Pseudomonadales > Pseudomonadaceae > Pseudomonas > Pseudomonas sp. P97.38. Next base: position 290,971 of record NZ_LHVJ01000028.1, read on the forward strand.
CCCCGGGCGACGGCCGCGAGCGTGGTCAGGCTCCAGGCCCGGCGATCGCCGGCCAGCGGCAGGCGGAACCAGATCAACCCGGCCAGGTGTTTCGGTGGGTCGTTGCGCAGGCTCGCCGCCAGCCCGGCCACTTGTTGTGGATCGGCCAACAGCTCGCGCCGCTCGCCCCCCAGATCGATCGGCACCTCGCTTTCCACCACGGGCGCACCGCTTTCCTGGGTCAGCAACGCCACACCGTAGGCCGGCAGGGCCAGGTAGAACGGGCGCGTGGTGACCGCGCTCCAGCGTTCAGCCCAACGCCGGGCCTGGTCCGGGTCGAACAGCCCTTTTCGCGGATCGCTCACCGCATGAACCTGCAGCACGCTGCTCTGCACCGTCGCCAATACCTCCGGCAACGCGGGGCTGTCGAGCCAGGCCGGCAGCGCGGTGATGCTCAGCCGCAGGCTGTCCGGCAAACGCTGCCGCAACTGGCGAAGGAATTGCCCGTAGACCGGCAAGCGCGCATTGCCCGCGTCGTGGTCGATCTCCACCCCCACGGGCGCTAGGCCTTGAGTCTGCCAGTCGTTGAGCACCTGCTGGATCTGCGCGATCACCTCGTCCTGGTCCAGGGATTTGAGCTGCCCATCCAGGCGAATCACCGCGATCAGCGGGCGCCCGTCCGCCTTCAGCAAGAGCGGATCGATCCGTGTCCGGTTCCAGCCGGCGCCAGGGAACGCTTGCAGCGCCAGCACCCGCAGGCTGGAGAAATCGGCATGGCTTTGCCGCAGCGCCGGCGCGTGTGCCGGGGTCCATTGGCGTTGCCAGATGTAGAGTTGCTGATCCAGGGGCGGGGCTGGCGGTCGTTCACAGCCGCCCATGAGCAGCATGGCGAAGGCCAGCGACAGCCGGAAAAGAACACCCATGAAACCTCACCACCCCAGCAAAAGGTCGGCAGATTAACGCCACCCGGCCCCGCGGCAAACCCGTTTCGCCAGGACCTATGGCAGCACGCCAGGCTTGCGCGCAATGATCACCTGACTCTTGGCCACCACCGCGTCCAGCGCTTGCTTGATCTGCGCGCCCCGAGGGGAATTGAGCACGGCCTGCCAGGTGTCGGCCCAGTGGTTGAGCAAGGGGTGGTCGGCGTTACTGAAATCGACCTTGGCCTCCCAGAACAACAGCATCCACAACGACCAGTAGAACCCGTACTGACTGTGGCTCAACACCTCCAGCCCGGCCTCGCTGACCATGGCCTTGAACTGCTCTTCGCTGATGATGCGAATGTGGTTGGGCTTCTGGAAGTACTCCGGCGCGGCGATGTCTTTCTGCAATTCTTCGGAGCTGGGGTGCGGCACGCTCAACAGGTACAGCGCACCGGGCTGGCCAACCCGCACCAGTTCGGCGAGAAACTGCGCCGGGTCGTCGACATGCTCGATGACCTCGGTGGAAACCACCCGGGTGGCCGTGGCGTCGGCGATGGGCAAAGGGTTGCAGTCGGTCACGTGGCACTCGATACCGCGCGCGGGGGTGTCGCCCAGGCGCTGGCGGGTGGCCTCGACCTTGGCGGCGTCGATGTCGGCGATGATGATCTTCGCCCCGCGCATCGCGCAGAAATGCACGTTGCCGCCATCGCCGCAGCCGACATCCAGCAACGTGTCTTGGGCGGTCACCGGGAAGCCGCTGAACAGTTCCCCCGTCTGCTGGTTGAACCAGCCGCTGAGCATCGCATCGTGCAGCCCGAGCATGTACGGGTCGACCTTGTCGGCCACGGGCGTTGCGGGCGCGGGGGTGCCCGTGGTGAGTTTCTTCAAAAGGCTCAGCATGACGGGGCTCCAGGAACAGGAAGGACGGTTCGGGCGGTGGACAGGCGTTCAACCAGGCGGACGCCGCGCTTGCGCATCGGCATTTCCACCAACCGGTAGTTGAGTTCGCTCAGCAGTCCGATCATCAGCAAGGCGCACGCCAGGGCCAGCCACGGATGGCTGGCCGGGTCCGGCGAGCCCAACGGGGCCAAGCGAAACCACAGCTCGCGCAACAGGAAGAACACCGGGATATGGATCAGGTAGATCCCATAGGAGCGGCTGCCCACCCAGGTCAGCGCGGTTTTCAGCCGGCTGCGCGGTAGCAGGTAATCCCGGTCGTAGGAGGCCACCCAGACCAGCACCCCACTGCACAGCGCAATGACCCCCAGCCGGTAGAACGACAAATTGAAGTGCTCGGTCGCGACCCAGGCCATCACGCCGCCCAGGCCCACGATCAGCAACACACCCAGGCCGGGCCAGCGCAACCCTTTGGGCTCCCAGCGCCAATAGCTCGGTTGCAGGCTCCAGATCGACAACAGCACGCCAAGGGCCAAGGCATCGGTACGGATCACCGACAGCCACAGCGCACGCCAGGTGAAGAACTGCACCACCACCACCGCCAGCAACACCCAGACCAGGTAACGGCGCGAGACGAACACCAGCAGCGGCAGGACCAGATAGAACTGCTCTTCCAGCGATAGGGTCCAGTACACGAAACTCGCCCCGTATTCGTAACGCATGAACGCGTCGGCGAAGCGCAGGTTGGCAAACTGCAGAAAACCAGCCAGGGTCGCTTGCAGGTTGGCCTGCACGCTGCCAAAGGCACCGGAACGGTTCAGGAAAAACGTCGCGAACAGAATCAGCAGCAGCCAGAGCCAGGCTGACGGCAACAGGCGAAAGGCCCGGCGAAGCCAGAAATCGCGGGTGGTGGTCCAGAATTGCCGGGGCCCATCGCAGCGGCGCAATTGGGGGATCAGGCTGCGCCCGATGACAAATCCGGATATCGCAAAGAACAGGTCCACCCCCCACCACAGCTGGAAACTGTCGGCCAGGGCCGCCAGGCGTGGCCAACCGCCGGGGAACGGCATGCCTTGCAGATGATGGAACAGCACGCCCATCACCGCGACGGCGCGCAGCAACTCGATGTCCATGATTCGCTTGCTGTTCATGTGGCACTCCCGGGCAAAAGATCAGGCTTGCGGGCGATGATGACCTGGCTCTTGGGCATGAAGCGGTCCAGCACCTGCTTGATCGCCAGGCCATCGGGTTGCGTCAGCAAGTCTTGCCAGACGCCGGCCCAACGCTCCATCAGCGGCGGGTACGGGGCCTGGATTCGGTCGCGCACGGCCCCCTCGAGGTGACGACCGGCCGCCTGTTCGCTGGCCCAGAAGAAAATCATGCCCATGACCCAGAAAAAACCGCTGGCCTGGCGGTGCTCGATCACCAGGCCTGCGTCTTCCACCAAGGCGGCAAAACGCTCGGCAGTGAACACCTGGACATGGTTGGGCGCCTGGAAATAGCTCGCCGGCGCGATACCTCGCTGCAAATGCTCGCCCACCGGGGCCGGTACGCTGAGCAGGTACTGCGCGCCCGGCCGGCCCATGCGCACCAACTCCGCCATGAACGGCTCCGGCTCGTCGATGTGCTCGAGCACTTCCATGCAGACGACCTTGTTCGCACACCCGTCGGCCAGGGGCAACGGCAAGCTGTTGCTGACCAGCCCCAGGAAGGGCGCAGTCGCTTGCGCCTCGACCTGCCGCGCCAACTCACGCACCTTGTCCTGCTCGCTGTCGGTGAAGATCACCGAAGCGCCCTGGCGCATCGCGAACAGCGTTGCCACGCCTTCGCCGCAGCCCACATCCAGCAAGGTGTCGCCGGCCCCGATGGCGAAACCCTTGAGCAATTCGCCGGTTTCAGGGCGAAACCAGCCATCGAGCATCGCGTCATAGAGGCCGGCATCACGGGGCGAAACGGCGGCAGCGGATGGCGGCGCAGGTTCGATCGACGGCCTGAGCCAGGCAAGCAGGCGCTGGATCATGGCTGCGGCGCGCTCCGACGACGCTGCCCGACCTGTTGGAAGAAAGCCGTCAGGCGCTGTTCGGCGTTGGCCTGGCTGCAGAACGTCTCCAGGCTGCGCACCGCGTGGGCCGACATCCGGCGATAGCGCTCGGGATCATTGCGAGCCACGTCATAGCTGGCGCGAAAGGCCGAGCACAGCGAGTCCCAATCGGTGACATAGCGCAGGGTCCGATAGGCCGCACGTGGATCGTGGGGCCAGGCGGTGAGTTCTTCGGTCGACTTCACCACGAAGGCATTGTCGTGATCGATGTAATCGGCCATCGCCGTGTTCAGCGGCGCGATCGCTGGACGACCGCAAGACATGAACTCCATCAAGGGCAGGCATTGCCCTTCCCCGTAGGAACTGTTGACCACATACCGGGTGGCTTCCACCAGCCGCTCGTAGTCCGCGTCCGCCAGGTAGCCGTGGATCAGCACGATGCGGCAGCGGTACGACTGGTTCTTGTAGACATGGTGCAGCATGTCGACAAGTGCCGCGGTGACATCGTGATGGGTCAGTTTGAGCACCAGGGTCGCGTCGGGCTCGTCGCGGAACGTGGTGCAGAACGCGCTGATCATGTCCTTCCAGTTCTTGCGCCCGTCGTAGGGGTTGAACACCGAGGTGTAGATCACCCCGTCCAGCAACAGCTCGCAATCCTGGGGCGGCCCGTCCAGCACCAACGGTGTGCCGGCCTGATGAGCCGGCGGACCATAGGGGCGCAGGTCGGTGGTTCGGCTGTCGATCAGCAAGCCCCGCAGTTGCAGGCGCATGTGATCGACCGTCGGTCGCTGGGCCAGCACCGCACCGCGGGCGGCGAAGCGGTCCCATACCGGCGCCGCGACAGCGACGATCGGATAATCGGCACCCATCACCTCGCGCACCGCGTTGACGGTGAAACTGGAATGGGTGATCGCCATGCCGGTCGCCCCCAGCACCACGCGCCAGTCGTGCCGGGGTTCACCCTGCCAGCTCTCGGTGGGGATGGTGCTGAATTCCCAGGCAAACACCGGCACCGTCGGGCAGGCATAGTGGGCCGCGGTGCGGTGGGGCGGTGAAAACGACAGGAACACGCAGTCTTCGCCGCGCGCCAGGCAATCGGCATACAGCGAGTCGACTTCCTCGTCCGGGCGGGTCACCTCGATCACCCGTCCCAGCCGCTCCAGCACCGGGCGGAACTCCTTGAGCACGAAGTAGTAGCTGTACTCGGGCTTGCCGAGGTTCTCCAGGATGTTGCTCTGGTTGGTTTCCGAATAAATGATGATCAGCATGACGCACTCCCCGCCTGCACCGCGAGCGGCAGGCTGGCGTCGTCATCGACCACCAGGAAATCCGCCAGGCGTTGTCGCACCGGGGCGAAGCCGCAATAGCGGCGCATCCGTTCGTTGGCGGCAGCGGCCATGGCCTGGTAGGCCTGTGGTTGACTCCGCGCCATGGCATGGCTCTGCTGGTAGGCAAGTTTCAACGAGCCCCAGTCGGGCCGATGGCGCAAGGTGCGATACAAGATGCGCGAGTCTTCCGGCCAGATGGTGGGTTCGCGGCTGGACTCGACCACAAAGGCCACCTCGGTGTCGATGTAGTCGCGCATCGCCGTGTGGTCCGGCGCAATGGCCGGACGCCCACAGGACATGAACTCCATCAGCGGCAGGCACAAGCCTTCGCAGCGCGATGCGTTGACGTAGAAGCTGGCCGCGCCGTACAGGCGGGCGAACTGCTCGTCTTCCAGGTAACCGTGCATCACGACCACGCGGCACTTGAACGGCGACAACTGAGACAGCAGCGTCAGCAACTCGACGTAGTAGGTCGACAGGTCGTTCTGGGTCATCTTCAGCACCAGCGTGGCGTCCTCGGCGTCGCGCAAGGCCCAGCAGAAAGCGGTGATCAGGTGGTGCCAGTTCTTGCGCCCGTCATCGGGGTTGAACACGCTGACATACACCACGCCGCTGACGTGGGTCTCCACCGTCTGGCTGGTGTCTGGCAACAACGCCTGGGGGTGTTCAGATACGGGGGGCGGCTCAGGCAGCGGCTCGACCACCACCGGCATGGGTGGCCCCCTCAGGATCCGGCTGACCGAAACACGGACCGGCACCGGCACAAGGTCACGGGCTGCCTCGCGATACCAGCAAAGCAGGTTGTGCTTGAGCCGCCATACCGGCCCTTGATCGGACTTCGTGGTGAAGACACGGAACACTTCGCGCAGGTAATGCCGGGAGATGAACGCACGGCGGCGCCACGTCAGGGGCGGTGGTTCAATCGCAGGTTCCACCACCGGCACCTCCACGGGCTCGGGCAGCGGCGCTTGGTCTTCGGTGAGCGGCGCGATCAAGCCATCGGCCGACAGCCCGAGGACATGACTGTCGATGATGCAGCCCTTGATCTGCAAGGTGGCGCCCGGGTTCACCGGCGTACTGGGGTACTGCTCGCGCACCGCCGCGAAACGCTCCCACAGCGGCGTCGGCAGGACCAGCACCGGAAAGTCCTCGCCCAAGGTCCGACGAATCGCCGCGGCCGTGTGGCTGGACAGGGTGATCACCCGACCATGACGCGCCAGCGTGCGGCTCCAGTCATGCCGAAGATCGTCATCCCAGTGTTCGGCCGGGATCGAATCGAACTCCCAGGCAACCACGCAGACCATCGGACACAGCAGGTCGACGGGGGTCTTGTGAGGGGGTGAAAACGAAAGAAACAGGCACTCCTGCCCGGCTTCCTGCAAGGCCCGATAAAGCGGATCGACCTCGGCCACCGACGCCACCACATGCACCGTACCCAGGCTTTCAAGCACGGGACGATAGGCCTTGAGCACGAAGTAATAACTGTACTCAGGGCGGCCCAGGCTCTGGCTGATGGAGTGGTCGTTTACGTCCGAGTAAAGAATGAAGTTCATGGCACCCCAAAAGGGAGGTCGCCCTCCTGGCCACCTCTTGTCATGACGGTCGAGCCAAAGAGCGAAGCGGTGCATGCCGCATTCGTCGTGACCCTCGCTACCCGTCTCGTTCTTATTTTAGTGATCCTCGCCCTGCCGTTCGATCTGCGAATCAGCACCGAAGAGGGTGTCGAGGGGCATTCTAAACACATCCGCCAAGGGTTCGTGAACCGCCCGACGCGAATAAACCCGCTATAAATATGAGAACTGACCGGTCACGGTTTGCGTTATTGAAATTGCCGCGAAATTGGCACAGATTGGCAACCAAACAACTACAACAAACGCTTCTCTTGGCCGATTGTTGAGGGATGTTTCCCCGATCTTACGGAGATTTCCTACTCGACCCAGCCAGGCACGAAGCATTCTTCAAAGGGGGTTGGTGCTTGAAAAAACGTCTGTTCGTCACGGGCCTCAGTGGTTTCGTAGGACGTCATATCAAATCACGTCTGGATGCTCCCGATTCGGCCTGGCACGTCATGCCCGCCGCCCGCTACGACCTGACCGACAGCAAGACCCTGGAAGCCCTCTGGCCCGAAATACCCGACGCGGTGATCCACCTGGCGGGGCAGACATTCGTCCCCGAAGCCTTCCGTGACCCGGCACGTACCCTGCAGATCAACCTGCTGGGCACGTTGAATCTTCTCCAGGCCCTCAAGGCCCGGGGGTTCAACGGAACGTTCCTGTACGTCAGCTCCGGTGACGTCTATGGCCAGGTCAGCGAGAGCCAGTTGCCCATCACCGAGTCGCAACCCGCCGCCCCGCGCAACCCTTATGCCGTGAGCAAACTGTCAGCCGAGCTGTTGAGCCTGCAATGGGGCATGAGCGAGGGCTGGCCGGTGCTGGTGGCCCGCCCGTTCAACCACATTGGCCCCGGCCAGAAGGACAGCTTCGTCATTGCCAGCGCCGCCCGCCAGATCAGCCGGATCAAGCAGGGCCTGCAACCGGCCCGGTTGCAAGTGGGCGACATCGACGTGACCCGCGACTTCCTCGACGTCGGCGACGTGATCTCGGCCTACCTGGCCTTGCTCGACAGCGGCGTGCCAGGCCAGGTCTACAACATCTGCTCGGGCCGCGAGCAGAGCATTCGCAGCCTCATCGAGCAATTGGCCGACATCGCCCAAGTCGATGTGCAACTGATCCAGGACCCTGCGCGCCTGCGCCGTGCAGAGCAACGTCGTGTTTGCGGTAGCCCCGCCAGGCTGCAGCAGGCCACGGGATGGATGCCTGAAACAACAACACAACAATCCTTGCGGGCGATCCTGTCCGACTGGGAGAAACGGGTACGAGAAGAATGAAAAGTGCATTGATCACAGGGATCACCGGCCAGGATGGCGCGTATCTGGCCAAGCTGCTGCTCGACAAGGGTTACCGGGTCCATGGCCTGGTGGCGCGGCGAAGCAGCGATTCACGCTGGCGGCTGCGCGAGACCGGCATCGAGCAGGACATCGTCTACCTTGACGGCGACATGGCCGATGCCTGCTCGGTGCAGCGGGCCGTGATCAAGTCGGCGCCGGACGAGGTGTACAACCTCGCCGCGCAAAGTTTCGTCGCTGCCTCCTGGGACCAGCCGGTGACCACCGGGATCGTCGACGGGCTGGGGGTGACCCACCTGCTCGAAGCCATTCGCCAATTCAGCCCCCATACCCGTTTCTACCAGGCGTCCACCAGTGAAATGTTCGGCCTGATCCAGGCCGAGCAACAGGATGAACACACGCCGTTCTACCCGCGCAGCCCCTATGGCGTGGCGAAGCTGTACGGCCACTGGATCACCGTCAACTACCGTGAAAGCTTCGGCCTGCACGCCAGCAGCGGCATCCTCTTCAACCATGAATCCCCCCTGCGCGGAATCGAGTTCGTGACCCGCAAGGTCACCGATGCCGCGGCTCGCATCAAGCAGGGCAAGCAGCAGGAGTTGCGCCTGGGCAATATCGACGCCAAGCGTGACTGGGGCTTCGCCGGCGATTATGTCGAGGCCATGTGGCTGATGCTGCAACAGGACAAGCCCGACGATTACGTGGTGGCCACCGGCGTGACCACCACCGTGCGGGAAATGTGCAGGATCGCCTTCGAACACGTCGATCTGGACTACCGGGACTTTGTGAAGATCGACCCGGCGTTTTTCCGCCCGGCCGAGGTCGAGGTGTTGCTCGGCAACCCGGCCAAGGCCCAGAGAGTGCTGGGCTGGAAGCCCAGGACCGACCTCGACACCCTGATCCGCATGATGATGGATGCGGACATGAAACGCGTCGCCAAGGAGTAGGCCATGCTCATTCCCGTGATTCTCTCCGGCGGTGCCGGGACGAGATTGTGGCCGGTGTCCCGCGAGGGCCATCCGAAACCCTTCATGGTCTTGCCCGACGGCCAGTCGTTGCTGGGCAAGACCTACCGGCGCGCCGCAGGGTTGTTCGACGGCCGGGGCGATATCGTCACCGTCACCAATCGCGAGTATTACTTCCAGAGTCGCGACCACTATCAGAGCGCTCACCTGGAGCGTCATCGCGGGCACTTCGTCCTGGAACCGACGGGCCGCAACACCGCACCCGCGATCGCCGCCGCCACCCTCGCCGTGCAGGCCCTGCACGGTGACGATACGATCCTGGTGGTGATGCCCGCCGACCACCTGATCCAGGATGAAGCCGCCTTCAAGGCATCCGTGGACCACGCCGTGGAGCTGGCCAAGCGCGGCCACCTGGTGACCTTCGGCGTATTGCCGACGACGCCGGAAACCGGCTTCGGCTACATCGAACGGGGCAAGCCGCTGGACACCCGGGGTGCGGCCAAGGTCGTGCGCTTCGTCGAGAAGCCCGACTTGCAGACCGCCACCCACTACCTGGAGAGTGGCTGTTTCCTGTGGAACTCGGGCATGTTCTGCTTTTCAGCCAAGACCCTGCTGGCGGAGTTGCACACCCACGCCCCCGAACTGCTGGAGCAGGCCCGCGCCTGCATCGCCGCGAGCGAAGCCGTGGAGACGGCAGGTTGCGTGCAGCAGGAACTGTCCGCCGAACATTTCGCCGACATGCCGGACATCTCCATCGACTACGCCCTCATGGAACGCTCCGCCAACGTGGTGGTGATCCCGGCAGCCTTCGACTGGAGCGATATCGGCTCCTGGACCGCCGTCGCCGGCCTGGTGCCGGCCGATGCACAGGGCAACCGCACCACGGGCGAATCCCTGTTCATGGACAGCCAGCGCAACTTCGTCCAGAGCGACGGGCGCCTGGTGGCGGCCCTGGGCGTGGAAGACCTGATCATCATCGACACCGCCGACGCCGTGCTGGTGGCCCATGCCGACCGCGCCCAGGAGGTTCGTCGCGTGGCCCGGCAGCTCAAGGACAAGGCGCACGAAGCCTATCGCCTGCACCGTACGGTCAGCCGCCCCTGGGGCAGCTATACCGTGCTCGAAGAAGGCCCGCGCTTCAAGATCAAGCGCATCGTGGTCAAACCGGGCGCCTCGCTCTCGCTGCAGATGCACCACCATCGCAACGAACACTGGGTGGTGGTCGAAGGCATGGCCAAGGTCACCAACAACGGCTCGGGTTCGCACCTGGTGGCCAAGAACGAGTCGACCTTCATCCCCGCCGGCCACAAGCATCGCCTGGAAAACCCCGGCGTCATCGATCTGGTCATCATCGAAGTGCAGAGCGGCGAATACCTGGGGGAGGACGACATCGTTCGCTTCGAGGATCACTACGGCAGGGCCGGCTGATGTTATTGACCCTGCAACGCACCCTGTGGAGCTATCGCGGCTTCGTCCTGGGCAGCGTCAAGCGCGAGTTCCAGGCGCGCTATCGCAACTCGTTGTTCGGCGCCCTGTGGACGGTGCTCAATCCGCTGTCGATGATCCTGGTCTACACGGTGATTTTTTCCCACATCATGCGGGCTCGCCTGCCGGGTGTGGAAGATGGCATGGCCTACAGCGTCTACCTTTGCGCCGGGTTGCTGACCTGGGGGTTTTTCGCCGAAATCACCACCCGCAGCCAGGGCATGTTCCTGGAAAACGCCAACCTGCTGAAGAAAATCAGCTTCCCCAGGATCTGCCTGCCGGTGATCGTGCTGCTCAACGCCGGGATCAACTTCGCGATCATCCTCGGGCTGTTCCTCGGCTTCCTGCTGATCACCGGGCGCTGGCCAGGCCTGAGCTTGCTGGCGTTGATCCCGCTGCTGGCCCTGCAAATCATGTTCGCCGCGGGGCTGGGCATGCTCCTGGGGATTCTCAACGTGTTTTTCCGTGATGTCGGCCAGTTGTTCGGTATCTGCCTGCAATTCTGGTTCTGGCTCACGCCGATCGTTTACCCGATCACCATCCTCCCGCCTTCGGTCCAGCCATGGCTGGCCCTCAACCCCATGACCGCCCTGATGCAGAGCTACCAGAACCTGTTCCTCTACAACCAGTGGCCGGACTGGGGCTCGCTGTTGCCGTTGCTGGTCGTGGGCCTGCTGCTGTGCATCGCCGGCCTGCGCCTGTTTCGCACGCGTGGCGGTGAGATGGTGGACGAACTCTGATGGGACATCTACGTGTCAGTGGCCTGGGCAAGGCCTACAAGCAGTACCCGAATCGCTGGAGCCGGCTGTTCGAATGGTTGATCCCCTTTTCCCGCCAGCGCCATCAGTTGCACTGGATCCTGCAAGGGGTGGACTTCGAGATCCAGCCCGGTGAAGCCGTCGGTATCGTCGGGGTCAACGGGGCCGGTAAAAGCACGTTGCTGAAGATGATCACCGGCACCACCCAACCCACCTGCGGCCAGATCCAGCTGCGAGGCCGCGTCGCCGCGTTGCTGGAGCTGGGCATGGGTTTCCACCCGGATTTCACCGGCCGCCAGAACGCGTTCATGGCCGGCCAGTTGCTGGGCATGCAGGTCGAGGAGATCCAGGCACTGATGCCCGAGATCGAAGGGTTCGCCGAAATCGGCGAGGCCATCGACCAACCGGTACGTACCTATTCCAGCGGCATGCAGATGCGCCTGGCCTTCAGCGTCGCCACGGCCCGGCGCCCGGACATCCTGATCGTCGACGAGGCGCTGTCGGTGGGCGATGCCTACTTCCAGCACAAGAGCTTCGAGCGCATCCGCAACTTCCGCAAGGCCGGCACCACGCTGCTGATCGTGTCCCATGACCGCTCGGCGATCCAGTCGATCTGCGACACCGCCATCCTGCTCGAACACGGGCGCATGGCCATGCACGGCAAGCCCGAAGAAGTGATGGACTACTACAACGCCATGCTGGCCCAGCGCGAAGGCCAGGTGGTGCGCCAGGAAATGCTCGCCAACGGCCAGGTGCGGACCATTTCCGGCACCGGCGAGGCTGGCATCCTCGATGTGCAACTGCTCAACAGCCAGGGCCAGTCGGTGGAGGTGGCCGAGATCGGCCAGCCGATGGTGCTGCAGGTCCGGGTCGAGATCCGCCAGGACATCGAGCGCCTGGTGCTGGGTTTCCTGATCAAGGACCGCCTTGGCCAACCCATGTACGGCATCAACACCCACCGCCAGGACAAGGCGGTGACCGACCTCAGGGCCGGTGAACAGATCACCTTCCGCTTCAGCTTCGACATGCGCCTGGGCAAGGGCAACTACTCCGTTGCCCTGAGCCTGTCACGGCTGGATTCGCACCTGGACCGCAATTTCGAATGGCGCGACTACGGCTTGGTGTTCCACGTGATCAATAATCGCCAGGAGGACTTCGTCGGCTGTTCCTGGCTCCAGGCCCGGACCAGCATCCAGCGTTCGAGCCAGACGGCCGTCGAAGCACTGGCGCAAAAGGAGTTGCCATGACCCGACTGCTGGTCGATTGCACCTACGTATACGACCACCCGAATGACAACTCGGGCATCCAGCGAGTGGTGCGCAACGTTATTCGCCAATTGCCGGCCAAGGACCGGGGACGCGAATGCATTCCGGTAGTGATGCTGCAGGGCAAGCTGTACGAAGTGAAAAGCCTGGCGCCCTTGCCCACGAGTGGGCTGGACCTGGCCGGCCTGCGCGTACGGCTGCTGCAGTTCGCCAATCTGTTCTGGGTCAGGCACAGGTCTCTGGAACAGCAGCGGCCTTTCAGCCAGTCGATCTGGGCGCGCCGCTTCCTGTACGTTGCCTGCCGACTGTTTGCCCTGGGCTGCCTGAGCATCCCCATTCGAATCCTCGATCGCCTGCTCAAGCGCAAGCCAGGCCCGGAACGCAGCGTACCGCTGGCACATCGGGCCGGCGATCAACTGGTGTTGCTCGATTCTTCCTGGCACTCGGGCTTCTTTCCCCTGGCCGAACAACTCAAGCGTGACGGCGTCGGGATCATCTCGGTGATCTACGACCTGATTCCCCTGACCCATCCGCAATTTTGCGACGCCGGGCTGGTCAAGGTGTTCAACCACTGGTTCGACTGGATCGCCCGCACCGCCGACGGCTACATCGCCATCTCGCTCACCATCCGTGACCAGCTTCGCCAGGAAATGGTCCGACGCGTCGGCGAGCAACAGGTGCGCGAGCGCTGGTTCGACTATTTCCACCTGGGCAGCGAACTGGATCTGGCCGACACCTCGCAAGCCGTTGACCCGCACCTGTCGCGCCTGTTCCAGCAGCCCGAGCCGGTGTTCCTGATGGTCAGCACCATCGAACCGCGCAAAAACCATGCGTATCTGCTCGATGCTTTCGAACGGGCCTGGGCTGCCGGTTCACGGGCGCGCTTATGCATCGTCGGCAAGGTCGGCTGGAAATGCGAAGCCCTGATCGAACGTATCAAGCGTCATCCACAACTCGACAGCCGCCTGTTCATGTTCAACAACCTGGCCGATCGAAACCTGGAACACGCCTATCAACACTCCACCGCCCTGGTATTCCCATCCTACGTGGAAGGCTTCGGCCTGCCGTTGGTGGAAGCCATGCAACGCGGCTTGCCGGCAATGGGCAGCGATATCGAAGTGTTCCGGGAAATCGGCGGTGATTTCATGACCTACTTCGACCTCGACGACCCCCAGAGCCTGGCGAACCTGGTTCTCGACATGGAACACACCGGGGTATTCCCGGCCAAGCGCAACCTGGATCAATGGCAATGGCTGAATTGGCGCCAGGCCAGTGCACAACTGGTGGAGCGGATCGAACAACACGTAGGGCAAAGGGTCGTCGACCGGGAAACAGCATGCGGATAGCCCTCAACGCCCGGATTCTCCAGGCGCCGCGCACCGGCATCGGCCAATACGTGGCAGAGCTGGCCACCGCCCTGGCCCGGGAACCGGACGTGCAACTGTCGTTGTTCCACGGCTGGGGCTGGTGCCGGCAATTGCCGCAATCAGCCAAGCCTGGCTATTCAAAGCTGAGCCCATTGCTGCGACGGGTTCCGGGCGCCTATCAGGCGCGGCGCTGGCTGGAACAGAAACGCTTCGATCAAGGCCGTTCCAACGCTATCGACCTGTACCACGAACCTAGCCTCTGGCCGCTGGCGTTCGAAGGGCCGACGGTGATCACCCTTCATGACCTCACGCACCTGCACTACCCCGAGACGCAACCGGCGGCCCGCTTGAAGGAAATCGAGCGACGGCTCAGCCGGGCGGTGGAGCAGTCGCAGTTGATCATGACCGACTCGCAGTTCATCGCCGATGAGGCCCAGCAGCATTTCGGCCTGCCAGCCGAGCGCCTGAGGGTTGCGCCACTGGGCATGGCGGCCCGTTTCCACCCGCGCGAGCCGGAAGCGATCGACGCGGTACTCAAGGCCCATGGCGTGGAGGCGGGGCGTTATTTCCTGTGTGTCGGCACTCTGGAGCCACGCAAGAATCTGTCATTGGCCCTTCGCGCCCATGCCGGGCTGCCCGAGTCCATCCGTCAGGCCTTTCCTTTACTCATTGTAGGAATGGGCGGATGGCAACAAGGGCAGTTCAATGAAGAGTTGCGCAAGGCCCTGGCTGACGGGCATGTTTGTCTGACCGGGTACCTGCCGGACGAGCAGGTCGCCCAACTCTTGGCCGGCGCACGCGCACTGATCTTCCCTTCGCTCTACGAGGGCTTCGGCCTGCCGGTGCTCGAAGCGATGGCCAGTGGAACACCGGTGATTACCACCCGCCGCTCGGCGATGCCCGAGGTGGCCGGGCCGGCCGGCAACTACTGCGAGCCGCACGACCACCAGGGCCTGCGCGAAGCCATGCTACGGTTAATGGAAGATCGGCTGCACTGGCAGGCCTGTCGGGAAGCGGGATTGCAACAAGCGGCGCTGTTTTCCTGGGAGCGCTGCGCCAAGGTGACCGCGGGCGCGTATCGCCAGGTCTTGGGAGGTTGAATGCGAGTCCTGCACTTTTACAAAACCTATCTGCCCGACTCCATGGGCGGCATCGAACAGGTCATTTTCCAACTGTGCGACAGCACCGACCGGCTCGGCATCAATAACACCGTGCTGTCCCTGAGCAGGGAACCCGTCCCGCACCCCATCCGGATCCGCCAGCATGATGTGCACCAGGCCCGGATGGATTTCCAGCTGGCTTCCACCGGTTTTTCCTACAGTGTCTTCAAGAAGTTTCGCGAGCTCGCCGCTGAAGCGGACGTGATCAACTACCACTTCCCCTGGCCGTTCATGGACCTGGTGCATTTTTTCAGCGCCGTGAAAAAGCCCTATGTGGTCACCTATCACTCCGACATCGTTCGCCAGCGACACCTGCTCAAGCTCTACAAGCCGTTGATGCGACGCTTTTTGGACGGCGCCGATCGCATCGTCGCCGCATCGCCCAACTATGTGCACACCAGCGATGTGCTCAAGAATTACCCGGATAAAACCCGGGTCATCACCTACGGCCTGAACAAGAGCAGTTATCCACAGCCTGACGCCGAGCGCATGGCGAGCTGGAAGGCCAGACTGGGCGAGCGCTTCTTTCTGTTCGTGGGGGTGATGCGCTACTACAAGGGCCTGCACATCCTGCTCGACGCCCTCAAGGGCACGGATTACCCCGTGGTCATCGTGGGCGCGGGCCCGCTGGAACAAGCGCTGCACGCCCAAGCCGCGGCATTGGGCTTGCGCAACCTGCACTTTCTCGGGCGCCTGGGGGATGAGGATAAAGTCGCGTTGCTGGAACTGAGCTACGCCATCGTGTTTCCCTCGCACCTGCGCTCCGAAGCCTTCGGTATCTCCCTGCTCGAAGGCGCGATGTTCGGCAAGCCGATGATCTCCAGCGAAATCGGCACCGGCACCAGCTACATCAATATCCACAACGAAACCGGCCTGGTGGTGCCCCCGAGCGATCCCGACGCGTTCCGCGAAGCGATGCGCACCCTCTGGGACAACCCGGCGCAGGCGCACGCCATGGGCGCCAAGGCCGAAGCCCGCTACCGACTGCTGTTCACCGCCGAAGAGATGGGCCGCAAGTGGGTGGAGCTGTATGAAGAGTTGCTGGAGGAAAAGGCGCTTTCGTACGCATGACGACCATGGCCAGGGAGCCGGCTCCCTGGCCAATGAGGTCGTGGTCGATGAATCAAGCCGTTTTCTGCAGCCCGATCACCGTACGCGGCATGCCCACGAACCCCGGCAGCGCCTCGATTCGCGCCAGCCATGCCCGCACGTTGGCGTAGTCCTCCAACGACACGTTGCCTTCCGGCGCATGGGCGATATAGGTGTAGCCGGCGATGTCGGCGACGGTCGGGGTGTCTCCCGCCAGATAAGGGCTGTGGCTCAGTTCCTGATCCACGACCTTGAGCAGGGCGTGAGAACGGGCAATCACGTCCTCGGCGTCATAAGCCGCGCCGAACACCGTGATCAGCCGCGCCGTGGCAGGGCCGGCATGGATCGGCCCAGCCGCGGCCGACAGCCAGCGCTGCACCCGCGCGGCGCCAATCGGGTCGGTTGGCAACCAGCGCCCCTGGCCATACTTGCGCGCCAGGTACACCAGGATGGCATTGGAGTCTGCCAGCACCACACCGTCATCATCGATGACCGGTACCTGGCCAAAGGCGTTGATGGCGAGGAACTCGGGCTTTTTATGCGCACCCTTGGCCAAATCGACGAACACCACCTCGACGGGCAGCTCAAGCAACGACAACATCAGTTCAACGCGATGGGAATGGCCGGAAAGCGGGAAATGGTAGTGCTTGATGGGTTTCATGGTCGACTCCGCTGAAGTGGACGCCATCACCGGAACGGCGTCGATGGAGTCATCCTGCGCTTGAACCGAAAACTAGAGAATCACCCGCAAACGCAATCCATTATTTCAACTTTGGAAATAATGCTTCAGCCGCGCAAGGCCGGGACATGGCGCAATGCGTTGACGGTGAAGTCGACAAAACTGCGCACCCGCGCCGGTGCGTTGCGCCCGCCCTGATACACCACATGGATCGGCAGCGGCGGCAGTTCGTAATCAGCCAGGACAATCTCCAGCTCACCGGTGGCCACAGGATCGGCCACCTGGTAAGACAGCACCCGCGTCATCCCCAGGCCCTGGCGGGCTGCGTTGATGGCCGCCTGGTTGGCCGTCACCGCCAATCGCGGCGCGAGCCGGACGACCAGCGGCTGGTCGCCCTCGGCGAAGGTCCAGCTTCGGTTCTGGTTGATGGCCGATGACAACACCACCGGCATCTGCTCCAGCTCGCCCGGATGCCGGGGCCGGCCATGGCGGACGAAAAATTCCGGCGAACCGCACACCACCCGCCGCACCTCGCCCACGCGCACGGCATGCTGGCTGCTGTCCGGCAACTCGCCGATGCGTACCGCCACGTCGATGCCCTCCTCGACCATGTTGACGTTGCGATCGAGCAGCAAGGCGTTGATGCTGACCTCGGGAAACTGCAGCAGGTAGTCAACCAGCAACGGCGTGACGAAAGACTGGCCGAACAACACCGGCGCGGTAATCGCCAGTTGCCCACGAGGCTGGACATGGCTTCCCGCCGCCGAATCCTCGGCCTCCTGGAGATCGTTCAGGATCCGCCGACAATCTTCCAGAAAGCGCTGGCCCGCTTCGCTCAAGTAGACATTGCGAGTGGTGCGCACCAACAGGGGCGTACCGATGCGCTGCTCCAAGGCCGCCACCGCCCGCGTGACACTGGCCGCCGACAGGCCAAGACGCCGTGAGGCCGCCGAAAACCCCGACTCCAGCGCCACGGCGACAAACACCTGCATTTCCTGAAACCTGTCCATCCAGTCCCCCGATGAGAAATCCTGATACAAGTTTTCCAGACATCCTGAAACAGCGCTACGCAGCCAGTGTAGAGGCCTGGGCCAGTGAACCACAGCGTAGCGCCGCCGGACACTGGGACATTGAACCGGTCGTTGGCAGGCATGCTTGGTACCATCGCGCCGTGTGACAGTTTGATGACGAAGGAAAACCCTGTGGGAGCGAACCTGCTCTCGATGGCGGCGGATCAACATGAAAACCAGCGGCTGATTCACCGCCTTCGCGAGCACGCCCGTTGCACAGGGTTTGTGTGCTGTTTCATGGATTAGCTTCGACCGAAGGCCTGCTTGTGAAAATTTTTTACCCCCGTTCAAACCCTTCCTACACGCCCCTTCTTGCCTTGATCGGCTGCGTGCTGTTGACCCCGATGGGCCTGCGCCTGGCGCTGGGCTGGTCCGACCCGCTGGGCTATCTCTCGGACCTGGGCGTCGGCGGGTTGCTGGTCGCGCTGCTCTACCGTCGCCCCTGGTGGCTGGCATTGCCCGTGCTACTGGCCTGGAGCGCGTTGACCCTGGCCAGCATCGAACTGGTCAGCGCCGTCGGGCGGATGCCCAACCCTTCGGACGTGCATTACCTGATCGATCCGCAATTCGTTGAGAACTCCACCAGTGGCGGCTTCGCCCACCCCTGGCTGGCCACGTTCCAATACGCGGCACTGGGGTTCTGGCTGCTGGTGCAATGGCTCGGCCGGGCGCGACCGGCCCCACGCTTGCCGCGCCATGCCTGGGTAGCCCCGCTGCTGGTGCTGCTGATCCACGGTGCGGTGCAATCCTGGCGGCCCAGCGAGGCGGACCAGTGGAACCTGTTCAACCTGCCTCACCAATTGGCTACCGCCGCCCTCGCCGAGGGCCAGGAGCGCACCCAGCAATGGCTCGAAGGCAGCGCCCCGGACCCGGCGCCGCCCATGGAGGGGCTCACCCGCCTGGACCTGGACGGGCAACGCTTGCTGGCCGAACCGGGCCGCGCGCGCAACGTCCTGGTCATCGCCCTGGAAGGCATCCCCGGCGCCTACGTGCGTGCCAATCGCCAGGCGTTGAACAGCGCCTATCAAGAAGACCTGATGCCGCACCTGAGCGCCTGGGCCGAGCGCGGCATGAACACCCCCGATTACGTCCTGCATAGCCACCAGACCATCCGAGGCCTGTACGCCATGTTGTGCGGCGACTACGACAAACTCGACGACGGCACGCCCAAGGGCGTCGAAATGCTCAACCAGACCCAGCGCAACCAGGCCTGCCTGCCGGCCCAACTGCGCCAGAACGGTTTCTCCACCCACTTCCTGCAAGCCGCCGGGCTACGGTTCATGGCCAAAGACCGGATCATGCCGCATATCGGCTTCGACACGGCACTGGGCGTGGAGTGGTTCACCCAGCCCGCCTACCTGGAATTCCCCTGGGGCAAGGACGACAAGACCTTCTTCGAGGGCGCGCTGGACTACGTCGCGCAATTGCAACAGACGGACCGGCCATGGATGCTCACCTTGCTGACCGTCGGCACGCACCAGCCTTACTCCGCGCCGGATGACTATCTGCAACGCTACGACTCTGCCAAGCAGGCCGCGGTCGGTTACCTGGACGACGCCTTGGACAGCTTCCTGGCTGGCCTTGAGCGCCAGGGCATCCTGGACAACACCTTGGTGGTGATCACCTCGGACGAATCCCATGGCATCGACGATGTGCGCCTGGCGTCATCCTGGGGTTTCAACCTGATGCTGGCGCCGGAGCCATTGCCCAGGATCAAATCGGGGGTCTATGGCCACGTGGACCTGAGCGCCTCGATCCTCGACTACTTCGGCTTCGCGGTGCCCACGGCGTTGTCCGGACGCTCGATGCTCAGGGACTACACGACGGGCCGGGAGATCATGTCGTTCACCAACGGCAAGCTGCGCCATCACGACGGCAACGGCACATTCACCGAGTGCGATTTCCTGCAGCGTTGCCGGTCTTACGCCAGCCCCGGCTTTATCGCCGACCGGGCTGTCTACAGTGGGCAATACAGCGGCCAGCGCGCGCGGCTGATCAGTGCCCGGGCCACCGCCCTGGGCCAGACCCTGCTGCCCACGCCTCTCAACCAGCGTTATCAATTCGGCAGCGCAGAAAAGATCCCGCTGCCGGCCCAGGTGTCCAATGACTGGACCGACAACCTGATCGGGGCCCAGTACCTGGAGATGCCCAAGGGCTCGCAGACCCGCGTCAGCCTGACCATCCGCGCCCTGGAGGCCGACCATGCTGCCTATATTTCCCTGAAGGCCAAGGAGTTCGAACAGGACGTCGCCATGGACCTGCCGACCGACGTGGCGGTAACCCCCGAGCAGCCGCTGGTGATGGACATCAGTTTTGACAACCCGCAACAGCGCAAGGCCTTCTCCTTCCACCTGCTCGGACACGGGGTGGGCGCCATCGAGATCAGCGACTTCAGCGTCGTGACCGAACTGCCAGGCCAGCCGGAGCAACCGGAATATCTGGACGAGTACCTGGACGATGGCCAGGACGACAGCGAAGTCCAATCCAGCTGAACAAAAAACGCGTAGCCTTCGAAGCAGGCTGCGCGTGATCGAAATCGCCCAATGCCACCCGGTGTGAGAATACCCCGGGCTAATCCAGCAAGCGGTGCAGCTTCGCGTACTGCAGCAGCATGATGGTCTTGGCGTCGCAGATCTCCCCCGCCTCGACCATGCCCAGGGCCTGGTCGAGGGACATCTCCAGCACCTCGATCTCCTCGCCCTCCTCCTCCAGCCCACCGCCTTCGTGCTGCTTGTCTTCGTCGAAATACTCGCCGACGAAAAAGTGCAGCCGTTCCGTCACCGAGCCTGGGCTCATGAAGGCTTCGAAGACCTTGCGCACGTCCTGGATGACGTAGCCGGTTTCCTCCTGGGTTTCCTTGCGGATGCAAGTGTGCGGGTCGTCGTTGTCGAGCAGGCCGGCGCAGGTTTCGATCAGCAGGTCATCGTGCCCGTTGACGAAGGCCGGAAAGCGGAATTGCCGGGTCAGGACCACGGTCTGCTTGACCTTGCTGTACAACAGGATGGTGGCGCCGTTGCCACGGTCGTAGGTCTCGCGCGTCAGCTCCTGCCACCGACCGTCACGACCGAGGTAGTCGTAGGTGGTCTTGCGCAGTACGTACCAGTTGTCCGAGAGGACTTCGACGTGTTTGATCCGCACACGGTCCTTGATGCTGGTTGCCTGGGTCATTCATTCACTCCCGTCGAGATCCGTGTCCCATTAAACACTGTTCAGGCGGCCTCGCCGTCGCTCGGCAAAGCCGGGACCCGGGGCAGCGCTCGCTTGTGGGCTGTCCTGGCGTAGGCGCCCTCGATGATCCGTTGCGCCTCGGGCGAGACCTCTTCGCCCATCAGGTACGCATCGATTTCCTCGTAGCGGCAGCCATAGGCGTCTTCATCCAGCTTGCCAGGGGCCAGGTCCTCCAGGTCCGCGGTCGGCGCCTTGCGCACCAGGTGCGCCGGAGCGCCCAAGGCGTCGGCCAACCTGCGGACCTGGGTCTTCGTCAGCCCGGACAACGGCGCCAGGTCACATGCACCGTCGCCAAACTTGGTGAAAAAGCCCATCACCGCCTCCGCGCCATGATCGGTGCCCACCACCAATCCCTGGCTCAGGTTAGCGATGGCGTATTGCGCCAGCATCCGGGCCCGGGCCTTGACGTTGCCCTTGGCGAAGTCGGTGAGCGCTGCCGAAGGCTGCAAGCCGTCGAGGACGATATCGGCCATCAGCCCGTCCACGCATGCGGCGATGTTGCACGTGGTGATCACGTCCGGCTGGATGAAATCCAGGGCTGCCTGGGCGTCCTGTTCGTCGGCCTGGGCCTTGTAGGGCAACCGCACGGCAATGAAACGCGCCTCGTGGTTTTCATCCCGCAGTTGCTTGACCGCCCTCTGGCACAGCAACCCGGCCGTGAGCGAGTCGACGCCGCCGCTGATGCCCAGCACCAGGGACGTACAACCCGACTCGCGCAGAACCTGCTGGATGAACGCGACGCGACGGGCGATCTCGGCGGCTTCACCGCCTGGTTTGAGTTGGCGATCGATGCCCAGTTCCCGGGCAATGGTCTGTTGCACAAGCGAAGTCATATCAGGCTCCCAGTTGTGGATTGATCAGGGCAACGTTGAACACTTGAGCGGCGTACCGCAGGAACGAAACATCCTCACAGACGTTCTTGACCGGATCGTCGGAGAACTTCACGACCGGCTCGCCATGGACCCGCACCAGTTTCATGACGATGCTCAGCGGCTCGACACCGTCGACATCGCAAGCCAGGCTGGTGCCCATCCCGAAGCCGAACTTGGCCTTGCCACGCACATGCCGCAGGATCGGCAGGCATTTTTCGAAATTGAGGCCGTCGGAAAACATCAGGTCCTTGGTGCGTGGATCGACACCCAGCGCCTTGTAGCGGTCCAGCACCTTGTCAGCCCAGACGATAGGGTCACCGGAATCCTGGCGCAGGCCGTCATAGAGCTTGGCAAAATACAGGTCGAAATCCTTGAGGAAGAAGTCGGTGCTGATGCAGTCCGTGAGCGCGATGCCCAGGCGGCCGCGATACTCGCGTACCCAGTTTTCCAGCGCGGCGTTCTGGCTCTCGCGCAACCGGCCCAGTTGCTGGTGCACCATCAGCCACTGGTGAGCCATCGTACCGATCAACGGCAGGTCGAACTCGTAGGCCAGGTGAGCGTTGCTGGTGCCGACAAAGACCCCGGGGAAATCGCTGCGCATGACGTTCACCACTTCGCGCTGGGCCCGGAATGACAGCCGCCGACGGGTCGAGAAGTCCGAGACACGGAACTCGGCGAGCTCTTCACGGCTGGCGTTTTTCTCCAGCCATTCGAACTTCTGGTAAAGCTTGCGGGTGACGTCGGCCAACTCGACATCCGGGTACTTCTCGCGGTTGCGCAACTCACTGACCATGGCCAGTACCGGTTGCTCGAACATGATGCAGTGCAACATCGGGCCACGGACGCGGATATGCAGTTGGCCGTCGACTTCCGACACATGGATGTAGCGCAGATTGAAGCGGAACAGGCCGAGAAACTGTTCGAAATCCGCGGTCAGGTACTCGCGAAAACGCTTGTTGAACAGGAACCGCTGCTCACCTTCGCGCAGTTGCAAGCCGGCGAGTTTCTCCAGTTCGACTCGAATCTGCGGGATCAGGTGGCCAAGCCGTTCCTTGGAACGCACGATGAACTGGTATTCCACTTCCACGTTGGGGTGCTGGTGCAAGACCGCCTGCATCATGGTGAAGGTGTAGTAGTCGGTATCCAAAAGACTCTGGATGGTGCCGTTGCTCGAATCGAATGCGCTGTCCATGGGTCTTCCTTACACGCTTGCCAGTTGAACGGTTTCTTCGCGAGTCGCGGCCACCGCGATGCCCGCTTGCTGCATATCCCGGATGGCCTGGAGGGCGCCCTCCTCGCTGATGGCCCGGCAGGCCGGCAAGTGGATGATCACCTTGAACCCGGCGCTCGCCAGTTGCAGTGCGGTGGTCTTGACGCAGAAATCCAGCGCCAGCCCGCCGACGATGACCTGCTCGACACCTTGGCCCTTGAGGTACTCGATCACCCCGGTAGAGAGCTTGCCGTGCAAGTCGTGGTAGCACGCGCCGTACGGGTGCAGGTCCGGCTCGACGCCCTTCCAGATGAAATAGTCGTAGTCGTAAGGCGTCGGCAGTTCGTCCAGCAGGGTGAAACCTTCGGTGCCGGGCACACAGTGACTGACCCATGTGATGTCGGCGTGCGCGAGCCCGGTGGGTTTGAGCATCTGCGCATGGTCGGCGACCACCCAAGGCGCCTGGGGCGAGTGGGCGTCCTTGCTGCCGATGCGCAGGCTGGCCAGGGACGCGATGAAGTTCAACTCACCGCCGATCTGCTCGCCGCCAGGCACCGGCAGCTCATCAGGGCAGAGCGGGGTAAAGCTCTTTTGCGCATCGACATCGAAGGAAGCGGTTTTGCGAGTCAGGCTGTTCATGCTGGGTTTCTCCTGTTCATGGTCGCTACAGTACACAACATGTACTTTCACAACAAGCTTCGTCTGCAAAATTTTTTCATGCCCCTATCTATTCAATATGGGATCCCGAAGATGTCGTTTGAGATCTTTGGTGATAAAGTACACGTCACGTACCAATAGAGGATCAGCCATGTTCGAGATTGCGCTTTATGGCGGTGCCTTCAATCCGCCTCACGCCGGCCACGCCCAGGTGATGATCGAGGCGTCCCGCCAGGCCCGGCGAGTCCTGGTGGCCCCCAGTTTCAGGCACCCTTGCGGCAAACGAATGGTCGACTATGAGGTGCGTATGAAGTGGCTGGAGTCGATCGTCGAGCACATCCAACCGCTGTGCCGCACCGAAGTGCGCGCCAGCCGGGTGGAGCAGCTCGTGGCCCGTGGCGTCGAAGGCCCCATCTACAGTTACACCCTGCTCGCCCACCTCGCCGACAGCCTGGCCCTGGACGGCAAGCGGATCGCGCTGGTGGTGGGCCAGGATGTGGCCGAGCAGTTGCCAAGCTTCTATCGCGGCGAGGCCCTGCTGGAGCGTTTTTCCATCCTGTGCGTGGAGGAAAGGCTCCACGTGCGCAGCACACTGCTGCGCGAACGCCTGGCCCTGGGCGAACCGCTGCCCAGCCACTGGATGGCACCGGGCATGGACCCGTTAAACTATGACCTTTATGCGACCTACGGAAACCGACATGCGCAATAGCACCGCCCCCACGCGCGATTACCTGCACACCATCGACCTCTGCGTGCTGCGCTTCAACCGGCAAGCCCAGGCCATCGAAATCCTCTTGAACCGCAGGGAGGCCGAACCGTTCGCCGGCCACTGGGCGCTGCCCGGGATCGTAGTCAATGGGGGGGTTGAAGATCTGACGCTGAACGACGCCGTGGAGCGCCTGCGTCACTCCAACAAGGTAGGGATGCCACTGGCCTGGATCGAACAGGTCGGCACCGTTGGCGACGCCTTCCGCGACCCGCGTTGCTGGTCATCGTCGACGTTCTACCTGGCGATTGCCAGCGAGGCGGTCCAGCTCGCCGAGCACCAGGGTTTCTTCCCGCTCAAGGACGTCGCGCATGCCGCGATAAAACTGCCTTTCGATCACAACAACCTGGTGGCCGCCGTCCAGGAACGGCTGTTGTCCAAATCCCTCTACAGCAGCCTGCCGCTGATGTTTCTCGGCCCCGAATTCAGCGCGCCGCAAGCCGTGGGCATCTTCTCTGTGGTGCTCGAGCGGCCGGTACTCAAGACCAGCATGCGCCAGCGTCTGCTGAAGATGACCGAAGCAGGCTACCTGCAAGAGACCGGACGCAAGAAAAGCGGCGACGGCGGCCGCCCCCAGCGCACGCTGGAAAACCTGAAGCCGGGCAGCGTTTATCTTTTTGACCGGTGTTTCCTGGAGTAAGGCTCAGTCCCAGCGCGCATTCGCGTCACGGATGCCATAAAAATTCCTACGACGGTCCATCATCTTTTCTAGTTCGACAAAACCTGCCCACTCATCAAATCTTCGCCCAACCCAGGGAGGGGAATTCAGCAAACAACAATAAGACCAGATGAGTGTGCTGCATGGGCATCAGTATGAAATTCGGTCACAAGATCCTCCTGGGTGCCTGCGTCATCTCGGTGGCGGTGTT
Organism: Pseudomonas sp. P97.38; assembly: GCF_001269745.1. NCBI lineage: Bacteria > Pseudomonadati > Pseudomonadota > Gammaproteobacteria > Pseudomonadales > Pseudomonadaceae > Pseudomonas > Pseudomonas sp. P97.38. The sequence goes on from NZ_LHVJ01000028.1 coordinate 316,484, forward strand.
CTTGTCGTTCTCACTGCTCAATGACCATCGGCAACAGGCAAGCACCCGCGATGCATTGCACAGCAGTTTGCAGACCACCGGCAAATTGCTCGGTGCCAACCTCGACAATTGGCTGGCCGGCCGGATCCTGTTGCTCGAGGGCGCCGCCGAAACCATCGCCGCCGAACCCACACCGGCTACCGTCGGCCGGATCATCGCCCAAGACATCATCACCAGGACCTTCATTGCCGCCTACGTCGGGCTCGAAGACAGCCGTTTCTTTATCTATCCCGAGCGGGTAATGCCCGATGGCTACGATGTTCGTCAACGCCAGTGGTACAAAGAGGCGGCTGCCTCTCAAAATCCGGTCCTGACCGAACCCTACATCGGCGCGGGTATCGACTACCTGATCATGACCGAAGCGGTGCCGATCAAGGTCAACGGCAAGGCAGCCGGCGTACTCGGGGCGAGCCTGAGCCTGGAAAAACTCGCCAGGATCATCAATTCCGTCGATCTCAACGGCATTGGCTATGCGTTTCTGGTCAGTGACGACGGCAAGATCCTGGTGCATCCGGACAGCGCATTGGTCACCAAGACACTGGCCCAAGCGTTCCCGCAGGGCGCTCCGGTGATCAACGACACGTTGAATGAAGTGCAGGAAAACGGCACCACCCGGATCGTCACCTTTACGCCGATCAATGGCCTGCCGTCGTTGCACTGGTCCATCGGGCTGTCGGTGGACAAGGACAAAGCCTACGCCGCGCTCCATGAGTTTCGCACTTCGGCACTGATCGCCACGCTGATTGCGGTGCTGGTCACCATCGGTTTGCTCGGCCTGTTGATCAACGTCCTGATGCGGCCGCTACGCAATATGGGCATGGCCATGCAGTCCATCGCCGATGGCGAAGGCGACCTGACCCAACGCCTGCACAGCGTGTCCCGGGACGAATTTGGCGTCATGGCGGGAGGATTCAATCGCTTCGTCGAACGCATCCAGCATTCGATCCGCGAAGTGCTGGCGTCCAGTCTCCAACTCACCCAACTGGCAGCGCAGGTCAGCCAGGCATCGCACTCGTCCCTGAAAAGCTCCGACACCCAAGCGGCGTTGACCCACAACATTGCCACAGCCATCAATGAGTTGGGCGCTGCCGCCCAGGAGATCGCCCGCAACGCCGCTCATGCGTCAGGCCGGGCCTCGGAGACCAAGAACCAGACCCAGGAAGGCCAGCAGGTAGTGGAGCACAGCATCAGCGCCATGACGCAGCTCTCATCCCAGGTGATCAATACCCGCCAGGACATCGAAAGCCTGAATGAAAAAACCCTGAAAATCGGCCGGATCCTCGACGTGATCAAGGGCATTTCGGACCAGACCAACCTGCTCGCCCTGAATGCCGCCATCGAGGCCGCCCGTGCCGGTGACGCCGGGCGTGGTTTTGCGGTGGTCTCGGACGAAGTGCGCACCCTCGCCCACCGTACTCAACAATCGGCGCAGGAAATTCACAACATGATCGAGGAATTGCAAGCCGGTGCCGGCAACGCCGTCAACGCCATGCTTGAAAGCCAGCGTTACAGCGACGCCAATGTCAGCACCGCCAGGCTTGCCGGTGAACGACTCGATCGAGTCCTGCAGGGCATTGGCGAGATCGACGAAATAAACCTCTCCATGGCCACCGCCACCGAGGAACAGACCTCGGTGGTGGACAACCTGGATCGCGACATCAGCCACATCAACGACCTGAACCAGAAGACGGTCGGCAACCTGCAATCCACGTTGCAGGCGTGCAATGAACTGGAAAAACAGTCAATCCGCCTGCAACAGATGGTCAACACTTTCAAGATCTGAAGGCATTTGTAGGCAGATATGAAGCGACTATAGATCGGTTACAGTCGCTCCTCCTCCACGCTCCAACTGGCTCGAAACTCACTCCACCGTCACAGACTTCGCCAGATTGCGCGGCTGGTCCACGTCGGTACCCTTGAGCACGGCCACGTAGTACGACAGCAGTTGCAGCGGGAGGGTGTAGAGGATCGGCGACAGGATGTCGTGGATGTGTGGCATGTGCACCACGTGGGTGCCTTCGCCGTTGGTCATGCCGGCTTTTTCGTCGGCAAAGACGATCAACTGGCCGCCGCGGGCGCGCACTTCCTGCAGGTTGGACTTGAGTTTTTCCAGCAGCTCGTTGTTCGGTGCCACGGTGACCACCGGCATGTCGTTGTCCACCAGGGCCAACGGGCCATGCTTGAGCTCGCCGGCCGGGTAGGCTTCGGCGTGGATGTAGGAGATTTCCTTGAGCTTCAAGGCCCCTTCCATCGCCACCGGGAATTGCGCGCCACGGCCGAGGAACAGGGTGTGGTTTTTCTCGGCGAACAGCTCGGCGATTTTTTCTACGGTGCTGTCCATCGCCAGGGCCTCGCCCAGGCGCGTCGGCAGGCGGCGCAGTTCTTCCACCAGTTTTGCCTCGACACCCTCGGCCAACGTGCCGCGCACCTGGCCCAAGGACAAGGTCAACAGCAGCAGGCCGACCAGCTGGGTAGTGAACGCCTTGGTCGACGCCACGCCGATCTCGCGGCCAGCCTGGGTCAGCAGGGTCAGGTCGGACTCACGCACCAGTGAGCTGATGCCCACGTTGCAGATCGCCAGGCTGGCGAGGAAGCCCAGCTCCTTGGCGTTGCGCAGGGCCGCCAGGGTGTCGGCGGTTTCGCCGGACTGGGAAATGGTGACGAACAGCGAATCGGGTTGCACCACCACCTTGCGGTAACGGAACTCGCTGGCCACTTCGACCTGACACGGAATCCCGGCCAACTCTTCCAGCCAGTAACGGGCGACCATGCCGGCGTGATAGCTGGTGCCGCACGCGACGATCTGCACGTTGCGCACCTTGGCGAACAGCTCGGCCGCTTGCGGGCCGAAGGCCTGGACCAGCACCTGGGTCTGGCTCATGCGGCCTTCCAGGGTGCGTTGCACCACGGCTGGCTGCTCATGGATTTCCTTGAGCATGAAGTGACGGAACTCGCCCTTGTCGGCGGCTTCGGCGCCGTCGCGGTACTGAACGGTTTCACGTTCGACGGCTTTGCCCTCGATGTCCCAGATCTGCACGCTGTCGCGGCGGATCTCGGCGATATCGCCCTCTTCCAGGTACATGAAGCGGTCGGTGACCTGGCGCAGGGCCAACTGGTCGGACGCCAGGAAGTTTTCCCCAAGGCCGAGGCCGATCACCAACGGGCTGCCGCTACGGGCCGCCACCAGGCGATCCGGCTGTTTGGCGCTGATGACCGCCAGGCCATAGGCGCCGTGCAGTTCCTTGACGGTCGCCTTGAGGGCTGCGGTCAAGTCCGCCAGGTCCTTGAGCTTGTGGTTGAGCAGGTGGGCGATGACTTCGGTGTCGGTGTCCGAAGTGAACACATAGCCGAGCGCCTTGAGCTGTTCACGCAGGGCCTCATGGTTTTCGATGATGCCGTTGTGCACCACCGCCAGGTCGCCGCCGGAGAAATGCGGGTGGGCGTTACGCTCGCACGGCGCGCCGTGGGTGGCCCAGCGGGTATGTGCGATGCCAAGGCGACCGATCAGCGGCTCGGCGTCCAGCGCCTGTTCCAGCTCGCTGACCTTGCCCGGGCGGCGCATCCGCTCAAGCGTCTGGTCGTTGGTGAAAACCGCCACGCCGGCACTGTCGTAGCCGCGATATTCCAGGCGCTTGAGGCCTTCGATCAAGATTGCAGTGATATTACGTTCAGCAACGGCGCCGACAATTCCACACATGTTATTTCTCCTGGCTGACAGACGCGCAGATCACATTGATGCCGCGGGCCTGAATCTGATCGCGGGCCTCTACGGGCAGGCGATCATCGGTAATGAGGGTATGGACGCTGCTCCACGGCAGTTCCAGGTTGGGGATCTTGCGGCCGATCTTGTCGGCCTCCACCATCACGATCACTTCGCGGGCAACCTCAGCCATCACACGGCTCAGGCCCAGCAGTTCGTTGAAGGTGGTGGTGCCACGGACCAGATCGATGCCGTCGGCACCGATGAACAACTGGTCGAAGTCATAAGAACGCAGGACCTGTTCGGCGACCTGGCCCTGGAATGATTCGGAATGCGGGTCCCAAGTGCCACCGGTCATCAACAGCACCGGTTCGTGCTCCAGCTCGTTCAGGGCCCTGGCGACGTGCAGGGAGTTGGTCATGACTACCAGCCCGGGCTGCTGGCCCAGTTGAGGGATCATGGCCGCCGTGGTGCTGCCGCTGTCGATGATGATGCGCGCGTGTTCGCGGATCCGCTTCACAGCGGCCCGGGCAATCGCCTGCTTGTAGCTGGAGACAGCTTTCCCGTTGTCGGCCACCAGTTCCTGCGGCATCGGTACCGCGCCACCGTAGCGGCGCAGCAACAGGCCGTTGGTTTCCAGGGCGGCGAGATCCTTGCGAATCGTAACCTCCGAGGTTTCGAAGCGTTTGGCCAGCTCATCCACGCTGACCTCGCCCTGCTCCTGGAGCAAGGCAAGGATATTGTGGCGACGCTGTGGCGTATTGCGTTTCGACATGGCGAGATAATTTTCGATTCGAAAGATAACGTAAGCAATCAAAACCTATTGCCGTGCAATCGTCAAGGCGGGGGCAGAAAAATTCAGAAATCATTAGATCAATGTGGGAGCGGGCTTGCTCGCGAAGGGGTCGAATCAGACAGTACAGCATGACTGACACGACGCTTTCGCGAGCAAGCCCGCTCCCACAGAGGTTGTGGATAACTTAGGACTTTTTGATTTTCTCTGGACGCTTCCAGTTGTCGATGTTGCGCTGACGCGCGCGCCCCACGGCCAGCTGCGATTTATCCACATTCTGGTTGATGGTCGACCCGGCCGCTGTCGTCGCGCCGCTGGAGATATCCACAGGCGCCACCAGGGAGTTGTTGGAGCCGATGAACACGTCCTCCCCCAACACGGTCTTCCACTTGTTCGCGCCATCGTAGTTGCAGGTGATGGTGCCGGCGCCAATGTTGGTGCGGGCGCCAACCTCGGCGTCTCCCAGGTAGGTCAAGTGGCCGGCCTTGGCCCCTTCGCCCAGGTGCGCGTTCTTCAGCTCGACGAAGTTACCCACATGGGCGCGAGCGTCCAGCACGGAGCCGGGGCGCAAACGGGCGAACGGACCGGCGTCGCTGCCTTCGCCCATGACCGCGCCGTCCAGGTGACTGTTGGCCTTGATCACCGCGCCCTTGCGCAAAGTGCTGTCCTTGATCACGCAGTTCGGGCCGATGACCACGTCATCTTCGATCACCACGTTGCCTTCGAGGATGACGTTGATGTCGATGACCACATCGCGACCCACGCTGACCTCACCGCGCACATCGAAACGGGCCGGGTCGCGCAGGGTCACGCCCTGGGCCATCAGGCGGCGGGCGGCGCGCAGTTGATAGTGACGCTCCAGCTCGGCCAACTGCCGGCGGTCGTTGGCACCCTGCACTTCCATGGCATCCAGGGGTTGCTCGGTGGCCACCACCAGGCCGTCCGCGACTGCCATGGCAATCACATCGGTCAGGTAGTACTCGCCCTGGGCGTTGTTGTTCGAAAGGCGGCTCATCCAGTCACCCAGGCGCGCGGCCGGTACCGCGAGAATCCCGGTGTTGCCCTCGGTGATAGCACGCTGGGCCTGGTTGGCGTCCTTCTGCTCGACAATCTCGGTGACCTGGCCGTCGGCATTGCGCACGATGCGCCCGTAACCCGTAGGGTCATCCAGCTCGACGGTCAGCAGGCCCAGCTGTTGTGGCGCAACCTGCTTGAGCAGGCGTTGCAGGGTGTCGACCTCGATCAGCGGCACGTCGCCATACAGGATCAGCACCGTGTCGGCCGTGATGAACGGCACGGCCTGGGCGACGGCATGGCCGGTCCCCAGTTGCTTGTCCTGAAGGACGAAATTCAGGTCATCGGCGGCCAGGCGTTCACGAACGGCATCGGCGCCGTGGCCGATCACGACATGGATGCGCTGTGGATCAAGTTGCCGAGCGCTGTGGATAACATGGCCAAGCATGGAACGCCCCGCCACCGGATGCAGTACCTTGGGCAGCGCCGAGCGCATGCGGGTGCCTTGACCGGCCGCGAGGATAACGATTTCGAGAGACATGACTGGCTACCAATCCTGGGTGGTCAGCGGCTGCGACCAGATGATGAGTGTCGGAAAAAGAAAAAGGGTAGCCGAGGCTACCCTTTTTAATCAATCACGCAGAAAGCGGACGGCTTAGCCGCCGAACTTCTTGCGGATCTGCTGGACGGTGCGCAGCTGGGCTGCGGCCTCGGCCAGACGTGCAGCAGCAGAACCGTAGTCGAAGTCTGCGCCTTTTTCGTGCAGGGCCTTCTCGGCAGCCTTGACGGCTTCCTGAGCGGAGGCTTCGTCCAGGTCGGCAGCACGTTGCACGGTGTCGGCAAGGACCTTGACCATGTTCGGCTGAACCTCGAGGAAACCACCCGAGATGTAGAACACCTCTTTTTCCCCGCCCTGCTTGGTCAGACTAATCGGACCTGGCTTCAAGCTGGTGATCAGCGGTGCATGCCCCAGGGCGATACCAAGATCCCCCAGTTCACCGTGCGCAACCACAAACTCGACCAGACCGGAGAAAATTTCCCCTTCCGCACTGACGATATCGCAATGGACTGTCATAGCCATCTGATTGCCTCAACCTAAATTAGCGCCCGTTGCCGGGCGCCGGGATTACAGTTTCTTGGCTTTCTCGATCGCTTCTTCGATGCCGCCGACCATGTAGAACGCTTGTTCTGGCAGGTGGTCGTAGTCACCGTTGAGGATGCCTTTGAAGCCAGCAATGGTGTCTTTCAGGGAAACGTATTTACCCGAGGCACCGGTGAAGACTTCAGCCACGAAGAACGGCTGCGACAAGAAGCGCTGGATCTTACGAGCACGGGCTACCAACTGCTTGTCGGTTTCCGACAGCTCGTCCATACCCAGGATCGCGATGATGTCCTTCAGCTCTTTGTAGCGCTGCAGCACGTACTGAACGCCACGAGCGGTCTCGTAGTGCTCGGTGCCGATCACGTTCGGGTCCAACTGACGGGAAGTCGAGTCCAGTGGGTCTACCGCTGGGTAGATACCCAGGGAAGCGATGTCACGAGACAGAACGACGGTGGCGTCCAAGTGGGCGAAGGTGGTCGCTGGCGACGGGTCGGTCAAGTCGTCCGCTGGTACGTATACCGCCTGGATCGAGGTGATCGAGCCTTGCTTGGTCGAAGTGATGCGCTCTTGCAGCACGCCCATCTCTTCAGCCAGGGTCGGCTGGTAACCTACCGCCGAAGGCATACGGCCCAACAGTGCGGATACTTCGGTACCGGCCAGGGTGTAACGGTAGATGTTGTCGACGAACAGCAGAACGTCGTTACCTTCGTCACGGAACTTCTCGGCCATGGTCAGGCCGGTCAGTGCTACGCGCAGACGGTTTCCCGGCGGCTCGTTCATCTGGCCGTAGACCAGTGCCACTTTGTCCAGAACGTTGGAATCCTTCATCTCGTGGTAGAAGTCGTTACCCTCACGAGTACGCTCACCCACACCGGCGAACACGGAATAACCGCTGTGCTCGATGGCGATGTTACGGATCAGTTCCATCATGTTCACGGTCTTGCCTACACCGGCACCACCGAACAGACCGACTTTACCGCCCTTGGCGAACGGGCAAACCAGGTCGATAACCTTGATGCCGGTTTCCAGCAGGTCGTTGCCGCCCGCTTGTTCAGCGAAAGACGGCGCAGGACGGTGAATGCCCCAACGCTCTTCTTCGCCGATCGGGCCCGCTTCGTCGATCGGGTTACCCAGTACGTCCATGATCCGGCCCAGGGTCGCTTTACCGACCGGTACGGAGATGGCTGCGCCAGTGTTGTTGACGTCCAGACCGCGCTTCAAGCCTTCGGTGGAGCCCATCGCAATGGTACGAACCACGCCGTCGCCCAGCTGCTGCTGGACTTCCAGGGTGGTTTCGGCGCCTTGAACCTTCAAGGCGTCGTAGATGCTCGGTACGCTGTCGCGTGGGAATTCCACGTCGATAACGGCGCCGATGATTTGAACGATACGTCCGCTACTCATAGCTGGATCCTCTGAATATTTGAACCGTTAAACCGCGGCAGCGCCGCCGACGATTTCCGAGATCTCTTGGGTGATCGCAGCCTGACGCGCCTTGTTGTAGATCAGCTGCAAATCGCTGATCAAATCACCGGCGTTGTCGGTAGCGTTCTTCATCGCGATCATCCGCGCGGCTTGTTCAGCTGCGTTGTTCTCGACCACCGCCTGGTAGACCTGCGACTCCACGTAGCGGACCATCAAGCCGTCGAGCAGCTCCTTGGCATCCGGTTCGTAGAGATAGTCCCAGTGGTGCTTGAGTTCCTGTTCCGGGGTCGCCACCAGTGGAATCAACTGCTCCACGGTCGGCTGTTGCGTCATGGTGTTGATGAACTTGTTGGATACCACGGACAGGCGGTCGATCCGGCCTTCCAGGTAAGCATCCAGCATCACCTTGACGCTGCCGATCAGGTCATTGATCGACGGCTCTTCACCCAGGTGGCTGATAGCAGCGACGACGTTACCGCCGAAGTTGCGGAAGAAAGCCGCACCCTTGCTACCGACCACGCACAGATCGATCTCGACGCCTTGTTCGCGGTTTACCGCCATGTCCTTGACCAGGGCCTTGAACAGGTTGGTGTTCAAGCCACCGCACAGACCACGGTCACTGCTCACCACGACGTAACCGACGCGCTTGACGGCGCGGTCGATCATGAACGGGTGGCGGTATTCCGGGTTGGCGTTGGCCAGATGACCAATCACCTGGCGGATGCGCTCCGCATAAGGACGGCTAGCAGCCATGCGCATTTGTGCCTTGCGCATTTTGCTGACCGCCACTTTTTCCATGGCGCTGGTAATCTTTTGCGTGCTTTTGATGCTCGCAATCTTACTGCGAATCTCTTTTGCGCCTGCCATGTAACACCTATCAGGTTAGCAAGCGGGAGCCTTGCGGCTCCCGCTGCGGCTTACCAGGTTTGGGTGGCCTTGAACTTCTCGATACCAGCCTTCAGGCCAGCGTCGATTTCGTCATTGAAGTCACCCTTCACGTTGATCTTGGCCATCAAATCGGCGTGATCGCGGTTGAAGAAAGCAATCAGCGCTTGTTCGAAGCTGCCGATCTTGGCGATTTCAATGTCAGTCAGGAACCCACGCTCAGCGGCATACAGCGACAGCGCCATGTCAGCGATCGACATCGGTGCGTATTGCTTCTGCTTCATCAGCTCGGTAACGCGCTGACCATGCTCAAGTTGCTTACGGGTCGCTTCGTCCAGGTCAGAAGCGAACTGGGCGAATGCCGCCAGTTCACGGTACTGGGCCAGGGCGGTACGGATACCACCGGACAGCTTCTTGATGATCTTGGTCTGAGCGGCACCACCTACACGGGATACCGAAACACCGGCGTTCACAGCAGGACGGATGCCCGAGTTGAACATGGCCGATTCCAGGAAGATCTGACCGTCGGTGATGGAAATCACGTTGGTCGGAACGAACGCGGAAACGTCGCCCGCCTGGGTTTCGATGATCGGCAGGGCAGTCAGGGAACCGGTCTTGCCAGTCACTGCGCCGTTGGTGAACTTCTCGACATACTCTTCCGAAACGCGGGAAGCGCGCTCCAGCAGACGGGAGTGGAGATAGAACACGTCGCCTGGGTAGGCTTCACGGCCTGGTGGACGGCGCAGCAGCAGGGAGATCTGGCGGTAAGCCACTGCCTGCTTGGACAGATCGTCATAAACGATCAGCGCGTCTTCACCGCGGTCGCGGAAGTATTCGCCCATGGTGCAACCGGAGTACGGTGCCAGGAATTGCAGTGCGGCCGATTCCGAAGCACTGGCTGCCACGATGATGGTGTTGGCCAGGGCGCCGTTTTCTTCCAGCTTGCGAACCACGTTGGCGATGGTCGATTGTTTCTGACCGATGGCAACGTAGACGCAGAAGATGCCGCTGTTTTTCTGGTTGATGATCGCGTCGATCGCCAGAGCGGTCTTACCGATCTGACGGTCACCGATGATCAGCTCACGCTGGCCACGGCCGACAGGGATCATGGCATCGACAGCCTTGTAGCCAGTCTGTACAGGCTGGTCTACCGACTTACGCCAGATCACGCCAGGAGCAACTTTCTCGACCGCGTCGGTCTCGGTGTTGTTCAGTGGACCTTTGCCGTCAACAGGGTTACCCAGTGCGTCGACAACGCGACCCAGCAGTTCCTTACCTACCGGAACTTCGAGGATGCGGCCGGTGCACTTGGCGCTCATGCCTTCAGCCAGAGACGTGTATGCGCCCAGTACCACGGCACCTACAGAGTCTTGCTCCAGGTTGAGGGCCATACCGTAGACGCCGCCCGGAAACTCGATCATTTCGCCGTACATGACGTCGGCCAGACCGTGAATCCGCACGATGCCGTCAGATACGCTGACGACAGTGCCTTCGTTACGGGCTTGGGAGGTCACATCGAGCTTTTCGATGCGGCCCTTGATAATTTCACTTATTTCGGAAGGATTGAGTTGCTGCATTGCTCTGCTGCCCCTTCAAACTCAAGATTTCAATGCTTCGGCAAGTTTCGCGATTTTGCCGCGAATCGAGCCATCGATAACCAGGTCGCCGGCGCGGATGACAACGCCCCCAATCAGGGACTTGTCTTCCTCGACTTGCAGGCGCACTTCCCGGTTGAGTCGTGCACTGAGAACCTTGGCGAGTTTGTCTTGCTGTTCTTGGTTCAATGCAAAAGCACTGGTCACTTCCACGTCTACCGACTTCTCTTGCTCAGCCTTGTACAGGTCGAAAAGAGCGGCGATCTCCGGCAGAAGCGGGAGACGGTCGTTTTCGGCAACGACGTGAATGAAATTCTGTGCCTTGGCATCGAACTTGTCGCCGCACACGTCAATGAACGTGGCGGCCTTTTCTGCGCTCGTCAGTCGCGGGGCCTTGAGCACGCGCTGCATGGTGTCGTCTTGCGACACCGCTGCAGCCAGGCCGAGCATGGCTGACCAATTGGCCAGTTGCTGGTGGGCCTGAGCGTGCTCGAAGGCCGCCTTAGCGTAAGGTCGGGCCAACGTGGTCAGTTCTGCCATGATCGCCCTCGCTTAGATTTCAGCAGCCAGTTGGTTAACCAGCTCTGCGTGCGCGTTTTGATCGATTGTGGCACCCAGGATCTTCGAAGCACCGCCAACGGCCAGGCTGCCCACTTGGGCACGCAGCGCGTCTTTGACACTGTTGAGTTCCTGTTCGATCTCGGCTTGAGCCTGAGCCTTCACACGGTCAGCTTCGACGCGAGCCTGTTCACGGGCTTCGTCGACAATCTGGGTACCGCGTTTCTTGGCTTGCTCGATGATTTCAGCTGCCTGAGCTTTCGCTTCGCGCAGTTGCTGACCCACTTTCTCATGGGCCAACTCCAGGTCGCGAGCTGCTCGGCTGGCAGCGTCCAGACCATCAGCGATCTTCTTTTGACGTTCGTGCAATGCCGCAATGACCGGAGGCCATACGAACTTCATGCAGAACAGTACAAAAATCAGGAACGCAACGGACTGGCCAATCAGGGTCGCATTAATGTTCACGCCAACACCTCGCAGTTACGTTGTCCATCACATCAAACTACTCGAAGAATCCGAGTAATTAGCCAGCGATCTGACCAACGAACGGGTTCGCAAAGGTGAAGAACAGAGCGATACCAACACCGATCATGGTGACGGCGTCGAGCAGACCGGCAACGATGAACATTTTGACTTGCAGCATAGGAACCATTTCCGGTTGACGCGCAGCGCCTTCCAGGAATTTGCCGCCCAGCAGGCCGAAACCAATTGCGGTACCCAGTGCGCCCAGGCCGATCAACAGTGCAACAGCGATAGCGGTTAGACCAACTACAGTTTCCATCTTTCCTCCCGACTTTTACGTCGTATGGTTTAGGTTTTTTTAATTTAAAGCGGGTAAAACAAATCGTTTCATCAGCCCTGTTCGGGCTCCTTCCCGTTTGACCGGGAAGGACATCAGACTAGTCGAGACTGGCCTTAATGGTTTTCTTCGTGCGCCATCGACAGGTAGACGATGGTCAGCATCATGAAGATGAATGCCTGCAGGGTGATGATCAGGATGTGGAACACAGCCCACGCCCACTGCAGGACGACGCCCAGGCCGCTGAGCCACAACAGGCCGCTGCCGAACATCACGGCGATCAGGATGAACACCAGCTCGCCGGCATACATGTTGCCGAACAGACGCAGGGCCAGGGAAATCGGCTTGGCGATCAGGGTCACGAATTCCAGCAGGAAGTTCACCGGGATCAGCAGGGCTTGAACCAGGATGTTCTTGCTGCCGAACGGGTGCAGGGTCAGTTCGCCGATGAAGCCGCCGATGCCCTTGACCTTGATGCTATAGAAAATGATCAGTGCGAAAACCGAGAACGCCATGCCCAGGGTTGCGTTCGGGTCGGTGGTCGACACGGCGCGGAACGGGATGTGGTGGTCGCCGGAGATCAGGATGGCCAGTTGAGGAATCCAGTCGACCGGTACCAGGTCGACGGCGTTCATCAGGAACACCCAGACGAAAATGGTCAGCGCCAGCGGTGCGATCACCGGGCTACGGCCATGGAAGCTGTCTTTCACGCTGCCATCGACGAATTCGACCAGTACTTCAACGAAATTCTGCAGTGCACCAGGCTGGCCGGAGGTCGCCTTCTTTGCCGCCATGCGGAAAAGGAAAACGAAGATCAGGCCCAGTGCGACCGACCAGCCGAGGGTATCGACGTGGAAAGCCCAGAAGCCCATCTCCTTGGCTTCTGCTGCGGAGTGGGCAAAGCCCCAGCCGCCGTTGGGTAGCTGACCGAAGGTCAGGTTCTGCAAGTGGTGCTGGATATAGCCCGAAGCGGTTGTCTCTGCCATGGTTGCCTCAAACGCCCTAAGGTCTCGAAAGTCTTGTTCTCATCAGCAGGGGAGCGAACCAGCTGACCAGTTGGGTCAGCACGAAGACGCCGAATACAGCCAGCGGCGCCAATGGCTTCACACCTGCGAACGTCAGTGCAAACAGCACTGCCGTCAAAATCAGTTTCCCCGCTTCACCGGCATAGAAAGACCGGACGATAGCCTGGGCTGCTCGGGCGCCGGAAAACCGAAAGGCCCTGTGAGCAAAGTAAATATTGGGGAGCAAGGCTATCAGGCCTCCGCAAAGACCTGAGTATCCGGCGACGACACCTTTGCATTGCCAGAGCGCCAATGTGGCGATCAGTACAACGACAAGCTGTGTCATCAATACCGGGAAAACTGCCAGACGATGGAACGGCAAGCGGTTTGGCGTGCGGGTTTCCATCGCTTTTGCTCTCCAAGGGTCGGCCGCCATAATTCAATAACTTGGCATAATTTGTGCCGACAAAATGCGCGCAGAGTATAGGGGCGGTTCTGCCCCTATTCAACTGTCAGGTAGTGATTTCCGACTGCGCGCTACAAGGGCAATTGTTTCAGCGAATGTGTGCAAGGACACCTTGCAGCTCATCGAGGGAGTTGTAACCAATCACCAATTGCCCCTTGCCCTTCTTGCCGTGGCGAATCTGCACCGCAGAGCCCAGGCGCTCGGCCAGGCGCTGTTCGAGGCGGGCGATATCCGGGTCGGGTTTGGAGGGTTCGACAGGGGCTGGTTTGCCACTGAGCCACTGACGGACCAGTGCCTCGGTCTGGCGCACGGTGAGACCGCGTGCGACAACGTGTCGCGCCCCTTCAACCTGTTGATTTTCCGGCAATCCCAGCAATGCCCGGGCATGCCCCATCTCCAGATCGCCATGGGACAGCATGGTCTTGATGACTTCCGGCAATGCAATCAACCGCAGCAGGTTGGCCACGGTCACGCGGGACTTGCCCACGGCCTCGGCCACTTGTTGCTGGGTCAGTTGGAATTCCTGCTGCAAGCGCTGCAGGGCCAGGGCTTCTTCAACCGGGTTGAGGTCTTCGCGCTGGATGTTCTCGATCAGCGCCATGGCGATGGCGGCTTCATCGGGCACGTCACGCACCATCGCCGGAATGGTCTCCTGGCCGGCCTGCTGGCTGGCCCGCCAACGGCGTTCACCGGCAATGATTTCGAAACGGCCATTGGCGATCGGACGCACCACGATCGGCTGCATCACGCCCTGGTTCTTGATCGACTGGGCCAACTCTTCCAGCGCCTGGGGATCCATGTCCCGGCGCGGTTGGTACTTGCCGCGCTGGATCAGGTCCAGCGGCAGGTGTTGCAACTCGCGCTGATCCACCTGCACGGCCTGTTCTTCCAGCGAACTGACCGTAGGACCGCTAAGCAGTGCATCCAGTCCACGTCCGAGACCTCGTTTCTTGACGGCCATGGGGATTCCTTAAGTTGGCTGGGCTGCAGCGGTGCGTGGATTACGGCGCTGGCGGCGAACCATCTCGCCGGCCAGGGCCAGGTAGGCCAGCGCACCACGGGATTGTTTGTCGTAGGCCAGGGCCGGCATGCCGTAGCTCGGCGCTTCGGCCAGGCGGATATTGCGCGGGATGACCGTGTCGTAGAGCTGTTCGCCGAAATGTTCCTTGAGCTGGGCCGAGACGTCGTTCATCAGGCTCAGGCGCGGGTCGTACATGGTCCGCAGCAGACCTTCGACCTTCAGCTCCGGGTTCAGCAGCTCGGCGATGCGCTTGATGTTATCCACAAGGTCGCTCAACCCTTCCAGGGCGAAATACTCGCACTGCATGGGAATGATCACGCCATCGGCGGCCACCAGGGCATTGAGTGTGAGCATCGACAGCGACGGCGGGCAGTCGATCAGGATGTAGTCGTAATTCTCCCGGATCGGTGCCAACGCGCTGCGCAGGCGGCTTTCCTTCATCTGCATTTCCAGCAGGACCACTTCGGCCGCCGTCAGGTCGCGGTTGGCCGGCAGCAGTTGATAACCGCCGTGTTCGGAAAAATGCATGGCCTGGCCCAGATCGCACTCACCGATCAGGACGTCGTAGATGGAGTTTTCCAAGCCATGTTTATCCACACCGCTACCCATGGTGGCGTTGCCCTGTGGATCGAGATCGATCAGCAGCACCCGGCGCTTGGTCGCGACCAGGGATGCTGCGAGGTTGATGCAGGTGGTGGTCTTGCCCACACCACCCTTCTGGTTCGCTATCGCGAATACCTTAGCCATTCTTGCTTGTGTTCCCAATCATGCCGTGCGGCGCAGTATCAGCAGATGGCGTTGGCCTTGGCAACCGGGTACGGCCAGGGCGTGTTCGCTATCGAGGTGGAAGTCTGCCGGCAATGCTACCAGCTCATCGGCCGGATGAACGCCCTTCATTGCCAGCCAGCGCGTATTGGCGTCGCCCAGGTGGCGAGTCCAGTTGCTGAAGTTCTCCATGCTGCTGAACGCCCGGGAAATGATCCCGTTGAACGGCTCGACAGGCTGGAACGCTTCGACGCGACTGTGGATAACTTGCAGGTTATCCAGCTTGAGTTCGAGTTTGACCTGGGTCAGGAAGCGGGTTTTCTTGCCGTTGCTGTCCAGGCAGGTCACTTGCGAGTCGGGAAACAGGATCGCCAGCGGGATTCCCGGCATGCCGCCGCCGCTGCCCACGTCCAGCCAGCGACCGTCTTCGATGAAGGACATGACGCTGAGACTGTCGAGCAAATGGCGCGAGACCATTTCATCCGGATCACGCACGGCGGTCAGGTTGTAGGCCTTGTTCCACTTGATCAACAGCGCCAGGTAACCCAGCAACTGCGCGTGCTGGGCTTCGGTCAGGCTGACGCCAAGCTGCCGGGCACCTGTGGATAACTCTTCGGCGTGTTGCGAGGTGACCATCGAACTCAAGCGCTTTGCTCCAACTGGCGGCCCGCGCCGCGTTTTTTCAAATGAATCATCAACAGGGAAATGGCCGCCGGGGTCACACCCGGGATGCGCGAAGCCTGGCCCAGGGTCTCGGGACGCGTGGCGCCGAGCTTGCTCTGGATTTCCTTCGACAACCCGGAAATACCGGTGTAATCGATATCCACAGGCAGCTTGGTGTCTTCGCTGGCGCGCAGGCGGGCGATTTCATCCTGCTGGCGGTCGATGTAACCGGCGTACTTGGTCTTGATCTCGACCTGTTCGGCCACCTGCGGATCTTCCGCGCCCTGGCCGGTCACTTCCACCAGCCCGGCATAATCGATTTCCGGACGGCTCAAGAGGTTGAGCAGGTTGTATTCGTGGGTCAGCGGCGTACCGAATCTGGTGGCGATAGCATCGCCCTGCTCAGTGCCGGGACGAACCCAGGTGCTTTTCAGGCGTTGCTCTTCCAGCTCGATGCCTTCGCGCTTCTTGCAGAACGCGGCCCAGCGCACGTCATCCACCAGACCCAGCTCGCGACCTTTCTCGGTCAGGCGCAGGTCGGCGTTGTCTTCACGCAGGATCAGGCGATATTCGGCCCGGGAGGTGAACATCCGATACGGTTCCTGGGTGCCCAGGGTGATCAGGTCGTCCACCAGCACGCCGATGTACGCCTCGTCGCGACGCGGACACCAACTGTCCTTGCCCTGGGCGCGTAGCGCAGCGTTGGCGCCGGCCAGCAAACCTTGGGCACCGGCTTCTTCGTAACCGGTAGTGCCGTTGATCTGGCCAGCAAAGAACAGCCCGCCGATGACTTTGGTTTCCAGGCTGTACTTCAGGTCACGCGGATCGAAGTAGTCGTACTCGATGGCGTAGCCCGGACGAACGATGTGGGCGTTCTCCATGCCGCGGATCGATTGCACGATCTGCAGCTGCACATCAAATGGCAGGGAGGTGGAAATCCCGTTCGGGTACAACTCGTGGGTGGTCAGGCCCTCGGGCTCGATGAAGACCTGATGGCTTTCCTTGTCGGCAAAGCGATGGATCTTGTCTTCGATCGACGGGCAATAACGCGGGCCGATGCCTTCGATTTCACCGGCAGCGGAATACATCGGCGAACGATCGAGGTTCGCCGCAATGATTTCATGGGTGCGGGCATTGGTGTGGGTGATCCAGCAACTGACTTGCCGTGGATGCTGTTCCTTGTTGCCCATGAACGACATGACCGGGATCGGTGTATCGCCAGGCTGCTCGGTCATCACCGAGAAATCCACAGACCGACCGTCGATACGCGGTGGCGTACCGGTTTTCAAGCGCCCGACACGCAATGGCAGCTCACGCAAACGATGAGCCAGAGCGATCGACGGCGGATCACCAGCGCGCCCGCCGGAAAAGTTCTGCAAACCAATGTGGATAAGTCCGCCGAGGAAGGTCCCGGTGGTCAACACCACGGAATCGGCGAAGAAACGCAGGCCCATCTGCGTCACGACACCGCGTACCTGATCCTGCTCGACGATCAGGTCATCGGCCGCTTGTTGAAATATCCACAGGTTCGACTGGTTTTCCAGGATTTCGCGGACAGCGGCCTTGTACAGGATGCGGTCGGCCTGGGCGCGAGTAGCGCGCACGGCTGGGCCTTTGCGGCTGTTCAATACGCGAAACTGGATACCACCCTTATCGGTGGCCATGGCCATCGCGCCCCCAAGGGCATCGATCTCCTTGACCAAGTGGCTTTTGCCAATGCCACCAATGGCAGGGTTGCAGCTCATGGCGCCGAGGGTTTCCACGTTATGCGTCAGCAACAGGGTTTTTGCCCCCATGCGTGCTGATGCAAGTGCTGCCTCGGTACCGGCATGACCGCCGCCGATGACGATCACTTCAAAACGGGAAGGGAAATCCACCACGCACCTCGTGCCTGCTTAATTCAGGTAATTCGGAAAATAGGTTTTTGACTCTGGCCCATGGGCGTTTTTCGAGCCAGGTCGGCAAGTATAGGGACTTCGCCCTTTCTAAAGAACCCTTTGCACAAAATTTAACCAGCTGTGGAGAACTCGCGGTTAAAAAAATTAAAAAGAAAGAAATTTATAAAATCCTTGTTTTTATGTTTATTCTTAGACACCCATCTTTCTGTGGATAAACCTCTACAAGCCATAATTTACGTACTATACAGAGATTCAAAACCCTGTGGCCAGGTGGCCATGAGCGGCTTGGATAACCGGTGTAAGCCTGTGGATTAATCGGTAGGTTATCCACAGAGGCGGTTATCTTCAGTTTTGAGAGGGGTTTATCAACGGTTCTCAAGGGCAGTTATTCACAGGGCTTAGTCGTCCGTTTTGTGTCCTTGTGCACAACGGCCTGGGCAATGGCCGCTGGAAAAGCTTCGAGGAACGACGCCAGAAGCTATTGTGAGAAAACGTAACAGAGGCTAATAATAGCTATTATCATTAACGCCTCGTTCCCTATGCCCCCGTCTTCCCATACCGCCGCGATCGGGCGAATTTATGCGCAACACCACTCGTGGCTGCATGGATGGCTCAAGGGCAAGCTGAACAACGCCTGCGATGCCGCAGACGTGGCCCATGACACCTTTGTGCGGATCCTCGCAGCCCGTAATGCCGTTCAGATCCGCGAACCGCGGGATTACCTGGCCACGGTGGCCCGAGGCCTGGTGATTGATCGTTATAGAAGAAATGCTATAGAAGCGGCCTACCTGGAGTCTCTGGCCGCGCGACCCGAACCCACGGCCATCAGTGAAGAAGACAAGGCCCTGATCATCGAAACCCTGGTCACTGTGGATAAAGCCCTGGCGGCTTTGGGCCCACGTACCCAGCGGATCTTCATGTTGTCGCAGATCGACGGGCTGACTTATCAACAGATCGCCGTGCAATTGAAGGTGTCCCTCACCACCGTGAAAAAGCACATGGTGCGTGCCCTCACCGAATGCACACTGATCATGGCTGAACGCTGATGCCTGCCCTGCCTGATCGCAAGACGGTCGAAAGGGCTGCCACCTGGTACGTGCAGTTTCAGCACCAACCGCCTTCGCATGCCGAACGCCAGGCCTGGCAAGATTGGCTCGACAGCGATCCTGCGCACCAGGCGGCGTGGCACCAGATCGAACAGTTGCAGCGCCATCTTGGAGCACTGCCCCAGGACCTCTCACGCCGCGCACTTGGCACCGGGCAGCAGCGGCGCCAAGTGCTCAAACTGCTAATGTTGCTCGGCGGCGCCGGCTCTGTGGGCTGGAGTCTTCAGGACCACGGGACGCTCGCCTCGGCCTGGGCCGATTACAAGACGGCCGTGGGGCAGCGCCGCTCCGTCGACCTGGCGGACGGAAGTCGGATTCATCTGAACACCGAGACTGCCATCGACGTTTCGTTCGACGCCGATCGCCGCTTGATCCGGTTACTGAGCGGCGAAATCCTGGTCCAGACCGGCAAGCTCAAGGACACACGGCCCTTTCTTGTCGAGACTGGCGATGGTCGCATCGAGGCGCTGGGCACGCGATTCACCGTACGCCAACTGTCGAACCGCACCCGGGTAGGCGTGCTGGAAGATCGGGTGCGCGTATCGCCGGATGGCACGCTGGGCAGCGCGGGTATCCTGAAAGCCGGCGAACAGGCTGACTTCAACGGCCAGGGCATGGGGGTTATCCAGCCCTACGCTGCCTCACAAGCGGCCTGGGTAAATGGCCAGCTCATTGTCCTCGATGCGCCCCTGGGAGACGTCATCGAGGAACTGGGCCGCTATCGTCCCGGGGTCTTGCACTGTCAGGAAAAGGCGCGGCAGCTTCGGGTGTCCGGTACGTTACGCCTGGATGCCATGGATGCCGTGCTGGCCAATCTCCAGGCATCGTTGCCCATTCAGGTTCGCTATTACACCCGGTACTGGGCGTCGATTACACGGGCTGACTAGCGAAATACACGAAGCGGGAAAAAAAACAGAACGAGGGGGTTATCTTTTTTTGTGCTGATCCGGCCCTTCAGGTAATTGCGATCACCCAGGGCTTACCCACACATGCGCCTTCCTACGTTTCGTCAGCGATTTTCCCAGCATTGCATCGCCTACAGCCTGTTGATGACCAGCGCCGCGAGCGGCCTGGTGATGGCTTCCAACGCCTTCGCCAATACCGCCACGCAGCATTACGCCATTGCTGCCGGCCCGCTGGATAACGTGCTGAGCCAGTTCGCCGCGAAGGCCAACATCATCCTTTCGTTTTCTCCACAGCAAACCGGCCAGAAACGTAGCCCCGGGTTAACCGGTGACTATTCGGTTGAGCAGGGGTTCGTGCAGCTGTTGCAGGGCTCGGGGTTCCAGGCCGTGGCGCAGGCGCCAGGCAGCTACACCCTGTACTTCCTGCCGACAGATCAATCCATGGAGTTGGCCCCCACGAGCATCAACGCGCTGGCGGCCAACCCGATGGACCTGGATTACGCTGCCGACGTGGGCTACAAGGCACAAAACAGTCGGATCGGTACTAAAACCAGCACGCCGCTGTCGGAAACGCCGCGCTCGGTATCGGTGGTGACCGGCCAGCGCATGAAGGACCAGAAATCCCAGACCCTGACCGAAGTCCTGGGCTACGTGCCGGGCATCTTCGCCCCGCCCTTCGCCGCCGGTGACAGCCTGGCCGGCGACCTGTTCTACATCCGCGGCTTCAACGCCACCGACTACGGCTATGGCCTGCTCCGCGATGGCTTGAGGGTGCAGGGCAATCGCTATGACACCAGCTCAGAGCCCTATGGCCTGGAGCGTGTCGAGGTGTTCCGCGGGCCTTCGTCGCTGCTGTATGGCGAGAACGCGCCGGGCGGCCTGGTCAACCTGGTCAGCAAGCGTCCGACCGCGGCGCCCCAGGGTGAAGTCCAGTTGGGCTATGGGAGCCACAACCGACGCCAGATCGGTGTGGATGTTTCCGGGCCGCTGGCCGATAACGACAACATCCTGGGCCGGATCGTGATGTTGGGCCGCAACGCCGATACCCAGACTAACCACGTACCGGATGACCGTCTTTACATAGCGCCCTCCCTGACCCTGAATTTCGATGATTTCAACACATTGACCCTGCTGGCCAACTATCAGAAAGACCACACCAACATGGAGCTCGGGCTGCCGGCCGCCGGCACGCTGCTGAGTAACCCGAACGGCCAGTTGGACAAGGACACCATGCTCGGTGATCCGGACTGGAACACCTTCGAGCGGGAAACCTGGAGCACCGGCTACGAATACAGCCATCGCCTCAATGACGATTGGCAGTTCCGCCAGAATTCGCGTTACCTGCAATCACGCATCACCCGCCATGAAACCTGGCCCGGCAGCTTGAACAACGGTGGTTTTGGTCGCCGTGTGAACGTCACCGCTTATGACCGTTACAACAAGTCGATGGTGTATTCGCTGGATAACCAGCTGGAAGGCAAATTCAAGGTCGGCGGCCTGGAAAACACGCTGCTGTTCGGCGCCAGTTATGACCGGACCTCGTTCAACCAAGATTGGAATGCCGGATTCGTGGGGCCTGTGGATATCTATGATCCAGTGTACACAGGGGATCCGAAGACACCCATCGCGGTGCAGAACACCTTGCTCGAACAGCAGATGAAGGGGGTTTATACACAGCTGCAGAGCAAATACGACCGCTGGTTGTTCCTGCTGGGCGGGCGCCAGGATTGGGTAGACAGCGATTTTCGTGACAAGGTCGCCAGCGCCGGCGACATCAGCTCCAAAGACAAGAAGTTCACCTATCAGGGCGGCCTGATGTACCAGTTCGACAACGGCATGACGCCCTACGTCAGCTACTCGACCGCATTCGTCCCGGTGCAGCAGATCTCCAACGCCGGCACGCCGCTGGAACCGATTACCAGCAGCCAGTACGAAATCGGCCTCAAGTACGAGCCCATCGGCTGGGACACAGCCTTCACCGCGTCGGTCTACGACTTGCGCAAGAAGGACGACACCTACTTCGACGCCACCACGTCGACCTATCGACAGGTGGGGGAAAGTCGTGCCAAAGGCGTGGAGCTGGAGCTCAACAGCAACCTGAGCCCTGCCCTGAATGTCACCGCCTCGTATACCTACACGGATGCGCGGGTGACCGAGGACTCGGCGACGTCCCTGGTAAAAGGCCACCAGATGACTGGCGTGCCACGTAACCAGGCGTCTTTCTGGGCCAAATATCGTTTCCTGGAAAGCGACCTGAAAGGTTTGTACGTGGCCGGCGGCGTACGTTATTTCGACAGCGCATTCGCCTACACCGCGCCCACTCTGTACGGAAAGCTCGATGCTGGCGACGTCACCCTGGTGGACGCCGCCGTCGGCTACCAGATCGACACGCACTGGAGTGTCGACTTGAACGCGAAAAACCTGTTCGACAAGGAGTACGTGTCGGGCTGCAACGATGCGGGGCGTTGCTACTGGGGTGAAGACCGGACGCTGCTCGGCACCGTTTCCTACAACTGGTGAACCCCAAAAAGGGCTGTGGATAAATTGTCCACAGCCCTTTTTTTATTTGCCGATGCAGAAGCTGGAGAAGATCCGTCCCAGCAAATCGTCGGAACTGAAAGCCCCGGTGATTTCACCCAGTGACTGCTGGGCCTGGCGCAGATCTTCGGCGAGCAGTTCGCCGGCACCGGCCAAGGTCAGTTGGGAGCGACCGTGTTCCAGGGACGCGCTGGCCTGGCGCAAGGCTTCCAAATGCCGACGTCGGGCGCTGAAGCTGCTTTCCGAGGTTTGCTCGTAGCCCATGCAAGCCTTGAGGTGTTCGCGAAGCAGTTCCAGGCCTGCACCTGCCGACTTCGCGCTCAGGCTGATGGTCACGTGGCCATCGTCGCTGACCTCCAAGGCAATCGCTTCCCCCGTCAGGTCGGCCTTGTTGCGAATCAAGGTGACTTTCGCTGGGTCCGGTCGGACTTCCAGGAACTCCGGCCACAAGGCGAACGGATCGTCTGCTTCCGGTGCGGTGGCATCCACCACCAGCAGCACACGATCGGCTTCGCCGATCGCCTTCAACGCCCGCTCGACCCCGATCTTTTCCACCTGGTCGTCGGTGTCACGCAGTCCGGCGGTGTCCACCACGTGCAGCGGCATGCCGTCGATGTGGATATGTTCGCGCAGGATGTCCCGGGTGGTGCCGGCGATGTCCGTGACAATGGCAGCCTCGCGACCGGCCAATGCGTTCAGCAGGCTGGATTTACCGGCGTTTGGCCGTCCGGCGATCACCACGGTCATGCCATCGCGCAACAAGGCCCCCTGCCCGGCTTCGCGCAGCACTGTGGATAACTCGTCGCGGACCTTGTCCAGCATCGCCAGGACGTGACCATCGGCAAGGAAGTCGATTTCCTCTTCCGGGAAGTCGATCGCCGCCTCGACATAAATGCGCAGGCCGATCAGTTGCTCGGTGAGGTTATGCACACGCTGTGAAAACGCGCCTTGCAGGGAACGTAACGCGTTGCGTGCGGCCTGGGCCGAGCTGGCTTCGATGAGGTCGGCGATGGCTTCAGCCTGGGCCAGGTCGAGCTTGTCGTTGAGGAACGCGCGCTCGCTGAACTCGCCCGGCCGGGCCAGGCGGCAGCCCAGTTCCAGGCAGCGCTTGAGCAGCATGTCCAGCACGATGGGTCCGCCGTGGCCCTGCAGCTCCAGCACATCTTCGCCGGTGAACGAATTCGGGCCTGGAAAATAAAGGGCAAGTCCTTCGTCCAGTACCTGTTGGTCCTCACTCAAGAACGGGCCGTAGTGCGCAAACCGTGGCTTGAGCTCGCGCCCACTGATCGCCCTGGCCGCGACACTGGCCAGAGGTCCCGAAATACGGACGATGCCGACACCGCCACGACCTTGGGCAGTGGCAACGGCGGCAATGGTTTCACGCGGTGCGCTCATACCGGAATCCAGACAAAAGTGGCAGATAGCAAAACGCCCCACTAGGGGGCGTTTTGTGTGGTTATCCACAGAGCAAGTTACGCCTCGGCTTTTTTCGTCGCCGCTTCGATCTTACGCGTGATGTACCACTGCTGGGTGATCGACAATACGTTGTTCACAACCCAGTACAGCACAAGACCCGCCGGGAACCACAGGAAGAAGAAGGTGAAGATGATTGGCATCATTTTCATGACCTTCGCCTGCATCGGATCAGGAGGTGTCGGGTTCAATTGCTGCTGGATGAACATGGTTGCGCCCATGATGATCGGCAGGATGAAGAACGGATCCTTGATCGACAGGTCGGTAATCCACAGCATGAACGGTGCCTGGCGCATTTCCACGCTTTCGAGCAGTACCCAGTACAACGACAGGAACACTGGCATCTGCACAAGAATCGGCAAGCATCCACCCAACGGGTTGATCTTCTCTTTCTTGTACAGCTCCATCATGGCCTGGGACATTTTCTGCCGGTCATCGCCATGCTGTTCTTTCAGGGCGGCCAGTTTCGGTGCCACTGCACGCATGCGCGCCATGGATTTGTAGCTGGCGGCCGACAATGGGAAGAACAGCCCCTTGATCAGCATGGTCAGGAAAATGATCGACCAGCCCCAGTTACCGACAATGCTGTGGATATGTTGCAACAGCCAGAAGATTGGCTGGGCAATGAACCACAGGAAGCCGTAGTCCACGGTCAGTTCCAGGCCTGGGGACAACTGTTTCAGGACGGCCTGGCTTTTTGGACCGGCATACAGGATGGCGCTGGTTTCAGCCTTGGCACCTGGTGCGGCGGTCAACGCCGGGCCGGTGTAGCCAATGATGTAGTTGCCTTTGCTGTCCTTGCGGGTCTGGACGACGTTGCTTTCGCCCTTCTGCGGGATCCACGCAGTCACGAAGTAGTGCTGCAGCCAGGCCACCCAGCCACCTTGGACGGTTTCCTTGAGCTGCGCCTTGTCCATGTCCTTCATGGACACTTTCTTGTACGGCTCCGAACTTGTCCACAGGGCAGCGCCCAGGTAAGTCGCGGTACCGGTGGCGGTGCTGGAGGAAGGATCGGAGCTGGCGTCACGCTTGAGCTGCGCGAACATCGCACCGGACCAGGGTTGAGCGCTCTGGTTGTCGATCAGGTAGGAGACCGTCACGTCGTACAGGCCACGTTTCAGGGTGAAACGCTTGATGTAGTTGACGCCATCCTTGCTGAACTTCAGGTCCACGACCAATTGGTCCTGACCGTCAGCCAGTTGATAAGTCTTCTTCTCGGCAGCGTAGACCGGGCGGCCAGCCGGGTTGGCGTCCGGGCCGTTGGTGCCGATCAGGCCGCTCTGGGCCAGGTAGGTGCGCTCGTTGCCGTTATCGAACAACTGGAACGGAATTTCCGGGTGATCCTGGCGACGGGGATACAGCGGCAGCTTCAACTGGGCGATGTCACCACCCTGTGGATCGATTGCCAGCTCGAGCACGTCCGTCTTGACCTGGATGAGATCCTTGCTGGCAGCCACAGGGGCTTCGGCGGGTGCGCTGGCATCGCTTGCCGGGCGTGGGATGTCGTCATTGTTGGCAGCCGTGTTGCCAACAGGGGCATCCGGCAGGCTCGGTGCGGTATTGCTGGCTGCAACATTCTGAGTCGGCAGGGCAGCCTGGCCATAGTCCTGGTTCCATTTAAGGACCATGACATAGGACACGATTGCCAGGGCGACGATCAGGATCGTGCGTTTGATATCCATGATTACTCGGCCATCGAAGAAGAACGGGAGGTAGGGATAGGCGGAACCGGGTCATAACCGCCGGGATTCCACGGATGACAGCGACCTAAACGACGAAAGGTCAGCCAGCCACCGCGCAGAAGGCCATGATTTTCTATGGCTTCATACGCGTAGCAGGAACAACTGGGGTAGAAACGACAGTGGTTGGCCATCAAGGGACTAATGGCGTAGCGGTAAAACTGGATCGGAACGAGTGCCAGTTTACGCATCTGGACTGTCTACCCCTACAGTTTCGGTGTTGGCTGCTGGTACCGGCTTGTTACGAGCCAGACGCTTCCAGAGCTTGCCGAAATGCTGAATCAATTCGGGGTTTTCTACGTCACCCAAACCTTTGCGCGCGACGATAACAATGTCCCATCCGACCAGTGAATCCTGGTTCAGGCGAAACGATTCGCGCATCAGACGTTTGAGGCGATTGCGCTGAACGGAGAGCTTGACGCTCTTTTTCCCGATAACCAGCCCGAGTCGGGGGTGATCGAGATCGTTGCTGCGCGCAAGGAGCAGGAGATTCTTCCCCGGAACCTTGCCGGTAGGGGAGTCAAAGACTGCCTTGAAATGCCGGGGAGTAAGCAGACGCTTTTCCCGACTGAAGTCCTGACTCACCTCCAGTGCCGGATTATCAAACTGCCAGACGCGCACGACCTTTGGCGCGACGACGCGACAGGACGGCACGACCGTTCTTGGTAGCCATGCGAGCACGGAAACCGTGGGTACGAGCGCGTTTGATAGTGCTTGGTTGGAAAGTACGTTTCATGTCGTGTTACCTGGTTCGTCCACAACGGGCCGGAATGGCCCCCGTTTTAAGAGACCGGGGATTCTAGAGAAAGCAAGCCTCTAGGTCAATTTCCAACCAACGTTTCCTTTAAATAGATATCCGGCCGCTCGAGTGGGTCCATCCTCCGGTGCCAGACATAAATATAAAGAAGGGAATTATTTAAAGCTTTTCTGTAAAGCTTATAGAAGCTAGGCTGCCATCCATCTGTGGATAACCCATTCAAGCCCTTCTAGATCAATGTGTACAGAGAATGACAACTACAGGGGAAAACGGTGTTCAGGCTGTGTTGCGCTGTCGGATAAGCTGTGTGCGGAAACGGCAGTTATCCACAGCTCGCTTATCCACCGTGTTTAACCCCCACTTGTACAACGACCTCATGGTCGGTTATCCACAGAGCTTATCCACTGACCGCCGGTCGCCTTTCCTGCTGTTAAGGCATTGATAAATCATGGGCGATCAGCAACCTGCATGTGGATAAGTGCGCGCCTGATCGCTACAATGGCCGCTTGTTTTTGCCTCACCGGCTTTCAACTTAGGGGATGTCCGTGTCAGTGGAACTTTGGCAGCAGTGCGTGGAGCTTTTGCGCGATGAGCTGCCTGCCCAACAATTCAACACTTGGATCCGTCCACTACAGGTCGAAGCCGAAGGCGACGAGTTGCGCGTCTACGCACCGAACCGTTTCGTTCTCGACTGGGTCAACGAAAAGTACCTGGGCCGGGTCCTCGAACTGCTCGACGAGCATGGCAATGGCACGGCGCCTGCGTTGTCCTTATTAATAGGCAGCAAACGCAGCTCGGCTCCTCGTGCGGCGCCCAATGCCCCGCTCGCCGCGGCGGCTGCTTCCCAGGTCCAGGCCACCGCAGCGCCAGTCAACCATGCCGCGCCGGCTCCCGCGCCTGCACCGAGCAAACGCAGTGCGCAGAAAGAGGCACACGTCAGCGAAGAACCTTCGCGGGACAGCTTCGATCCCATGGCTGGCGCCAGCTCCCAGCAGGCCCCGGTGCGTGCCGAGCAGCGCAACGTCCAGGTCGAGGGCGCGCTCAAGCACACCAGTTACCTGAACCGGACCTTCACCTTCGAAAACTTCGTCGAAGGTAAATCCAACCAACTGGCCCGGGCCGCTGCCTGGCAGGTGGCGGACAACCCCAAGCATGGCTACAACCCGCTCTTCCTCTACGGTGGCGTGGGCTTGGGTAAGACCCACTTGATGCATGCGGTGGGTAACCACCTATTAAAGAAGAACCCGAATGCCAAGGTCGTGTACCTGCATTCCGAGCGGTTCGTGGCTGACATGGTCAAGGCGTTGCAGCTGAACGCGATCAACGAATTCAAACGCTTCTACCGTTCGGTGGATGCCTTGCTCATCGACGATATCCAGTTCTTCGCCCGCAAGGAGCGTTCCCAGGAAGAGTTTTTCCACACCTTCAACGCATTGCTTGAAGGGGGCCAGCAGGTCATTCTCACCAGCGATCGCTATCCGAAGGAAATCGAAGGTCTGGAGGAGCGCCTCAAGTCGCGTTTCGGCTGGGGCCTGACGGTGGCCGTCGAGCCACCCGAGCTGGAAACCCGCGTGGCGATCCTGATGAAGAAAGCCGACCAGGCCAAGGTCGAGCTGCCACACGACGCAGCGTTCTTCATCGCCCAGCGTATCCGCTCGAACGTGCGTGAACTCGAAGGTGCCCTCAAGCGGGTGATCGCCCATTCCCACTTCATGGGCCGCGACATTACCATCGAGCTGATTCGCGAATCCCTCAAGGATCTGCTGGCGCTGCAGGACAAGCTGGTCTCTGTGGATAACATTCAGCGTACAGTGGCTGAATACTACAAGATCAAGATTTCCGATCTGCTGTCCAAGCGCCGTTCGCGTTCGGTGGCTCGCCCGCGTCAGGTGGCCATGGCGTTGTCCAAGGAACTGACCAACCACAGCCTGCCGGAAATCGGCGATGTGTTTGGCGGGCGCGACCATACGACCGTGCTGCACGCCTGCCGCAAGATCAACGAACTTAAGGAATCCGACGCGGACATCCGCGAGGACTACAAGAACCTGCTGCGTACACTGACCACTTGATGACCAGCGCAGCTTATTAAGGCAAGGGACTAGACCATGCATTTCACCATTCAACGCGAAGCCCTGTTGAAACCCCTGCAACTGGTCGCCGGCGTCGTCGAACGCCGCCAGACCTTGCCGGTACTTTCCAACGTGCTGTTGGTTGTCGAAGGCCAGCAACTGTCGCTGACCGGTACCGACCTGGAAGTCGAGCTGGTTGGTCGGGTGCAACTTGAAGAGCCGGCCGATCCGGGTTCCATCACCGTGCCTGCGCGCAAGCTGATGGACATCTGCAAGAGCTTGCCCAACGATGCGCTGATCGACATCAAGGTCGATGAGCAGAAGCTCGTGGTCAAGGCCGGTCGTAGCCGTTTCACCTTGTCCACCTTGCCTGCCAATGATTTCCCTACGGTGGAAGAAGGCCCTGGCTCGCTGACCTGCAGCCTCGATCAGAGCAAGCTGCGTCGCCTGATCGAGCGCACCAGCTTCGCCATGGCCCAGCAGGACGTGCGCTACTACCTCAATGGCATGCTGCTGGAAGTGTCCGCTGGCGTTATCCGCGCCGTGGCCACCGATGGCCATCGCCTGGCGATGTGCTCGATGCAGGCTGATATCGGCCAACCGGATCGTCACCAGGTGATTGTGCCGCGCAAGGGCATCCTGGAGCTGGCGCGCCTGCTGACCGAACCGGACGGCAACGTCAGCATCGTACTGGGCCAACACCACATTCGCGCCACCACCGGTGAATTCACCTTCACTTCGAAATTGGTGGACGGCAAGTTCCCTGACTACGAGCGTGTGCTGCCCAAGGGTGGCGACAAGCTGGTGTTGGGCGATCGTCAGGCGCTGCGTGAAGCGTTCAGCCGTACGGCGATCCTGTCCAACGAGAAATACCGCGGTATCCGCCTGCAACTGGCCAATGGTCAACTGAAGATCCAGGCCAACAACCCGGAGCAGGAAGAAGCGGAAGAAGAAGTGGGCGTTGACTACAACGGCGGCTCGCTGGAAATCGGCTTCAACGTCAGCTATCTGCTGGATGTGTTGGGCGTGATGACCACCGAGCAGGTGCGTCTGATCCTGTCCGACTCCAACAGCAGCGCGCTGGTGCAAGAGTCCGACAACGACGATTCGGCCTACGTTGTCATGCCGATGCGTCTGTAATCATGCCCAGCAGAAGCTAGATGTCCTTAAGTCGCGTCTCTGTCACCGCGGTGCGCAATCTGCACCCGGTGACCTTCTCCCCCTCCCCCCGAATCAATATTCTTTACGGCGCCAACGGCAGCGGCAAAACCAGCGTCCTGGAAGCCGTCCACTTGCTGGGGCTTGCCCGCTCGTTTCGCAGCACCCGCCTGTTACCGGTCATCCAGTACGACCAATTGGCCTGCACCGTGTTTGGCCAAGTGGAGTTGGCCGAAGGTGGCCATAGCGCCCTGGGCATTTCGCGGGACCGGCAAGGTGAGTTTCAGATTCGGATCGATGGGCAGAATGCTCGCAGCGCTGCGCAGCTGGCGGAGATCCTGCCCCTGCAACTGATCAACCCGGACAGCTTCCGGCTGTTGGAGGGCGCGCCGAAGATTCGTCGACAGTTTCTCGACTGGGGCGTGTTCCACGTGGAACCGCGTTTCATGGCGACTTGGCAGCGCTTGCAGAAGGCGCTGCGCCAGCGAAACTCTTGGCTGCGACATGGTACACTTGACGCCGTTTCGCAAGCGGTTTGGGACAGGGAACTGTGCCAGGCCAGCGCCGAAATAGATGAATATCGCCGCGCTTACATCAAAGCCTTGAAACCGGTCTTTGAGCAGACCTTGAGCGAACTGGTTGAGCTCGAGGGCCTGACGCTCAGCTATTACCGAGGCTGGGACAAGGACCGCGAGTTGAGTGCCGTGCTGGCTGGCTCCCTGCAACGTGACCAGCAGATGGGCCATACGCAGGCTGGACCACAACGTGCTGACTTGCGCCTCAGATTGGGTGCTCACAATGCCGCGGACATTTTGTCCCGGGGCCAGCAGAAGTTAGTGGTGTGTGCCTTGCGGATCGCCCAGGGGCATCTGGTCAGCCAGGCCCGCCGCGGTCAGTGTATTTATCTGGTGGATGACTTGCCGTCCGAACTGGACGAAGCCCACCGCCGCGCGCTTTGCCGCTTGTTGGAAGACTTACGCTGCCAGGTGTTCATCACCTGTGTAGACCACGAATTATTGAGGGAAGGCTGGCAGACGGAAACGCCAGTCGCTCTGTTCCACGTGGAACAGGGCCGTATCACCCAGACCCACGACCATCGGGAGTGAAGGCATTGAGCGAAGAAAATACGTACGACTCAACGAGCATTAAAGTGCTGAAAGGCCTAGATGCCGTACGCAAACGTCCCGGTATGTACATTGGCGACACCGATGATGGTAGCGGCCTGCACCACATGGTGTTCGAGGTGGTCGACAACTCCATCGACGAAGCCCTCGCCGGTTATTGCGACGACATCAGCATCACCATTCACCCGGATGAGTCCATCACCGTTCGCGACAACGGTCGTGGCATTCCGGTCGACGTGCACAAAGAGGAAGGTGTTTCCGCCGCCGAGGTCATCATGACCGTCCTCCACGCCGGCGGTAAGTTCGACGATAACTCCTATAAGGTATCCGGCGGCCTCCACGGCGTGGGCGTATCGGTGGTGAACGCGCTGTCCGAAGAATTGATTCTCACCGTGCGTCGCAGTGGCAAGATCTGGGAACAGACCTACGTTCACGGCGTTCCACAGGCTCCGATGGCGATAGTGGGCGACAGCGAAACCACCGGCACCCAGATCCATTTCAAGGCGTCGAGTGAAA
The DNA here is from genome assembly GCF_001269745.1 of Pseudomonas sp. P97.38. NCBI lineage: Bacteria > Pseudomonadati > Pseudomonadota > Gammaproteobacteria > Pseudomonadales > Pseudomonadaceae > Pseudomonas > Pseudomonas sp. P97.38. Next base: position 347,593 of record NZ_LHVJ01000028.1, read on the forward strand.
CGTTCAAGAACATCCACTTCAGCTGGGACATCCTGGCCAAGCGGATTCGTGAACTGTCCTTCCTGAACTCCGGTGTCGGCATCGTCCTCAAGGATGAGCGCAGCGGCAAGGAAGAGCTGTTCAAGTACGAAGGTGGCCTGCGCGCATTCGTTGAATACCTGAACACCAACAAGACCGCGGTCAACCAGGTGTTCCACTTCAACATCCAGCGTGAAGACGGCATCGGCGTGGAAATCGCCCTGCAGTGGAACGACAGCTTCAACGAGAATCTGCTGTGCTTCACCAACAACATTCCCCAGCGCGACGGGGGCACCCACCTGGTGGGCTTCCGTTCGGCGCTGACGCGTAACCTGAACAACTACATCGAACAGGAAGGCCTGGCGAAGAAGCACAAGGTTGCCACCACCGGCGACGACGCCCGCGAAGGCCTGACGGCGATCATTTCGGTGAAGGTGCCGGATCCGAAGTTCAGCTCCCAGACCAAGGACAAGCTGGTGTCTTCCGAAGTGAAGACCGCGGTCGAACAGGAAATGGGCAAGTATTTCTCTGACTTCCTGCTGGAGAACCCGAACGAAGCCAAGCTGGTGGTCGGCAAGATGATCGACGCCGCCCGTGCTCGTGAAGCGGCGCGCAAGGCCCGTGAGATGACCCGCCGCAAAGGCGCGCTGGACATCGCCGGCCTGCCGGGCAAACTGGCTGACTGCCAGGAAAAGGACCCTGCCCTGTCCGAACTGTACCTCGTGGAAGGTGACTCTGCTGGCGGCTCCGCCAAGCAGGGACGCAACCGCCGCACCCAGGCCATCCTGCCGCTCAAGGGCAAGATCCTGAACGTCGAGAAGGCGCGCTTCGACAAGATGATTTCCTCCCAGGAAGTCGGCACTCTGATCACCGCGCTGGGTTGTGGCATCGGTCGCGAAGAGTACAACATCGACAAGCTGCGTTATCACAACATCATCATCATGACCGACGCCGACGTCGACGGCTCGCACATCCGTACCCTGCTGCTGACGTTCTTCTTCCGTCAGTTGCCGGAGCTGATCGAGCGCGGCTACATCTACATCGCCCAGCCGCCGCTCTACAAGGTCAAAAAAGGCAAGCAGGAGCAGTACATCAAGGATGACGACGCCATGGAGGAATACATGACGCAGTCGGCCCTCGAAGACGCGAGCCTGCACCTGAACGAAGACGCCCCGGGTATTTCCGGTGAGGCCCTCGAACGCCTGGTTAACGATTTCCGCCTGGTGATGAAGACCCTCAAGCGCCTGTCTCGCCTGTACCCGCAGGAGCTGACCGAGCACTTCATCTACCTGCCGGCCGTCAGCATGGAGCAACTGTCCGATCACGCGGCGATGCAGGATTGGCTGGCCCAGTACGAAGTCCGCCTGCGCACCGTTGAGAAGTCCGGCCTGGTCTACAAGGCCAGCCTGCGTGAAGACCGTGAGCGTAACGTCTGGCTGCCGGAGGTCGAACTGATCTCCCACGGCCTGTCGAACTACGTCACCTTCAACCGCGACTTCTTCGGCAGCAACGACTACAAGACTGTGGTCTCCCTCGGTGCACAACTGAGCACGCTGCTCGATGAAGGTGCATACATCCAGCGCGGTGAGCGTAAGAAAGCGGTGACGGAGTTCAAGGAGGCCCTTGAATGGCTGATGGCCGAAAGCACCAAGCGCCACACCATCCAGCGATACAAAGGGCTGGGCGAAATGAACCCGGATCAGCTGTGGGAAACCACCATGGACCCGGGCTCGCGCCGCATGCTTAAAGTGACCATCGAAGACGCCATTGGCGCGGACCAGATCTTCAACACCCTGATGGGTGATGCGGTCGAGCCACGCCGTGACTTCATCGAGAGCAACGCCCTGGCGGTGTCCAACCTGGATTTCTGATCCAACTGCCAACCGCCCCAATGAAAAAGGCCAACGCACCTGCGTTGGCCTTTTTTTGTTCGTCTTCAGTCACGTTTCCGACCCCGACCTGCTGGTCAGAAAGCGGGTAGCCCGGTAACACGTGGAACAAAAGCTTTGATGCTCAAGGACTTGCGAAGCGGTTCAGGCCCCCGTAATACGGGAGCGGAGTAAATCCTGGCGCAATTCTTGCGTCTTAAATAACTTACACATCGTTTTTTTATTTTTACAGAAACGATGGGTTGAGGTAGATCGAACAAATCTAAATACCAAAGGTAGTCTCAATGAGCGGTACGCAAACTTCCGATAGTCTGGAACAAGGGCTCAAACCACGGCATGTGACGATGCTGTCCATCGCCGGTGTGATTGGTGCCGGTCTTTTCGTCGGCTCTGGCCATGCGATTGCCGCAGCCGGCCCAGCCGTGCTGCTGGCCTATGCCGCCGCCGGTGCCCTTGTGGTGTTGGTGATGCGTATGCTGGGGGAAATGGCCGTCGCTTCGCCCGACACCGGTTCCTTTTCCACCTATGCCGATCGCGCTATTGGCCATTGGGCCGGTTTTACCATCGGTTGGCTTTACTGGTGGTTCTGGGTCCTGGTGATTCCACTGGAGGCCAACGCCGCCGCCACCATTCTGCATGCCTGGTTCCCGAATGTGGCCATCTGGGTCTTTACCCTGGTCATCACCCTGCTGCTGACGGTCACCAACCTGTTCAGCGTGAAGAATTATGGGGAGTTCGAGTTCTGGTTCGCCTTGATCAAAGTCGTGGCGATCATCGGTTTTGTCGGACTGGGTCTTCTGGCAATCCTCGGCTGGCTGCCCACCAGCCAGGTGAGTGGCGTGTCCCATTTGTTCGACACCCAAGGCTTTTTGCCAAACGGTATGGGTGCGGTACTGGGCGCGATCCTGACGACCATGTTTTCGTTCATGGGTACCGAGATTGTCACCATTGCTGCCGCTGAATCGAAGAACCCCGGCCAGCAAATCTCCAAGGCGACCAACTCGGTGATCTGGCGGATCGGCCTGTTCTACCTGGTGTCCATTTTCATCGTTGTTGCACTGGTGCCTTGGAATGACCCGTCGCTGGCCAATGTCGGCTCTTACCAGACGGTGCTGGAGCGCATGGGCATCCCTAACGCCAAGTTGATCGTCGACATCGTGGTCCTGGTGGCGGTGACCAGTTGCCTGAACTCGGCGCTGTACACCGCTTCCCGGATGATGTTCTCCCTGGGCAAGCGCGGTGATGCGCCGGCCGTGTCCAAGCGCACCAACAAGAGCGGCACGCCTTATTGGGCGGTCGTGTTGTCGACGGCAGCCGCATTCCTGGCCGTGTTCGCCAACTACGTGGCGCCAGCGGCAGTCTTCGAGTTCCTGTTGGCGAGCTCGGGTGCGATTGCGTTGCTGGTGTACTTGGTGATTGCGTTCTCGCAGCTGCGCATGCGCAAACAGCGCAAGGCTCGCGGTGAAAAAATCGCTTTCAGCATGTGGCTGTTCCCGGGCCTGACCTACGCGGTGATCGTATTCATCGTCGGCGCCCTGACCATCATGCTGTTCCAGGAGGCCCATCGGGTGGAGATTCTCGCCACGGGCCTGCTCAGCCTGCTGGTGGTGGCGTGCGGCCTGCTGGTGCAACGTCGCCGGAGGACTGGCAAGGCAGGCAGCCTGGCACAGGCGCACGGCTGACATTCACTGTGGCGAGAGAGCCTGCTCCCGCTTGAGCGCGCAGCGCTCATATAAAGGGGCCGCTGCGCAGCCCAGCGGGAGCAAGCTCCCTCGCCACGGCTCCGAATTTTTAGATGGCCAGGTGTGCCCTGGCCTTTGTGGTCTAGCTCGCCACCGACGCTTCGCTTCCCGCAGCCACACTCTCCAGCCGATACCCATACCCATAGATCGTCAGCAGTTGCCAGCCGCGGTCTGCTGTCAGCCCGAGTTTGTTGCGCAGGCGATAGATATGGGTGTCGAGGGGGCGAGACGAGGTCATTTCCTCATGGGTCCAGAAACGCTCGTAGAAATATTCCCGGGACAGCGGCCGACCCAGGTTGGCGAACAGGCAGCGGGCCAGACGGAACTCCCGCTCGGTCAAGCTGATGGGGATGCCGGCGCGGGTGACGGTGAGTTCGGCATCGTCGAACTCCAGGTCATTGAACACCAGTACATCACTGGTGGGCACGCGTTGCAGGTTGTGCCGGCGCAGCACGGCGGTGACCCGAGCCTTGAGCTCATTGGGCCTGAAGGGCTTGCTCACGTAGTCGTCGGCCCCGGCGTTGAGCGCCTGGACGATGTCGTGCTCGCCGTCGCGGCTGGTGAGCATGATCGCGGCCGGGGGCGAATCCATGTGCTCACGAGTCCAGCGCAGCAGCGACAGCCCGCTGATATCTGGCACTTGCCAATCCAGAATCAACAGGTCGAAGGTTTCTCGGCGCAATTGCCGCAGCAGGTCCTCGCCGCGCTCGAAGCTGTGCAGGGTCCAGGCCTGCTCACCCCTGCCGGGGATTTGTTGCAGTGTCTGTTCCACCCGGCGCAGTTCGGCCGGTTCGTCATCCAATATGGCGACACGCATGGGATGCGATTCCTTGATCTCGGGTAGCGGACATCATCAGGTGGCGTGGCAGTCGAATTGGCCGGCCCCTGTCGCTGGCTGCAAGACAATAACCACTCGCGGCACGGAGGGAAAGGTAGCGGCATTGCACCTGATGACCCAGGCTCGCTTCCACAGTGTTTACTGACAAGCCCCCTATTCAAACCCTATCCTTACTCCCCCTGCCGATTTGACCTGTCACCATGCGCGATATCCCCAGCCGTACTGCTCGAACAGGTGGCCCATGAGCCACCGGCGCCGTGAAAGTCGCGAGCCCACCCAAGTCCAACGCTTGTTTCGCCAGTTGATGCGCGAATGGTTGTGGATAAGTCTGCTGTTGTTACCCCTGACCGCCCTGTTGTCCTTCAGCGGCCAGTCGCCGCGTAACGGGCCCCTGGCTGCGTTGCTCTCGGGTGGCCTGGTGGCGTGTGTATTGGGTTTGCTGCTATGGCGCCCGCGCCTGGCGCTGTGGGCAACGGTGGGAGGCATGAGCCTGGCGCTGTTGGTCAGCGCGGTATTGGCCATTCGCGGCTGGTGGTGGTCGCCGATGGCCAGTGTGCTGGGCATTCTGTTCGGTTACCTGATCTGGAACTGGCGGCGGCTGAGCGTGGTGCTGGCCTACTTCGGCTGGGAACTGGCGCGCCTGGATTCCGAGCCCAAGGTGTTCCCGGAACGGCGGCGCGCACCCTACGCCGGCAGTGATCGTTTGCAAGGCCAGATCATGGCCTTGGAACAGGCCATGGGCCGAACCCGCGACACCCGCCGCTTCATTGCCGATGGCCTCGAATACCTGCCCGTGGCAACGATGATCAGCGACCCCCAAGGCAAGCTGCTGCTGGGCAACCGCAAGGCTCGCGAGCTGTTCGGCCACGGTCTGGCCGGTGGCGATGTGCTGGAGCATCTCGCCGAGCTCGGTTATCCGGGCCTTGAACAGGGTGCGCGCCACCGGTTATCCACATTACCGCTGGTGGAGTTTCGCGACATCCGCGAGCGCAGCCTGCGCCTGGATCGGGCCGCGTTGCTGCCGGTCGACGGTCATACGCCGATTGGCTGGCTGCTCAGCCTCATCGACCTCAGCGTGGAACGCGAAGCCCAAGAGCAGCGCAGCGTCATGCTGCGCTTTCTCTCCCACGACCTGCGGGCGCCCCATTCGGCGATCCTGGCGCTGCTCGACGTCCAACGGCATCAATGGGGCGAGAACACACCGCTGTTCGACCAGATCGAGTGTCAGGTGCGTCGCGCCCTGGAGCTGACAGATGGCTTCGTGCAATTGGCCAGGGCCGAGTCCGAGGCGTACCAGTTCCAACCGACGCTGTTCGCCATGCTGGTGTTGGACGTAATTGACCAGGCCTTACCCCTGGCCCAGGCAAAGCGCATCCAGCTGGTTCACGAAATGGACGATGAAGAGGCCATGGTGCGGGCCGACCAGGCGTTGCTGACGCGGGCGCTGTTCAATCTGCTGGAGAACGCCATCAAGTACAGTGCCCCGGACACCCGCATTACGCTGCGCGTTCATTGTGCCCAAGGGCGATTGACGTGTGAGGTGGCGGACCAGGGCAAAGGTATCGATGCCCAAGAGTTGCCAGAGCTGTTCAGCCAGTACCGACGGTTTTCGTCGGCCCACGGTGTGGACGGCGTCGGACTGGGACTGTCGATGGTCAAGGCAGTGGTGGACCGCCACGGCGGGCAAATCGAGTGCCGCAGCGTGGTGGGCCAGGGCACGACGTTCAGCTTGGGTTTTCCACTGCTGGAGGACTGAAGGATCGCAGCGCAAAGCACTGATCCTTCGCCGCTATAAAAAACTTATGCACGTTGAAGCTGCTTTTATGTGTTTATGAAATATGCATTAAAAACATAGACTTAAAACACAAAGGCAACGGGTTTCAAAAAAACGGTACACAGGTTATCCACAGATCTCAGACAGCAATCTGGTCCGTGGCGGCCGGCGCTGCGGGGGTGGACGGCAGCGACCCCATTTCCCGTTGCGTCTGTTCGTTCCAGGCCTGGACCCGGTCGTTCAGGTTGGCAATGGCGCGAGGCCCGGTGCCCTCGGCATACATCGGCGCCCCGATGACCACGGTGATGACACCGGGCGTACGGACCCAGCCCGCCTTGGGCCAGAATTTGCCAGCATTGTGTGCAATCGGCAGTACAGGCAGGTCGGCATTCACCGCCAAGGCCGAACCGCTGCGGGAAAACTTGCCGACCGTTCCATAGGGAACACGGGTGCCTTCCGGAAAGATCAACACCCAGACATTGTCCTTGAGCAGTTCGTCGCCCTTTTGCGCCACTTGCTTGAGCGCGGCCTTGGGATTGTCGCGGTCGATGGCGATCGGTCGCAGCATGGCCATGGCCCAGCCGAAGAATGGCACGAACAACAGTTCGCGCTTGAGCACCTGGCTCAGCGGTTCGAAGTAAGCCGACAGGAAAAAGGTTTCCCAAGTGCTCTGGTGGTTGGACTGGATCACGCAGGGCCGATCAGGCACGTGCTCGGCGCCCTTCACCTCATAGCGAATGCCCAGGAACACTTTGCTCAGCCACAGTGCGCAACGGCACCAGTAGACGTTGATGAAGCGGTAGCGCGCCTTGAACGGCAGGAAAGGCGCGATAAAGAAACTCAAGGTGCACCACAGCAAGGAACTGGTGCCCAGCAGCAGGTAAAAGAGAAAGGTTCTGATGGCCTGCAATATCGACATAGCGGCGTTTACCGTTGCGGGCAATGCCCGCCTGTTCAAGCGCTTCCCGAACATTCCTTGTCAGGATGTCGTGGGAGCTCTAATTGTGGATAAGTTCAGCGGCAACCGCCGCCAGGTCGTCAAAAATCAAGGTGCCCACCGGTAGGGTCTTGCCCAGAGTCTTTTCGCCTTTCCCGGTCTTTACCAAAACTGGCTGACAATCGACGGCCTTGGCTGCCTCCAGGTCACCGAGGCTGTCGCCGACGAACCACACACCCGCCAGCGGCATCGCATAATGCTCGGCAATGGCCTTCAACATGCCCGGCTTGGGTTTGCGGCAATCGCAACCTTCATCCGGCCCATGGGGGCAATAGACGATCAGCCCGACTTCCCCGCCTTGCTCGGCCACCAATGCGCGCAAGCGCTCATGCATGGCCTCGAGCACGGCGAGGTCGTAGTAACCGCGGGCAATGCCCGACTGGTTGGTAGCGACCGCCACCGTCCAGCCGGCCCTGCTCAACTGCGCGATGGCTTCGATCGAACCGGGGAGTGGCAACCACTCCTGCACCGATTTGATGTAAGCGTCGGAGTCGTGATTGATCACCCCGTCCCGATCGAGAATCAGCAGTTTCAAGGTTTACCCCAGCAGCGAAATGTCGGCAACGCCGAGGAACAGCCCACGCAGGCGCGCCAGCAGCGCGTAGCGGTTGGCCCGCACATTGGCGTCTTCGGCATTGACCATCACCGCTTCGAAAAACGCATCCACCGGTTCGCGCAGTGCCGCCAGGCGTGCCAGGGTTTCGCTGTACTGACGCGCCGCCGCCATCGGCTGGACCGCCTGGTCGGCCTGCTGGATCGCCGAATACAGCGAGAACTCGTTGGCGTTGTCGAAGTACTTGGCTTCGACGGTGGCCGCGATGTTGCCTTCGGCCTTGCCCAGCAGGTTCGACACACGCTTGTTCACCGCCGCCAATGCCGCCGCTTCCGGCAGCTTGCGGAACGCCTGCACCGCTTGTACGCGCTGGTCGAAGTCCAGGGCCGAGCCCGGCTTCAGGGCACGCACCGACAGGTAGGTCGCGACGTCGACGCCTTCGTCTTCATAACGTGCGCGCAGGCGGTCGAAGATGAACTCCAGCACCGCGTCGGCCAGGCCGGCGGCCTTGACCTTGCTGCCGAACGCGTTGACGGCGAAGGCCACCGCATCGTTCAGGTCCAGGTCCAATTGTTTGTCGATCAGGATCCGCAACACGCCCAGCGCCGCACGGCGCAGGGCATATGGGTCTTTGCTGCCGGTGGGCAGCATGCCGATGCCAAAGATGCCCACCAGAGTGTCGAGCTTGTCGGCGATGGCTACGGCCGCACCGGTCAGGGTGGTCGGCAGTTCAGCGCCGGCACCGCGGGGCATGTATTGCTCGTTCAGGGCCAGGGCCACGTCCTGCGGTTCGCCATCGTTGAGGGCGTAGTAGTAACCGGCGATGCCTTGCATCTCCGGGAACTCACCGACCATCTCGGTGGACAGGTCGCACTTGGACAGGATGCCGGCGCGGGCCGCGCGCTGGGCGTCGCCGCCGATGCGCGGGGCAATGAACGCCGCCAGTTTCGACACGCGCTCGGCCTTGTCGTAGACGCTGCCGAGTTTTTCCTGGAACACCACGTTCTTGAGGCGTTCGTTGAAGCTTTCCAGGGGTTGTTTCTTGTCTTGCTTGAAGAAGAACTCGGCGTCGGTCAGGCGCGGGCGCACGACCTTCTCGTTACCGGCGATGATCTGTGCCGGGTCCTTGCTCTCGATGTTGGCGACGGTGATGAAACGCGGCAGCAACTTGCCTTCGGCGTCCAGCAGGCAGAAGTACTTCTGGTTGTCCTGCATGGTGGTGATCAGCGCTTCCTGCGGCACTTCAAGGAAACGTTCCTCGAACGAGCACACCAGCGGCACCGGCCACTCCACCAGCGCGGTCACTTCGTCCAGCAGGCTTGGCGGCACGATGGCGGTGCCTTCCTGGCGGGTGGCCAGCTCTTCGGTGCGCTTGCTGATCAGCTCGCGACGCTCGTTGGCGTCGGCCAGCACATACGCGGCACGCAGGTCGGCCAGGTAGTTGGCCGGCGAGGTGATGCGCACGCTCTGCGGATGATGGAAACGGTGGCCGCGGGAGTCGCGTCCGGCCTTCTGGGCCAGGATCGTGCAATCGATCACCTGGTCGCCCAGCAGCATCACCAGCCATTGGGTCGGACGCACGAACTCTTCCTTGCGCGCGGCCCAGCGCATGCGCTTGGGAATCGGCAGGTCGTTCAGCGAGTCTTCGACGATGGTCGGCAGCAGGCTGGCGGTCGGCTTGCCCTTGATGCTCTGGCTGTAGCGCAGTTTCGGACCGCTCTGGTCGATTTCACTCAGGTCCACGCCGCACTTCTTGGCGAAGCCCAGGGCGGCCTGGGTCGGGTTACCGTCGGCATCGAACGCGGCCTGGCGTGGCGGGCCGTCGAGGTTGATGCTGCGGTCCGGCTGTTGGGTCGCCAGGGCGGTGATCAACACGGCCAGGCGGCGTGGCGCGGCGTACACCTGCTTGGCTTCGTAGCTCAGGCCGGCGGCCTGCAGGCCTTTGTCGATACCGGCCAGGAACGCATCGGCCAGGGTGTTCAGGGCTTTGGGTGGCAGTTCTTCGGTGCCCAATTCAACCAGGAAATCTTGAGCACTCATTGTGCAGCCTCCAGCTTAGCCAACACTTCATCACGCAGGTCCGGGGTCGCCATCGGGAAGCCCAGCTTGGCACGGGCCAGCAGGTAGGCTTGCGCAACGGAACGGGCCAGGGTGCGTACACGCAGGATGTATTGCTGGCGCGCGGTCACGGAAATCGCCCGGCGTGCGTCCAGCAGGTTGAAGGTATGGGACGCCTTCAACACCATTTCATAGCTCGGCAACGGCAGCGGCTGGTCCAGCTCGATCAGGCGCTTGGCTTCGCTTTCGTAGAAATCGAACAGCTCGAACAGCTTGTCGACGTTGGCGTGTTCGAAGTTGTAGGTCGACTGTTCCACTTCGTTCTGGTGGAACACGTCGCCGTAGGTCACCCTGCCGAACGGGCCGTCGGCCCAGACCAGGTCGTAGACCGAATCCACGCCTTGCAGGTACATGGCCAGGCGTTCCAGGCCGTAGGTGATCTCGCCGGTGACCGGGTAGCACTCGATGCCGCCCGCCTGTTGGAAGTAGGTGAACTGGGTCACTTCCATGCCGTTGAGCCAGACTTCCCAGCCCAGGCCCCAGGCGCCCAGGGTCGGCGATTCCCAGTTGTCCTCGACGAAACGGATGTCATGCACCAGCGGGTCGAGGCCCACGTGCTTGAGGGAGCCCAGGTACAGTTCCTGGAAGTTTTCCGGATTCGGCTTCAGGACCACCTGGAACTGGTAATAGTGCTGCAGACGGTTCGGGTTCTCGCCGTAGCGGCCGTCAGTCGGGCGGCGGCTGGGCTGCACGTAGGCGGCGTTCCAGGTTTCCGGGCCGATGGCACGTAGAAACGTGGCAGTGTGGAAAGTGCCGGCGCCTACTTCCATATCGTAGGGCTGAAGTACCACGCAACCTTGCTCGGCCCAGTATTGCTGGAGGGCGAGGATCAAGTCTTGGAAGGTACGCACGGCTGGCGTAGGCTGGCTCACGAAATTCACCTGTTTCTTGGGCTGCGATTTAAAGAGCGGGAGTATACCCGATTCGTTCGTGCGCACGCCCCCTGGAGCCTTATGCCACGCTGCTTTTGGTGTACCGAAGATCCGTTGTACATGGCCTATCACGATCAGGAGTGGGGGACGCCGCTGCGCGATGCGCAGGGTTTGTTCGAGTTGCTTTTGCTCGAAGGGTTCCAGGCGGGGCTGTCCTGGATCACCGTGTTGCGCAAACGCGCCCACTACCGCGAGGTGTTGTACAACTTTGACGTACAGCGGGTGGCGCAGATGAGCGACGCCGAGATCGAGGACCTGATGCAGGACCCCGGCATCATCCGCAACCGCCTCAAGCTCAAGGCCGCGCGCCGCAATGCCCAGGCCTGGCTGGCGCTGGAAGACCCGGTGGCGTTCCTTTGGTCGTTCGTCGACGACACACCGATCATCAACCATTTCAGGGACCGCAGCGAAGTGCCGGCCATTACGCCCCAGGCCGTGGCCATGAGCAAAGGCCTGAAAAAGGCCGGCTTCACGTTCGTCGGGCCGACCATTTGCTACGCCTTCATGCAGGCCTCGGGCATGGTCATGGACCACACCCAGGATTGCGACCGCTACGCCGAGTTGGCAAACGGCGGTTAGAATACCCGGCTCGCGACACGGCCCATGAATTCAGGAGTGACCTGTGGATAAGTTGAAAGGCGCCTTGCTGGTCGGCGCTCTGCGGTTGTTTGCGCTGCTGCCCTGGCGGGCGGTGCAAGCGGTGGGGTCGGCGATTGGCTGGCTCATGTGGAAGCTGCCCAACCGTTCCCGCGACGTGGTGCGGATCAACCTCGCCAAATGCTTTCCCGAGATGGACCCGGCCGAGCGCGAACGCCTGGTGGGCCAGAGCCTCAAGGACATCGGCAAATCCCTGACCGAAAGCGCCTGCGCCTGGATCTGGCCGGCCCAGCGTTCCATCGAACTGGTGCGCGAAGTCGAAGGCCTTGAGGTATTGAAGGAGGCCCTGGCGTCCGGCAAAGGCGTGGTGGGTATCACCAGCCACCTGGGCAATTGGGAAGTGCTCAACCACTTCTATTGCAGCCAGTGCAAACCGATCATCTTCTACCGCCCGCCCAAGCTCAAGGCGGTGGATGAATTGCTGCAGAAACAGCGGGTGCAGTTGGGCAACAAAGTCGCGGCGTCCACCAAGGAAGGCATCCTCAGCGTCATCAAGGAAGTGCGCAAGGGCGGCCAGGTGGGCATCCCCGCCGACCCGGAACCGGCCGAATCCGCCGGGATCTTCGTGCCCTTCTTCGCCACCCAGGCCCTGACCAGCAAGTTCGTGCCCAACATGCTCGCCGGCGGCAAAGCGGTCGGCGTTTTCCTCCACGCCCTGCGCCTGCCGGACGGCTCCGGCTACAAAGTCATCCTCGAAGCCGCCCCCGAGGCCATGTACAGCACCGACACCGAAACCGCCTGCGCCGCCATGAGCCAAGTGGTGGAGCGCTACGTGCGCGCCTACCCCAGCCAATACATGTGGAGCATGAAACGCTTCAAGAAACGCCCGCCGGGCGAGGCGCGGTGGTATTGAAAGTGAGGCCTTTGTTCCAGCAAGCAGCCTGGCTGGGCGAGGGGATTGATCCCCGCTGGGTTGCCTAGCAACCCATCCCTCCAACACCCTCGCCCACACGGAGCCCGTGTGCCAGGCGCTTGCTCCCGCTTGGCTGCGTAGCGGCCCCAAACCCAGTGCAGCAACAAACGCTCTGATAAGCGTTTCCCGCCGAGCGAGCGTCGCGGACTTAGGCTCATCCGACCACTTATCTGGAATGCTGCGGGTCTGTAAGTTCTTACAGTAGTCACGTTGTTGTACTCGGCCCCTAATAACTTCGTCGCCCCCTTTCCTAGGACCGGAAAATCGTAATTGCGCAAGCACGGAGATCACGAAGCTATGAAACGTGACGCTCGCCCAAGTATCGAGCTGTTGGTAGGGGACGTTCACGGCGGTGCCGGTGGACGATGGTGTACGACCTGGCACCTCAGACAGTCCATCCCTGCCGGGTTTGCCGGCCTGGGTGGTCTCATTGTAAGGGAGCTATATCATGGTTGATTTTGCCGCGGATTCACTTATCGAGACCTATAAGAATCTGGACATTATGCGTAAGCCGCACGATCCCTATGGCGGTGGCGGGCAGTATTACTTCATGTTTGGCAATGGCGAACGCAGCGCGCTTTACTCGGACTTGGGTGAGGTGAAGCGGTACATTGACGCCAGGGTTACCGAGGCCAGCGTTTGGCACGATGTTTGATCCAGTGTCGATGTAAGCAGGCATACCGCCATCGCGAGCAAGCTCGCTCCCACAGATGATCATGGTGAACGCAGTATCTGTGAGTGCTCGAAAACCCATAGGGAAGTGGGCTTGCTTGCGATTGGCCTGCTTGATCGCCACTCGGTGAGTTTCGTTCAGGCCCCTAATAAGCCAGAGATGCACCTGAAATAGAAGGTAATACTTGGCAAAACGTGGGGGTTCAGGTAGCAGTCTTCACGGTAAGACTACTTGGCGAGTCATTGGCGTTGCCGCAGGGTAATCCCCGAAAACCAATGACCGGCAAGCCCTGCCACTCGAACAAGGCAAGTCAATTGTGAATGCACCAAATGTCCTGGCAAACGAAACAGACCTTGGCCATTGCATGATGAAAGTTGACCATGCAGGTGAGCATGGCGCGATCTGTATCTACAGCGGGCAATTGATCATGGCCCGGCTTTTTTTCCCCGGATATGGTGGGTGAGCTCAAGGAGTTTCTTTCCCACGAGCGCCGTCACCGGGCTGTCTTCTTAGCAGAACTGCAACGTCGCCACTATCCCCGCTGCCGTAGTTACTGGCTGTGCGGGATGGGCGGCTTGGCGTTGGGACTGATCACTGGCCTCTGCGGCCGTAAAGCTATTCTCGCCACCACCGTCGCGGTTGAAAGTGTGGTGCTTAAACACCTGGCCCATCAACTTCAGGTTCTAGGCGATATCGATCCGCACGCGGTGGCGGCCATCGCTTCGATCGTGGAAGAAGAACAACACCATCATGACCATTCGGCAGCGCAGATAGATGTAAACGATCCTTGGTTCAGAGCACTGGCACCGATGGTGACCGCTTGGACTGAAGCTGTGATATGGATGGGTATGCGTTCTTAGTAACGGCACAAAAATAGACGGGCTTTCGTCCACAGCTACGTAGATAGACGACTGTTATCTTGTGGTCGGCCGTTGCTCTGCGTGACAGGTACCCACTGGCCAGAAGGGGACATCTAGGGTAGGAAGAATAAATCTCAGAATCATCTGGCCGGCTTACGGCTGGCGAAGCCCGCCGGTTATGTCATACGTTAGGTCTCATCTCCAGTTAAAAGGACTCTCATGGAAGAAAAGCCGAACTACATCGAAGATGCTGTCTCTATTGCTATCGGTAGCCAGTTAGCGCTGCTGAGCTTTCCGTTTCTACGTTACTCCATCGTTCCGATATCGAGGGGGCGTGAACGGTGGCTCGGCGCGGATGCAAAGTTACTCAGCGGGAAGCGCTTCCTTCCTTTTTATATGCAATTCAAGCGTCCTTTCGCACATACTGTCCCGAGTCGCGCGCAGATCATCAAAGATCGCAACAGGTTGTCGCCTAAGCTATCCACTGCGCCCCGAACGCTGTTTTTTTCCCTGCAAGACAAGCTTAAGCACCAAAAGGACTTCCAGCATAACGTCCTGTATAGACTGCGGAAGAAATTGCTGGCACAGAACCGCGGAGACGCAGCCTACGTGTGTCCGCTGTTTCTAGACAGGCAAACGTATTTCTTGCATTCGCACATGGCGGGTATCCTTCGGTGGGCTCAGTCTTGGCCATCGCGTCCATACAATAGGCAATATCTCCCTATTACTAATGCATCTGGAAGCACAATCTCTCTGCCAAATATTCCGGTACTCTCCGAGCACATATCCATTCCGCCTCACGAGCTAGTAACCACTGCAGCGCATAAGTACAGCTTCACTGAAAGTGGCGACGAGGTGTGCTTTCACTCGCCGAAGCATCTTCCGGAAGGCAGCTTCCTGTTCCACCATTGGCTAGGTGGCTTGATTTCCTCGGCAAGATCCGAAGACCGCTTAACGGCTCTCGGGGATAGCCGTCGCGACCTAGAAGAACTTGTTTCAGTAGCGCTTGGGGAGAACCAACAGGAATTTGAGCTACCGAAAGATCCCAGCCTTGCCTGGTTCGTATGGGGCGAGTATCTCGGTCGTCACTACGCCATTGAGCAATATGCTGTTGTCGCGCATGAGCCCTAACAATTCGTTCAAGCCGATGCCGCTTTGCGGCATTGCTTAATTCAGCCGTTGAACGTTCGCTTTTTACTCACGGCCACCGGCTACTCTTGGCCGGTTAGCGACGGTCAGGGCTCGACCGTCGCTATGCATATTCAAACCTCGGTCTGTTCCGCCATCTCCAGGGCGTCATCGACTTCAATTCCCAGATATCGAACGGTGCTCTCCAGCTTCGTGTGGCCGAGCAGCAGTTGAATCGCTCGCAGATTTTTCGTCTTGCGATAGATCAGCGATGCCTTCGTACGCCTCATTGTGTGAGTGCCATACATGGCTGGATCAAGGCCAACGGCTTCCACCCAGCCTTTGACGATCCGTGCGTATTGACGTGTTGATAGAGGGTCTGAGGTATGCAGCTGGCTCGGAAAAAGGCAGTCCTCGCTCCGGAGTTGGGCTTGGTGTATCCAGGCCGCGATAGCAAATCGTGTTTGTTCGGTGATCTCGAACTGCACTGGCCGCAGCGTTTTCTGCTGCATCACCATGGCGCGTGGTGATACGTGCTCGCCATGGGCGACGTCGCGCACACGAAGCTTGGTTAAGTCGCAGGCCCGAAGCTTGCTGTCGATGGCCAGATCGAAGAACGCAAGATCACGGGTTCGTTCTGCAATTTGAAGCCTTACCCGGATGGCCCAGATATCTCTCAGTCTGAGTGGAGCTTTCTACCCGACCAGCTTTCCTTTGTTCCAAGGCTGGCGGCTGCAGGTAGCGAAAATGTTGATGACTATGGACTGGCCCCAACAAAACCGGACACCGCCACCCCGTTAACTTGATGCCGTTTTCATGCGCCTGAACTCTCTGGGAGAGCGGTATTTCAGCGCGCTGTGTGGATGCTGCTCGTTGTAATGTTCGAAAGCGATTGCCAGGTTACGTAGCGCCGTTTCGCGGTTCGGACGAGGCATGTGGGCCACGTAGTCGCGTTTGATGGTCTTCACGAAGCTCTCGGCCATGCCATTACTCTGCGGGCTGCGAACCGGCGTCGTGACAGGCTGCAAGCCGATTTGCTGTGCAAAGAGCCGAGTCTGCTCTGCGATATAGGCCGAGCCATTATCGCTCAGCCACTGCACAGGCGTGCTGGGCAGCTGATCGCCAAACCGCTTCTCCACGCTTTCCAGCATCAAGTCGCGAACATCGTCGCCACTGTAGCC
>NZ_LHVJ01000029.1:0-89075 GCF_001269745.1 Pseudomonas sp. P97.38
GGTTCTGTGGTCGAACCCAAACGACGAGATTTGATTTGGATATATCGATACCGACCCAGGAAATCATGGCAAAACCCTCTTACACTCAGAAATGAGAGTGCTCTGGCTTTGCCCACGCTTGTGATTCGAGTGCCGCTCGTACAACTGTTCGGGCTTATGGGCCAGAGTAGAAAGGTAGATGGCAGCTTTGCTCCCACTCGTGCTTCAAGCACCGCGGACTCACAGCTTGCCATCTACCCCTCTCACCCCAGAGTTTATTCCCTTACTCAGACACAAGCGGGCTTGCTCGCGAATACGGTGTGTCAGCTAAGAATATTTCAACTGACATATCGCCTTCGCGAGCAAGCCCGCTCCCACAGATCTCACCTGGTTCTGCTTTTAGTGAGCAAGCCTCAGATCACCTGGACGATGGCCTGGGTCACCGCGCCGATGTTGTTCTGGTTCAGCGCCGCCACGCAGATGCGGCCGGTGTCCAGGGCATAGATGCCGAACTCGTTGCGCAGGCGGGCGACTTGCTCAACCGTCAGGCCGGAATAGGAAAACATCCCACTCTGGCGCGCGACGAAGCTGAAGTCATGCTGTGGCGCGGCCTTGGCCAGCATGTCCACCATCTGGGTGCGCATGCCACGAATCCGCAGGCGCATTTCGCCCAGTTCCGCTTCCCACTGGGCGCGCAGCTCAGGGCTGTTCAGCACCGCAGCAACGATGCTGGCGCCGTGGGTCGGCGGGTTGGAGTAGTTGGTGCGAATCACGCGCTTGACCTGGGACAGCACGCGGGCGCTTTCTTCTTTCGACTCGCTGACGATCGACAGGGCACCTACGCGCTCGCCGTACAGGGAGAACGACTTGGAGAACGAGCTGGAGGCGAAGAAGGTCAGGCCCGACTCGGCAAACAGGCGCACGGCCGCGGCGTCTTCGTCGATGCCCGCGCCAAAGCCCTGGTAGGCCATGTCCAGGAATGGAACGTGGTTCTTGGCCTTGACCACGGCCAGCACGTTTTTCCAGTCTTGCGGGCTCAGGTCCACGCCGGTTGGGTTGTGGCAGCAGGCGTGCAGCACGACGATCGAGCGGTCGGGCAGGGCGTTGAGGTCTTCCAGCAAGCCGGTGCGGTTCACGTCATGGGTGGCGGCGTCGTAGTAGCGATAGTTCTGCACCGGGAAGCCGGCGGTCTCGAACAGCGCGCGGTGGTTTTCCCAGCTCGGGTCGCTGATGGCCACGACGGCGTCGGGCAGCAGTTGCTTGAGGAAGTCTGCGCCGATCTTCAGGGCGCCAGTGCCACCGACCGCCTGAGTGGTGATGACACGGCCGGCGGCGATCAGCGGGGAGTCCTTGCCGAACAGCAGGGTCTGGACCGCCTGGTCGTAGGCCGCGATGCCGTCGATCGGCAGGTAGCCGCGGGAGACGTGCTGAGCCACGCGAATCGTCTCGGCTTCGACCACGGCGCGCAAGAGTGGAATGCGCCCCTCCTCGTTGCAGTAAACACCCACGCCCAGGTTGACCTTATTGGTACGGGTATCGGCGTTGAATGCTTCGTTGAGGCCCAGGATGGGATCGCGGGGTGCCAATTCGACAGCGGAAAACAGGCTCATTATTGCGCGGCTCTGAATGGAGTGAGGGGGGACGTGTCGCGCTCCAGCCGGATGCACTAGAGCGGTGCACAAACGGGGAGCTAGTATAGAGGCCATCACAGGGCAGGGCGACAGGCGATTCGGTTTTTACGGTAAGTATTTTCGATTTTTTTCGACCGTTAGTCTCTTCTCGGCGTCAAAGTCTGCAAGGCGTGTAGGACGTTCGTCTTGAAAGCGAAGGCATTCACCTCCACATTGTGTGCATTCCAGTTTTTTCTTCGGGCGACATCAGTCGTTTCGGTCTTTCTCGTTCCTGTTGGTTGGCCAGCAGGAGTGAATCCAGGGGTTATGTCATGTCTGAATTCCAGCTAGTCACCCGATTCCAGCCCGCCGGCGACCAGCCGGAAGCCATCCGCCTGATGGTCGAAGGCATCGAGGCCGGGCTGGCGCACCAGACGTTGCTCGGTGTGACCGGGTCGGGCAAGACCTTCAGCATCGCCAACGTGATCGCCCAGGTGCAGCGCCCGACCCTGGTGCTGGCGCCGAACAAGACCCTGGCGGCCCAGTTGTATGGCGAGTTCAAGGCGTTTTTCCCCAACAACGCGGTGGAGTACTTCGTCTCTTACTACGACTACTACCAGCCCGAGGCCTACGTGCCGTCGTCGGACACCTTCATCGAGAAGGACGCCTCGATCAACGACCACATCGAACAGATGCGACTGTCGGCGACCAAGGCGCTGCTGGAACGCAAGGATGCGATCATCGTCACCACCGTGTCGTGCATCTACGGCCTGGGCAGCCCGGAAACCTACCTGAAGATGGTCCTGCACGTGGACCGTGGCGACAAACTCGACCAGCGCGCCTTGCTGCGCCGCCTGGCGGATCTGCAGTACACCCGCAACGACATGGATTTCGCCCGGGCGACGTTCCGGGTGCGCGGTGACGTGATCGACATCTATCCGGCCGAATCGGACCTGGAAGCGATCCGCATCGAACTGTTCGACGATGAAGTGGAGAGCCTCTCGGCGTTCGACCCGCTGACGGGGGAGGTGATCCGCAAGCTGCCACGTTTCACCTTCTACCCCAAGAGCCACTATGTCACGCCGCGGGAAACCCTGCTGGACGCCATCGAAGGGATCAAGGCCGAGCTGCAGGAGCGCCTGGAATACCTGCGCACGAACAACAAGCTGGTGGAAGCCCAGCGCCTGGAGCAGCGGACCCGTTTCGACCTGGAGATGATCCTCGAACTGGGCTATTGCAACGGTATCGAGAACTACTCGCGCTACCTGTCGGGGCGTCCGGCGGGTGCTGCGCCGCCCACGCTCTACGACTACCTGCCGGCCGATGCCTTGCTGGTGATCGACGAGTCCCACGTCAGCGTGCCCCAGGTCGGCGCGATGTACAAAGGCGACCGCTCGCGCAAGGAAACCCTGGTGGAGTACGGCTTCCGCCTGCCGTCGGCACTGGACAACCGGCCGATGCGCTTCGACGAATGGGAAAGCGTCAGCCCGCAGACGATTTTCGTCTCGGCGACCCCGGGTAACTACGAGGCCGAGCACGCAGGGCGGGTGGTCGAGCAGGTGGTGCGACCGACCGGCCTGGTGGATCCGCAGGTCGAGGTGCGGCCAGCCTTGACCCAGGTCGACGACCTGCTCTCGGAAATCACCAAGCGCGTGGCGCTGGAAGAGCGGGTGCTGGTCACCACGCTGACCAAACGCATGGCCGAAGACCTCACCGACTACCTGGCCGACCACGGCGTGCGGGTACGTTACCTGCACTCGGACATCGACACGGTGGAGCGGGTGGAGATCATCCGCGATCTGCGCCTGGGCACCTTCGATGTGCTGGTGGGCATCAACTTGCTGCGCGAAGGCCTGGACATGCCAGAGGTGTCGCTGGTGGCGATCCTGGACGCCGACAAGGAAGGCTTCCTGCGTTCCGAGCGTTCGCTGATCCAGACCATCGGTCGGGCCGCGCGTAACCTCAACGGCCGGGCGATTCTCTATGCCGATCGCATCACCGGTTCCATGGAGCGGGCCATCGGCGAGACGGAACGGCGCCGCGACAAGCAGATTGCCTTCAACCTGGCCAACGGGATCACGCCCAAGGGGGTGTTCAAGGACGTCGCCGACATCATGGAAGGCGCCACCGTGCCGGGCTCTCGCAGCAAGAAGCGCAAGGGCATGGCGAAAGTCGCCGAGGAAAGCGCCCGCTACGAAGCCGAACTGCGCTCACCGAGCGAAATCACCAAACGCATCCGGCAGTTGGAAGAAAAGATGTACCAACTGGCCCGGGACCTGGAGTTCGAAGCGGCGGCGCAACTGCGCGACGAGATCGGCAAGTTGCGCGAGCGGTTGCTGGCTGTCTGAGGTTGTGTGGCGACCTTAAGGGCCTCATCGCGAGCAAGCTCGCTCCCACAGTGGGCCGCGTCGTCCAGGCTGCAAGCGGTCTTCTGTGGGAGCGAGCTTGCTCGCGATGGGCGTTTGAGTTTTGCGGTGGTTTCGATGGCCTCATCGCGAGCAAGCCCGCTCCCACATGGAATGCATACCCCTGTAGGAGCGAGCTTGCTCGCGATGGGCGCGACTCGGTCCGACGACGAGCCACACAAATCCCGCTCTCACTGGAGCCCGCCCGCCATCGCCTGTTACCATTCGCCCCCTGTTTTGACCTCCGCTTTTATCTTCTTTTCCGAGACATGCCATGACCACCGTCCGCACCCGCATCGCGCCTTCGCCCACTGGCGATCCCCATGTCGGCACCGCCTACATCGCTTTGTTCAACTATTGCTTTGCCAAGCAGCACGGCGGTGAGTTCATCCTGCGCATCGAGGACACCGATCAGTTGCGTTCGACCCGTGAGTCGGAACAGCAGATTTTCGACGCCCTGCGCTGGCTGGGGATCGACTGGAGCGAAGGCCCGGATGTCGGCGGTCCTCATGGTCCGTATCGCCAGAGCGAGCGCGGTGCCATCTACCAGCAGTATTGCCAGCAACTGGTGGACATGGGGCATGCGTTCCCGTGTTTCTGCACTGCCGAAGAGCTGGACCAGATGCGTGCCGAGCAGATGGCCCGTGGCGAAACCCCGCGCTATGACGGGCGCGCGTTGCTGCTGTCCAAGGAAGAAGTCGCCCGCCGCCTGGCCGCTGGCGAGCCCCATGTGATCCGCATGAAAGTGCCGTCCGAAGGCGTCTGCGTGGTCCCGGACATGCTGCGTGGCGACGTCGAGATCCCGTGGGATCGCATGGACATGCAAGTGCTGATGAAGACCGACGGCCTGCCGACGTACTTCCTGGCGAACGTGGTCGACGACCACCTGATGGGCATCACCCACGTGTTGCGCGGTGAGGAATGGCTGCCATCGGCGCCGAAACTGATCCTGCTCTACGAGTATTTCGGCTGGGAACAACCGCAACTGTGCTACATGCCGCTGCTGCGTAACCCGGACAAGAGCAAGCTGTCCAAGCGCAAGAACCCGACTTCGGTGACGTTCTACGAGCGCATGGGCTTCATGCCCGAGGCGATGCTCAATTACCTGGGGCGCATGGGCTGGTCGATGCCGGACGAGCGCGAGAAGTTCTCGCTGCAGGAAATGGTCGAGCACTTCGACCTGTCGCGTGTTTCCCTGGGCGGTCCGATCTTCGACATCGAGAAACTGTCCTGGCTCAACGGCCAGTGGCTGCGGGACCTGCCGGTGGAAGAATTCGCCGCGCGCGTGCAGAAGTGGGCGTTGAACCCCGACTACATGATGAAGATCGCCCCTCATGTGCAGGGCAGGGTGGAGACCTTCAGTCAGATCGCACCGTTGGCCGGCTTCTTCTTTGCCGGTGGCGTGACGCCGGATGCGAAGCTGTTCGAGTCGAAGAAACTTGCGGGCGACCAGGTGCGCCAGTTGATGCAACTGATCCTGTGGAAGCTTGAGAGCTTGCGCCAATGGGAGAAGGACAGCATCACTGCGACCATCCAGGCCGTGGTCGAGTCCCTGGAGTTGAAGCTGCGTGATGCCATGCCGCTGATGTTCGCCGCCATCACGGGCCAGGCCAGCTCTGTGTCGGTGCTCGATGCGATGGAAATCCTCGGGCCGGACCTGACCCGTTTCCGCTTGCGCCAGGCCATCGATCTGCTCGGCGGCGTGTCGAAAAAGGAAAACAAGGAGTGGGAAAAACTGCTGGGCGCGATCGCTTAAGCGGTCGATGAGGCAGGGCACACCCCGGTTTTCCGGGGTTTGTCGGTAAGTGATTGTTATCCCGGCAAAAAATTTTCAAATTTGTTGAAAATAAATTTGACAGCCCTCCGATACGCCCTTAAGATTCGCCCCGTCCTCAGCGATGAGGGGCTATAGCTCAGCTGGGAGAGCGCTTGCATGGCATGCAAGAGGTCGACGGTTCGATCCCGTCTAGCTCCACCAATTTACACTTCGAGGTCTGGCCACACCGGCCTCGAAGCGATCAGCACTCAGCGTTGATCAGTGGTATAGAAGGGTTTGCGTCCCCTTCGTCTAGTGGCCTAGGACACCGCCCTTTCACGGCGGTAACAGGGGTTCGAGTCCCCTAGGGGACGCCAGTTTTACAGAAGCGATGTTGCAAGATGTCGCTCCGCCGCGAGGCGAAAAATCCGGGGCTATAGCTCAGCTGGGAGAGCGCTTGCATGGCATGCAAGAGGTCGACGGTTCGATCCCGTCTAGCTCCACCAATTTACACTTCAAGGTCTGGCCACACCGGCCTTGAAGCGATCAGTTCTCAGCGCTGATCATGTTCAGAAGGTTTGTGTCCCCTTCGTCTAGTGGCCTAGGACACCGCCCTTTCACGGCGGTAACAGGGGTTCGAGTCCCCTAGGGGACGCCACGATTACCCGCTCTGCGGGATTTTATAAGGGTCATTCAATTCTTGAATGGCCCTTTTGTTTGTCTGGCGTTCGGCCAATTCTCCTAATCTTTGAAAACAGGCTTCTGACCAACGGGCAGATATTCCGCTTGCGGAAAATTATTATATAGATAATATTTCAATCGTAATATTCGGAGGCGACGATGAGCGATAAGAAGGCACAAACCCGCGAACGCATTCTCAAGGCTGCCAGTGCGGCGTTGATCAAGCATGGCCCGGCCGAGCCGAGCGTGGGTGAGGTGATGGGCGCGGCGGGGCTGACGGTGGGTGGTTTCTATGCGCACTTCGAAAGCAAGGATGCCCTGATGCTGGAGGCGTTCAAGCAGTTGCTCAGCCATCGTCGTGACTTGATCGCCGGCCTGGACGCAGGGCTGACCGGTGAAGAGCGGCGCACGCTGTCGGCGGCGTTCTACCTGTCGCGCAAGCACCGCGACTCCAGCGAACAAGCCTGCCCCATCCCGGCCTCGGTGGGTGAGCTCGGACGCCTGCCGGATGAGTTTCGCGCGGTGCTCAATGAACACATAGAACTCATGGCTGCGCAGTTGGCGGCCAGCCCCGAAGACACCGATAAGGCCTTGGCCGACATCGCCCTGATGGTCGGCGGCTTGTCCCTGGCGCGGGCGCTGGGCCCGGGAGAGTTATCGGATCGTTTGCTGCGCGCTGCCAAATCGGCGGTGCGATGAGCTAAGGCGCAAGCCCTGGAGATGAGCAATGGACAGGTTGAGCTGGATTCGTGGTGTCAATGGCACGCTTGGGCGGGTAGCGCCGCGCCTGGTGGCGAAGAAAATGCGCTCGCTGTTCATGCGTCCGCGAAACCTGCCGCCACGGGACTGGGAACTGCCATTGCTGGCAACCTCCGAGCGCATCACCTTGCGCTTCGGGCTTTCGGCCCTGCGGTGGGGCAAAGGCCCGACCGTCCTGCTGATGCATGGCTGGGAAGGGCGGCCCACGCAGTTCGCGGCGCTGATCACGGCGCTGGTGAGCGCCGGCTACACGGTGGTGGCACTGGACGGTCCGGCCCATGGCCGTTCGCCGGGGCGCGAGGCGAATGTCCTGTTGTTCGCCCGGGCCATGCTTGAAGCCGCCGCAGAACTGCCACCGCTGCAAGCGGTGATCGGGCATTCAATGGGCGGTGCCAGCGCCATGCTGGCGGTCCAGTTGGGGTTACGCACCGAGACGCTGGTGAGCATCGCCGCCCCCGCGCGCATTCTTGGCATATTGCGCGGCTTTGCCCGGATGATGGGCCTGCCGCCCCAGGCACGTTCGGCATTCATCCGTCAGGTGGAACTCGACGTAGGCATGCCGGCCTCGAAGATGGACGTGGCGCATTACCAATTGGACATCCCAGGGTTGATCGTCCATGCCGAGGACGATACGTCGGTCTCGGTCAAAGAGTCGCAGGTGATTCATGAGGCCTGGTTCGACAGTCGCCTGCTGCGGCTGCCCCAGGGTGGGCACCAGCGGGTACTGGCTGATCCGCGGGTCATCGACGGGGTGCTGTCCCTGCTGGCCGGGCGCAGTTTGCAGGCGCGGCAATCGGCTTGAGCATCCGGTACACTGCCCCGATCCATATTCGACCGGGAGAGGGGCATGGGCTGGGATCGGGCAACGCCGTTCATCATTGATCTTCAAGTGAATGCCGAGGACATCGACGGGCTGGGTCACGCCAACAACGCGGTGTACGTCACCTGGCTCGAACGTTGCGCCTGGCGCCACTCACAGCGCCTGGGGTTGGATCTGGTGGAATATCGGCGCCTGGACCGCGCCATGGCGGTGGTGCGGCATGAAATCGATTACCTGGCGGCGGCCTATGAGGGCGATGAGCTGCAACTGGCCACCTGGATCGTCGACTGGGACCAACGCCTGAAGATGACCCGACACTTCCAATTGGTCCGCCCCCGTGACAACGCCACTTTGCTGCGGGCCCAGACCACCTTCGTCTGCATCGAGCTGTCCAGCGGCAGGCCCAAGCGCATGCCGGCGGAGTTCATCGACGGCTACGGCCCGGCGCTGGAGTCCCAGGTCGCGCCTGGTGTCATCACCGGCTGACCCACCGCCTTCGCGGGCAAGCCCGCTCCCACAAAGGATTTACGGTGGACACACATCCTGTGTCCGCCAACGATCAACCTGTGGGAGCGGGCTTGCCCGCGAATGCGGCGGTACATTGACCCACTGCCTTCGCGAGCAAGCCCGCTCCCACAGGGATTTATGCTGAATGCCGGATATGTGGGCAAAATCCGGTAAACTGCCGCACGTTTTTCCGTTGAGTGTGTGTTTCCATGCAAATTGCCCTGGCGCCCATGGAGGGGTTGGTCGACAACATCCTGCGCGATGTTCTGACCCGCGTTGGCGGAATCGACTGGTGTGTCACCGAGTTCATTCGTGTCAACGACCGCCTGCTCACGCCGGCGTACTTCCATAAGCTCGCCCCGGAGTTGCTGACCCAGGCTCGGACCGCTGCCGGCGTGCCGCTGCGGGTGCAATTGCTGGGGTCCGACCCGGTGTGCCTGGCGGAGAACGCAGCATTGGCCTGCGAGCTCGGCTCGGAGGTGATCGACCTGAACTTCGGATGCCCGGCCAAGACCGTGAACAAATCCCGCGGTGGGGCGGTGTTGCTCAAGGAGCCGGAACTGCTCAACCAGATCGTCGAACACGTACGCCGTGCCGTGCCGCGGCACATTCCGGTAACCGCCAAGATGCGCCTGGGCTTCGACAGCCCGGACGGCGCGCTGGTGTGTGCCACGGCGCTGGCCGAAGGCGGGGCAGAGCACATCGTGGTGCATGCGCGGACCAAGACCGACGGCTACAAGCCACCGGCTCATTGGGAATGGATCCCCCGAGTCCAGGACGTGGTCAAGGTGCCGGTATTCGCCAATGGCGATATCTGGAGTGTCGAGGATTGGCGGCGTTGCCGCGAAATCAGTGGCGTCGAGGACATCATGCTCGGTCGCGGCCTGGTTTCCCGTCCTGACCTGGCCCGGCAGATCGCCGCCGCCAGGGCCGGAGAAGAAGTGACGCCGATGTCCTGGGCCGAGCTGCAACCGATGCTGCGGGATTTCTGGGGGCAAGTGGTCGAGCAACTGACACCCCGCCAGGCCCCTGGCCGATTGAAGCAGTGGCTGGCGATGCTGACCCGCAATTACCCCGAGGCGGTGACGTTGTTCAGCGCGTTGCGCCGGGAGACCGAGCTGGAAGCGGTGGGGCATTTGCTGGGTGTGAAGCGCACGGAAGCGGCCTGAAAAAAATTCAAAAAAAGCTCTTGAAAAGTATTTGGCGGCCCCTAGATAGGGGTTACGCGATGCCGAATTCGGGTCGCGGAGACAAAAAACCTTGCTGATTTTTTCAGGAGATTTGAATCATGAGTACTGCATTTTCGCTGGCCCCACTGTTCCGTTCCTCGGTAGGTTTCGACCGTTTCAACGACTTGTTCGAAACCGCCCTGCGCAACGAACCAGGCAGCAGCTATCCACCCTACAACGTGGAAAAATACGGTGATGATCAATACCGTATCGTGGTCGCCGCCGCAGGTTTCCGGGAAGAAGACCTGGACCTGCAGGTGGAAAAAGGTGTGCTGACCATCAGCGGCGGTAAGCGCGAGGCCAGCAACGACAGCGTGACCTATCTGCACCAGGGCATCGCCCAGCGTGCGTTCAAGCTGTCCTTCCGGTTGGCGGATCATATCGAGATCAAGTCCGCTGGCCTGAGCAACGGTCTGTTGAGCATCGACCTGTTGCGGGTCATTCCGGAAGAGGCGAAAGCCAAACGCATCCCAATCAACGGGGTGCAGCAACAACCTGCGTTGCAGAACTGATGCATCGCCACTGAAAAAGGGCGCCGAAAGGCGCCCTTTTTCATGTCCAGCCTTTCACCTTCAGGGCAACAGCCGTTCAAACGCCTCCAGCGGCAGCGGCCGGCTGTGCAGGTAGCCTTGGTACAGATGGCAATCGAGCCCTTGCAGAAATTGCAGTTGTTCCAGGGTCTCCACGCCTTCGGCGATCATTTCCAGGTTCAGGCTGTGGGCCATGGCGACGATGGCGCGGATGATTTCGGCGTCGTTGGGGTCGCAGGTGGCGTCGCGCACGAACGACTGGTCGATTTTCAGCGTGTCCACCGGCAGGCGCTTGAGGTAGGTCAGCGACGAGTAGCCGGTGCCGAAGTCGTCCATGGCGAAGCTCACCCCCAGTTTTTTCAGCCGGCGCATCTTGCCGATGGTGTCGTCCAGGTTCTGGATCACGATGCCTTCGGTGATCTCCAGTTTGAGCATGGAAAAGGGCAGGCCGTGGGTGACCAGGCTGCTTTCGATGCGTTCGACGAAGTCGCTCTGGCGGAACTGCCTGGGGCTGATGTTCACGCACAGGCTGAATCGCCGCGGGTCGATCCTGCCCCGGGCGATCAGGTCCTTGAAGCCGACACAGGCCTCATCGAGGATCCAGGTCCCGACTTCGAGGATCAGGCCGCTGTCTTCCAGCACCTTGATGAACTCGTTGGGCGACTGGGCACCCAGTTCCGGGTGATGCCAGCGGACCAGGGCTTCGGCGCCGATGATGCGGTTATCCCGGGCGTCGACCTGGGGCTGGAAGTGCAGGCTGAATTCGCCACGGGCCAGGGCCTGGCGCAGGTCGGTTTCCATTCGCAGCCGTTCGCTGGCGGCTTTTTGCATGGTGGCGTGGAACATCTGTGAAGTGTTGCGCCCTGAATCCTTGGCGCGGTACAGCGCAATGTCGGCGCGCTTGAGCAGGTCGGCGGGCGTGGAGCCGTGGTCGGGAATCAGCGCCATGCCGATGCTCGGCGTGACTTGCAGGCGCTGGCCATCGAGGAACATCGGCTCCGAGAGCAGCTCACGCAGGGTGTCGGCCAGTTTCTGCACTTGCTCGCTGACGACGGCGCGGTTGCCCTCCAGCCCGCTGAGCAGTACGACGAATTCGTCGCCGCCGAGCCGGGCCACGGTGTCTTCCAGGCGTACGCTGGCCTCCAGTCGCGCCGTGATGATTTTCAGCACGGTGTCGCCCACGGGATGGCCGAGGGAATCGTTGATGTGCTTGAAATGGTCGAGGTCGAGAAACAGCAGGGCACCACGCAGGTTGTGACGCTTGAGCAGCGCGATCTGTTGGCTCAGGCGGTCCATCAACAGGGCGCGGTTGGGCAGGTTGGTCAGCGGGTCGTGGTAGGCCAGGTGGCGGATCTGTGCTTCGGCATTGCGCAGCAGGCTGACGTCTCGGGCGGTGAGCAACAGGCAGGCGGTTTCGTTCAGGGTGATCGGCTCGACGGACACCTCCACCGTGAGGATTTCCCCGCGCTTGTTGCGCCCGAGCATTTCCCGGTGGTGCACACGGCCCTTGAGTTGCAGCTCGGCCAGCAACGCCGTGCGCTGTTTTTCATCGGCCCAGATGCCCACTTCATAGACCGTGCGGCCCAGCACCTCGTCGGCGCGATAACCGGTCAGGCGATAGAAACCGTCGTTGATCTCCAGGTAGCGGCCGCTTTCGCGTTCGGTGATGGTGATGGCGTCGGGGCTGGAGTGAAACGCCTTGGCGAATTTTTCCTCGCTGGCCTTCAAGGCCGCTTCCGAGCGTTGCTGGTGGGTGATGTCTCGCAGGGTGGTGACGATGCAGGGCTGGTTGCCGACGTTGATCTGCCGGCTGGAGATCACGCAGGTCAGTGGCTGGCCGTCCTTGTGATGGACGACGATGGCGACATTGCTCAGCGATTGCTCGCGAATCACCCGCTCGATGCGCTGCAAGCTGCTGCCCGAGGCGTCCCAGAGGCCGATTTCGTCGGCGCTGAGGCCAATCACGTCCTTGGCGCTCCAGCCGAAGGTCTGGGTGAAACTGGAGTTGATCTCCAGGAAACGGCCGCTGTCCTGGTGGGTCACGCAAATCGGGTCTGGACTGACCTGGAACAGCGTGGCGAACTTCTCTTCCGAGGCCGCCAGGCTCTGTTCGCGCTCGACCTGGTCGGTGATGTCCAGCAGCGTGCCGGCCATGCGCAGGGGGCTGCCGTCTTCGTTGCGGTAGAGGCGTGCGCGGCTTTCCAGGTAGCGGGAGCTGCCGTCCGGCAGTTGCACGCGGTAAGTCAGCTGGTAATTGCCCGCCGGGCCCTCGCGCAGGCTGCGGTAGGCATTGCGCATATTGTTGCGTTCTTCATCGGGTACCCCTTCGAAAAACGCATCGAACGATTCGTGGAACGCCTTGGGCTCCAGGCCGTGCAATTGCGCGGCGCGGGCGGAGCCGTAGAGCATGCCGCTGGGAATGTGCCAGTCCCAGGTGCCTAGTTGCGCCGAGTCGAGGGCCAGGTCAAGGCGCTCCTGGCTGTCCTTGAGAGCCTGTTCGGCGAGTTTGCGTTCGGTGGTGTCGAGAAAGGTGCTCAGCAGATAGGGTTGACCCTCGAGCTCGACCTTCTGCGCGCTGAGGATGCCGTTGTGGATCTGGCCGTTACTGGCCCGGAACTCCACTTCCATGCTGACCAGTTCGCCCTTGGCCTTGGTCGCCTGCACCAGTTTGTGTCGTTGGCTGGGGTCTACCCACAGGCCCAGCTCCAGGGTCGTGCGGCCGATCACGGCATGGACCGGCCAACCGAACAGGCTTTCGAAGTACTGGTTGACCTCGCTGATCAGGCCGTCTTCCTGGCGCGTCAGCAGCACCATGTTCGGGCACAGATGAAACAGCGTGGCGAAGCGCTTCTCCGAGCTGCGCAAGGCCTGCTCGCGCTGGCGCTGGTGAGTGATCTCGCGGATCACCCCGATCATGCGTGGACGCCCGTGTTTGTCAGGTTGGACGCTGCCATTGATCTCCAGCCAGTGCAGGCTGCCGTCGGGCCAGACGATGCGGTGGTGCATCGCCTGTTCCAGCGGCGCACCGGCCACGGCGGCGCGAAAGGCGCGGATGGCCCGGGCGCGATCTTCGGGCAGCAACAGGTCCAGGTAGTCCATGTCCGCCGGCAGCGGTTGGCGCGGGTCGAAACCGAACAGCGCCTGGGTTCCGCGGGACCAACTGATCTGGCCCGTCTCGATGTCCCACGACCAGGCGCCCAGCCGCGCACCGTTGAGCGCGGCCAGCAACTGTGGCGCACTGTCCCAGCTTTGCTCTGACCGCTTCGGGTCAAGCGCCTGGATACGCGGCAGGGGCGGTAGGGGGTCTACGGGTTTGGGCATTCTCTGGCGAGCCTTGGGCAGGTTTGGGACTTAAGCGCGGGTGGCGTGGCGCTACAGGCGTCGCACAACCTATGCCTGAGTCCCTGGCAGATCGATTTGTGCGTCCAGTAGCGCCATGAAGGCCCGTGCAGCATTCGACAGCGTCCGTTCGGTGTGCAAGATATAGCCTAGCTGGCGAGTGAGTTGTATGCCTGGCAAAGGAATGCGTGCCACCTGTTCGTCCAGCATGGTGCGCGGCAAGACGCTCCAGGCCAGGCCGATGGAGACCATCATCTTTATGGTTTCCAGATAATTCGTGCTCATGGCGATGTTGGGCGTCAGGCCCTGGGCCTCGAACAGCCGTCGCACGATGTGATGGGTGAACGTATTGCCGCCGGGGAAGACCGCGGGGTGCAAGGCGATGTCGGCGAGGCTGACGGCGCCGTTTTCCAGCAGCGCATGTTCCGGCGCCACCACGAAATCCAGCGGGTCGTCCCAGACCGGTGTGGCGCTCACCAGCGTATGTGGCTCGGGGGCGAGGGTGATGACCGCCAGCTCCGCCCGACCATGGAGGATTTCCTCGTAGGCCACTTCCGAATCCAGGAACTGAATATCCAGCGCCACCTGTGGGTAGCGTCGGGTGAATGCCCTCAACAGCGGTGGCAGGCGGTGCAGGCCGATGTGGTGGCTGGTGGCGAGGGTCAGTCGCCCGGTCACTTCACCGGTCAGGTTGGTCAAGGCGCGACGGGTGTCGTCCAGTACATTGAGGATCTGATAAGCCCGTGGCAGCAGCGCGCGGCCGGCCTCGGTCAGGCCCACTTCACGGCCCAGGCGATCGAAAAGGCGTACGTTGAGTTGTTGTTCCAGGCCGGCAATGCGCTTGCTGATGGCCGGTTGGGTCAGGTGCAGGCGTTCACCGGCGCCGGAGAAACTGCCCGTCTCGGCGATGGCAATAAAGGCGTTGAGGTTGGCGAGGTCCATGGCGGTTGGGGTCGAATTCCAGTTGGTTATGCAAAGTATAAAAAATATGAATTTGAGTTATTCAATGTAACCCCATAGCATCAGCCTCACAAGCCAAAGGGTTATTGAAACGTTCAAGGCCCGGGGCATAGAAACAAGCTGATGAGGAACCGTCTGATGGCCGGCAAAACGCTCTACGACAAGCTCTGGGATTCGCATTTGGTCAAGCAGCGCGACGATGGCTCGGCGCTGATCTACATCGATCGTCACATCATCCACGAAGTGACGTCGCCGCAAGCCTTCGAAGGCCTGCGCCTGGCTGGGCGCAAGCCGTGGCGCATCGATGCCAACATCGCCACCCCGGACCACAACGTGCCGACCACCCCGGAGCGCAAGGGCGGCATCGCGGCCATTGCCGACCAGGTCTCGCGCCTGCAGGTCCAGACCCTCGACGATAACTGTGACGAGTACGGCATCGTCGAATTCAAGATGAATGACGTGCGCCAGGGTATCGTCCACGTCATTGGCCCGGAGCAGGGCGCGACCTTGCCCGGCATGACCGTGGTCTGCGGCGACTCGCACACTTCCACCCACGGCGCATTCGGCGCCCTGGCCCATGGCATCGGTACTTCCGAGGTCGAGCACGTGCTCGCCACCCAGTGCCTGGTCGCCAAGAAAATGAAAAACATGTTGGTGCGTGTCGAGGGCAAGTTGCCGTTCGGCGTGACCGCCAAGGACATTGTCCTGGCGGTGATCGGCAAGATCGGCACCGCCGGCGGCAACGGGCATGCCATCGAGTTCGCTGGCAGCGCGATCCGCGACTTGTCCGTCGAAGGCCGCATGACCATCTGCAACATGTCCATCGAGGCCGGTGCTCGCGTTGGTCTGGTGGCGGCCGATGAAAAAACCGTGGAATACGTCAAGGGTCGTCCGTTCGCCCCGAAAGGCGCGGAGTGGGACAAGGCGGTCGAAGCCTGGAAGGACCTGGTCTCCGATGCCGATGCCAAGTTCGACACCGTGGTCGAACTCGACGCCGCCCAGATCAAACCGCAGGTCAGTTGGGGCACTTCGCCGGAAATGGTCCTGGCCGTTGACCAGAACGTCCCGGATCCGGCCAAGGAAATGGACCTGGTCAAACGCGACTCCATCGTTCGTGCCTTGAAATACATGGGCCTGAGCGCCAACCAGGCGATCACCGACATTCAGCTCGACCGCGTGTTCATCGGCTCGTGCACCAACTCGCGGATCGAAGACCTGCGCGCTGCCGCGGTGATCGCCAAGGGCCGCAAGGTTGCTTCGACCATCAAGCAGGCCATCGTGGTGCCGGGCTCGGGCCTGGTGAAGGCCCAGGCTGAAGCGGAAGGGCTGGACAAAGTGTTCCTCGAGGCCGGTTTCGAATGGCGTGAGCCGGGGTGCTCGATGTGCCTGGCGATGAACCCGGATCGCCTGGAGTCGGGCGAGCATTGCGCTTCCACCTCCAACCGTAACTTCGAAGGCCGTCAGGGCGCCGGTGGCCGTACGCACCTGGTGAGCCCGGCCATGGCCGCGGCAGCGGCTGTCAACGGCCGTTTCGTCGACGTCCGCGAATTGATCTGAAGGAGCGCAGCATGAAAGCTTTTACCCAGCACACCGGTCTTGTCGCGCCTTTGGATCGTGCCAACGTCGACACCGACCAGATCATTCCCAAACAGTTCTTGAAGTCCATCAAGCGCACCGGTTTCGGCCCGAACCTGTTCGATGAGTGGCGCTACCTGGATGTGGGCCAGCCGTACCAGGACAACTCCAAGCGCCCGCTGAACAAGGATTTCGTACTCAACGCCGAGCGTTACCAAGGCGCCAGCGTGTTGCTGGCCCGCGAGAACTTCGGCTGCGGTTCGAGCCGCGAGCACGCGCCGTGGGCCCTGGAAGAGTACGGTTTCCGTAGCATCATCGCGCCGAGCTACGCCGACATCTTCTTCAACAACAGCTTCAAGAACGGCTTGCTGCCGATCATCCTGAGCGACGCTGAAGTCGACGAGCTGTTCCAGCAGGTCGAAGCCAACCCGGGTTACCAGTTGCAGATCGATCTGGCGGCCCAGACCGTCACCCGTCCCGACGGCAAGGTGCTGGGGTTCGAGATCGATGCCTTCCGCAAGCATTGCCTGCTCAATGGCCTGGATGACATCGGCCTGACCCTGCAGGACAGCGATGCGATTGCCGCGTTCGAGGCCAGGCACCGGGCGAGCCAGCCTTGGCTGTTTCGCGATGCCTGATTGATTTGAACTTTAAATAGGCAGGACCGGCCCTTCGCGGGCAAGCCCGTTCCCACAAGGTTTGCGAACACCCAGTGTGGGCGCGGGCTCGCCCTCGAAGACGGCAGCAAAAACACCACCAGGCTAACCCCAAAAAAGGAAGTGCCCATGACCAGCACCGCCCACAGTCAGGTTGTACAGAAACAATTCGGTGAACAGGCCTCGGCCTACCTGAGCAGTGCCGTGCATGCCCAGGGCACCGAGTTTGCGCTGCTGAAGGCGGAGCTGGCCGGTCATGAGCAGGCTCGTGTGCTGGACCTGGGGTGCGGTGCCGGTCACGTGAGTTTCCACGTGGCGCCGTTGGTCGGTGAAGTCGTGGCCTATGACCTGTCCCAGCAGATGCTCGATGTCGTGTCCACGGCGGCTGCGGAGCGTGGCCTGGACAACGTCGCCACGGTGCGCGGTGCCGCCGAGCGCCTGCCGTTCGCCGATGGCGAGTTCGACTTCGTGTTCAGTCGCTATTCGGCGCATCATTGGAGCGACCTGGGCCTGGCGTTGCGCGAAGTGCGCCGCGTGCTCAAGCCGGGTGGGGTGATGGCGTTCATCGACATCCTGTCGCCGGGCACGCCGTTGCTGGACACCTACCTGCAAAGCATCGAAGTGCTGCGCGATACCAGCCATGTGCGCGACTATTCGGCTGACGAGTGGTTGCGCCAGGTCAGCGAGGCGGGGCTGTACACCCGCAGTCTTTCGCGCCAGCGCCTGCGGCTGGAATACCAATCCTGGGTCGAGCGCATGCGCACCCCCGAGGTGATGCGCGGGGCGATTCTGGCGCTGCAGCGTGCGATGGGCGATGAAGTGCGTGAATATTTTGAGATTGAGGCCGATGGTTCGTTCAGTACAGATGTACTGGTGCTGTGGGCCGAGCGATAGCATTTTTCCTGGTGCGACCTGGGTTTAGAACCTGGTGCGTGCCGATAGAGCAAACGAGGAAAGCATGAGCAAGCAGATTCTGATTCTCCCCGGCGACGGTATTGGCCCGGAAATCATGGCCGAGGCGGTCAAGGTCCTGGAGTTGGCGAACGACAAGTACGACCTGGGCTTCGAGCTCAGCCACGACGTCATCGGTGGCGCAGCCATCGACAAGCACGGCGTGCCGCTGGCCGATGAAACCCTGGAGCGTGCCCGCGCGGCCGATGCCGTGCTGCTGGGCGCCGTGGGCGGCCCGAAATGGGACAAGATCGAGCGTGACATCCGCCCCGAGCGCGGCCTGCTGAAGATCCGTGCGCAACTGGGCCTGTTCGGCAACCTGCGTCCGGCGATCCTCTACCCGCAACTGGCCGACGCTTCGAGCCTGAAGCCGGAAATCGTCTCGGGCCTGGACATCCTCATCGTCCGCGAGCTGACCGGTGGTATCTACTTCGGCGCACCCCGTGGCACCCGTGAGCTGGATAATGGCGAACGCCAGTCCTACGACACCCTGCCATACAGCGAAAGCGAAATCCGCCGCATCGCCCGGGTCGGTTTCGACATGGCCCGCGTGCGGGGCAAGAAGCTGTGCTCGGTGGACAAGGCCAACGTGCTGGCGTCCAGCCAACTGTGGCGCGAAGTGGTCGAGCAGGTGGCCAAGGATTACCCGGACGTCGAGCTGAGCCACATGTACGTCGACAACGCCGCCATGCAATTGGTACGTGCGCCGAAGCAGTTCGACGTGATGGTCACCGACAACATGTTCGGCGACATCCTGTCTGACGAAGCGTCGATGCTCACCGGTTCCATCGGCATGTTGCCGTCGGCGTCCCTGGATGCCAACAACAAGGGGATGTACGAGCCATGCCACGGTTCGGCGCCGGACATTGCCGGGCAGGGCATCGCCAACCCGTTGGCGACCATCCTGTCGGTGTCGATGATGCTGCGCTACAGCTTCAACCGCAGTGACGCGGCCGACGCCATCGAGCAGGCGGTCAGCGTGGTGTTGGACCAGGGCTTGCGCACAGGCGATATCTGGTCGGCCGGTTGTACCAAAGTCGGTACGCAGCAAATGGGCGATGCAGTAGTCGCCGCGCTGCGGAATCTGTAATCTTTCGGGCCCACTGCTTCGACGGTGGCCCACTTTTGTATAGGTGTAGTTGCGATGAAACGTGTAGGTCTGATCGGTTGGCGCGGCATGGTCGGTTCCGTGCTCATGCAGCGAATGCTGGAAGAGCAGGATTTCGATCTCATTGAGCCGGTGTTTTTCACCACCTCCAACGTAGGTGGCCAGGGCCCGTCCGTGGGCAAGGATACCGGCGCGCTCAAGGATGCCTACAGCATCGAAGAGCTCAAGACCCTCGACGTGATCCTGACCTGCCAGGGCGGCGACTACACCAGCGAAGTCTTCCCCAAGCTGCGTGAAGCCGGCTGGCAGGGTTACTGGATCGACGCCGCTTCCAGCCTGCGCATGCAGGACGACGCGGTGATCATTCTCGATCCGGTGAACCGCAAGGTCATCGACCAACAGCTGGACGCGGGCACCAAGAACTACATCGGCGGCAACTGCACCGTCAGCCTGATGCTGATGGGTCTGGGCGGCCTGTTCGAGGCCGGCCTGGTGGAGTGGATGAGCGCCATGACCTACCAGGCGGCGTCCGGTGCCGGTGCGCAGAACATGCGCGAGCTGATCAAGCAAATGGGCGCGACCCACGCTGCCGTCGCCGATGACCTGGCCAACCCGGCCAGCGCCATCCTGGACATCGATCGCAAGGTGGCCGAGGCGATGCGCAGCGATGCCTATCCGACCGAGAACTTCGGCGTGCCGCTGGCCGGCAGCCTGATCCCGTGGATCGACAAGGAACTGCCTAACGGCCAGAGCCGCGAAGAGTGGAAGGCCCAGGCTGAAACCAACAAGATCCTGGGCCGCTTCAAGAGCCCGATCCCGGTGGACGGCATCTGTGTGCGCATCGGTGCCATGCGCTGCCACAGCCAGGCGCTGACCATCAAGCTGAACAAAGACGTCCCGATCGCCGACATCGAAGGGCTGATCAGCCAGCACAACCCATGGGTCAAGCTGGTGCCGAACAACCGCGACATCAGCATGCAGGAGCTGAGCCCGACCAAGGTCACCGGCACCCTGAACGTGCCAGTAGGGCGTCTGCGCAAGCTGAACATGGGCTCGCAGTTCGTCGGTGCCTTCACCGTCGGCGACCAGTTGCTGTGGGGCGCCGCCGAACCGCTGCGCCGCATGCTGCGGATCCTGCTCGAGCGTTGATTCGATGTGGCTGTGAAAGAACCCGTGCCTTGTGAAAGGTGCGGGTTTTTTTATGGTTACAGACATACGCGTCCTTGTGGGAGCGGGCTTGCTCGCGAAAGCGGTTTGTCAGTTTGCACCTGCGTTGAATGTGCCCCCGTCTTCGCGAGCAAGCCCGCTCCCACAGGTGTTTTGTCCGCCGCGAGAACCAATGTGGGAGCGAGCTTGCTCGCGATGAGGCCAGTCCAGGCACTGCAAGTCCCCCAGCCAATTGCCTGCATACCCACCACCCGGTAAAGTGCCGCTCCCCCCGTGTTACCTGAGGTAGACCCATGAGCCAGTCCTTTGATATTGCCGTGATCGGCGCCACCGGTACTGTCGGCGAAACCCTTGTCCAGATTCTCGAAGAGCGCGATTTCCCGATCGGCAACCTGCATTTGCTGGCCAGCAGCGAATCGGCCGGCAGTTCGGTGCTGTTTCGTGGCAAGAACGTGCGGGTGCGGGAGGTCGCTGAATTTGATTTCAGCAAGGTCCAATTGGCGTTTTTCGCCGCAGGCCCGGCGGTGACCCTGAGTTTCGCCCCGCGTGCCACGGCGGCCGGCTGTGCGTTGGTCGATCTGTCCGGTGCGTTGCCGCCGGAGCAGGCGCCGCAGATCGTGCCGCAAGCTAACGCCCCGGTGCTGGCCGGCCTGGCGAAGCCTTTCCAGGTCAGCAGCCCGAGCGCTTCGGCCACGGTACTGGCCATGGCGCTGGCACCGTTGCGCGAGTGCCTGGTGATGCAGCGCGTCAGCGTGACCGCCCACCTCGCCGTGTCCACCCAGGGCCGTGTCGCCGTGAACGAGTTGGCGCGCCAGACCGCCGAACTGCTCAACGCCCGCCCGTTGGAGCCGACCTTTTTCGATCGGCAGATGGCGTTCAACCTATTGGCCCAGGTCGGTACGCCGGACGAGCAGGGTCACACGCTGCTGGAAAAGCGCCTGGTGCGCGAATTGCGCCAGGTGCTGGAGCAACCTTTGTTAAAGATTTCCGGCACTTGCATTCAAGCACCGGTGTTTTTTGGCGATAGCTTTAGCGTGACGGTGCAGATGAGCGATGCCATCGACCTGGCGAAGGTCAATGCGGCCCTCGAAGCTGCGCCGGGTATCGAGCTCGTGGAGGCGGGCGACTACCCGACGCCGGTGGACGATGCGGTGGGGCAGGATGAGGTCTACGTCGGGCGTGTGCGACTGGGTATCGACGATCCGGCTGAACTAAATATGTGGCTGACGTCAGATAACGTACGCAAAGGCGCGGCGCTCAATGCGGTGCAGGTCGCTGAGTTGTTGATAAAAGACTTGCTGTAAAAGATACTTGGCGTCAATTTGTCGAATGGTTCTAGCTGGGCGCTATGCTTGGCCAGAGAGCTGAAGGCGAACCTCCCTCCGGGGGCTTCCCGGGACATGAGTGAAACGATCGCGCGCACCGTCGCTTCGGGGCTGCGCGCAATGCCTTACGGCAGCGGCATCAATACCTTCTCGCTGGCCGAGGAATGTTCAAACAAAGGAAGAGGCTATGGTTCAAGTTCGCAAACTGGTGTTAGCAATAGCGGCCGCCTCGGCGCTGTCCTCCGGTATGGCGCAGGCGCTCGGGCTTGGGGAATTGACCCTGAAGTCGACGCCGAACCAGCCCCTGGTCGCCGAGATCGAGCTGCTCGACGTC
Source organism: Pseudomonas sp. P97.38 (assembly GCF_001269745.1). Lineage (NCBI taxonomy): Bacteria > Pseudomonadati > Pseudomonadota > Gammaproteobacteria > Pseudomonadales > Pseudomonadaceae > Pseudomonas > Pseudomonas sp. P97.38. Next base: position 21,692 of record NZ_LHVJ01000029.1, read on the forward strand.
CAGCAGTTGACCGCAGCCGAAGTCGTGCCGAGCCTGGCCTCGCCCGAAGACTTCGCCAAGGCCGGCGTCGACCGCCAAGCCTTCCTCAACGACCTGAGCTTCACGCCGGTGATCAACGCCAATGGCAAGAGCGTCTTGCGGGTCACCTCCAGCCGGCCGCTGTCCGAGCCGATGGTCAAGTTCCTGGTGCAGGTGATGTGGCCCAACGGTCGCCTGCTGCGCGACTACAGCGTGCTGCTCGACCCGTCCAAGTTCTCCCCGCAGGCGGCGGATGCTGCCCGGGCGAAACCGCCGCAGGCGGTATCCACGCCGGTCACCGGTGCCACCAAGCCTTCCCAGTACACCACCACGCCGCGCGATACCCTGTGGGAAATCGCCGCCAAGGTGCGCAACGGCGGGTCGGTCCAGCAGACCATGCTGGCGATCCAGGCGTTGAATCCGAATGCGTTCATCAACGGCAACATCAACCTGCTCAAGACCGGCCAGGTGCTGCGCTTGCCGGACCCGGTGCAAAGCACCGCGCTGCCGCAGCCCCAGGCCATTGCCGAAGTCGCCGCGCAGAACGCCGCCTGGCGTTCGGGGCGGCGTGGCGTGGCGGGTGCGGGCCAGCAACAGCTGGATGCAACCCGGCGTGGCCGCGGTGAAGGCGCGCCGGCCCAGGCCGCTGGTCGCGATAACCTGAGCCTGGTGTCGGCCGAGTCGGCGAAGGCGGGCGGCAAGGGCAAGGGCGCTGCCGGTGATGCCCAGGCGCTGAGCAACAAGCTGGCCGTGACCCAGGAGAGCCTCGATTCGGCTCGCCGGGACAACGAAGAGCTGAAAAGCCGCATGGCCGACCTGCAAAGTCAGTTGGACAAGCTGCAACGCCTGATCGAGTTGAAGAACAATCAACTGGCCAAGATGCAGGCCGAAGGTGGCGCAGTGCCGCCTGCGGGCGAAGCGGCCCCGGCGATGTCCGCGCAATTGACCCCCGCTCCGGCTGCGCAAACGCCGGGGGCGCAAGCTCCGACGGTCGCGCCCGAGGCTGCTCCCGCACCGGCCGCGACTCCGGAAGCGACACCACCGGTCGCGCCGATCGAGCCAGTGCCGGCGGCTTCCAACGAGCAGAAGTACAACGATCTGCTGACCAATCCGGTCCTGCTGGGCCTGGTGGGCGGCGGCGTGTTGATCCTGCTGTTGCTGTTGTTGTTGCTCGCCCGCCGCCGCAAGGCCCAGCAGGAAGCCGAGAAACATTTGCGCATGGCCCGAGCCCTCGAGGAGGAGGCCGACTTCTCCCCGGAGCTCGATCTGCCCCCGAGCAGCTTCGAGGGCATTGAAGTTCCACCTCCCAGCGTCAAACTCGAGCCAAAACCGGCGCCTGCGCCAGTGCCCAAGCCAGCCCCGCTCGTTGCCCCGGTGATTGTCACGCCACCGATCGCCGCGCCCTTGGTGGCGCCGGCCGCCGAGCCTTCGGATGACGTGCTGCCCCTGGCCCAGTCCCACATCGACCGCGGTCGCCTGAACCAGGCCGCCGACCTGCTGGAACAAGGCATCAAGGCCGAGCCCCAGCGCAGCGACCTGCGCCTGAAGCTCATGGAAGTCTACGGCCAGCAAGGCGATCGCGATGCGTTCGTCGCCCAGGAGCGCCAGCTCGTGGCCAACGGCGACAACTACGCCCAGGTCGAGCAGCTCAAGAGCCGTTTCCCTGCCATGGTCGTGGCGACCGGCGCCGGCCTGGCTGCAGCGGCATTGGCCGCCGAGCTGGATGCGCAGTACGTCAAGGACCTGCTGGAAGACAAGCCGTTGTCCGATGAAGAACTGGACAGTGCCTTTGACCTGAGCCTGGATGACCTGGAAGCGACGCCGGTCCCACCGGCCGCCGAGCCGATCGCCGAGCTGGATGCATTCCCGGAAGACGACGACCTGAGCTTCGAGTCGGTGCTCAAGCAGCAGACCGAAGCCAACCAGAGCCTCGACGACCTGTCCGAGTTCGACCTGGACCTGGGCGCCGATACCCCGGCCCCGACCGCTGCCCTCGATGACGAGGACTTCCTGCTGGACCTGGGCGACGACCTCAAGGGCTTCGACTTGCCGCCGGCCGATGCGCCTGCGTTGCCCGACACCCCGGCCGACGATCTCGAACTGCCCGCGGATTTTGACCTGTCCCTGGCTGACGAAATGGATGCCCCTGGCGCGCCGAAGGATGCCTTCGAGTCCGAGCTGGACGACGTCAACGCCGAGTTGGACCGCCTGTCGGACAGCCTGAGCGAGCCAACCTTCACCGCCGAAGATGCGCTGGCCGGCGCCGAGGACGAGCCGGATTTCGACTTCCTCAGCGGCACCGACGAGGTGGCGACCAAGCTCGACCTGGCCCAGGCCTACATGGACATGGGCGATAACGACGGCGCCCGGGACATTCTCGGCGAAGTCCTCAACGAGGGTGATGCCACCCAGAAGAGCGAAGCGCAGGAGATGTTGTCGCGCCTGGTGTGAATCAGTGGTTATACAAAAACGGCAGCCGGTGAGGCTGCCGTTTTTGTTTGTGGGTCATTCACGCTGCTCTTGTGGCGAGGGAGCTTGCTCCCGCTGGGCTGCGAAGCAGGCCTCTCTATGGCACGTCGAGCACTTTTGCGAGCGCTGCGCACTCGAGCGGGAGCAAGCTCCCTCGCCACAAGGACTTGTCTTGGTCTGAAAACCATCTGAACCCCTGTGGGAGCAAGCGTGCTCGCGATAGCGCCAGTCCATTCGACACAGGATCGCCCGTTGGACTGGCATCCCAAGCCATCGGCCTTATAATGCCCGCCTTTGCGTCCCTCAGCAGGCTGTAATTCCTTGGCAAACATAGACAATCCGGCCGCCGAAATGGCGGCCGACGGTTTTTTCCGGATCGCCCTGGGCGTTGAATACAAGGGCTCGCGCTATCGGGGTTGGCAGCGCCAGGCTTCTGGGGTGCTGACGGTGCAGGAAACCCTTGAGAATGCGCTGTCCAAAGTCGCCGACTCGCCGGTGTCGCTGCATTGTGCTGGCCGTACCGACGCCGGCGTGCACGCCTGCGGCCAAGTGGTGCATTTCGACACCCAGGTCGAGCGCTCGATGAAGGCCTGGGTGATGGGCGCCAACATCAACCTGCCGCACGATGTCAGCGTCAGTTGGGCCAAGGTGATGCCGGCGCACTTTCACGCGCGCTTCAAGGCGATCGCCCGGCGTTATCGCTATGTGATCTACAACGATCAGATCCGCCCGGCGCACCTGAACGAAGAAATCACCTGGAACCACCGTCCGCTGGATGCCGAGCGCATGGCCGAGGCGGCGCAGTATCTGGTTGGTGTGCATGATTTCAGCGCGTTCCGTGCTGGCCAGTGCCAGGCCAAGTCGCCGATCAAGGAGCTGCATCACCTGCGCGTGACGCGGCACGGCAAGATGATCGTGCTCGACATCCGCGCCAGCGCGTTCCTGCACCACATGGTGCGCAACATTGCCGGTGTGCTGATGACCATTGGCGCCGGCGAACGCCCGGTGGAGTGGATCAAGGAAGTGCTCGACAGCCGTGTCCGCCGCTCCGGCGGGGTGACGGCGCATCCGTTCGGCCTGTACCTGGTGCAGGTGGAATACCGCGATGAATTCGAGTTGCCGGAGCGTTACATCGGGCCACATTTCCTCACCGGCTTCTCGGAACTCGACGGCTGACGCCTTTCGCAGCATTTGCTACCATCCGGGACTTTCACGGATTTGCCTTGGAGTTTTTCACGACATGTCGGCCGTTCGCAGCAAGATTTGCGGAATCACCCGCGTCGAGGACGCGTTGGCGGCGGTCGAGGCCGGAGCCGATGCCATCGGGCTGGTGTTCTACGCCAAGAGCCCGCGGGCGGTGACGGTGCAGCAGGCGAGGGCAATCATCCAGGCCCTGCCGCCGTTCGTGACCCCGGTCGGGCTGTTCGTCAATGCCAGTCGTTGCGAGCTGGGCGAGATACTCGATGCGGTGCCGCTGGCGCTGTTGCAGTTCCATGGCGACGAAACCCCGGATGATTGCGAGGGTTGGCACCGCCCGTACATCAAGGCGTTGCGGGTCAAGGCGGGCGATGAGATCGCCGCCGCATGCAAGACCTTCGCCGGGGCCAGCGGCGTTTTGCTGGATACCTACGTGGAAGGCGTTCCCGGTGGTACTGGCGAGGCGTTCGACTGGTCACTCGTGCCCAAGGGGTTGAGTAAACCGATTATCCTGGCCGGTGGGCTGACGGCGGAGAATGTGGCCGAGGCCATTCGCCAGGTTCGTCCGTATGCGGTCGATGTGAGCGGTGGCGTGGAGCAGGGCAAGGGGATCAAGGATCCGGCAAGGATTCGCGCGTTCATGGCGGCTGTACGCAGCAGCCAGTCGCCAATGTGACGGCTGGCAGACTGCCGCCGTCCATACCTGCACTGTACATAGCAGGCAGGCACCGCCTCCGGGTGGGCCGATAGCGTAGTGGCAACCACGATGAAGCGGTTGCCGGGATGGCTGAGGAAGGTTGGGTTGCACGCAGGTCATGTTTCGCGCTGACCGTGGCGGCCCTTCGGCCCTCGCCGCACAATGAATTTAGCTCAAGGGCATACGCGGGGCCGCGAACCAGAGCGTTCGGGCCGCCGGTACTGGAGAAAGAAAGCATGAGCAACTGGTTAGTAGACAAACTGATCCCTTCGATCATGCGTTCCGAGGTGAAGAAAAGCTCGGTGCCTGAAGGTCTGTGGCACAAATGTCCTTCCTGCGAAGCGGTGTTGTATCGCCCGGAGCTGGAAAAGACCCTGGACGTGTGCCCCAAGTGCAACCACCACATGCGCATTGGTGCGCGTGCCCGTATCGATATCTTCCTGGACGCCGAAGGCCGTGAAGAGCTCGGCGCCGACCTGGAGCCGGTGGATCGCCTGAAGTTCCGCGACGGCAAGAAGTACAAGGACCGCCTCACCGCTGCCCAGAAGCAGACCGGCGAGAAGGACGCCCTGGTGTCCATGAGCGGCACTTTGCTGGGCATGCCAGTGGTGGTCTCGGCGTTCGAGTTCTCCTTCATGGGCGGTTCCATGGGCGCCATCGTTGGCGAGCGTTTCGTTCGTGCCGCCAACCATGCCCTGGAAAACCGTTGCCCGATGATCTGCTTCGCCGCCTCCGGCGGTGCGCGGATGCAGGAAGCGCTGATTTCCCTGATGCAGATGGCCAAGACCTCCGCGGTGTTGGCGCGCTTGCGTGAAGAAGGCATTCCATTCATCTCGGTGCTGACCGACCCGGTCTACGGCGGCGTCTCCGCCAGCCTGGCCATGCTGGGCGACGTGATCGTCGGCGAGCCTAAGGCGCTGATCGGCTTTGCCGGCCCGCGCGTGATCGAGCAGACCGTGCGTGAAAAACTGCCCGAAGGCTTCCAGCGCAGCGAATTCCTGCTGGAACACGGTGCCATCGACATGATCATCCATCGCCAGGAGCTGCGTCCGCGCCTGGGTAACCTGCTGGCGCAACTGATGGGGCTGCCGACGCCGAAGTTCGTCGCCGCTCCCGTCGAGCCGATCGTGGTTCCGCCGGTGCCTGCAGGCCTATGACCCAACGTACCCTGGGCGACTGGCTTGCCTACCTCGAGCAGTTGCATCCGTCGGCCATCGACATGGGGCTGGAGCGCTCGCAAGCGGTAGCGTCCCGCATGGGACTGGCCAAGCCGGCGCCCCGGGTCATCACCGTGACCGGCACCAACGGCAAGGGTTCGACCTGCGCCTTCCTGGCCTCGCTGCTGCGGGCCCAGGGGTTGAACGTCGGTGTCTACAGTTCGCCGCACCTGCTGCGCTACAACGAGCGGGTGCAGGTCAACGGCGTCGAGGCCACTGACGCCCAACTGTGCGAAGCCTTTGCCGCGGTGGAAACCGGGCGGGGCGAGACTTCCCTGACCTATTTCGAAATGGGCACCCTGGCGGCGTTCTGGCTGTTCGCCCGGGCAGGCCTCGATGCCGTGGTGCTGGAAGTCGGCCTGGGCGGGCGCCTGGACGCGGTCAACCTGGTGGATGCCGACATCGCCTTGGTCACCAGTATCGGCGTGGACCATGCCGATTACCTGGGCGATACCCGCGAATCCGTGGCGTTCGAGAAGGCCGGTATCTTTCGCCAGGGCGCACCTGCGCTCTGCGGCGACCTCGATCCGCCTCAGCCGCTGCTGGACAAGGTCCGCGAGCTGGGCTGCCCGTTCTTCCTGCGGGGGCGGGACTTTGACCTGGCAATGACCGAGCAGCACTGGCAATGGCGCGGCAGCGATGCCCAGGGCCAGCCAGTGGAGCTGCGTGACCTGCCGCTGCTGGACCTGCCCATGGAAAACGCCGCGCTGGCGCTTCAGGCCTACCTGCTGCTGGGCTTGTCGTGGGAGGCGGGGCAGATCGCCGAGGCGTTGCAGGCAACGCGCGTTGTCGGGAGGTTGGATCGTCGCCAGTTCGAGTGGCAGGGCAAGCGCCTGAACCTGTTGCTGGATGTCGGGCACAATCCCCATGCCGCGCAGTACCTGGCCGAGCGTCTGGCCCGGCGGCCGGTCGTGGGGCGGCGCCTGGCGGTATTCGGACTGCTGTCCGACAAAGACCTGGATGGCGTTGTCGAGGCGTTGGGTGCTAGTGTCCAGCAATGGGCGGTGACGCCGCTGGACTCGCCGCGTTCGCGTCCGGCGACCGAGTTGCAGGCCACTTTGCAGCGTCACGGTGCTGCTGTACAAAGCTATGGCAGTGTGGCCGCCGCGCTGGAAGGGCAGTGCGCCGCGGCGACGGCCGATGACGAGATCCTGTTGTTCGGATCATTTTTTTGTGTTGCCGAGGCCCTTCAATGGTTGGTCCGGCGCTCCACGGAGGACGCGGCAGATGGCAATGCTGGATAAGGCGTACAAACAGCGCATGGTCGGTGCCCTGGTGTTGGTGGCCCTGGCGGTGATTTTCCTGCCGATGCTGTTTTCCCGCCAGGACGAGCAGCGCCAGATCACGGTGGATGCGCCGGCTGCGCCCCAGGCGCCTGCCGTGCCGCCCGTGCAGGTCGAGCCGGTGGCGGTGCCCGAACCACAGGCGCTGCCCCAGGAGCCTGTGCCGAGTGACGAGGAGCTAGCGCAGCAGCCAACTGCGCCGTCGACGCCTATCGCACCCGCACCCGCTGCGCCAGCGTCGAGCAAACCGGTCGTCGCGCCGACGCCTGCTCCGGCGGCGCCTGCCGTCAAGCCGGCCCCGACCCAGCCGATTACCGCCGCACCCGCCAAGCCGGATACCACGCAAAGCCGTGTGGATGCCAACGGCCTGTCGGTCAGTTGGTCGGTGCAACTGGCCAGCCTGACCAGTCGCGAAAGTGCTGAAAGCTTGCAGAAAAACCTGCGCAGCCAGGGCTACAACGCTTATATCCGCTCCGCCGATGGCAAGAACCGGGTATTTGTCGGGCCGTTGATCGAGCGCGCCGAGGCCGACCGCCTGCGTGACCTGCTCGGGCGCCAGCAGAACCTCAAGGGTTTCGTGGTACGTTTCCAGCCAGAGCGTGGTTGACCGGCGATTTAGCTGATTTGAATCACGCAGCTTACCGACAGCCCTGGGCTCTGCTAAAATGCGCCGCCTTATCCGTCTGCAGGCTGCACCGTGCCATTTACCTGGGTTGACTGGGCGATCGTTGCGATCGTCGCCATCTCCGCATTGATCAGTCTGAGCCGAGGCTTCGTCAAGGAAGCCCTCTCGCTGCTGACCTGGATCATCGCGGGAGTCGTGGCCTGGATGTTTGGTGGCTCGCTGTCCCAGTACCTCGCCGGATACATCGAAACCCCGTCGGCTCGCGTGATCGCGGGCTGTGCCATCTTGTTTATCGCCACCTTGCTGGTCGGCGCAATGATCAACTATCTGATCGGCGAACTGATTCGCGTCACCGGGCTTTCCGGGACGGACCGGTTCCTAGGCATGGCCTTCGGCGCGGCGCGTGGCGCGTTGCTGGTGGTCGTGGCCGTCGGGCTCCTGAGCCTGGGGCCGGTGCAGCAGGATACGTGGTGGCAGGAGTCCCGGCTCGTGCCACAATTTCTATTGGTCGCAGACTGGTCTAAAAACCTGATTCTGGGTTGGAGCAGTCAGTGGCTTGCCAGCGGTATCAGCGTACCCGCTGAAATACCGTTCAAGGAGCAGCTCTTGCCGACGGCCAAAACGCCGCAGTGAGTGCTGTTCAGTTCAGATCCATTAAGTAGGGGTTGCGTCGCATGTGTGGCATCGTCGGTATCGTCGGTAAGTCGAACGTCAATCAGGCGCTGTATGACGCGCTAACCGTGCTCCAGCACCGCGGCCAGGACGCTGCCGGTATCGTGACCAGCCATGACGGCCGGTTATTCCTGCGCAAGGACAACGGCCTGGTACGTGACGTGTTCCACCAGCGCCACATGCAGCGCCTGGTCGGCCACATGGGTATCGGCCACGTACGCTACCCGACGGCGGGCAGCTCGACGTCGGCTGAGGCCCAGCCGTTCTACGTCAATTCGCCATACGGCATCACCCTGGCGCACAACGGCAACTTGACCAACGTCGAGCAGCTGGCCAAGGAAATCTACGAATCGGACCTGCGCCACGTCAACACCAGTTCCGACTCGGAAGTGATGCTCAACGTGTTTGCCCATGAGCTGGCCCAGCGCGGCAAGCTACAGCCTACCGAGGAAGACGTGTTCGCGGCGGTGACCGACGTGCATAACCGTTGCGTCGGCGGTTACTCGGTGGTGGCGATGATCACCGGCTACGGTATCGTCGGCTTCCGCGATCCTCACGGCATCCGCCCGATCGTGTTCGGCCAGCGTCACACCGACGAAGGCGTCGAGTACATGATCGCCTCCGAAAGCGTGTCCCTGGACGTGCTAGGTTTCACCCTGATCCGCGACCTGGCCCCGGGCGAAGCGGTCTACATCACTGAAGACGGCAAGCTGCACACCCGCCAGTGCGCGACCAATCCGAGCCTGACCCCCTGCATCTTCGAGCACGTCTACCTGGCGCGCCCGGACTCGATCATCGACGGCATCTCGGTCTACAAGGCCCGCCTGCGCATGGGCGAAAAGCTGGCCGAGAAGATCCTGCGCGAGCGCCCGGACCATGACATCGACGTGGTCATCCCGATCCCGGACACCAGCCGCACGGCAGCCTTGGAGCTGGCGAACCACCTGGGCGTCAAGTTCCGCGAAGGTTTCGTGAAGAACCGCTACATCGGCCGTACCTTCATCATGCCGGGCCAGGCCGCGCGGAAAAAATCCGTACGCCAGAAACTCAACGCCATCGAGCTGGAGTTCCGCGGCAAGAACGTGATGCTGGTGGATGACTCCATCGTGCGCGGCACCACGTGCAAGCAGATCATCCAGATGGCCCGCGAAGCCGGCGCCAAGAACGTGTACTTCTGCTCGGCCGCCCCGGCGGTGCGTTATCCGAACGTCTACGGCATCGACATGCCGAGTGCCCACGAACTGATCGCGCACAACCGCAGCACCCAGGACGTGGCCGACCTGATCGGCGCCGACTGGTTGATCTACCAGGACCTGCCGGACCTGATCGAAGCAGTGGGCGGCGGCAAGATCAAGATCGAGCAATTCGATTGCGCGGTGTTCGACGGCAAGTACGTCACCGGCGACATCGACGAGGCCTACCTGAACCGGATCGAGCACGCGCGTAACGATGCGTCCAAGGCCAAGACCCAGGCGGTCAGTGCGATCATCGATCTGTACAACAACTGAGTGACGAACCGGCCCCGAGGGGCCGGTTTGCGATTTGAAGGAGTGGCAGCATGAGTCAGGATTGGGATGCCGGTCGGCTGGACAGCGACCTTGAGGGCGTAGCGTTCGACACCCTGGCGGTGCGCGCGGGTCAGCACCGGACACCGGAAGCCGAACATGGCGATCCGATGTTCTTTACCTCCAGCTACGTATTCCGCACGGCCGCCGACGCGGCAGCGCGGTTTGCTGGCGAGGTGCCAGGCAACGTCTACTCGCGCTACACCAACCCGACAGTGCGCGCTTTCGAAGAGCGCATTGCCGCCCTGGAAGGCGCCGAGCAAGCGGTCGCTACCGCTACCGGCATGGCGGCGATCATGGCGGTGGTGATGAGCCTGTGCAGCGCCGGCGACCATGTCCTGGTCTCGCGCAGTGTCTTCGGCTCGACCATCAGCCTGTTCGAAAAATACTTCAAGCGCTTTGGCGTGGAAGTCGACTACGTACCCCTGGCGGACCTGTCCGGCTGGGACGCGGCGATCAAGCCCAACACCAAGTTGTTGTTCGTTGAATCGCCGTCCAACCCCCTGGCCGAGCTGGTGGACATTGCCGCCCTGGCGGAAGTCGCCCATGCCAAGGGCGCCATGCTGGTGGTCGACAACTGCTTCTGCACCCCGGCGTTGCAACAACCGCTGAAACTGGGGGCTGACGTGGTGGTGCATTCGGCGACCAAGTTCATCGACGGCCAGGGCCGGTGCATGGGTGGCGTGGTAGCCGGTCGCGGCGAGCAGATGAAGGAAGTGGTGGGTTTCCTGCGCACTGCCGGGCCGACCCTCAGTCCGTTCAACGCCTGGATCTTCCTCAAGGGTCTGGAAACCCTGGGCCTGCGTATGAAGGCGCACTGTGCCAACGCCCAGGCCCTGGCCGAATGGCTGGAACAACAGGACGGTATCGAGAAGGTCCATTACGCGGGTCTCAAGAGTCATCCGCAGCATGACCTGGCCCAGCGCCAGCAGCGCGGCTTTGGTGCGGTGGTGAGTTTCGAGGTCAAGGGGGGCAAGGAGGGCGCCTGGCGCTTCATCGACGCGACCCGGTTGATTTCCATCACCGCCAACCTGGGCGATAGCAAGACCACCATTACCCACCCGAGCACCACGTCCCATGGTCGCCTGTCGCCCCAGGAGCGTGAAGCGGCGGGTATTCGTGACAGCCTGATCCGCGTAGCGGTCGGTCTGGAAGACGTGGCCGACCTGCAAGCCGACCTGGGTCGCGGGTTGGCGGCCTTGTGATCGAGTTGGCAACGCCGCCGGGCGGCACTCACGGCCGGGTTGCACTGGTCACGGGGGCCGCGCGGGGCATCGGCCTGGGCATTGCTGCCTGGTTGATCTGCGAAGGCTGGCAAGTGGTGCTGACCGACCTGGATCGCGAGCGCGGTTCCAAGGTTGCGAAGACCCTGGGCGACAACGCCTGGTTCATCGCCATGGACGTGGCGGACGAGGCGCAGGTCGCCACCGGTATCGCCGAGGTGCTCGGTCAGTTTGGCCGTCTCGACGCGCTGGTGTGCAATGCGGCCATTGCCGACCCGCACAACATCACCCTGGAAAGCCTGGACCTGGCCTACTGGAATCGGGTCCTGGCGGTGAACCTGGGTGGGCCGATGCTGCTGGCCAAGCATTGTGCGCCGTACCTGCGTGCCCACAACGGCGCGATCGTCAACCTGGCCTCGACCCGCGCCGCACAATCGGAACCGGACACCGAAGCCTATGCGGCGAGCAAGGGCGGCCTGCTGGCCCTGACCCATGCCCTGGCGATCAGCCTCGGGCCGGAGATCCGCGTCAACGCCGTCAGCCCTGGCTGGATCGATGCGCGCGACCCTTCGCAGCGTCGTGCAGAGCCACTCACCGATTCCGACCACGCCCAACATCCGGCGGGCAGGGTAGGGACCGTGGAGGACGTGGCGGCGATGGTGGCATGGCTGTTGTCGCGCAATGCCGGTTTTGTCACGGGCCAGGAGTTCGTGGTGGACGGCGGCATGACCAAGAAGATGATTTATGAATGAGAGCAGCTGTAAGCGGCAAGCTGCAAGCGACTGTGTGGTGTCGGCGCTTCTGACTTGCCGCTTGAAGCTTGCCGCTCCAAGTTGTTTTTGAAAAAAACCAATCCTGCTATTGACTTAGCTTCGGTACCTGCGTAAATTTCGCGGCCTCAGCGAAGCAAAGGGTGATTAGCTCAGCCGGGAGAGCGTCTGCCTTACAAGCAGAATGTCGGCGGTTCGATCCCGTCATCACCCACCATGTTCCAAGAGAGTCTTGCGAAAGCAAGATGGAAGCTGTCAAAAGCCTCCACCGACGCGCAGCGGTAGTTCAGTCGGTTAGAATACCGGCCTGTCACGCCGGGGGTCGCGGGTTCGAGTCCCGTCCGCTGCGCCATATTTTCCGAAGCAGGTTCGCCTGGTTCGAGATCAAGCCCAAGGGGTTGGTCAGATGAGTCAACTGGACGCAAGTCCACAGCGATACGCAGCGGTAGTTCAGTCGGTTAGAATACCGGCCTGTCACGCCGGGGGTCGCGGGTTCGAGTCCCGTCCGCTGCGCCATATCTGCTTCGAGGCCCACTGAACGCCTTGAAGCCAGGAAGAACGCCAAGGGCTTCTTCTGATCGATAGCAAAAACCCTGGTCGAAAGACCGGGGTTTTTTGTTTCTGTCATTCGGCTTTTGCTTGCCGTGCCCAGCGGGCTGCTTGGCAGCCCTTCTGTGGTCCTGCGAACGCTGGGGCGCTGGCCTCAGAACCCAAGTCTATCCCGCAGCCCGTAATACCATGCACCCATCGCCGCAAACGGCGTACGCAGCAATTGGCCGCCGGGGAACGGGTAGTGGGGCAGGTCGGCAAACGCATCAAAACGCTCAGCCTGACCACGTAGCGCTTCGGCCAGGACCTTGCCTGCCAGGTGCGTGTAGGTCACGCCATGGCCGCTGCAGCCCTGGGAATAGTAGATGTTGTCCCCCAGGCGCCCGACCTGAGGAAGACGCGACAACGTCAGTAGGAAGTTTCCGGTCCAGGCGTAGTCGATCTTCACCTGTTTGAGCTGAGGAAACGCCTTGAGCATTTTCGGCCGGATGATCGCCTCGATATTCGCCGGGTCCCTCGCGCCGTACACCACGCCGCCTCCGAAGATCAGGCGCTTGTCGCCGGTCAGCCGGTAGTAGTCGAGCAGGTAATTGCAGTCTTCGACGCAGTAATCCTGCGGCAGCAGGCTCTGGGCCAATTCGTCTCCCAAGGGCTCGGTGGCAATCACTTGGGTGCCGCACGGCATGGATTTGGCTGCTAGCTCCGGCACCAGGTTGCCCAGATAAGCATTGCCGGCCACGATGATGAACTTGGCCCTCACCTTGCCCTGAGGCGTGTGCACGACGGGGCTGGCACCGCGCTCGATACGCACTGCCGGTGACTGCTCATGGATGACCCCGCCGAGCGACTCGACGGCCGCTGCTTCACCCAAGGCCAGGTTCAGTGGATGGATATGCCCGCCGCTCATGTCCAGCATGCCGCCCACATACTCCTCACAAGCCACTACCTCGCGAATGCGACGCTGATCCAGCAACTCCAGCTGGGTATGCCCGAAACGCTCCCATAAGCGCTTCTGCGACTCCAGGTGGCCCATCTGCTTGGCGGTCAGGGCGGCAAACACGCCACCGTCCTTCAAATCGCACTGAATCTGATATTTCGCCACCCGTTCCCGAATGATCCGTCCGCCCTCGAACGCCATGTTGCCCAGCAGTTGCGCCTGTTGAGGGCCGACGCTGCGTTCGATCACATCGATGTCACGGCTATAGCTGTTGACGATCTGCCCGCCGTTGCGACCCGACGCACCAAAGCCCACCTTGGCCGCTTCAAGGACGGTGACCTTGAAGCCGTTTTCCAGTAGGAACAGCGCAGAGGACAGGCCGGTGTACCCCGCACCGATTACACACACATCCGTCTCGACCTCACCCTGCAGGGCTGGGCGCGACGGAGCCGGGTTGGCCGACGCGGCATAATAGGACGCTGGGTAGGATGTGTTCGCCATTCTGCAACCTCTGTTTTATATTTTTTACGAATGCGCCGATCCTACCCGAGATAAAAATCGGCCGCCAGCCACTGCAAAATCTTCGTCGCGTGGGCGAAATTAAATATTTTGCATATTCATAGGGTTAGGTGAAAAAAAGGTGTTGACACCCCTTCGGAATTCCGTAGAATGCCGCCTCACAGCAGGCACGTAGCTCAGTTGGTTAGAGCACCACCTTGACATGGTGGGGGTCGTTGGTTCGAGTCCAATCGCGCCTACCAAACAAAATCCGCTCTGCTGGGCGGTCTAGAAGGGCTCACCGAAAGGTGGGCCCTTTTTTGTTGTCTGCGATTTGGAAAATGCTGGGCTCGATAGTCTAGGGTGTTCTCTCCAATACAGGGGACATCTTTGATCGCATAAGGAAATGATCATGCGGGTTGTCACTTTCGTAAGTTTTTTTGCTGCAGCACTTGCTGGTTGCTCAGGAATACCTTCAGTTCCATACGAAGAGCCTGCTCAATCAGAGGACCTGGCGCGCGTTCGGGTAATCACGAATTCCAGTGTGTTCGGAGACAGCATCGTTGGCAGTTGTGCTCCTGCTACACGTCACAAGATGGCTGAAGCCGGACGTTTCGGGCGTGACGGTACGGCGAACATCAACTATCCGCAGCAGCCCCAAAAGTCGGCGAGCCTTGGTATGCCGAAAAGAGTTGCGCCCACGCTTATCGATTACATTCCTGCAATTCGGATGGGGGAAGGTGCTTATAAAGAAGTCGTAACCGAGTACCGCGTCAGGACTGATCTGCCATTCCAAATTGCAACCCTGGGCGCGACCATCGGTGGCTATGGCAGCACTTACTCTTCCTGCAGTGGACAGGCACTCGTTTACAAGCTGGAGGCCGGGAAAGACTATGAAGCGTTGGCGGGAGTGAGCAGCAGGCTCAACACGAACGGCGGTCAAGCGTTTATTTGCATGCTGGGGATTTTCGAACTCGTCTCTTTGCCAGGTACTTCAATGGTTATTCCCAAAAAGCTGACACCTGTTGCGCCCGCGCAGGCGGTCTGCAAAAACTAACAGGTGCGGCTCGCCATCGAGCCGGATTTGCATTTGTCAGAAACGAGAAAGCCACGACCTGGATCGGGACTTTTGCATTGCGCAAAAAAGAGAGAGCGATGTGAGATCGTGCGCGAACACGGCGTCAAGTCACCGGAGCGCGGTATAGCCGTTTGCCTCGCTATTCGAAACGAGCTTTCTTGATATCGCCATGCTGGTTTTGCAAATAGAGAGTGTAGGGCAACAAGAGCGTGTCTGTTATTGCTGAAACGCCCATGTCCAGAACAATAAGGGTTGGAGCGGGTTGTCCATCGAAACCGGTACTTTGGCGTGGTTCCGCGTCCAGGGTGCAGTAATCAAAGACGGCACCGCTGTAGATTCTCGGCACGGCATCACAGTGGGACTGCCAGCGAGCCAGTTTATTGCTGGCCACGGCATCATCTCGAAAGGTTGTATTGATTGTTCCGCAGCCCGAGGCCGAAGCGGCCGCAAATATCCAAAGCATGCTTCTGAAATTCATTGAATCGACTCCTTTCGAATGAAAAATAGATTCGATCTTTTTGTTCTCAAGGCGCAAGGTTGCCGTAGCGCTTATCGTTCTAGCGTCATCAAGTAATCGATGGCCTCGCGGTACTTCGCTATGCGCTCCAAATCTTTTTGGCTGGGCGTGCCCAGGCGTGACAAGTCGCTGTTCTCCGTCAGGTCGGCCAGTTTCACCCGGCGCGCCACAGGGTCACGTGCGGCGCGTTCGATAAAGGCCTGATAGGGTTCGCCGTCGCGCTTGGTGAGTGAATCGATGGCGTTAAGCGTCGCTTCGCTGAAGCCTGCATCGCGCAGGTCTGCCAAGGTAACCGCAGTGTCTTCGACGACGTCGTGCAACACCGCGACAATGCGTTCTTCGTCACCGGATAGAC
This sequence comes from Pseudomonas sp. P97.38, assembly GCF_001269745.1. Lineage (NCBI taxonomy): Bacteria > Pseudomonadati > Pseudomonadota > Gammaproteobacteria > Pseudomonadales > Pseudomonadaceae > Pseudomonas > Pseudomonas sp. P97.38. Next base: position 37,362 of record NZ_LHVJ01000029.1, read on the forward strand.
GCAACATGACTTTCAACGGGTGCAGGATATAAGGAGCCCCCCCTTTATCGGCTTGCCCTTCATGGGCCAGCGCGGAAATCGATATTGCTCTTTCAAGCGTACTCATTGCTCGCTTCCCCTAGTCAGTCCATGGTTTCCTATCGGTCATCTCCCAGGGCGCGTTTTGGGTAGACGTTCGGGAAGTCCAGCGCAAGTATAGGGCTCGGCTCGCACTTGAGCCCAGCGTACAGTGGAGCGTCTTGATCCAGGTTCCGAAGAGAGTAAGGCAATGCCGAAGAAACATCAGGAAAGCACCGCCGTGACGGCTGCCGACATTGAGCGCTCTATCCAGGCGTTGAACAAGATGGCGGAACGTCTTTGGGGCGATGGTCGGGAAGCCGAGGCGAAGGCGCTATTGGGCGCTTTGGATGCTTTGAACAGGGCCCTCGATCGCATCAGGATTGGCGAGAGCCGCAGGGTCCTTCATTGACCTGAAGACAGTGTAGGGCCCCGGGTTAATGCTCCGCCTGCGCCATGAGCGCCTGTTCCCGCAACCACTCACTGAACCCGTGCACCACCGACTGGCGCTCCCGCCCCGGCACGCACACTGCGCTGTATCGCGCGCCAGCCAGGCGAACGTCAGGCCGATAGCCGACCAGTTGTCCACGTGCGACCGCTTCGGCAACCAATACATTGCTGGCAAGCACCAGTCCATGCCCGACGATGGCGGCCTGCAGGGCGTGCTGTTCCTCGTCATAGCGTCGAAAGCGCGCGTTATCCAACCAGTCCGGGGTGCCTGCCTTGGCGCACCAGGTCGGCCAATCGACCGCTGCGCTTGAACTGCTCAACCAGGGCACGTCGATCAGCTCCATGGATGAGCCGGCGGTGGGCGGTTGCCAGTCGGGGCGGCAGTAGGCGCCGAAGAGCTCTTCCAGCAACGGTTGCTGGAACAACTGAGGATCAGGCGTGAACTGGGCGCGGATGGCCAGGTCGATGCTGGCGTCGCGGAGCAGGTCGACCACCTCGTTGCTGCTGTGCAGCCTCACGTCGATGTCCGGGTATAACCGATGAAAATCCCCGAGCCGAGGGATCAGCCACAGGCTGGCGAACGCCGGGGTGGTGCTCACCACCAGCGATTGTGAAGCGCAGGGCGGTGAAAGCGCCTGTAAGCCGTGCTGGATGTCCAGCAGGGCGCGGTGCAGTTGTGGGTGAAGGCGCTCGCCGTCGGCGCTCAGGCGCACGTTCTGGCTGGAGCGCTCGAACAAACGCACGCCCAGGAATGCCTCGAGGCTCTTGACTTGATGGGAGATCGCCGCCGGGCTGACGTGCAGCTCCTGGGCCGCCGCCTTGAAGCTGCCCAGCCGTGCGGCAGACTCGAAGCCGCGCAAGGCGGTGAGGGGCAGTTTGGCAAACATGGGCGGCGGGATTACTCGGGTTGAGCGTGGCTCAATTTAGCTCATTTGTACGCGTCGGCTCAACTTGCCAGGCTGTGGTCTCGCACTGCCAACAGGAGATCACACCATGCAAGGCGCGCCCCGTAAAATCCTCCAGGCCGTACTCTATGAAGCCGGCGGTGTGCTGTTCGTGGCACCGGCGCTGGCGCTGATCTATGGCCAGGGCATGGGGTATTCAACCCTGTTGTCACTGGTGATTTCTGCCGTCGCACTGGCCTGGAACATGCTTTTTAACGGTCTGTTCGAATGGTGGGAGCGCCGTCAGCACAACCGTCATCGCAGTTGGCGGCGACGGTTGCTTCACGCGTTGGGATTCGAAGGTGGCTTGACCCTGATCCTTACCCCGGTGATCGCGGCGTGGCTGGGCATCAGCCTGTGGCTGGCGCTGGTGACCAACCTGGGATTGTTCGTGTTCTTCTTTTTTTATTCGCTGGTGTTCCAGTGGGCGTTTGATCGGGTTTTCGATGTTCCGCTCTCGGCGCAGCCTGCCCGGCCACTCGAAACAAATTGAACTGCCGGTACCGCAGGCAGCCCAACGGGGTATCACTTGGAGGGCAACGCCATGGCAGATGAAAAAGACCAGCAACAACCCAAGAATGACACGCCGGCTCATGCCACTGAGCAAGAGCGTGAGCGTCTGAAGGATTTCAACAAGGACGGCATTCCGCCCGGCTCTTCGTGAGTGCTGGAATAGAACGGCCGAGCCCCCCACAACGCCTTGCGCCGTTCATCCATTGCCCAGCACTTGCAATGTTCCACTGGCTCTTATGTTTTAGCGCGGCTGTCCCGCGCGCCAGAATGGAGAGCCAGCATGGAAATCGACGAAAATGCGCCTGGAAACAGGTCCCAGCAGGAAGTCACGCGCGGCACGGATAACGAAACAGGTCACGACCCCAGCAAGGATGCGCCTGAAGTCCCGCTGCCGCCGGACGACGACGCACCTGTCGAAGAGGATATGTCCGATGTGAATGCCGCCGATTCGGTGACGACCGAGCATCCCGACCCTCGATGATGATGCTTTTGCCCCTGAAGCCCGGCCACTGCGCCGGGTTTTTTTGAGCCCCAAGTCTGGCCTGCGCCGGTTTCCCTGATGCTATTGAGTACCTGAACATCCACTGTTCGTGTTCCCCGCCTCAGCCTTGTTCGAAGAGGCGTTCAAGAATTACTTCGACAACGTCGTGAGTGGCAATACCCGTCATCAGTTTCGCGGGCCTCAATAGCTTGAGGCGCGAGGGCCCGCACGTCCGTGGAGAAGTGCGGGCCCTCGCCAAGCAAAATCGCTATCGCAAACCCATGCCCTGGAACGGGTTCCAGCCTTGCTCGCCTTTGACTTCTTTCAAGTAGTAGGCGTAGTTGGTCAGGATGGCGTACATCACCGAGGTGGCACCGTTCAGGCCGGCGTTCAGTGGCTTGGGGAAGTCCATGCCCAGGGCCGCGAAGAACACGCTCAGTACAAGGTTGACCAACAATATGATGCCCAGCAGGGCCAGGTTCTTTTTCCACAGGCCCAGTACGAACAGGTAGATGGGACCGAAGAAAAACGCGATCACGTTGGCATTGATGAGGATTTTTTTCTTGAAGCCAGGCAACTGCTTGAGGGCCTCCTTGTAGCGCGGGTCGTTGGGCGCGCCATAGGTGTCAAAGAAGTTGAAGCGTTCCTGCCATTTGGCGCTGTATTTTGCGCTGTTGTGCACGTGTTCGGTTGCGCTCATTTTTTGCTGCTCCTGGTGTTTCCATTAAACGACGTTGTTCTTCCGAGAAGTCCTGTGCTCGGCTTTATATATCGTTCGGCTGGAAAAATGCCTCTGGTAGCAGGAGCAGCGATTGAGTCTGTGACGGGCATCACTGTATGGCGGGGCTGGAACCTGAGGCACGAATCCGTGGCGAGGGACACAAGCCTCGCCACAAGGAACAGCATTGCCGCGTTCGTCAGAAAGCCAGCGCAGCCGTTTCTGTGAACACGTGTTCCGGTACACCCGCCATGAAGTGCAGCGGTATCGATTGTTTCGCCTCGATCGGCGGAATTTCAAAGCTACCGACTATTTGCCCCTGGAGCGCACCCAGCCGTATCGACTCTTCTTGCTTTGCCTTTGCCATTCTCGCGTGGTTCGCTGCGATTTCGTTGAGAGTTGACACGGTACATCTCCGTTTGCTGACCCTAGCCTTGATTGATTTGCCGCCGCGTCAGAATCACGTCGTTCTTGGCTGCTGGAGCAAGCCGAAGCAAACCCTAAGCCAGACACGATCACCGGTTGATCTTGTTATTGGAGAGGCGACGGATGGCGGTTTGCCGTGGGAAGCCGTCAGCACGGCGACCAACAGCCATGCCAGCGGCGTGTAGCGTGATAGGCGACTAATATCATCCTTGGCGTCTATCTATATAGGCAGCCATTTTTCCTTTTTAGTGAGAACCATCATGTTTGAATCGCGCTCGTTGATGGCTGTACTGACCTGCTTCGCCTTGGTGGCCGGGCCTGGGATTGTCGTGGCAGACCCAGGTAACGGCAAGGGCAATGCCCCATTCGACCAAGGGGCCGGCCATGGCCAAGGCAAGGGAGGGCAAGGCCACAAGGGCGGTCAGGGCAATCAAGGCAACCCGGGAGGGCAGGGTAACCGGGGTGGCGGCGACTGGCATAACGGCCCCAGTATCGACCGCGGCGGCGTGCTGGGTGTGATCGGTGGCTATCGTGACTACTGGAGTCCGGGGCCTGCGTTGCCGCCGGGGATCCAGAAAAACCTCGCCCGGGGCAAGCCGCTGCCACCGGGCATCGCCAAGAAACTCGATTCACGCCTATTGGGCCGGTTGCCGCACTACGACGGTTATGAATGGCAGCAGGTGGGCACCGACCTGATCCTGGTGGCCATCGCCAGCGGCATTATCTATGAAGTGCTGAACGGCGCGTTCGACTGACGCGTTGGACAGTCAGTGAAACGAACCTTATGTGGGAGCGAGCCTGCTCGCGATGACGGCCTGTCAATTACTGCATTATTGGCTGAACTGACGCTATCGCGAGCAAGCTCGCTCCCACAGGTTTCGTCTCAGTTTTCAAGTTGGCGCAGGCGCTTGTACAAGGTGTTGCGGCTGACCCCCAGCCGTCGCGCCAAGTGCGAGATGTTCCCGCCGGCCGCTTGCAACTGGCGGTTCAGGTCCTCGGCGTCGTTGAGGTCCACGGTCAGCGGTTCCGGGGTTTGCATCGGCTCCATTTCCAGGTCGACGAAGAAATCGTCGGGCAGGTGCTCGGGACGGATCGGCTGTTCCTCGGCCATGGCCAGGGCGACTTGCAGTACGCTGCTGACCTGCCGCAGGTTACCCGGCCACGGGTGGCGGTCGAACAACTCCAGCACTTCTTGACTCAGGCCGGCCCATTGGGTCGGTTCACGGTGGTGTTCCCAGAGGCGCTTGAACAGCGCCTGCTTATCGTTGCGCTCGCGCAGGGGCGGCAGTTCCAGGGTCAGGCCGCCGATGCGGTAATAGAGGTCTTCGCGAAAGCGCCCCAGTTGCACCTGTTCGCGCAGCGAGCGGTTGGTGGCGGAAATGATGCGGATATCCACCGGGAACAGCTCGGCGCTGCCTACCGGTTGCACGCAGCGCTCTTGCAACACCCGCAGCAGCCGGGCCTGGGTCGGCAGGGGCATGTCGCCGATCTCGTCGAGGAACAGCGTGCCGCGGTCGGCCTTGCGGATCAGGCCGATGCTGCCCTTTTGATTGGCGCCGGTGAAGGCGCCTTTTTCGTAGCCGAACAGTTCCGACTCCACCAACTCGGCGGGAATCGCCGCGCAGTTGACGGCAATGAACGGTTGTTTGCATCGCGAGCTGGCCTGGTGAAGGGCCTTGACGAACACTTCCTTGCCGACGCCGGTCTCGCCATGGATCAGCAGCGGGATGTCTTTTTCCAGCAGGCGCTCGGCCTGGCGCACAGCTTTTTCCACACGGCTGTCACCGAAGTGTAGGGTGTTGAGGCTGATGATGTTGGCGGCAGGCGCGGGGACCGGTGAAGGGGGCGCTTCGGTGAACACCCGCGCCTTGATCGAGACCTGGCTCGGCCGCCGGAGCAGGCACTGGAAGCGATTGCGTCCGGACGCTTGCAGGGCGAACGGCAGGCCATCGGGCTGGTTCAGCAGTTCCAGCAACGAGACCTTGAACAGGCTTTCGATGCTGACCCGTGACAGGCTCAGGCCCAGCAGGTTGTCGGCCCGGCGGTTGGCGGAAAGCACCTGGCCACTCTCGTCGAAGATCAGCAGCCCGGCCCATTGGCTGTCCAGGTTGTTCAGCCCGGTGTTGAAGGTCAGCTGGAAGTGTTCGCCGCGAAACAGGTTGAGGATCAGCCGGTTCTCCACGGTCTGGCTCATCATCTTGACCATGCCCAGGGTGTGGGAGGGCGGCAGGTAGCTGTCGCTGGAGACGTCCAGCACGGCGATGACCTTGCGCTCGGCGTCGAAGATCGGCGCGGCGGAGCCGGTCATGAAACGGTTGGCCTTGAGGAAATGTTCATCGTGCTCGATGTGCACGGCCTGCTCGCAGGCCAGCGCGGTGCCGATGGCATTGGTGCCGGTGCAGCGTTCCATCCAGCTCGCCCCGGCGCTGAAGCCGTGGGCCAGCTTGGGCTCGATGAAGCGCTGGGTGCCCCAGGAGGTCAGAACTTGGCCCTGGTTGTCGGCCAGCATGATCAGGCAATTGGAATTGCTCAGGATGTTCTCGTAGTACGGCAAGACTTCCTGGTGGGTGGTCTGCACCAGTGAGTGCTGGCTCTCCAGCAACTGGGCGATGCCATCGGCGGGCAACGGGTCGAAGGCCGGTACGCTCTGATGGTTCAGGCCGAAGGCGCGGCAACGGGACCAGGAGGCCTGGATGATGGCCTCGTGGGACAAGGCGGGGGCAGGTGCGGCCATGGGGCACTCTCGCAGGTGCTGTTTTTATTGTGGTGGTGAGTCTCGCACATACTCCTTGTGCAGGGGCAGGTCTGGATAAGACTCAATTCACATTCCCATGTAGGAGCGGGCTTGCTCGCGAAAGCGGTGGCTCAGCTAGACAAGTCTCGGCTGATACACCGCTTCGCGGGCAAGCCCGCTCCCACAGGAGGATTGCCTGCGGCCCGGCTAAAGCATTCCAGTCAGTGTTGTTCAAATTTGTTCATTGTCAAGGCTCGAACTGTTCAGTTGTTCAATCCGAGTTGTTCACTTTTGTTCATCAACGAACACGTTTTTTTGAGAAATCCCAGGCAGACGCAGCTAGATCAATGGCTTGCATTTTCTGGCACGGCTTTCGCTTTGAAGCTCGGGTCGCTTGACTCCAAATAATAAAAAGGCCGAGCCATGTCATTAAAGCTTGAGCACATCTGTCGCACCGTCGAAGGCCAGACCTGGATCGACGATGCCAACCTGAATTTCGAACCCGGATCCTTCAACGTCCTGCTGGGCCGCACGCTGTCCGGCAAGACCAGCCTCATGCGCTTGATGGCCGGGTTGGACAAGCCCGACAGCGGACGCGTGCTGATGAACAGCGTCGACGTCACGAACAAGCCCGTGCGGCTGCGTAACGTGTCGATGGTCTATCAGCAGTTCATCAATTACCCGACCATGACCGTCTTCGAAAACATCGCCTCGCCGCTGCGCCAGGCGGGTGTGTCCGACGAGGTGATCCAGGACAAGGTGCTGCAAACCGCCAGGATGTTGCGCATCGAGAAGTTCCTCAAGCGCCACCCGCTGGAGCTGTCCGGCGGCCAGCAGCAGCGCACCGCCATGGCCCGGGCCTTGGTCAAGGACGCCGAGCTGATTCTGTTCGACGAGCCGCTGGTGAACCTCGACTACAAGCTGCGCGAGGAACTTCGCCAGGAAATGCGCGAGTTGTTCCAGGCCCGCCACACCATCGCCGTCTACGCCACCACCGAGCCCAACGAGGCCTTGGCCCTGGGCGGTACCACCACGATCCTGCACGAAGGCCGGGTCATTCAGAGCGGCAAATCGTCCTCGGTGTACCACCAGCCGCAAACCGTGCTGGCCGCCGAGCTGTTTTCCGAGCCGCCGATCAACCTCATGCCGGGCCGCATTGCCGGCAATGAGGTGAGTTTCGCCAATTTCGTGCACTTCCCCCTGAACGTCGACCTGCGGCCGGTGGGCGAGGGTGAGTTCCGTTTCGGCGTGCGCCCCAGCCATATTTCCCTGGTGCCGAGCAACGACGACGACCTCGAACTGGCGGTGACCGTGGAGGTGGCCGAGATCAGTGGTTCGGAAACGTTCCTGCATGTGCGCAACGAGCATTTCCTGCTGGTGCTGCACTTGCCCGGCGTCCATGAATACGACGTGGATGCGCCGATCCGCATCTACATCCCTACCCATAAACTGTTTGTCTTCGATGCCCAGGGCAAGTTGGTCCAGGCGCCGGGCCAGCGTATCGCGAGGGTTGCCTGATGGCCGAAATTCGCTTGCAGAACCTCGCCCACAGCTACACCAGCACCCCGGCGAGCCCCGAGGACTACGCCATCCGTGAGATGAACCACATCTGGGAGCAGGGCGGTGCCTATGCCTTGCTCGGGCCTTCGGGCTGTGGCAAATCCACTTTGCTCAACATCATTTCCGGCCTGCTCAGCCCGTCCGAGGGCCAGGTGCTGTTCGACGGCAAGGCCGTCAACGAACTGAGCCCGGAGCGGCGCAACATCGCCCAGGTGTTCCAGTTCCCGGTGGTCTACGACACCATGACGGTGTTCGACAACCTGGCGTTCCCGCTGCGTAACCAGGGGCTGGCCGAGGCGCGGATCCACACCAAGGTGCAGGAAATCGCCGAAGTCCTCGACTTGCAGAACCTGCTGGACAAGAAGGCGCGCAACCTCACCGCCGACGAAAAGCAGAAGGTCTCCATGGGCCGCGGGCTGGTGCGCGACGACGTGTCGGCGATCCTCTTCGACGAACCGCTGACGGTGATCGACCCGCACCTGAAATGGAAACTGCGGCGCAAGCTCAAGCAGATCCATGAGCAGTTCAACATCACCATGGTCTACGTCACCCACGACCAGTTGGAGGCGTCTACCTTCGCCGACAAGATCGCCGTGATGTATGGCGGCCAGATCGTGCAGTTCGGCACGCCCCGTGACTTGTTCGAGCGTCCGAGCCACACCTTCGTCGGCTATTTCATCGGCAGCCCGGGGATGAACCTCATCGAGGTCACGGCGCAACCCGGAGGCGTCGGTTTTGCCTCGACCCACCTGCCTTTGTCGGCCCCCCTGCAACAGCGCGTGGCCGAGGCCCAGGGCAAGCGCCTGAAGGTCGGTATTCGGCCGGAGTTCGTCCATGTCTGGGACGGCCCCTACGACGATGCGATGCGCGCGCAAGTCGTCCACGTCGAAGACCTGGGCACCTACAAGATCCTGACCCTCAACCTCGATGGCGCGCCTTTGAAAGTGCGCCTGGCCGAAGACAAGCCTGTGCCGGAAGGCACCGCGTACATCAGTTTTCCGGCTCAATGGCTGATGGTCTATGCCGATGAATACCTGCTGGAACCGTTGAGCGAGGTGCAGCCATGAACAAGGTGCAGAACAACAAGGCCTGGTGGCTGGTGCTGCCGGTATTCCTGCTGGTGGCGTTCAGTGCCGTGATCCCGATGATGACGGTGGTCAACTACTCGGTACAGGACATCTTCGACCAGTCCAGCCGCTACTTCGTTGGCGCCGACTGGTACAAGCAGGTGCTGCTCGACCCACGCCTGCACGACTCGTTGCTGCGCCAGTTCATCTACTCGGCGTGCGTGCTGCTGATCGAGATCCCGCTGGGCATCGCCATCGCCCTGACCATGCCGACCAAGGGCAAGTGGTCGTCCCTGGTGCTGATCATCCTGGCGATTCCGTTGCTGATTCCGTGGAACGTGGTGGGCACCATCTGGCAGATCTTCGGCCGCGCCGACATCGGCCTGCTGGGTTCGAGCCTCAACGCCCTGGGCATCAACTACAACTATGCGGCCAACACCATGGACGCCTGGGTCACCGTGCTGGTGATGGACGTCTGGCACTGGACGTCTCTGGTGGCCTTGCTCTGCTACTCGGGGCTGCGGGCGATTCCCGACGTGTATTACCAGGCGGCGCGGATCGACCGGGCCTCCAACTGGGCGGTGTTCCGGCACATCCAGTTGCCGAAGATGAAGAGCGTGCTGTTGATCGCGGTGATGCTGCGTTTCATGGACAGTTTCATGATCTACACCGAGCCCTTCGTGCTCACCGGCGGCGGGCCGGGCAACGCCACCACGTTCCTGAGCCAGACCCTGACGCAGATGGCCATCGGCCAATTCGACCTGGGCCCGGCAGCGGCGTTTTCCCTGGTGTACTTCCTGATCATTCTGTTGGTGTCGTGGCTGTTCTATACCGCCATGACGCACTCCGACGCCAACCGTTGAGGCCCGCACGATGAGCAAGAAAAAGCTGGTTCCATTGCTGATCTACATCCTGTTCCTGCTGGTGCCCATCTACTGGCTGCTGAACATGTCGTTCAAGAGCAACACCGAGATCCTCGGCAGCCTGACCCTGTGGCCCCAGGACTTCACTTTCCACAACTACAAGGTGATCGTCACCGACCCGAGCTGGTACACCGGTTACCTCAACTCGCTGTACTACGTGAGCCTGAACACGGTGATTTCCCTGGCCGTGGCGCTGCCGGCGGCCTATGCGTTCTCGCGCTACCGGTTCCTGGGGGACAAGCACCTGTTCTTCTGGCTGCTCACCAACCGCATGGCGCCGCCGGCGGTGTTCCTGCTGCCGTTTTTCCAGCTGTATTCGTCCATCGGGCTGTTCGACACCCACATCGCCGTGGCCCTGGCCCACTGCCTGTTCAACGTGCCGCTGGCGGTGTGGATCCTCGAAGGCTTCATGTCCGGGGTGCCGAAAGAAATTGACGAGACCGCCTACATTGACGGCTACAGTTTCCCCAAGTTCTTCGCCAAGATCTTCATCCCGTTGATCGGCTCCGGCATCGGTGTGACGGCGTTCTTCTGCTTCATGTTTTCCTGGGTCGAATTGTTGCTGGCCCGCACGCTCACCTCGGTCAATGCCAAGCCGATCGCCGCGGTCATGACCCGCACCGTGTCGGCGTCCGGTATCGACTGGGGCGTGCTGGCGGCGGCGGGGGTGTTGACCATCCTGCCGGGCATGCTGGTGATCTGGTTCGTTCGCAACCATGTGGCCAAGGGCTTTGCCCTGGGCCGGGTCTGAGGAGTCGATGATGGAATGGATGAACTGGACCGTCCCGACGGCGGCTTTTTTTGGGGTCATCGCCTTGTTCCTGATCGGCATGACCACTTGGGAGTTGCGTTCGCCGAGCATCCCTCGGCGTGGTTTCCTGCCGATTACCACGACCCGTGGCGATCGGTTGTTTATCGGTCTTCTCGGTAGCGCCTACCTGCATCTGCTGGTCATCGGCGCCACCGACTGGAGCATCTGGACAGCGTTCGCGCTGTCTTGGGTGTGGCTGTTGGCAGTGATGCGGTGGGGCTAGTCGCGCGTATTTGACGATCAGGCTCTCAAATCCAAACAGGAGGTCTCTATGTTCAATAAAAACAATAAGCTGCGACATAGCGTTTCATTGGCAGCCGCACTGGCACTCAGCGGCTTGAGCGCTGTGGCCTGGGCTGACGCCTATGAAGACGCCGCTAAAAAATGGATCGGCAGTGAATTCAAACCGTCAACCTTGACAGCCGAGCAGCAGCTCGAAGAGCTCAAGTGGTTCATCAAGGCCGCCGAGCCGTTTCGTGGCATGAAGATCAACGTGGTGTCGGAAACCCTCACCACCCACGAATACGAGTCCAAGGTACTGGCCAAGGCCTTCACCGAAATCACCGGGATCCAGTTGACCCACGACCTGCTGCAAGAAGGCGACGTGGTGGAAAAGATGCAGACGGTGATGCAGTCGGACAAAAATATCTATGACGGCTGGGTCAACGATTCGGACCTCATTGGTACGCACTTTCGCTACGGCAAGACTGAATCGATCACCGACCTGATGGCCAACGAAGGCAAGAACTTCACTTCGCCGACCCTGGACCTCAAGGACTTCATCGGCACCTCGTTCACCACCGCGCCGGACGGCAAGCTGTATCAACTGCCCGACCAGCAGTTCGCCAACCTCTACTGGTTCCGCGCCGACTGGTTCGAGCGTGCGGACCTGAAGGCCAAGTTCAAGGAGAAGTACGGCTACGAGCTGGGCGTACCGGTCAACTGGTCGGCTTATGAAGACATCGCCAAGTTCTTCAGCGAAGACGTCAAGGAAATCGACGGCAAGCGCGTCTACGGCCACATGGACTACGGCAAGAAAGACCCGTCCCTGGGCTGGCGCTTCACCGATGCCTGGTTCTCCATGGCTGGTGGCGGCGACAAGGGCCTGCCCAACGGCTTGCCGGTGGACGAGTGGGGCATTCGTGTCGAGGACTGCCATCCGGTCGGTTCCAGCGTCACCCGTGGTGGCGATACCAACGGCCCGGCGGCGGTGTTCGCCACCACCAAATACGTCGACTGGCTGAAGAAGTACGCGCCACCGGAAGCGGCGGGCATGACGTTCTCCGAGTCCGGCCCGGTGCCGTCCCAGGGCAACATCGCCCAGCAGATCTTCTGGTACACCGCTTTCACCGCCGACATGACCAAGCCGGGTCTGCCGGTGGTCAACGCCGACGGCACGCCGAAATGGCGCATGGCGCCTTCGCCGCGTGGTCCGTACTGGGAAGAGGGCATGAAGCTGGGCTATCAGGACGTGGGTTCCTGGACGTTCATGAAGTCCACGCCTGAGAAGCAGAAATTGGCGGCCTGGCTGTACGCGCAGTTCGTGACGTCGAAAACGGTGTCGCTGAAGAAGACCATCGTCGGCCTGACGCCGATTCGTGAGTCGGACATCAACTCGCAGGCGATGACCGACCTGGCGCCCAAGCTCGGTGGCCTGGTGGAGTTCTACCGCAGCCCGGCCCGCGTGCAATGGACCCCGACCGGGACCAACGTGCCGGACTATCCGCGCCTCGCGCAACTGTGGTGGAGCCACATCGCCGAAGCGGCCAGCGGCGAGAAGACCCCGCAACAGGCGCTCGACGGCTTGGCCAAGGACCAGGACGCGATCATGACGCGCCTGGAACGCTCCAAGGCCCAGGCCACCTGCGCCCCGAAAATGAACCCGGAGCGCGACGCGCAGTACTGGTTCGATCAACCGGGCGCACCGAAGCCGAAGCTGGCGAACGAGAAGCCTAAAGGTGAGACCGTGAGCTACAGCGAACTGCTGAAGTCGTGGGAAGCGGCCCGCAAGTAAAGCGTCTGACAGTGAAAGACAAACGGCACCGAGAGGTGCCGTTTTTTTTCGTCCAGCCCCCTGGTTGATTGGGGTGGATTCGAGCCTTGCGGCTGGCGCGAGCCTTGTGGGAGCGGGCTTGCCCGCGAAGGGGGCGGTACATCCGACATCTTTGCAAGCTGATCCAGCGCTTTCGCGAGCAAGCCCGCTCCCACAGGGGTTTGGTGGTGTTTGCAGGTGCTTGATTCACTGCACTCATCTGTGGGAGCGGGCTTGCCCGCGAAGGCGCCAGCCCATCCAGCAGCTCAGCAAACAGACCCACCGCCATCGCGAGCAAGCTCGCTCCCACAGGGGGGTGGTGGTGTTTGCAGGTGCTTGATTCGCTGCACTCATCTGTGGGAGCGGGCTTGCTCGCGAAGGCGGCGCCCGTCGACCCATCCTTTGGGCGGATCGGCTCAGCCGGCCTTGGCGGCATTCACCTGGGGCGCTCCGGCCACGGGGGAAGGGCGGGGTTTGAGTAAGGCGTCCAGTGCCTGGCGATACTGCCGGCCGGCCAGGCTCATGCTGTTGTTGTGGGTGGCACCCGGCACCAGCAGCAGGCGCTTGGGCTCCTGGGCGGCCTTGAACAGTTGCTCGCTGAAGCGTGGCGGTACGTAGCGGTCGGCGGCGCCATGGACCACCAGCAGGGGCATGTTGATCTCATGGATCTTGTCGATGGAATCGAATTTCTGCGACAGCAACCAGCGTACCGGCAGCGATGTGTCGGCCATGGCCGTGGCCACATCGCCCAGGGACGTGAAGGTGGATTCGATGACCAACCCCCTGGCCGGTACGACGCTGCCGTCCTTCGCCGCTTTCTGGCCCAGTTCCGCCGCCAGGTCCACCGCGACGGCACCGCCCAGGGAGTGGCCATAGATCAGTCGCAGCGCCGGGTCGGGTTGCAGCGTTTCCAGGCGTGCCCAGGCGATCCGGGCATCTTCGTAGACGCTGGCTTCAGAAGGTAGGTCGCCCCGGCTTTTGCCAAACCCGCGGTAGTCGATCGCCAGCACCGAGAAGCCCAGGTCCCTCAATTGCTGGATGCGGAACAACTGCCCGGTCAGGTTCCAGCGCACACCGTGCAGGTACAGGATCGCCGGCGCGTTCTTGCGCTCGGCCGGCCACCACCAGCCGTGGATATTCTCCCCGGCCTTGAAGTGTTTTGGCTTGAGGTCGAACTCCTGCACGCTGCTCGGCAAACCGCTGAACCAACTGGCCGTGCCGGGCTCGATCCTGAACACCAGCTCGCGCTCCTTGTGCTGCAACACCGCGCAGCCCACCGGCAGCCCGACGACCATCGCCGCCATGCACAGCATCGCCAGCCAGCGCCGACCGGGACGAGGAAGAAAAAAAGAACGCATCGAAGGGTTCACTACTCAAGACAGAAAGATGCCTTTTAACAGATTCGCCCCAAGGATGGCGCGATTTCGGACGGCTGCGGGCTAGCGAGTCTTTGGTCACAACGTATCCTTGAGCTGAACCAATTCGAACGGCCGTTCATTTTTGCCGTAGCCGACCCTCGGTACGCCCGCCAGGCGCTGATGCAGGACCTCGGTCAATGAGTGGTCTGCGGGCAAGTAGATATCGCCGAAGTCCCCATCCAGTTGCGTCGGATGAGCGATCACTTCCAAGACTCCGTAGTCCGGTGCCGCCGCGTGTTGCAGGTCGGCCGGTGTGCAGACATAGTCAGCCGTCGCTGCGCATAAGCGACGCAGGCGGCGATTGAACAAGGTCTTGAAGATGCGCTTGGCTACGTTCAGGTTCGTTCCAATGTTGCGCGCCAGGCGAATGGACACGCCTTGCTGCGTAGCGAAGCGCGCAACCAGTTCTCCGATGGGCCAGATGTTGTGCACGTGCTGATGAGAGTCCAGGTGGCTTGGATGCAAACCGTGATCCAGGCAGCGCTGCCATTGCGCCTTAAGTTCTTGCTCGATTGCCGCGAGGTCCTTGGAGCCCAGGCGCAGGCAGTAGCGCGACAGGTTGAAATTGAACTGGCCGTGCGCATCGCAAAATGCCCGCCGCGATTTTATGGCCTGGCTCAACGGCTGCCCATGGCTGAGATTGAAGTGCAGGCCGATGCGCCCCTTGAGCCGGGGCTGGCGGGACATGACGCACGCCTCTTCGAAGCCCGGCATGTTGGCCATGATGGTCGCCGAACTGATCAGACCTGCTTCGAAAGCTCCAACGATTATCCTGTTTTCGCGGGAGCACAGTCCGAAATCATCAGCATTGACGATCACCTGGTGGGGCATCGGGAATCTCCTTTTCCTTGGGAGGGTAGGGCTGTTGCTTTGGTTTTTTTGGGGGAGTGTTTACGCAGCCAGGGTTTCAGACTTTTCCAGAGGCGCAAGGCAAACCCGAGAATCAGGCCATCGGGTTGCCAGGAATAAAAGCTCCAGCGCCAATGCTCCAGCTGGCCAGTCATGCGTTCGTGCAGTTGATGGCTGGAATTGTCCAGGCTGACCCGTGACGCATCGATCCATCGCCAGTTTTCCTCCAACCCCCAGCGGATCCATTCTTCAAGCAATACCCGGCCACTGCCCAAGTCCGAGTGTTGCGGCAGGAACGCCAGGTTGTAATCGTATAGCCGACCTTGATCCAACAGGCCGAGGCGATAGCTGATGCACTCGCCGTTGAGCTCCAGCATCACCACCCGCACCAGCCCCTGGGCGGCGAGGGCGGTAAAGGCATGGGTCATCCATTGCCGACGCATGGGGTCAGCGAAGATGCCGACGCCTTCCTCGCCTTTCCAACTGGCGGCCTCGACCTCGATCAGTGCCCGCAACACCTGTCCCATGCTGATGGCATTGGGTGTCACTCGACGGATTTGGGCGCCGCAAGCGGCGATCCGCTTGCGCGCACGGCGCAACTTGTAGCGTGGATCGCCGGAGATTTCCTGATGATCGCTGTCGCTGACCAGGTGCACCGGAACCCGGCAACTGAGCCGTCGCTCCCCGGTGGAGCTCAGCGCCATCCAGGCGCTGAGGATGCTTTGCTCTCCGACCGGCTCGATCACTTCATTGAACTGTAGCAATGCGTGAGGTAAACGCTGACGGATCTGCGCCAGCGCCTGGCCCATGTCTTCGGCGTTCAGGCGAACCAGCACCGCAATGCGGTCGGCCAATGGATATCCCAAATGATGCAACACCCGGAACCGCAGCCCGCCGATACGCTCAAGCCCTGATATCAGGGGCAGGCAAAGGCACAAGGCCTGATCCTGCCAGCCTAGCAGCACATGCAGTTCTTGCTCGGGCAACAAGGCGAATTCCGCTGCTTGCAGCCAGGCCAGGGTGTTGAACGGTGTCGCGTCGGTCACCTGGGTTCGCAGTTGTTCATAATCTGTCGCGGGAAAATCCGCTGCGCTCAGAGAGCGACACCATTGGAATCGGATCGCCATGGACGTCAGGCCGCCGCAGTCGATGCAACCGGCTTGGCCGGTTTACGAAAGGCGTCCAATACGGAGCCTGTGTAGTACGTATCCCGGAAAAACCGCCAGCGGCGGAAAAAACAATGCATGTGAGTGATCTGGCCGCGCTCCTGATAGTCCATGCGCAGGTGCAGCTTGGCGGCTGGAACGTTACTCAGTTCGAAGACATCGACCACTTTGTTGCAGCCCTGCTCGGCCATGGCTTTCCACAGCTCCAGCTGGAGATCGACCGATAGCTGGGTCCCCCAGTAAGCACGGTACAGTTCGCCGCCGAATTCAAAGAATTCACCTGGCTTGACCGGGAACCAGCAGCGAAAGAAATGACGATCGAAGTAGTCTCGCGTGCTGCCCCAGATGAAAGCGACGGTGTCGCCCTTGTCGTCCAGGTACATGAGCCCGGTGTGGCCTTCGGCGGCCAGCTCACGCATGGTCTCGACACGGTCGCCAAAGTACCTGCCAAAGGCATCTGCATTGCTGGTGGTAATGTGCTCTCGGCGCAGTGGGCTATAGGGCCTGAGCTTTTGAGCCCGTACCGGGCTGACCAGGTCGCGTTCCATCCACACCAGTTGCTCGTGGAAATACAGGTAGTGCTTGCACAACTGCCTCAGAACGGCGCGCAGACCTTTTATACGAATCTGATCATGCAGTTTTTGTAGAACGTTCATGTTGCCTCCTGTCGCATGGTGGGCTGGGATAACGCCGTGGCTTCCCGTTGACGCGGCAGGTGGCCGCCTTGCTGGCGGCCGGACTGCCACGCCAATCAGGCTGCCGCAATCGTTGCTGCCGGCCCGGCTGGTTTATGAAAGGCGTCCAGTACGGAGTGGCGGTAAAACGTGTCGCGGAACAAACGCCAGCGACCGAACAGGCGATACACATGGGTGATCTTGCCGCGTTCCCGGAAGCCCATGCGCAAGTGCATCTTGATCGCCGGAATGTTTTGCAAATCGCAGACATCGACCATCGTGTGGCAACCTTTGCCGGCCATGACCTTCCACATCTCCAGTTGCATGTCCGCCGACATACAGGAGCCCCAGTAAGCTGGGATCATCTCGCCACCGAACTGAAAGTATTCGCCAGGCTTGATCGCAAAGTTGCACCGATAGTAATGGCGGTCGAAATAATCCTGTGTGCTGGCCCAGGCGAAACCCACGGTGTCGTCCTGTGCATCCAGATACATCAGGCCTGTGTAGCCCTCGGCTGCCAGCTCGCGCATGGTTTGCACACGGTCGCCGAAGTGTCGGGCAAAAGCCTGGGCATTGCTGACCGTGATAAAAGCCAGGCGCATCGGTGGGTAGGGCTTGAGGTTATGCGCAGGAAGCGGGGTCTGTACATCGTGCTCCAGCCACACCAGCCGAGTGTGGAAAAACACATAGTGCTTGAGCAGTTGTTTAAAGACTGCGCGCAGGCCCTTCTTTTGAACGTGACGACGACATTTCTGTAAAACGCTCATGGTGCCTCCTGAGGGATGGCGGGTTGTGGGGAAGCGGGAGCGGTCCAGCCCAGGACAAACAGGGTTTCTCCTGGCAGGAGAAACCGGATCTGCCCGGCCTCGCAACTGAACGGGGCGCTGCGGATATGGCTGTCGGGGCCGAAATACGCCAGTTCTGCTTTAGCCTGGTGGCAGGCAACGCCGTCCAGGCTGACCTGATGGGCTCGGGTGCTTTTGTTCACGCCCAGCAGGCTGCTTTGCTTGCCGGTGGCCATGGCCAGTGCGTCCACCTCGAAGGCGTCGTTGTCCAGGCGCAGCACCTGTCCCAACCAGTGCTGCTGGATGAATTGCTGGGCCAGGCCCACCGGCTTGAGTTCGAAGCGATCGTCGTCCAGGACCCGCACCATGCCCTTGGGGTACTGCGGCTCGTCGGCGGCCTGGAACCAGTTGAGCATGTCGAGCAGGCCATCGGCGGAGGCGTTGATCACCACCGAGGTCCACCACAGGGCGGCGTAGTGGGTTTCCTGGTCGTAGGGGCTCAGGCTGGAACCGCTGGACATGTTGGTCTGGTCCAGCAGCAGCGCCTTGCGTGGCCGGCCCGTGGCGTCCAGGCCCACCAGCCCGGCGGCGCGCCGCACACTGTTGCGATACACCCGTGTCGCCAACAGGTCGCGAATCATCCATTCATGCCAGGCCAGGGCGTCGACCTGGTCGCCGTACTGGGCCAGCAGGCGCCGGGCCCAGTCGATACCGCGTTTGTCGGCGGCGTTTTCGGCCAGCGGACCGTTGGTGAACCGGGAACTGGCCGGGATCGCGATGCGCACCCCCGCGCGGACGTTGGCGGGCAGGGCGCGGACTTCATTGGCCATGCTCTCGAACACCGCCTGGTAGCTGGCGAAGTCGGGGTAGTTGAGGTTCGGCTCATCGGCGAAACCCAAGTAGTGCACGCCTTTGCCGCCCAGGGCGCGGGTGGACTTGAGCCAGGCTTGCAAGCCGCTGTTGGTGGTGCGGTCGGCCACGAGATCGGCCTTGCGTCCGCTGCCGGCGAGCAGGGTAATGTCGCGGCTGATGCCGAAGCGATCCTGGTAGAGGCGCCGGAACCGATCCTCATGGGCGGGGTTGGCCGCGATGACGTCGACGATGCTGTAGTAGGTGGCTGCCTGGGGTTTGAGTGCGTCGATGACCGCATAAGCGGAGGGCGGCGGCATCGCGTAGGGGAGCGCAACCCCCAGCTTGGGCGTGTTCCCCAGCACTTCGGCGTACACCTTCAGGTGTGTTTGTCCTGGGTCTTCGCGAAGCGGTCGCAGTTGCGCCGGCGCCTGGGCGAACAGGTTGGCAGTGCCGTCCAGCCAGAACGCCGCCTTGCCGTTGCCCAGCAAGTGCAGGCGCCAGACCTGCTCGACGTCGGCGACAGGCAGGGCCACTTGGTCGAACTGCCAATAAGCGGGGTACGGCTTGAGGTTCAGTTGCAGTTGTTTGCCGTCGGCCACGCGCCGGGCTTGCAGACCGCGCACGCCACCGTGGAACTTGCCCGCCAGCACGGCACGCTCGCCGGCGGCGACCTTGAAGTACAGTTCGTCGCCGTCATGGGCCTCGGTGCTGAAATGCACCTTGGCCGGGGCGAACAGCGCCTGGGTGCGTGCATCGTGTTCAAGGGTGTAGCGACGGAAACTGTAGCCGGGGATTTCCAGCCGATAGCTGGCGGGGCCGGGCAGCAAGGGCCATTGCTGCTCGCCGTGTTCCTGCTCGGCCTTGATCAGGCGTTCACCCACCAGGCGGCCCTGGCCATTGAGCAGGTAGATGTGCTCGGCATTGGCGTTGGCTTGCCAGGCCGGCACCCAGCGCACGGTCACGGTGTCTGGCCGATCGGTCTGCAAGTACAGGCTGCCGTCGCGAATGCCGGTCCAGGCCATGGTTGCGCCATGGGCGGAGAGCGCCAGCGCCCACAGGCAGGCGCCCAATGCCCAGTGCCGCGTCGTCCTTTTCGCGAGCAAGCTCGCTCCCACGGGGTACGGTGTCGCGCCTGTGGGAGCGAGCTTGCTCGCGAAGGCGCACGGCCAGGCGCCAGGAAACTTCATGCCGATTTCCCCTGTAGCATTTGACGCATCGGCAGTAAATCGCTGGGCAGGATGATCAGTGTCTGCCACGGCGCCACGCCGCTGAGTCGGCAATACATCGCCAGCAGCGCCAGGGTCACGCCCAGGTAGGCGATGGACGATGCGGCGGCGGCACCGACGATACCAAAGCGTGGGATCAGCAACACATTCAGCGCCAGGTTCAGCAGCGCCCCCAAGCCCATCAACAACGAGACGGCACCGGGCCGGTTCTTGCCCAGCAGGTCCAGGCGCAGGATGCTCGCGTAGCACAGCCCGAACAGCCCCGGCAGCAGTGCCAGCAGGGCCGGATACGCCGGCTGGTAGGCGACGCCGAACAAGGTGACGATCAACCATTCGCCGATCAAGGCCATGCTCAGGCAGGCCCCCAGCATCACCGTGGCGGTCAGGCGCAAGGCCAGTGGGGTCAGGCGCTGCATGTCCCGGTCCTGCTGCAACAGGCGCTTCATCAGCGGTGTGGTGACGGCTTCCGGCACGATCAGCAGCAGTTCGGCGGCGGCGCTGGCCATGGCGTAGTGACCCAGGGCGGTGCTGCCCAGCAGGGCGCCGATGAACAGGTAGTCGGAGCGCAGGATCACTTGCTGGAACAGCAGGTCCGGGTGGCTGCGGGCGCCGTAGCGCAGCAGCTCGTTCTGGCCGCTGCGATCCCATTGCAGGGTGACGTCCTGGTCCCGGCGCAGCCAGACCCAACCGGCCAGCACCACCAGGCTCAGGCCGGCCAGCCAACTGATCAACGCCGCTTCCAGGGCCGCGTCTTTCCAGAGCCAGAACAACGCCAGGAACAGCAACAGCGGCGCCACCGATTCCACCAGGCGCAGGGCATTGAAGGCGCCGACGCCGCCGGACGCGTTGTGCAGGGTCAGCAGGCCGCTCTTGAGCACGGTCAACGGCACGGCGAGCAACAGCAGCCAGGCCAGTAACCCCAATTGTGTGGTGACGTCCAGGTCAGTGCCAAACTCGCGCGCCAGCGCCACCACCAGCAAGGTCAGCAGCCCGGCCAGCAGGCAACCGAACACCAGCACCTGGCTGAGCAACAAACCCATCGAACGCTGCTGCGCCGCCTGGTAGCCGACGGCGGAGTTCAGGCCGCCGCTGGTGGCGGCGCTGATCAGGTCCGGCAGGGTGCTGAGCAGGGCGAACAGTCCGCGCTCGCTGGGCCCGAGCACCCGTGCCAGTAGCACATTACGCAGCAGGCGCAGGCCGATCATCGCCAAGCGCGTCCCCATGCTCAACAGCAGATGCTTGAGGTAATGACCACGGCTCATGAGCGTGTTCCTCGGCGAATTCGCCAGGCCAGCAGTTCAGGGTGATGAGCGTTGCGTTGGCTGACGCCGAAGCGCGGCAGGTTCAAGGGGTCGCCGTCGTGGCGGTACAGGCCGGTCTCGGTGCCCAGGGCAAACGGATAACCGTGGGTGGCCACCTGCTGGCGCACGCGGGCATCGTGGTCGCCGTTGGGGTAGCAATACACCGGCAGGGGTTGTGCGCAGCCGTTTTCCAGGGCGATGCGGCTGCGCGACAGTTCTTCGTGCAAGCGCTGGTCGTCCAGCCCGGTGAGGATCGCGTGGCTGGCGCCGTGAGGGCCGAAGCGAATCAGGCCGGAGTCTTCCAGCATGCGCACCTGGGACCAGTCCAGCGCCTGGGGCTGGGCGCCATGGGGACAGGTTTCGGTGAGGTCGCTCAGCACCTGTGGGTCGAGGCTCTTGAGGCTTTGCAGGTAGTGCACGAGCGCCAGGCTGCGGCGGTCGTCGTCGATGTCATCGAGCAGCACCGGCAGTGGCCGGCCGACCTGATGCAAATGTTCGATCAGCGAGTGACGCGCCACCTGGCCATGGCTGCCCCAGAGGGTTTCGCCGAGGGCCTCCCACCAGAAATGTTGACGGCTGCCGATGAAGTCCGTGGACAGGAAAATACTCGCCGGCACCTGGTACTGGCGCAGCAGCGGAAAGGCATTCATGGCGTTGTCGCGCCAGCCGTCGTCGAAGGTCAGGGCCACCCGTGGGCGGTTCGGCACGTGTTCCGGGTCGGCCAGCAGCAGCGTCATCAAGGGCACGCAATCGAAGTGGCGTTGCAGCCAGAGCAGCAGGTGCTCGAAGGCTTCCGGGCCGACGCACAGCTCGTTGCGATGGGGCAGTTCGGCGGCGCGGTCGTTGCTCAGCACCCGGTGCAGCATCAGGATCACCCCGGCACCGCGCAAGGGTCCGCGACCCAGGGCCGTGTTCAGGTACAGCCAACCGCCGGTGCGCTTGAAAACGTGTTTGATCGACATCGGCCATCCTCCTTTTCAGCGGTTCTGCTCGGGGTTCCATTGGCTGTAGCGCTGGCCCCGCAGAAACTGCCACAGCCCGATGCTCATGCCCGCCAGCGTCACCAGCACGAACGCGGCCAGGCGAAAGGGTCTGGGCAGGCGGTGCTGCGAGTCCATCAGCCCGAGCAGCGCCATGCTGTAGCCGATCAGTTGTGCCAACAGGCTCAGGCGATAGAACGGATGCTCGTTCCACAGCCAGGCGTTGCTCAGCAGCAACGGCAGCAACAACACCGGCGCCAGGCGGCGGATCAACTTGTGGCTGATCAACCCGGTGGCGTAGAGCCCATGGCGCAGTGGGTTGAGCAGCGCGCGCCGCTGGGCCAGGCTTTGCAGGCCGCCGACGGTGACCCGCTGGCGGCGACGGAACTGCTTGTCGGCCTCGTCCACGCCCTGGTCGAGTACCCGAGCCTGTGGCGCATAGACGATGCTCTTGCCGGCGGCCGGCGCGCAGGTGCTGAGGAAAAAGTCGTCGTTGACCTGCGCCGGTATGGGCTCGAACAGTTCGCGCCGCAGGGCCAGCAGCGCACCGTCGGCCGACACCATGCAACCGGTGCGGCTTTCCACCCGGCGCAGCCAGCCTTCGTAGTGGCGATACAGGCTGTCGCCCAGGCTCAGGCCTTTGCCTGGCACGGGGATTTCCATGTGCCCTGCACACGCGCCCACTTCCGGGTCGCTCAGCGGCGCCAGCAGGTGGCCGAGGGTGTCGGTGGCCCATTGGTTGTCGGCGTCGGTGAACACCAGGATCGCGCCGCGGCTGTGGGCCACCCCGGTGTTGAGGGCGGCGGCCTTGCCTTGGCGGGGCAGGTCGAGCACGGTGATGCGCGGATCCGCCACTTTGCGTGCGCAGGCCACCGTGTCGTCGCTGGAGCCGTCGCTGGCCAGGATGATCTGCAGCGAATGGGCCCGATAATCCTGGGCCAGCAAGGTGCGCAGCTTCTGTTCGATGTGCCGCGCCTCGTTGTGGGCGGCAATCACGATGCTGACGTCCATCGGCACCGCCTTGGCGTAGTAGCGCAGCGGAAACAAGGGGGCCAGCAGGCTCAGGATCACCGGGTAGCCGAGGTAGGCGTACACCGGCAGCAACAGGCACGACCAATAGATGAATTCAGCCACGGGCAGGTCTCCTGACGTTCCAATGACAAAGGTTGAGCAGCAACGCGGCGCCGGTCAGGTGCAGGCGTACCCCGTGCAAGGCCCACAGTTGCAGGGTCAGGCGCGGGTCACGCCGGCTCTGGCGCAGGCTGAGTACCAGGGGCGGCAACGCGGTGAGCAGCAGCAGCCCCAAGGCCAGCCGCGGTTGGCCCTCAAGCCCGGCGAGCAGGGCCAGGACGTCCAGCGCCCAGGCGCCCACGGACAGCGCCGGAAAGCGCAACAGCCGCAGGCTTGGGCCATGGCTGCGCAGCAGTTGCAGATGACTGCCCTGGCGCCACAACTCCTTGCTCATCCATTCGCGCCAGCTGCCTTCGTAACCCCAGTGCAGGGCCACGCTTTCGTTGACCAGCAACAGTTGCGCGCCGGCTTGGCGCAGGCGCAGGGAAAAATCCTTGTCTTCGCCGGTGCGCAGGGTTTCGTCGAAGCCGCCGACCTGTTCAAACCAAGTGCGCCGCAACAACAGGTTGGCGCTGGGCAGCCACTGCACCCGGTGCAGGCGATGGGCCCCCGGACGCTGGCTGCGACGTTGCCAGGCTTCGGCGAACCAGGGGGCTTGGCGCGGCGTGTCCAGGTCCAGGCCGAGCACATCGCCCTGGTGGCCTTCGAGTTCGAGCAGCAGCTTGAGCCAGTTGGCCGGCATTTCGATGTCGGCGTCGATGAACGCCAGCCAGTCGCCGTGGGCCACCGCCGCACCGCGATTGCGCAGCGCGCCGATGTGCACGCCGGGCACGATCAGCACCCGTGCGCCCAGCTCGCTGGCGATGCGTGGGCCGTGGTCGTCGGAGCCGTTGTCCACCACGATCAGTTCGCACTCCAGCTGCGCCTGACGCGCGGCTTCCCGGGCCGCCCGCAGTGTCCGGCCAATGTGCCGGGCCTCGTTGTACATCGGGATGACGATGCTGATCCGCTTCATGGCCGGACCTCCCGCGGCACACCTTGCTCGGCTTCGTAGCGCAGCACGCTGGTGAGGGCGAGCATGATCCACAGCAACTTGTGGTTCGGTGCACTGAGGAACATCAGGAACAGCGTCAGCGACAGGAAGCTCATGCACAGGTGTGTCAACAGGTCGGCCTGCGCCCAGTCCCGGCGTTGCAGCCAGAGCTGGCGGGCGTGCATCAGGTTGTACAGGCCCAGGCCGAGCATGCCGACGAACATCAAGCCGCCCGGTATGCCGATCTCACTGAAAATCTCCAGGTAAGTGTTGTGGGCCCGGCGATACAGGTCCCCCAGCTTGCGATTGGCCGAGAACGCCTTGGCGTAGCCGGTGGGCGCGTAGTGCAGGGGGAAGGTCCCGGGGCCTGCGCCCAGCACCGGGTTTTCGCGGATCATCTGGCTGCCGACCACGATGTACGAAGCACGCCGCCCGAGGGACTCGTCCTTGTGGGCACTGGCGCCGGCGCTGAGGATGCTCAGCGACTGGATGCGTGCCACGTAGCCGGCCGGCAGCACCGCGACCGCCAGCGGGACCATCAGCGCCAGCCCGAGCATCGCGAACCCCAGGTGCCGCG
This sequence comes from Pseudomonas sp. P97.38, assembly GCF_001269745.1. NCBI lineage: Bacteria > Pseudomonadati > Pseudomonadota > Gammaproteobacteria > Pseudomonadales > Pseudomonadaceae > Pseudomonas > Pseudomonas sp. P97.38. The sequence continues at coordinate 62,010 of NZ_LHVJ01000029.1, forward strand.
GACGGATCCGTGGCAACTGCGCGCGGTAGTGGTACAGGCCGATGATCAGGCTGAGCAGCAGCACCACCAACCCCGAGCGCGATTCGGTCTTGGTCATCCCGCCCAGCAGCAGGACGAAGCAGCCACCCCAGAACAACCGGTACAGCAGGTACGGGCCACGCAGGATCAGCAGCAGGGCCAGCGGCACGGTGAAGGCAATCAGCAGGGCGAAGGCGTTCGGGTCTTCCAGCAGGCCGGACGCGCGCCCCTGGTCCTGGTACTTGGCCGAGAACATCGCGAGCACGCAGGTGGCGGTCACGCTCAACGTCACCAGGCGGCAGAACATGTCTAGGTTCAGTTCGCGGCCGATCAGCAGCGTGATGCCGAACAGGACCAGGCCCACGCTCAGTTCGCGAAAATGGGTCATGGACAGGTCCATGTTTTCCGTCAGCAGCATGCTCAAGCCGTAGAGCAGCATGAAGCCGATCAATGGCCGCCAGATGTTGCTGCGCAGGCGCGCGGCGGGAATCTGGTGCACGGCCAGTTGCAACATCAGGATCAGCGCCAGGGCCAGGCCGAAGAACTTGGTGCCGGAGAAGGCGTTGTCCTTGAACAGGCCTTCGAACGGCACCAGCGCGGCGATGCCCAGCAGCCCCCAGCCAGGCTTGCGGTACAGCACGGTGACACCGACCAGGCCCAGCACCGCGCCTGGCGCCAGGAACGGATAAGGGCTGGCCAGCAACACCAGGCAAGCCAGGCCTAGCAGGCTGATGATCGAGAGCGGGACGATCATGGGTGAGCCTCCTGTGCCGTGCGGATGTAGAGCTGCGACCAGCGCTCGGCCAGCGTGCGCAGGTCGTAGCGCTCCTGCTGGGTGCGACGGGCGTTGTCGGCGAGGATCCGCGCCAGGGGCGGTTCGCTGAACAGCGTCTCGATCTGTTGCGCCAGTTCGTGGCTGTCGGCCGGTGTCGCGAGCAGGCCGTTGTGCCGGTCCTGCAGGACATCGGGAATGCCGCCGACGCCGAACGCCACCACCGGCACGCCGGCCTGCATGGCTTCGAGCAGGATCATCGGCGTGCCTTCGGTGCGCGAACTGATCACCAGGGCATCGAGGCGGCTCCACCAGGCGTTCATGTCGGTCTGGTAGCCCGGCAGTTCGATGCGCGTCGGCAGACCGGCGTCGTTGATGCGCTTGAGCAGCGTCTGGCGTTCCGGACCGTCGCCGAGCATCACCGCATGCAGTGACGAATGCCGCTGGCACAGCGGGATCATGGCGTCGAGAAACAGGTCCGGGCCTTTCTCGCTGCTCAAGCGCCCGACGTAGCCGACCCGCCAGCGCTGTTCATCGGCGCGGTGGGCCGGCGGCGCGGTGACCGCCGGCAAGCCGTTGGGGATCACGTCGAGTTTCGAAGCGCGCACGCTGGCCTGACGGTGCAGGGCGGCAATGCTCTCGGCCACGCAGACCACTCGCTTGACCGAGCCGGTGCGGCACAGTTGCAGGCTCAGCCAGGTGTAGAAGCGCTGCTTGGGGCTGCGCGGGGTGAAGCCGTGTTGGGTGATCACCAGTGGCAGGCGCAGCAACGTGGCGGCGGACCAGCCGAACAACAGCCCCTTGAAATTGTGGGTGTTGATCAGCGGCCGGTCCTCGCGACGCTGGCGCAGGTGCTGCAACAGCTCGGCCCAATTGGCGCAACGGTGGCAGTCGACCCCGGCCTGGCGAAAGCGCGTGATCAAGGTCGGCGGCGCCGCCAGGAACAGCACCTGGTGCTGTCCGGGCGTGGCCAGGCAATGATCGAGCAGCATCCGCTCGGCCCCGTAGAAGCCGCCGCTGTCGAGCAGGTGAATGATCGACAGGGGGCTGCTGTGGCGGGTCGGGCCGAACGGCGCGTTCAATTGCGCACCCAATGGACAAGGCTGGGCAGGGTCCAGTTGCGGTGCGGGTTGACCTGGTCGGGGGACTGCTCGTTGATCACCAGCAGCACCGGTACATCCAGTTGTTGGCTGATCTGGGCCGGATGCTTGAAGCGATGGTCGAAGAACTCACGCACATAGACCAGGGCGATCGCCAGCAACAGGCCGCTGAACAGGCCGAACGCGATGATCAGCATCGGTTTGGGGAATGCCGCAGCGGTCGGTTCGAAGGGTGGGCTCAGGACCCGGGCGTTGGACAGTTCGCTGTCCAGCGAACGAGCGGTGCTGGCTTCGGCGAACCGTTGGGCGTAGGTGGAGAACGCCGCATGCAGGGCGTCGATCTCGGTGTCCATCTGCCGCAGCTTGCTCTGGGTTTCCTGCAACTGGTGGATCCGTTCCTTGAACTCGGCGATGCGCTCGACCTTCTGGTTGATCACCGAGCTGACCACGGCCAGGTCGGTGGTGCGTTCCTGGATCCGGTTGCTCACCACCTTCAGGAATTGCTGGCGGGTGCGCACGATCTGCTCGCGAGCCAGCAGCATCGGTTCGCTGCCGGGTTGGAAGATCGCCAGGTCATTCATGTAGCGGGCGACCTGGCCGGTCAGTTGTTCGCCCAGCTGTTTGATTTCCCGGTCTTCGAAGGCGATGTTGTCCACGGTGGTGGTGAAGGTGAACGGGAAGGTGTAGTCGTTGAACCGCGAGCTGTTCGCCGACGCCAGGCTGGTCTTGAGGTAGTCGAGCCAGCGTTGGCTTTGCAGCAGGCGATCCTGGTACAGGTTCAGGGCCTGTTCTTCGGTGTTGATAGCGTTCAGGCGGAAGGTGATTTCCTCCTTCGGATCCGCCGAGCCGACACCTTCGAGCAAGGTCAGGCGGGTGCTTTCCAGGCCGTCGAGGCGATGCTGGTACTGGCTTTTCTTTTGCTCGTAGAACGTCTGCGGCAGCTCGATCGATTGCAGTTCCTGGCGACCGGCGAGGTAGTTCTGCAGCAGTTGTTCGACGAACCGAGTGCCTTGGGCCGGGTCACCGAAGCTGTAGACGATGGAGATGACATTGGAGCCCGGCAAGGTCTCGATCTTGAGGTTTTCGACGGCTTCGTCGGTCAGGGTATCGAGCACGGTGTCGCGCACCGGGTCCACCTCCAGCCCCAGCGCGTCGCGCAGCGGGTTGATGGCGTACTCGCGCAGCGGCGTGGTGACGTAGCGCTTGAACGGATCGCTCACCCACTTGTTGAAGATGCCGGGGCTGGGTGTGTATTCGCCCTGGTCGCGCAGGGTGCTGATGGTCTGGCGGATCAGCGCGGGCGAACGGAGGATATTGCTCTCGGTTTCCATGTCCGCCAGGGACGGTGGAACGAACGTGGCGTTCTCCTGGTTGAGCGACGTGGTGGCGTCGCCCTGGGAGATTTTTTTCGACTGCACGATCACCTGTGCGGTGATATCGAAGCTCTGTTTGAGCATCAACGGCAGCACCAGGGCGATGACGGCGAAAATCAGGAAGACACGCTTCACCCATTGCTTGTTGGCGAAGAAGATCCTGAAGAACTCATGCAGATAATTTTCCTTGGGATTCATGTCGATCACCTGGGTCAGTTGCTGTTGCTGCCTTTGTTGTCGAGGCGGTAGCCGAAGCTGACCCCCATGCCCTGGAACAGCACCACGTCGGCCAGTTGCCTGGCGAGTTCGCCGGCGCTGGCGAGCTTGGTCTTGGGTACGAACAGCATGTCTTCGGGTTGCAGGTAGGCGATTTGCGACGCGTCGCCGCTCAGGGCTTTTTCCACGTCGTAATGCCGGGCTTCGACCTGGTTGCCGTTGCGGCGCATGATCACCACCGAATCGAGCCGGGCCTTGACGTTGGTGCCGCGGGCCAGGGTCAGCGCCTCAAGCACCGAGATCGGCCGGCGGATGGGGTAGGAGCCGGGTTGGGCGACTTCACCGAGCACGTAGATCTCGTTGCCGGCGGTGGACTTGAGCAGCACATCGACGGTCATGTGCCCGGGCAGTTGGGCGTAACGCTCATTGAGAAACGCCTCCAGCTGGGTGACGGTCATGCCTTGCAGCGGCACGGCGCCGATTTCCGGAAAGCTCGCATAGCCGTCCCGGCCCACGGTGATTTCCCGGCTCATGCCGGTGCCGGGGTGACTCAAGGTGCTGCGCAGGTTGTTCTCGCCGGCCAGCGGGCTGGTGACCAGCACCGTCAACTGGTTGCGGTTGGGCTGGAAGAGCATTTTCTGGTCGTAGGCCCGTTGCACCGCGAGGCGGGCTTCGTCGGTGGTCAAGCCGGCGACCTTGACCGCGGTGTTGGCGCCCGGCAGTTCAATGCTGCCATCGGGCATGACCTGTTGCGTGCCGTTGAGCTGGCTGGCGGCGGTGAAGTTCAGGGCCACCTGGTCACCCGGTTGTACGCGGTAGGCCTGTGGGCCGGTGGTGCTGATGTGAAAGATCACATCGAGCACATCCTGAGGCCGCAGGGTCTGCTCGACCTTGGGCATGTCGGTGGCCTGGGCGTTGGCCGGTGCGGCCGTGAGGATCTGCACCGGCATCGAACGGGTATCGGTGTTGCTGGAGCAACCGGCGAGCGGCAGCAACAGCAGGACAAGCATTCTGGCGTTCATCTCGTCATCCTTCTGCACGCTTACAGGTTGTTGTAGAGCCATTTGGGCATGTAGTACTTGCGGCGGTTGAACACGCTGCCCACCACCTTCGCGCCGGCCTGGGACAAGCGCTGGCGAGTGGCCTGGGCCACTTCCCAGCGGGTGTCCTCACCGCGCACCACCAGCACCACGCCGTCCACCTGGGTGCTGAGCACCAGCGTGTCGCAGGCCGAATACACCGCGTCGGCGTCGATCACCACGAAGCGGTACTGCGCCGCCAGTTGCCGGAACAGCGGGCGCAGTTGCTCGGGGCTCAGGCGTTCGGCATTGCGGCCCAGGCGTCCGAGCGGCAGGAAGTCGAAGGGCAGGCTGGAGATCTGCACCACGCAGTCCTGCAACAAGGGCGGGGAGAGGCTGTTGAACAGCAGGTCGCTGAAGCCGCGCTCCTTGTACAGCGACAGTTGCTGGCTGAGGTTGCGCGGCGAATGGCTGGCATCCACCAGCAACACGCGCCCCGTGCTCATCTGCGCCAGTTGAGCGGCCAGCGCCATGGCGCTGGTGCTGGTGCCGGTGCCGGTATTGGCGGCCGTCAGCAGCAGTATCCGCAAGGAAGGGTCGAGCACGGTCGAGGTCAGGTTGGTCTCGCTCGGGCTTGCTATGGTGAGAATATTCGTCGAACCGTCCATTTAACTCGCTCCGTGGCCGCTGAACACTTTGAAGGGGGTCATCAACAGGATCTTCAAATCCAGCATCAGGCTTTGCTCGGCGATGTAGCTGAGGTCCAATTCCACGCGCTGGTCGAAGTCGATATTGCTGCGTCCGGAGATCTGCCAAAGGCCGGTCATGCCGGGGTAGATGCTCAGGCGCACAAGGTGGTTGTCCTTGTAGCGGTAGGCGTTGAACGAGGTGGGCCGCGGGCCCACCAGGCGCATGTCGCCGGTCACTACATTGATCAGGTTGGGCAGTTCGTCGAGGCTGCTGCGCCGCAGGAACCGGCCAATGGGCGTGATGCGCGGGTCGTTGTCGATCTTGAAGTCGATGGCATCGACGCCGTGTTTGTTGAGGTGGCGCAGCGACTCCTTGAGGGCTTCGGCGTCGGCGACCATGGTGCGAAACTTGTACATGCCAAAGACCCGGCCGCGGTAGCCAGTGCGCTTCTGCACGAACAGCGCCGGCCCCGGGCTTGAGAACTTGACCAGCAGCGCCAGGCCCAGCAGCAATGGACAGAGCATCAGCAGGATCGTCAGGGCACCGAGGCAGGCCATCACCCGATTGGTCCGTGAGACCGTCCAGGGCCGGCCGCCGTCGCGACCGGTCAGCCAGCCCCGGCCTTGCCGGTGGATGGCCGCGTCGAGGCGCCTGCGGTGGTCGGGGTCGACACGTTTGTCGCGTCCGGGGGTGTTGATCGGTAGGTCATGCTCATGTCGGGTCATAGACTCCTCCGCTGAGGTTCGTGCGCAGGTTCAGCCGCGAGCGGCGGGTGGGCAGCAGGCCGTGCGTAGTACTCCTGAAACCAGGCGATGAAGCGGCCGAGGCCTTCGTCCAGTTCGATGCGCGGCTGGAACCCGGTGGCCCGCGCCAGGCCACTGGCATCGGCGCAGGTGTTGAGTACGTCCCCGGCTTGCAGGGGCAGCAGTTCGATGTGGGCGCTGCGGCCCAGGTGTTTTTCCAGCAGTGCCACATAGCTGCGCAGCGCCACCGGGTGCTGCCCGCCGATGTTGAAGATCTGCCAGGGCGCCCGGCTGGTGGCCGGGCCCGGTTGTTCGCAGGTGTCTTGTGGCGTGACGTGGGGCGGGCGGTCGACCAGCCGGGCGATGCTCTCGATGATGTCGTCGACGTAGGTGAAATCCCGTTGGTGCTCGCCGTGGTTGTACAGCGACAGCACCCGGCCTTCGGTGATGGCGCGGGCGAACTGGATCGGCGACATGTCCGGCCGGCCCCAGGGACCGTACACGGTGAAGAAGCGCAGGCCGGTGCAAGGGATGCCGAACAGGTGGCTGTAGCTGTGGGCCATCAGCTCATTGGCTTTTTTGCTGGCCGCGTACAGCGACAACGGATGGTCGACGTTGTCCTGCTCGGAGTACGGCGTGTGCGGGTTGGCGCCGTACACCGAGCTGGAAGAGGCGTAGATCAGGTGCCTGACCGGGTAGCGGCGGCAGCTTTCCAGGATGTTGAGGAAACCGCCGAGGTTGCTGTCGACATAGGCCCGCGGGTTCTCCAGGGAATAGCGCACGCCGGCCTGAGCGGCGAGGTGGATCACCACATCCGGGCGGTGGTGCTGGAACAGCGCGTCGATGGCCGGTGCGTCGCTCAAGTCGATCCGGGCCAGCGGGAACTCGCCGGCCTGCTCGTGCACCCAGGCCACGCGGTCGTGCTTGAGCTGCGGGTCGTAGTAGTCGTTGAAGTTGTCCAGCCCGCACACCCGATGGCCGTCGCGCAGCAGGCGCAGCACGCAATGTGCACCGATGAACCCGGCTGCGCCGGTCACCAGGACATTCACGCTTGCGGCCCTGTTGCAGCGGTGTCCGGCAGGGTATGCCGCAGGCCGATGCCGCGATACAACAGCCCGGCGGCGGCCAGGTGTTCGGGGTTGTACAGGTTGCGGCCATCGATGATCACGCGGGCGCGCAACTTGCTGGCCAGCAGGTCGAAGTCCACTACGCGGAAGTTTTTCCACTCGGTGCAGATCACCAGGGCGTCGGCGTCCTCCAGGGTGTCATCGCGGGTGGCGCACAGGTTCAGGTCTTTGCGGTAGCCGTAGAGGCGGCGGCATTCGGACATGGCTTCCGGGTCATAGGCCTGGACCCGGGCGCCTTCGCGCCACAGCGCTTCCATCAGGTAGCGGCTGGGGGCTTCGCGCATGTCATCGGTGTTGGGCTTGAAGGCCAGGCCCCAGATGGCAATCGACTTGCCGGACAGGCCGTCGGGAAACTGCTTGGCGAGTTTCTCGAAGAGGATGTGCCGCTGGCTGTCGTTGACGTCGGTGACGCTGCGCAGCAGGCGCAGGGGCATGCCGCTCTGTTCGGCGGTGTGCAGCAGGGCTCGCAGGTCCTTGGGGAAGCACGAGCCACCGAAGCCGCAGCCGGGGTAGATGAAGTGATAGCCGATGCGCGGGTCTGAACCGATGCCTTTGCGCACCGCTTCGATGTCGGCCCCCAGGCGTTCGGTGAGGTTGGCCAGCTCGTTCATGAAGCTGATGCGCGTGGCGAGCATCGCGTTGGCGGCGTACTTGGTCAGTTCGGCGCTGCGGTTGTCCATGAACATCAGTTTTTCGTGGTTGCGGCAGAAGGGCGCGTACAGCTCGCTCATCTGGTCGCGGGCCAACTGATCGGCGGTGCCGACGATGATCCGGTCCGGACGCATGCAGTCGGCGAGGGCGCTGCCCTCCTTGAGGAATTCGGGGTTGGACACCACGCGCACATTCAGTTGCTTGAGGCCCCGGCGCGCCAGCGCCTGGCGGGCGCATTCGGCCACCTTGTCGGCCGTGCCCACCGGCACCGTGGACTTGATGATCAAGGTGCGGTCGCTGTCCATGAAGTCGGCGATCTGGCGGGTGACGCCCAGCACATGGCTCAGGTCGGCCGAACCGTCCTCATCGGCGGGCGTGCCGACGGCGATGAAGATCAACTCGCCGTGATTGACCGCATCGCTGGCCTGGGAACTGAACGCCAGCCGCCCGGCCTTGATGTTCTCTTCGAGCAAACCGGACAGGCCCGGTTCGCTGATAGGCGGCACCGCTTGTTGCAGTTGCCGGATCTTGTTCGGGTCGATGTCGATGCACAGCACGCGATGCCCGACATCGGCCAGCGCGGCGGCCTGGATCAGCCCCACATACCCCGTTCCAAATACGCTCACGTCCATTCTTGGCGCGCCTCGCAAAAACCCGTTTATGTAACTCGGATGAAACTGTTATGAGGGGGTATAGCGCAGCCTCAGAAAAGCGTGTCAGCAAAATGACAGTTGTCAGTGTTGGTAAAACTCGAAAGAACAGGGCCTTTTGATATCAAGTTATTGACTGTCTTGGAAAAGTCTCGGTTTTAAAGGGTTTTAGCAGCGTTCAAGAAAGCGATGAACGGTCATAATCCATAGATTTTTCGTTTTTAATGGCCTTAATCGTGTCATTTTTGGGCTAACTTTTTTTTGACGCGCTCGTTGGTCAAGGCATTTCTTGCACTTTGGAAGGTCGCTGCTAAGGTGCAGAAACGAAGCCTGTCCGGGCACCGGAAAAGCGCCGCTTTCCTGGCGCCGGAACGCATCTTTTTTCAACGTCGCGACCTCGCCGAGAACGTCATGACCCGATACCTCAAGGAACTGCTGCTAGTGCTGTATCTGGTCCGGGGTCACGAGTACTACCTCGATCGCCTGGGCGCCCTGGGGGTGGGTGTTGCCACACTGCTGTTCGGCGCGATGTTCGTGGTGCTGGTGGTCGGGTTATGGCTGGCCGCGCACATTCGCCTGACGCTTGTGCGGCACCTGTTTGCCTTGGTGATGTTCGTCTCGGCGGTGTTCTTCGAGGTCTACACACGGGTCACCGACAGCTACCTGACTTACAGCCAGTTCGTGTCGCTGGTGTATTCGGGCGGGTTCATCCAGGAGGCGGCCTACCAGTATCGCGAGGTGATCACCAGCGCCATGGCCGGTGGCCTGTTGCTGTTGCTAGGGGTCGGGCTCAAGCCGCGGCGGCGCCTGGCGATCCCCGGATACCTGCCCATCGCCGCACCGGTGCTGGGTGTGCTGTTACTCAGTGGGGTGCTGTTCGTACGGGCGGGGGAAGGTGCCCGCGGGTTACCGGTGATGTACACGCCGCTGGCCTACCTGAACTTGTTTCTCTACGAGGCCTGGCACAACACCGTCGGCCCTCGGGAACCGGTGGGTATCGCGCGGCCAACGGCGCCCATCGACCACGATATCGTGCTGATCATCGATGAAAGCATTGCCGGCAACTACCTCGACATCAACACCCCTTCCGGCGTGCACAGTGGCTTGGAAACGGCGCCGGATGGCGTGGAGATTTTCAACTACGGGTATGCCGCCTCCATCGCCAATTGCAGCGCCGACACCAACGTCACCCTGCGTTATGGCGGCACACGCGCCGACTACATGCGCATCAACAGCACCCTCCCATCGATCTGGCAGTACGCCAGGAAAGCGGGCCTGCGCACGGTCTACATCGACGCCCAGCGCACCGGCGGCAACTTGCAGAACCTGATGACCGACCTGGAAAAACAGGACATCGACGCCTTCGTCCAATTCGACCAGGTGCGCGTACGCGACCGCGACATGGCGGCCGCGGCGAAGCTGGTCGAACTGCTGGGTGACGGCCAGGCCGAGCTGGTGGTGATCAACAAGGTGGGCGCGCACTTCCCGGTCCACGACAAATACCCCGACGATTTCATGAGCTATCGACCGGCGCTGCCGCGCGGGCAGTACCAGGACGTGCCCGACACCGGCAAGCGCGACGGTTTCAACGGCCAGAACGACGATTGGGTGTTGTACCGCAATGCCTATCAGAACACGTTGCTGTGGAATGTCGGGGAGTTCTTCAGGCGCATTTTCCAGCAGGCCGACCTGAGCAATGCCGTGGTGATCTACACCTCCGATCATGGCCAGGACCTGCATGAGCGCGGCAATCCGGGCCTGAACACCCACTGCGGCGGCGACCCGGTGGCGGAGGAGGGGCTGGTGCCGTTGGTGGTCATCCAGGGCAAGGCCTTGCACACCCTCGACTGGCGTGACGCTCTGGCGCAGAACAAGGACCGTTCGAGCCACTACAACATCTTCCCGACCCTGCTGCAGTTGATGGGCTACGACACTGCTGGCGTCGAGTCGGTCTATGGCAGGTCGCTGGTCCAGCCTACCGATGACGATTTCACCTTCAACTACCGCTTCAATGCGCGCCTGGGGGCGAAACCGGCCTGGCGGCATATTGACCTGAGCCACATCGTCACCCCGAAACCGACCCAGGCGGAAATGGCCGTGGGGCATTGATCATGCCCACATCAGGCCCAGGCTCAAGCCCCACACAATTTTCCCTGTGCGAGCCTGACAGCCAACCCGGCTCCTGCGGTAGCCCCCAATCCCCTGTGGGAGCGGGCTTGCCCGCGAAGGCGGCGGCACATCCAACATATTCATAACAGACACACCGCTTTCGCGGGCAAGCCCGCTCCCACAGGGATTTGGGGTGTACGCAGCCTTTGCATGCACCAACAAGCTTTGCAGGCTCGCCCGCGAAGGCGGCCTGACAGTCAACGCGGTTCGTGCGGTAGTCCCCAATCCCCTGTGGGAGCGGGCTTGCCCGCGAAGGCGGCGGCACATCCAATATATTCATAACAGACACACCGCTTTCGCGGGCAAGCCCGCTCCCACAGGGATTTGGGGTGTACGCAGCCTTTGCATGCACCAACAAGCTTTGCAGGCTCGCCCGCGAAGGCAGCCTGACAGCCAACCCGGCTCCTGCGGTAGCCCCCAATCCCCTGTGGAAGCGGGCTTGCCCGCGAAGGCGGCGGCACATCCAACATATTCATAACAGACACACCGCTTTCGCGGGCAAGGCCTACCCGGGGCGGACGGGGTCATGGAGCAGGGAAAACCCCCGGTCGCGCAATGTGTGGCCAATGAAGCGCGAACCCACATCATTGAGGTGCGAGTCATCGCGGTAGAGCAATCGCCCGTCGATGATCGGGCTGCACAACCCGGAAGGGCAGATCACCTGGTTGGGGTCGATGAAGTGCACCTGCGGCAACCTGGCGTGTATTCCTGCCCAGTACGGTGCCGTGATGTCTTGCGGGGCCGAGCAAGGGCGATCGAGGCCAAACATCAAGCGGCGCACCGGGCAGGTCGCGGCTTTGTCGATGTGCTGGTTGCTGAGGATCACGATGACCTGGCCGGTGTTGTCGGCCACTCGCCTGATGCTCGCTTCGATCATCTCCCCGGTCGCGGCATCCCTCGGCCAGGCACCCGCCAGCACCACATACCGGTAGTGATTCTGCTCGATCAACCCAATCACGCGTTTGTTGCGCGCCATGCAATGGGCGACATACACCGTCGCGGCTTGAGCGGTGTAGCTGAAGATCGGCGGGCAGTCATCGAGGGTGTAATCCATCAGTTCGATGCCGTTGGGTTCGGCCAGGATATCGACCATGCCGGTAAAGTGATTGGCGAACGAGTCACCGACCATGATCCCGTCGATCTGCGCCTTGCGCGTGCCCAGTCGGCAATGGGGGTTGGGCTCGGTGCCATATTGCGCATTGGGCATGTGGCAGTCGCTGCGAAGCTTGTTCGGTTCCACCAGGGTCATGGCTTCGAGAGTGGCCACCTGCGGTGCGAAACGCTGGGGGAAGCCGTTCCCTTGCACGCTCAGCGCCGCCACCAGGGCAAGCCCCAGGGCTGGCGTGATGAAACGGCGGGTGAGTACGCGGGAAAACGGCAGGTGTACACCGCTGCGTCGAAACGGCACCTCGACATAGCGCCAGGACAACCACGACAGTGCGATCGACATCGCCAGCAGCGAGAGTCCCACCGGCAGCGTCATGGCAATGCCCAGGTAATTCAGATAGGCAATCAATGGCCAATGCCACAGATAAAGCGAGTAGGAAATCAGGCCGATGAAGACCATGGGCCGATTGTTCAGCAGGCGCGACTCAATGCCCGTACTGCCGGCCAGGATCAGCAGTGCCGCACCCAGGCAAGGGATCAAGGCATTGAGGCCGGGGAAGGGTGCCTCGGGGCTGAGGGCGAGCAGGGAGAAGCCGATCAAGCCGGTTCCCGCCAGCGTGCAGCCCAGGGCGACGCGCCGGTCGAGCGAACGGGGCTGATAAAGGTAGATGCCCAGCGCCCCACCCAGCATCAGTTCGAAGAAGCGCGTGGGCAGCAGGTAGTAGGAAGCCGTGACGAAAACGTTCGTGGCGTACTCGGAAAGACCAATGGCCGCGACGAGGCCGACCCCCAGCACGACCGGCACGTAGCGGGGCGCCAGCCGATAAAGCGTCAGGACCAGTAGCGGCCAGACCACATAGAACTGTTCCTCGATGCCCAGTGACCAGGTGTGCAGCAACGGCGCCTCGCGGGCGTCTGCCGCGAAATAGTTGCCGTACTTCATCCAGATGTAGATGTTCGAAACCCCGAGCAGGGAAAACAGCGCGCTGACATTGAGCCGCGTCAGGTCAACCGGGGACAGGATGAAGGCCCCGGCGATCACGCTTGCCAGCACCACCGTCGCCAATGCGGGAACGATGCGGTTGATGCGCCGTTGATAAAAGCGCTTCAGCGAAAAGGTGCGGTCCTTGATCTCGGAAAACACCTGGGACGTGATGAGAAAGCCTGAGATGACGAAGAAAATGTCCACGCCCACGAACCCGCCCGGGAGCAGGTTGGTATTGAGGTGATGGATCAGCACGGCGATGACCGCGACGGCGCGAAGCCCGTCGATATCGCGGCGATAGTGGGCGTGAGGCATGTCGGCGAGCGTCCTTTGAAGAGGCGGTCATTCAGAGGCGTCATATTCATGACGTTTACGCCGACTGCCAGTAAACGGCGCGCATTAGTAATTGATTGATAGCTGAGAATTGATGCTGTGCAAGGAAATGGATCCAGTCTTTTGCTGCGCCTGATAAACGGGTAGCTCGGATCGCACGGTCCAATCGACGGGAGGGCCTTCAACTCCGCTATCCTGAGCCTCACGTTTCCCATCCGAGCCTGTCCATGCTGGAAGTCCGCGACGTTTTCAAAAGCTACGTTACGCCCCAAGGCCCGCTGCCGGTGTTGCAGGGCGTCGACCTGACGCTGATGCCGGGCAGCAGCCTGGCGTTGATGGGGGAGTCCGGCAGCGGCAAGAGCACGTTGTTGCACCTGGTTGCCGGGCTGGACAAGGTCGATCGCGGCAGCATCCGCAGTGGCGAGTACCGGCTCGACGGCATGAGCGAAAGTCAGCTGGCCAACTGGCGGCGTACGGAAATCGGCCTGGTGTTCCAGCAGTTCAACCTCATCAGCAGCCTGTCGGTGGCGGACAACCTGGCGTTCCAGGCGCGGCTGTGTAGTCGTCACGACCCGGCCTGGCAGGCGCACCTGGTGCGGCGGCTTGGCCTCGCAGACCTGCTGCGGCGTTATCCCGAGCAGTTGTCCGGCGGCCAGCAGCAACGGGTGGCGCTGGGTCGGGCGCTGGCATCGCGCCCGCCGTTGTTGTTGGCCGATGAGCCCACTGGCAGTCTTGACGAGGCCACCAGTGACGAAGTGCTGCAATTGTTGTTGGAATTGCTGGCCGACAGTCCCACCAGCCTGCTGATGGTGACCCACAGCCCTCGGGTGGCCGCCCGCCTGGCGCAGCGTGTGGTGTTGCAGGGGGGGCGACTCGCGCAGGTGGCCCAGGGGTGATGATATTTCTTCAGACCCTCAAGGCGCTGCTCAGCCATTGGCGCCGGCATCCGGTGCAATTCTTCAGCGTGCTCACCGGGCTGTGGCTCGCCACCAGCCTGTTGACCGGCGTGCTGGCACTCAACAGCCAGGCCCGAGACAGCTACGCCCGGGCCAGCCAGCTCATCGGCGGCGAACCGCAGGCCAGCCTCAGCGCCCCTGGTGGCGGGCCGTTCCCCCAGCAGTGGTTTGTCGATCTGCGTCGCGAGGGCTGGCCGGTGTCGCCGGTGGTGCAGGCCCGGGTGAACCTTGAAGGGCACGATGACCTGCGCCTGCAACTGATGGGCATCGACCCGGTGTCGCTGCCGCCCGGTGCGGCACTGGCAGGGCAGTCGCGGGACATGAGCGAAGTGGTGGCGTTTTTCAGCGATCCGGGGCGCACCTGGGTCGCCCCGCAGACTTTGCAAGCGCTGGGGATGGGCGAGGGCGACCGGCCCCGGACCGTCGATGGACGATCCTTGCCACCCTTGCACGTCCAGCCGGACATGGCCCCGGGCATGCTGTTGATGGACATCGGTTTTGCCCAACAAGCCCTCGGGCTGCCGGACCAGGTGTCGCGCTTGCTGCTGCCCGCCACCTTCAACGCAGCCTTGCCGGAGGCGTTCAATGGTCGGTTGCAGTTCAAGCGCGCCGATGAAGAAAACAACCTCTCGCGCCTGACCGAAAGCTTCCACCTGAACCTCGATGCCCTGGGATTTCTGTCGTTCGTGGTGGGGCTGTTCATCGCTCACGCGGCCATCGGCCTGGCGCTGGAGCAACGCCGCAGCCTGCTGCGAACCTTGCGGGCCTGCGGGGTCAGTGCGCGGCGACTGGTCACCAGCCTGGCCCTCGAACTGGGGGTGCTGGCGTTACTTGGCGGCGTGGCCGGGGTGCTCAGCGGGTATTGGCTGGCGAGCCTGTTGTTGCCGGATGTCGCTGCGAGTTTGCGCGGGTTGTACGGTGCCGAAGTGGCCGGACACTTGAACCTCAGCCCGTGGTGGTGGCTCAGCGGAATCGGCTTGAGCTTGCTGGGTGCACTGCTGGCCGGGGCGGACAGCCTGCTGCGGGCGGCGCGCCTGCCCTTGCTGGCGCTGGCCAACCCCCAGGCCTGGCACCAGGCCCATGCACGCCGGTTGCGCCGCCAGGGCTGGATAGCGGCGTTGGCCGCATCGATCGGCTCGGCGGCGTTGATCTGGGGCGACAGCCTGGCCAGCGGCTTTGTCCTGATGACGGCGCTGTTGCTGGGCGCCGCCCTGGCCTTGCCCGTGTTGCTCAACGGCGTCTTGGACGGGTTGTTGCGTCGTAGCCGCTCGGTGCTGGGGCAGTGGTTTCTCGCCGATTGCCGCCAACAACTGCCGACGCTGAGCCTGGCGCTGATGGCCTTGTTGCTGGCGTTGGCGGCGAACATTGGCGCCGGCAGCATGACCTCGGGTTTCCGCCAGACCTTCAACCATTGGCTTGAACAACGGCTGACCTCGGAGTTGTATGTCAGCCCGCAAACCCCGCTCCAGGCCGCAGCGCTGCACGCCTGGCTCAAGCAGCAACCGACCGTCACCGCGGTGCTGCCCAACTGGCAAGTCTCGGTGCCCCTGCACGGGTGGCCGACGGACCTCTTCGGCATCATCGATCACCCTGCGTATCGCCAGCATTGGCCACTGCTGGAGGCGTCCGACGGCGACCCGTGGGCGCAACTGGCCGGCGCCGACACGCTGATGCTCAGTGAGCAACTGGCGCGGCGCCTCAAGGTGACGATCGGTGAGCGTTTGACCCTGCCGACCCCGCAGGGGCCATGGACACCACGGATCGTCGGGATCTACGCCGACTACGGCAACCCCAAGGGCCACGTGCTGATCAACGCCGACCACCTGCTGGCGCACTGGCCGCATTTGACGCCGTATCGCTTCAATCTGCGGATCGAGCCGTCCGCGATCCCGGCGTTGGTGAACGCGTTGCAAAGTCGCTTCCACCTGGATGACAGCCGTATCGTCGATCAGGCCCGGCTCAAAGGCTGGTCGACCCAGGTGTTCGAGCGCACCTTTGCCGCCACCGCCGCTCTCAACAGCCTGACCCTGGCGGTCGCCGGCGTCGCGTTGTTCATCAGCCTGCTGACCCAGAGCCAGAGTCGCCTCGGCCAGTTGGCTCCGTTGTGGGCATTGGGGGTGACCCGCCGCCAGTTGATGCTGCTCAACCTCGGCCAGACCTGGCTGCTCGCGTTGCTGACCCTGGTGCTCGCGTTGCCGCTGGGCATCGCCCTGGCCTGGTGCCTGGACACGGTGATCAACGTGCAAGCCTTTGGCTGGCGCCTGCCGTTGCAGGTCTTCCCATTGCAACTGGCCCAGTTGCTGGCCCTGGCGATGTTCGCCACGCTGCTGGCATCGGCCTGGCCGCTGTACGCGTTGTACCGTACGCAACCTGCGGATTTGCTCAGGCACTTTTCCGAGGAGGGCCCATGAAGCTCAGAGTTGGCCTGATGCTGCTGGCGTCGTTGCTCGGCGGCTGCGACAACCCGCCGACGCCGGAGAAGGGCTTTGCCGGCCTCGGCGACCAGGCCGTCGCCTTCACCCCGGTGGTGCCGGGGCGCACGTTCAGTTTCCCGGCCGATCATGGCGTCCACGAAGGCTTTCGTATCGAGTGGTGGTACGTCACCGCCAATCTCAAGGACGCTCAGGGCCGTGACTTCGGCGTGCAGTGGACGCTGTTTCGCAGCGCCTTGGACGCCGCGCCCCAGGCCGACGGCTGGCGCAACCAGACCATCTGGCTCGGTCACGCGGCGGTCACGTCCGCCACCGTGCACCATGCCGCCGAGCGTTATGCCCGTGGTGGCGTAGGGCAGGCCGGGGTGCAGGCGGTGCCTTTCAATGCCTGGATCGATGACTGGCAGTTCGGCACCCAGGCGTCGGGTGCCGATCCGTTGGCGGATATGCAGTTGAAGGCCCACGACTCGCGGTTCAGCTACGCATTGCGGCTTACCTCGACCCGACCGTTGGTGTTGCAGGGGGACAACGGTTTCAGCCAGAAGTCCGAGCAGGGCCAGGCTTCGTATTACTACAGCCAGCCATTTTTCCAGGCCAGCGGCCAGTTGGAAATCGACGGCCAGCGCTACACGGTCAGTGGCCCGGCCTGGCTGGATCGGGAGTGGAGCAGCCAACCGCTGACGGCCAACCAGACTGGCTGGGACTGGTTCTCCCTGCACCTGGACAGCGGCGAACACCTGATGCTCTACCGCATGCGCCACAAGGACGGCGCACCCTACCTCACCGGCACCTGGATCGATGCACAGGGCCATTCGCAAACGTTGCAGGCCGGCGACATCGAGCTGGCGCCGCTGGGCACGGCCAAGGTCGCCGGCCGAGCGATGCCGGTGCGCTGGTCGATCAAGGTGCCCGGCAAGCACCTGGACGTGACCACCGAAGCCTTGAACCCTGCCGCCTGGATGGACCTGCGCATTCCCTATTGGGAAGGGCCGGTGCGGCTGGTGGGCAGCCACGGCGGCAACGGCTATCTGGAAATGACCGGCTATTGATAATCGCCGGAACTCCCCGCGAACGTCGGCCCTCATAGCTTATGAACGTCTCGCAGGAGCCCGCTATGAGCGATGACCTCACACCTCCGTCGCTGACCGATTGGCAGCGGCTGTTCGACGACCAGGCCTATTGGCAGCAATCGCCCGATGCACATTTCACCGAGCTGATGCAGGTGGCCAACGACCTGTTCGGCCAGGGTGCCATCGACCTGGCGCAGTGGCAGGCATTGAAGGCCAAGGCCGAGCAACTGCACCAACGCTCCCCGCAGGCCAACGTCGCGCAAGAAGTCGCCGACCCTGATGCCTGATTGCACGCTTGAAAAAGACTCAAGGAGTCCGCCATGAAACACCGCACCGAATCCACCCAGCACAACCCAGACGAACCGGCGATGCCTGGTGAGGTGGAGCGCGACAACGACGCGCTGCGCCCTAACGATCCGGCCAAGCGCAAGCACAAAGGCGGCGATGAACAGGCGGGGGATACCGACGCGCAGAAAACCGCACGGCGTGGTTGATGCGCACGAGTATTCGGCGTTGCCGATTCAGATGTGACGGGTGAATGGCTGTTTAACTTGCCGAGTCCCGTTGCAGGACTCGGCATGAAGTTTTTTTGTACTGTTTGATTGTTTTTGTAGACATGTCTGTATAAGAGTTACCGACACGGTGGTTGCACTCTGCACTGTAATAAAACCCTGGGTTTTAAACAGTGCGCCATACATAAACAATTATTTAAACGTGGTCGGCGGACATACTCCGAAGCTTCCACTATGATTGTGTCCGTTCGCCCAGTGTCAGGCTCTTTACCAGTGCATGGAATGCCGAGGCCATTGCACTGGGCGAACACCCTTGGCGTCAATGTTCTCCTCTTCCCGTGCACACCGCCAACCAGCCCTGGCGGGTGCATCGAGCATCTGGCTGGACCTAGCCTACGGCAGGTACGCGCCAGTCATCGCTGCCCATCGTGCCGCAGACCTCGTGGTTCCAGGTGATCTTGCGATACGAGAAATGCACGTCTTCCAGATGGGTGAAGTGCGCGTTCGCCGGATCCTGGCAGTTGAACATGTAGTCTTTGATCTCAACGATGACCGCGTCAAACATCGTGGTGGTGAAGTAGTGTTCCTGGGTGCCCTCAGCCGACGTCCGCATCCATTGAATCAGCACTTCTTCCATGCGCTCGCCACTTGTCAGCGCCGCCTGTAGCAGAGGTGTGGCCTTGTCGAACACTTTTGTGATGATCAGAGGATGGTGCACGCGTTGGCCGGTCGGTTGACCGGACTGGGGATCTCGCGGAACGGTAATGTGGTGCTGGAAACCTTGCACCAGGATCTGGTCTTCATGACCCTCCTGGTAGATGTTGCCAACCGATTCGGCCGAAAAGGCACCGGCTGTGATCAGGCCTTGCTTGTAGCCTTTGATAACCATGTACGCGGGGGTAGCCAATGGATGCTCTCCTTCCTGGATAGCCTGGGACGGAAGTCGTGCCAGGGGACCCGACGGTTATCAAGAGCTGTGCCATTTCTTAAAAAATCATATAAATCAATATGTTGAGTGAATTGCCAGTCTGTTGCTATTGCAATTGGGCAGGAAAAACGCCTCAAGGCTTGCGCGAATCAACGCAGTTTCCTGCCGACTCACCCGACAGTCCGTTCCTACACGCCCAGCGCAGCCATGCATTCGTCGATCGAGCGCTGCTGCGTCTGTGCGTACAGCCCCAGTTCATCGATGGTCGAGCGTCCCAGGGCTTCTTCAAAGGCCTGGCGGTTGGATTGCCCGGCGTAGTGACTCTGGGCGGCGTCGCCAAGGTTCGACTGGAAGATGCCTGCGGCACTGACGGGCAGGAAATCTTCGTACACCAGGGGGGCGGCGCGCAGGTAGCGCAGTTCCAGCAAGCGCTCCAGGGAGGCCTGTGGTTCGAGGGTGCCTTTGGCGGCGAGGCCTTCTGGCGTCACGAAATAGCGGAAGTAGGCCAGTGCCTGGTGACGCAGCGCCTCGTGGTCGTCCGGGAAGGCCGCGAAGTGCTCGCTCATCAATGCGTCGTAGCGTAGGGCATTGGCCTCGTTGGGGAACTCGCCCAGCGCATCGCGGGCCGCGTTCAGCAGTTGGTCGTAGAGTGCACGTCCCTTGGGCGTGAGGGCGGCGCCGCGTTGTTCGATTTCGCCGAAACGGGCGCTGTGACTGCCCTGGCCGTCGGGCTGGTCGGTGAAGGCGACGGGTTCATCGAGGGCCTTGAAGCTGGTCTGGCGCAGCAGGATAGGGCATTGGCGACGGGGCGGGCCTTCGATCACCGCCTTGGGGGTGATGCCCTGCACGGGCATTTGGGCCTGGACGATGTCGATGTCCAGGGTCCGCGGCGTCAGGTGGTTGATGTGCGGGCCCTTGAAGGCCACCACGTCGGCGATCAGCCGATGTTGCGCGCTCAGTTGTCGGTATTGGTCCGCCGTGACAGTGGCACTGTGGTGCCAACGGAAGGTTTCCAGGGCCTGGTGGACAAAGTCGTCCGCCTGGGGCTCGGTCAGGCCTCCCTCACGTTCGGCCAGCGCAATGAGTTCCAGGGCGCCGGGGGTGAAGATCTGCCGCTTGGCCAGCACGGATTCGGCAAACGCTCGCAGTTCGGTGTTCTCGATCAACTCCAGGCGCAGCAGGGAGGTAAACACCCGGAACGGGCTGACCTGCAATGCGCTTTCATGCACGGCGCGGAACGCGGTGGAATGCACCGGCACCCCGGCCGGCGTGAGGTCGTAGTAGCCCACCGGCTGCATGCCCATGACCGCGAACAGACGCCCCAGGGTGTTGAGCTCTGCCGCGGTGCCGACGCGGATCGCACCGTGGCGTTCCAGGTCCAGGCGTTGCAGTTCGCCGGTGCTGCGCAGGTGTGCGGCCAACGACGGGTCTTCGGCCAGCACCTGGGCGTTGGTGTGCTCCACCAGCTTCATCAACGCGCCATACAACGGCACCTCGTCGCGGTACATGTCGGACATCGCTCGGGAGAAGCGTTGACGGATCAGGTCGGGGCTGACGAAGCTCATGGTGGGCGTTCCTGGCTATGGCTATCGGGAGGAAGAAGTTGCACGAAAGATCGCAGCCTTCGCCGGTGCCGACAAACGAAGAATCTTCAGGACTTCATTCTGCCAGGGACTGACCCGTGCCTGAGGGCGGCTACTGCCCCAGCCCCTTGAGAAACTCCCGGTACAACGCCGCGGTTTTCCTTGGCTTCTCGACCATGGGCATGTGGCCGACCCCGTCCCAGATTTCCACCCGCAGGTCCGCGATGCCCTTGCTCCACACCGGCACGCTGCTGACGTCGATCAGTCGGTCCTTGCGGCCCCAGAGCAACAGTGACGGCGCGCGGATCTGGGACAGGCGCGGTTCCATCGGCGGGCTGGCGCGAAAGTCGACGAAGATCTCCGCCAGTTCATCCCGGCGCTGCTCGTAGCGTTGCGCCAGTGCCGCCAGCACCACGCTCGGCACCCAGGGCGGCGAGGCCATGGTCATGGCGTAGAACGGCGCGAACTCATCCCGCGAGTGCACAAGGAACGGGTTATGCCCGGCGGCCAGGTGCCGCTCCATGTCGCTCGGCTCGGGTGCGGTGACGCCGGCGGGGTC
This sequence comes from Pseudomonas sp. P97.38, assembly GCF_001269745.1. NCBI lineage: Bacteria > Pseudomonadati > Pseudomonadota > Gammaproteobacteria > Pseudomonadales > Pseudomonadaceae > Pseudomonas > Pseudomonas sp. P97.38. The sequence goes on from NZ_LHVJ01000029.1 coordinate 83,003, forward strand.
GATCAGCGCCAGGGTCGATACGCGCTCGGGATAGGTGGCCGCCAGCCATGCCGCGAGGTAGCCGCCCATGGAGTTGCCGATCACATGGACCTTGTCCAGCCCGCAGGCGTCGAGCAACTCGATGGCGCGCCGGGCCTGGGTCGGGATGTCGTAGCCGCCACCGGCCTTGAAGCCGGTCTCGCCATGGCCGGCCAGGTCGGGAACCACCACCCGATAGTCGCCGACAAAGTGCCGGGCAAAGCGCAGCCAGAGGTTTTTGTCGGCGCTGTAGCCGTGCAGCATCAGGATGCTGCCGGACGCTTCATAGGGGCCGCCTTGCCAGGTCGATACGGTCATCTCGCTGATGGGCACGGTGATCTTGTGCAACCGATAAAGTCGCGCCTCCAGGGCCATGCTCAGGTCATACAACACATGGCCGATGCCCGGATACGTCAACCAGCTCCAGGCGATAAACACGGCAAGAACTGCGCACAACACCAGCATGTCACGCCCTCCATGGGTTACGACAGGATGTGATCCGCCGGCTTCAGCCGGCGGGTCAGCCAGTAATAAGTGAAGCTGAAACCTGGGAACATCGCGATCACATGGCCGCTTTTGCTTTGATACCAGCTGTGACAGCCGCCGGATTTCCAGACGGTGCGCTGCATTTCCCGGTGGATCATGGCCGTGTAGCGTCGTTCCGCCGCCGGCTGTACTTCGATGCAGCGCAGGTTTTGCCGCTTCAACGTGCGGATGCAGTCGAGGATGTAGTTCATCTGCGCTTCGATGATGAACAGCGCCGAGGTGTGGCCGATGCCGGTGTTGGGCCCCGTGACGATGAACAGGTTGGGAAAGCCCGGCAGGCTGGTCCCCAGGTACGCCCGTGGATACGGGTCCCAGACCGCGCGCAGCTCGGTGGCGTTCTTGCCGGTCACCGGGTAGGAAATCACCCCGTCGGTGGCGTCATAGCCGGTGGACCAGACGATCAGGTCCAAGGCGATGTGCCGGCCGTCGCGGGTGATGATGCCGGTTTCATCGAGGGCAGCGATGCCTTGTTCCTGTCCGTGCACGCTGACGTTGGGTCGACACAGCGCCGGGTACAGCGTGCTGGAGAGGATGACGCGCTTGCAGCCGATCAGGTAATCCGGGGTCAAGCGCTTGCGCAGGTGCGGGTCGGGCACTTGGCGTTTCAGCAGTTTCAATGCCTTGCGCTGGACCATGCGCACGGCTGGCCGTGAATACTTGAAGGCAATCACGCGGGTCTCGAATTGCCAGTAGATCGACCAGCGCAACAGCGTGCGCACCGGGGCCAGGCCCAGCAGCCAGCGCTCCAGGCGGTTGAACGTGTGATCGGGACGTGGCAGCACCCAGTGCGGCGTGCGCTGGAACACGTGCAGGTGCTCGACCTGCGGGGCGATGGCCGGAATCACCTGGGCGGCGCTGGCACCGCTGCCGACAATGGCCACGCGTTTGTGGCGATAGTCGTAGGCAGGGTCCCACTGGTTGGTATGAAAGGCCTGGCCCTTGAAGCGCTCCCGACCCTCGAACGCCGGGATCACCGGCTGGCTGAGGGGGCCGGTGGCATTGATCAGGAACTGTGCGCGATAGACCTGGTGGTTGGTCTGGACCACCCACTGCCGGGCGCTGTCGTCCCATTCCACACGCTCTACGTTCGTCCCCAACCGCACTTTGTCCCGCAGTTTGAAACGCTCGATCACGGCCTGGGTGTAGCGGTGCAATTCGTCCTGCCCGGCGAACATCTGACGCCAGTCGTAGGCGGCGAACGACAGGGAATACAGGGGAGAGGGAACGTCCACCGCCGCGCCAGGGTAGGTGTTCTGGCACCAGGTGCCGCCGAAAAAGTCCCGACGCTCGAGCATCAGGAAATCCTCGAACCCTGCTTTGAGCAGATTGACCGCCGCACACTGGCCTCCAAACCCGCTGCCGATGATCAACACCTGGTAACTGCCCATGGACCTCCTTCCTCGGGATGTGCCGGACCCCCCTTGTCATGTATAGCCAAAATTCACGGCGAGCCAAGCCTTTTGATCAGGCAAGCCTCGGCAGAGGTCCCAATCAGCCCCTGCGGTCTAGAGCCTTGGTCCAGAGTCGGGTAGGGTGCCTGTGCACTCTTTCGCAACGAACAAGGATGAAATTCATGACGATGACCGCTCTTCGCACCCGCCTGGCCGTCAGCCTCGGCCTGAGCCTGGCCCTTGGCGCGCTCTCGCCCGTTGCCTTCGCGCAGCCCCAGCAGCAGGTCCTGGCCCACGCCGAACAGTACAAGGGCGAGGCCCTGAAACTGCTGGAACGGCTGGTCAACATCGACTCAGGTTCCGGGTATGTGCCGGGCCTGACCCAGGTTGGCGACATCACCATCGAAGAATTGAAGAAGTTGGGCGCCACCATCGAGAAAGTGCCGAACTCGGACGGCACCCAGCACGTCCTTGCGACCCTCAAGGGCAGCGGCAAGGCGAAGATCCTGCTGATGGCCCACATGGACACCGTGTTCAAGGAGGGCTCGGCCGCCGAGCGTCCGTTCCATATCAAGGATGGGCGGGCCTACGGGCCGGGGGTGATGGATGACAAGGGCGGCATCGTTGCCGGGGTCTATGCCTTGAAGATCCTCAAGGATCTGGATTTCAAGGACTACGCACAGATCACCTTCCTGCTCGATGCCAGCGAAGAAACCGGCTCGGACGCCGCCACCGACCTGATCAAAAGAACCGCCAAGGCCCATGACGTGACCCTCAACCTCGAGCCGGGCCGCCCGGCCGATGGCCTGGTGGTGTGGCGCAAGGGCAGTGCCACGGCGTTGCTGGAGGTCAAGGGCAAGGCGTCCCACGCCGGTGTTGCGCCGGAGCTGGGGCGCAATGCGGCGATGGAAGCGGCACACCAGATCCTGCAACTGGGCAAGCTGGGCGATGCCGAAAAGAAAACCACCATCAATTTCACCGTGATCCAGGCCGGTGACCGCACCAATGTGATTCCCGACAAGGCCAGCGCCAAGGCCGACGTGCGCGCGGCGGTGCCGGAAGAGTTCGACCGCCTCGAAAAAGACCTGGCCCGGGTGTCGCAAGACAAGTTGATCGCCGACACCGAGGTCACCACCAGCCTCAAGCGCGGCCTGCCACCGATGCCACAGACCGCGGAATCGGATCGCCTGATGGCGATGGCCCAAGGCATCTATGGCGAACTGGGCCGCAAACTCACCGAAGAAGGCAGCGGCGGCGCGGCGGATGCCAGCCTCTCCGCCGGGGTCGGCACGCCGACGCTGGACGGCTTTGGCATCGTCGGTGGCAACATCCATACCCCCGAGGAATACGCCGAGGTCGAGAGCGTGGTGCCGCGGGTTTACCTGTTGTCGCGGATGATCATGGAGCTGGCGAAGCGATAGCTGCGCCTAATAGTGTGATCGACTCAAACCCTGTGGGAGTGGGCTTGCTCGCGAAGGCGGTGTGTCAGTTGATGAAGGGTACCTGACACTCCGCTTTCGCGAGCAAGCCCGCTCCCACAAGGGTTATGTGTTGGTTGACTAACGCGGGTCGACGTTATCCAGCGCCCGGTTCGCCAGCAGGCTGCCGAGCTCGATCAACTGCTGGATGCCCAGCGCCACATGCCGCCTGGAGCCGTCCAGTTCAAACGCCAGGTCGCTGACCATCGCATTGGCCGACGCCAGGGTTTCGCTGAGGTTGGCAAGCAGGCATTCGGTGTCGATGCCGTTGACGACGGTGAAAAGTTGGCCTGGATCGCAGGTGGGTTCTGTGGGCTTGGGCTTGAGGTAGAAGTCGAGGGCGCGGTCGGCGGCTTTGTCGAAGGCGCTTGAGTCCGGATCGGTTTCCGGTGGGTTGGGGGTAACTTTGAACATGATGAAACTCCGATGCATCTGAATGGGAGCCATCGCCTTTTCGCTACCAAACGAAGGGTGGTGGCCATACGAAGGTTGGTAGACCGGGCATCGGAGCCGGCGCCTCCGAAGAGACCCTGCGCATGGCCACCAAAAAGCGAAGTGCGCATTGCACTTGCAGAGGTGACGCTATGCACCGAAAGCCCGGGCTACCAAACCCGATCACTGATTTGTCAGCGACCGGAAAACGATAAAGCCCAGCCCCAAGGTGCACAAGCCGGCGGATTCTGGCGTAGTTGTAGGCAATGGCGCAAGGTGAGGGCGCCTGTGCCTACACTGAAACGAACGGAGTAAACACGCGTTTCCTGTGGCGAGGGGATTTATCCCCGTTCGGCTGCGAAGCAGTCGTAAAACCGGCTGGCACGGTTCCTCTGTCACACCGCAGCGTCTGGCTTTGGGGCTGCTTCGCAGCCCAGCGGGGATAAATCCCCTCGCCACAGGGACACAGGGACACAGGGAGCTGCCAAGGTCTCAATAAACCCACACCTCCACCCGCCGATTGCGGATCCGGCCTTCATCCTCGCTGTTGGCCGCCACCGGCATCAGCGCGCCGAAGCCACGTACCTCGCGCAGTGTCACGCCGTTCTTGACCAGTTCGCGGCGCACGGCCATGGCCCGCAGTTTGGACAACAGGTCGGCGCGTGCCGGGTCGTCCTTGGCGTCGCCGAAACCCACCAGCGTCACGCGTCGATCGAGCTTGCCGTGCTGCTTTATGTAGTCGAGCACCCGCCCCAGGTCCTGGTGGGCCTTGTTGTCGAGGCTGGCGCTGCCTTCTTCGAAGCGGAAGTTCACGGACAGGCGTTGTGCATGGCGACTCAGGGCCTGGTAACCCTCGGGCATCAGCGCGTTTGGCGTCACCGACATGGCTCGTACGGTCTGGGCGATGAAGCCGTTGGTCGCGACGATGGCCTGGCCCTTGTCGCTCTGGGTGAAGTCGACCAATGCCTGGGCCCAGGGGTTCTGGTCCCACGGCGGCAGGTAGAAGAACAGCCGGCGGGACAGCGGGTAGTCCTCGGTGGCGATCAGGGTGTTCAGCGGCAACATGGGTTGGGAATCGCCGTCGACGATCGCCAGTGCCTTGGCTTGGCGTACGTAGGGCAAACCGATGAAACCGATGCCTTGCGGGTCCTGGCTGACGGCGTCCGACAACTGTTCGCTGGATTCGAAGCGTCGCGCTGTAGGATCCAGCCGCTTGCCTTGTCGGCTGAGCACCAGTTCCTTGAAGGTGTCGTAGGTGCCCGATTGTTCATCCCGGGCGTACAGGTGGATCGGTCCGCCCACGCTGCCCACCGCTTCCCAGGTCTTTGCCTCGCCGCTGAAGATCTTCGCCAGTTGCACGGTATCGAGCTGACGCAGCGGGTTCTGGGGATGAAGGATGATCGCCAGGCCGTCGATGGCAATGACCTGCTCGGCGGTAGGACTTTTCAGATCGCCGAGGGCTGACAGTTCCTTCAGCTCGCTGTCCTTGATCGGCCGGGATGCGGCCGCCAGGTCGGTGCTGGCCTGCTTGAGGGCGGCGAAACCGGTGCTGGAGCCGTGGGCAGCGATGTCGACTTCGACCCGACGACCATCGCGGGTCTGGCCGACGATGCGCTGTTCGTTATCCCGGCCGGTGATTTCGGCACTGACCTTGAGCAGGCCCTGATCTTCCATCAAGCCCTTGACCAACGCCGGCCCCAGCGCCGCGCCGATGGTGTTGGAGCCCTGGATGCGCAGTGCCGGTCCGCGCTCAGGCACCGGCAAGCTGCCGGCCCACGTCGCGAGTGGCAAACAGAGCCCCATCAACACACCCAACCACAGCCGCATGCCGGCACCTTCAGAACCTGAGGAAGTTCCGGAAGATTAAGTCAGTCAGGTGACTGAAAGATGACAGCAAGACGACCGATCCATCGGTGCAGATCAAAGACCCAAGGCCAGCCCAAAAAACCGGTGGGAGCGGGCTTGCCCGCGAAAGCGGCCGCACAGCCAGCATCGCCATCGACTGACCCGGCGCCTTCGCGGGCAAGCCCGCTCCCACAAGGAGTTCTGTGGCGATCACAGACCCAAGGCAAACTCAAAAAACTGTGGGAGCGGGCTTGCCCGCGAAAGCGGCCGCACAGCCAGCATCGCCATCGACTGACCCGGCGCCTTCGCGGGCAAGCCCGCTCCCACAAGGGGTTCTGTGGCGATCAAAGACTCAAGGCAAAC
>NZ_LHVJ01000003.1:0-67448 GCF_001269745.1 Pseudomonas sp. P97.38
GCCACCCCGTTAACTTGATGCCGTTTTCATGCGCCTGAACTCTCTGGGAGAGCGGTATTTCAGCGCGCTGTGTGGATGCTGCTCGTTGTAATGTTCGAAAGCGATTGCCAGGTTACGTAGCGCCGTTTCGCGGTTCGGACGAGGCATGTGGGCCACGTAGTCGCGTTTGATGGTCTTCACGAAGCTCTCGGCCATGCCATTACTCTGCGGGCTGCGAACCGGCGTCGTGACAGGCTGCAAGCCGATTTGCTGTGCAAAGAGCCGAGTCTGCTCTGCGATATAGGCCGAGCCATTATCGCTCAGCCACTGCACAGGCGTGCTGGGCAGCTGATCGCCAAACCGCTTCTCCACGCTTTCCAGCATCAAGTCGCGAACATCGTCGCCACTGTAGCCTGTCGGGCTGGCGACCCAGCCAATCGCCTCTCGGTCGCAGCAGTCCAAGGCGAAGCTCACACTCAACTTGGCGCCGTCGTCGCAGCGAAATTCAAACCCATCGGAACACCATCGGGTGTTGCTAGTAGCAACAGCAACGCGACCTTCATGCTTTCGAGCAACACCAGGCTGTTTTACACGACGTGCCAGCAAAAGTCGGTGGTCACGCATCACGCGGTAGACCCGCTTCACATTGATTGTAGGCAGTGCCAACTGCTCGCGGGATCGGCGTAGCAGGCCCCACATTCGGCGATAACCATACGTGGGAAGATCACCGAGATGCTCCCGAATTTCTGCAACTACAGCCGTATCGTCTGAATGCCGAGCACGCCGGGCCTTTGGCTGCGCGCCTTGTTTGAGCCGAACCGTTAACTGAGAGCGCGACACACCGAGACTTTCGCTGACCAGCTTCACTGGTCGTCCCCCGGCAACAAGGGTGAGTGCGCAATCCATTTTCGCGAGCGAGCGATCTCCACGGCCTCTTTGAGCACTTCTGCTTCCATGGTCTTTTTGCCAAGCATTCGCTGAAGTTCGCGGATTTGCTTCAACGCGTCGTTCAGCTCAGAAGCTGGAACGACGGCCTCGCCGGCACTGACCGCCGACAAGCTGCCTTCCTGATAAAGCTTGCGCCAAAGGAAAAGCTGGTTGGCATTTATGCCGTTGCGCCTGGCGACCACCGAGACGCTTTGCCCGGGCTCCAGGCTTTCGCGCACCATGGCCAGCTTTTGCTCGGGACTCCAGCGCCGACGGCGCTCCTGGCCAAGCAGTTCGCCGCCACCCTTGTCGTTGCTGTTAGTCATAAACATACCCGTTTGCCTATCCCTTATCCTAAGGGGGAAACGGTGTCCTGTCTTTCAAGGGGCTCGTTCAGCATTTCTCTCCGCCATCGTACGGCGTCGTTGATATACTTAGGCACGAAGCAGCACGTATCAGGGCCGTATATGCGATTGCCTGGTAAAAGGATATCTTTGTCCAACTGATAACCGATGATGCAGTTCTTGTCGAACCATACTTTAAAATCAGAGTATCTGTGCCAGCATTCAGCTACGCTGCAATCGAAGTAGGTTGCACGTGACCTAGTTGAATTGTCGTTGTAGCAGCAGTCAAGTATCCTATCCCACACATTGAATGACCAGTCGTCGGCAGCTGGAGTTACTGCGAAGTCATTTATACCCATGCCATACAATAAGATGTCTTTCGGTTTGATTGTGGCGATTTTGGGGAGGTTGAATAAAATCGGAGCGTAGTCTGGGATATGGGTTTTCGATCCTCTGCCATGGGTTGTGAGAGTTTGTTTTACTTGTGACGCGTCAGTCATATGGTCTCCTTGTTGTGTTGTTGGTTGTATCCTCTGCAAAGTTGGACCGTTTAGCAGGTCCGCTAAGTAGATTTCTCTTTAATATTAAGAGTTTGTGCAAGTCCTTACGTTTCGAGGCTTGCAGCAAGATTCTTGCGTAATTTTTTTGAAAAAGTGATGTAAGCTATACCGCGACTTTTAGTACGCTCTCGGCAATAGCTGATCTGTCGCCTGTTGGGTTCAGATACCAGTCCTTCATATACCGCTCCTGCGCGTGATCATCACCCCTGAAGATCAGTCTAGTATTGATCACCAGCTTGATCTCGCCCTTCCGAATATCACCTTTCCTTGATGTGCTGACCCGTACCATGTTCGCATCGATCAAGGTGCACAGCTTCTTCATCAGATTCGATTCTGTTGTACTCAATGCTTTCGCCAGATCAGCTTGAGGCATGATGATGATGTTATGGTACTGAACCAGCCCGTGCAGCATGCGAAGGGTGTTCATCATCGGCAGTGTGATACGACAATCCACACCTGTACGGCGCCAAACGCCATGGGCAAAATCTTGCTCGTCGAGCAGTGAGTGCAGCGTATGTGCAGGCAGCTTGCGTCGGTCAACGTGCTTCAAGAACGCATCGAGATCGTCAGCACTTCGACACTTACTCAGTTCAGGTTGGTAGTCAGGGCGTTCGGAGAACACCGAGGGCTTGTCGTCGTAGCCGAAGATTTCGCCGGTTGCTGAACTGATCAACAGTCCATCGACGTGAAGAAAGGGTGTTGCGGTAAAGGCTGGGCGTTTGAGCACCATTATTCATTCTCCTATCCAAGTTCATTCCATAGGCATCCTCTCGGGTTGTGCCGGTTAGTTTATCGACGCCCACAAAAAAGCCCCATCTAAAACGCTGCATGAACAGTGTTCGCGTGAGGCTCTTCGAGATATCGGTCTGTCCATCGAGACAGGCGAGCATAATGCCCTTTTCCACGGTCTGTGTCAAGGTCTAGTTGACGCCGACCTACTTTTATGAGTCGATAGGGTGAAAGGGTGGCTTCTTGCTACTATTTCAGTAGCGCTTACACGTAGTTTTGGACGATCAATATCCCTCTCAAGCAAAGGAATGTATGTCACAGGTCTCGATCCCCCATGTTGCCTTTCTACTACTTGATCCTCAGCCAACAGCTGTGGCGCCAGCACTCCTCGTTGACGCTCCTAGGGTTCTCCCAGAGCTTTATTTCGACGATGAACACCACGGGCTGATCTACTGCCCTGAATGCGGTGTCAAGTGCGGTAGACGTCCTCGCAAGACTCCAAAACGAAAAGATGGGGTCCCTGCGTTCTACTTCCATATGCCCGGATTCGAAACGGTCGAATGCCCTCACAGGAAGAAAGCCAGTGCAGGAGGAGGGGACGGAGATAGCGGCAAAGAGAAGAGAGCCATCAACCTCGTCACATTCGCAGGTTGGAAGACCTTGGCGGAAAATGAAGAGGATGAAGACGAAGACGAACAGGACCAAAACCCGCGTAAGAGGAAAGAGGTGCAGGGCGGTTCATCGGTGAATGGTCGTGGGTTTGAAAACTTTTTCGATGCCGATGGGAATTTGCTCAACCCAGGACACTTTCATACTGTAGGTAGGTTGGTGCGACTAGCTCAGATAAACCTTGATATTGCTATCCAGTTTGAAGGTGAAGATGCTATCAGGTTGCGTGATCTCATAGTCTCTATCGAGAAAGCCCAGCGCAATATAAGTCAGTACTTAGGGAAAAGTTTCCTATTTTTCGGTCAACCTACCTCCATCATAAAAGGTCGGTTTAATCGAATCTTCTTTAACTTCCAATCACCCCAGCATGAGCTCAGCGGTCATTGTGAGTTGGATATCTTCGAAAGTCGGGGCTGGCAGACTTTTGAGCGAGATCGTTATTATCTCTTCTATGGTCGTGTCGAGGGCAATGAAACTCATTCTATTGTTAAGGTGCTGGAGTCGGGCCAGATAGATCGAGTCCCATCCACAGCCCGCGACCTATTCAATGGTCTGCGTTAATGCGTCCGGATATAGAAGCTTTATCGGCTTTCTCGGATTGGAAACTTTTGTTGGGTGATAAGTAAGAAATAAAAGTAATGCAGCTCAAAAACTTTTATTTGTGTAGAGGAACGCCCCTTGCTTAGCCCAGACGGTCACTTCACCTCGTAAACACTGGGCGGAATGGAAGTGGGTGATTGGGGCATGACGAATTCAGTGCAGGTTATGCTTGGGTTTATCGATGGTTTATGACGAGTTTTCGGTGTCGCCACCAGCCCCAACAACACAGTCACTGCCCCCCGCCTACGAACAATTCCCGAAGCATCTCCGCGATGGTCTCAATGGGCACACCTGAATCGTAGACATCAAAAGTTATCGTGCCCGACGGTAACCCTTGCTTAGGTGAGGTTTTTGTCTCCGGAAGGGGGGCACGGGGATATGGGCTGTCGTAACGCTCAAATTGTTGTGTTCCCCGGATGCGCTGCGCTGGTTGGCTTTCAGACGAATAACTCAGTTAACATTCGCGACATTGGGCAAGTACAGTTACAGGTGAGGCATGCAGACGGACATCGCAAAGCAGGGTTCTGGATTGAAGAAAATTGCAGGGTGGACGGTCGCAACTATCGCAGCTGTGCCTGTGACAAAGATGGTCGAGAGCTACTTCGACGTTTCGTTTTTTACCTCAATGTTCGCGGCGGTGGGAGCTTGGGTGTCGAGCGTTGTCAGTTCGCTGGGGCAGACGATCCCCGTGCAACTGTGGTTTTTCTGGGTTGTGTTGATCGTGCCCTCATTGCTGGGAGCACTGGGAGTCTGGAGTTTTGTGGTTAAGCGTCTTGACGTGAGTGCTGCGAAGGCTGAAGAGAAAATGGCATATGCAAAGGCGCGGGACTCTATCGGGAAGCTGAACGCTGTAGATGCCACGCTAAATGCGACCATGAAGGAACTGGAAGTCACACGTAAGAAGCTGGAAATTACTGAATCGGAGCTAGCTGAAGCTGTGGCGAAAATTGCTGACCTACAGACTCCGAAGGTACAACCGCTCACCGAGTCTCACCATATAGTCCTTGCCGGTATCATGATTTACGACAATGCCGACAAACCTTGCTACGTGAGAGACCTCAGCCAAAAGATCAAATTCACGATGGTTCAGACTGAGGGCGCCGTTGATGTGCTTGTGAAGCGTAAGCTTGTTGATGAGTATTACACCAACGGTGGCAGGGGCGTTTCTTTGACCGCAGACGGTCGGGCATACGTTCTGCACCCAGATTTCGATATGTCTCATCTGCCTTTGTGATGAGACCCTCTGACAGGCGTTTTCAGGCTTCCAGGGAAGGGAGCTTGGAGATTGCTGCCAGCTTCTGTGCCGTGCTCGCACCTTGTGAGTAAACATCGAAGGTCACGGTTCCAGTTTCATGACCTACCAGTTCAGCGATTAGCGTACCTTGCACTTCAGCCCTGACTAGCTGAGTGATGACCGTTTTACGGATCGAATGGAATACGTGTTGGGGACCGTAACCTTGAGCTTCCTTGAGCCTGCCAAACGCCTTAGAGAGCGCGTCAGACCGTATTGCGTACTTGTTCTTGCTATCGGAGGGGATGAGGAAGCCGTCTTTCGAATCCTCCTTCAAACGCTTAACAATGCTCGATAGGGCAGGGTGTACAGGTACGACGCGGATGCCCGCTGTGGTCTTCGAATCAACAATGTCGAAGCTCTCGATTCCATCCGGCTCAATCAGGTGCTCAACCCTCAACTGGCAAAGCTCCTCAATGCGGGCGCCTGTGTACGCACCCAAGAGGATCAAGTCAGCCAGTGTCGTGTGGTCAGCAGCTAACGCGGCAGCGTGAAGCTCTGCAATTTCTTTCGGCTGGAAGTCTTTTCGCTGACGGTCTGCACGTTCCTTACCACGGGTTTGCGGTAGCTCATGGTTTTCGAATGGGTTGGCCTTATCCTTGTAGTCTTCACGCCAGCGAATGTCGTGCTTCATCGCCCATTTCCAAAAGACGTTACCTGCCAGCAAGTATTGTGTGAGGGTCTTGCTCGCCAGCTTGAGGGAGTCGAGCCACGCTGACACGGCGTCGAAGTCGAGCAGTTTCCCTTCTTTTGTCAGATATGCCGACAGTTTCTCTAGCTTCGACTGCTGCTGATCTATCGTCTTGGTGGCAACATTCCGTGCTTCACGGTACTGACGGAAAGTGGCGATGCGTTGTTTAGTAATCGGGGACTTGACCTTGTGGGTGGTCGGGTCAGCCAGGATTGCTTGCGCCTCTTCGGCTTCAGTCGCAGAGAAGTCGTTCTTGTGAGCAATCAATCCGCCCCACATCTCCAGCACCATCTTATGAACGAAGTCATGGGCGGCGAGTTCGCCATCCTTCCCCTGCATCGCGTAGACAGCCTCAGCCTCTGCTTGGCGACGTCGCCCACCTTCGGTATCGCTGAAAACGAACTGCCTAAACTCTTCTAGGTGGGCGGGATCAATGTCCAGCGGTGACGCTATCGTTTCGCCAAGGGCCGTATCGATCTTCATTTGGCGGATGATCTGGTTGAAGTTTTGAGCATCCTCTGCAACACGGTCTTTCCAACCATCACCACGGCGGCTTCGCTTGTCACGGGCTGCCTTGAACTGAGCTTTCCAATCAGCGAGAACGGAGAGGCGACGGGTCATTGCCTCTGATCGAAGACCGGTCTTCAGTGATTGGATAAGGACTGTCTTCCCACCCATGGCACTCTGTACGTCAACAGGAACGGCAAGGCGGACGTACCACGTGGATTCGCCCTTCTTCTGGATCAAATTGTCAGCCATGGACACGCCACTGTAGAATGAGAGGTATACAACGAATTGTACTACTCATTTGTACTACTATTGAAGCTGTAAGCCGCGTATTGCCGTGGTTAAAGGGGTTGAGGGTAATGTATGGTGAGTCCCTATCTCTCCGCCATTATTGAATACGATTAAGCCCCTGAAATGGTTGAACATTTCAGGGGCTTTTTCGTTTTTCGGGTTTGAGTGATTCTAGTGCGCATTGTTTTGCGCATTACTTTACGTATACTCAGGGTGCGCGCCTAAGCAGCGACGTTAACAAATGAATTGAGGCAACTAGCGCATGAGTGCACTTCTAGACCGAGCTGAGCAGGCAGTCTCCGCTACCGCGATGGTTCGCGGTTTCAGTGCGAAATTGAAGGAAGTCACCAGTGGGGAGGTCACCCACCTGGTGATTTTCAAAGACAACGAGCCGGCTGCTGTGTTGGTAGGCGTAGATGCCTATCAAGCCCTGCAGGATGAGCTTGAGGATCTGCGTGCCGAGCGCCTGGCCATCGAGCGTCTGGCAACCTTGGACGAACAGAACACAGTAAGCCTTGAGAGTATGGAGGCTTGCTTCAAGTAGGCAGCAGCTAATGAAATGGAGCGTCCGATTTCACCCCGATGTTGAACATGACTTGAAACAGCTGGGCAATGCCAAGGCGAAACAAATCCTGAAGGTGATACGCGAGCGTATTTTAGAAGGAGAGCCCGAGAAGATCGGTAAGGCCCTTCGTGGAGCGCTTGCCGGTTATCGCCGAATTCGGACGGGTGATGTACGCATCGTCTATCGCATCAACGGCACCGAAATTATCTTGGTCCTGTGTGTAGGCGCAAGACGCGACGATGAAGTTTATGAAGTCGCCAACCGTCGAGTCTGACCAAGCTCTTGTTTTGACATAATTGATAGCACCAAGCCCCTGGAAATGAACATTTCAGGGGCTTTTTCGTTTCTGGCGTTTGATTTTCAGGCGGTGATCTCGTCACGACGCCACGGACTTGGGGCAAGCGCGGATCAACGCAACCCGATACCCGACTTGCCAGCAGTTCGCTCAGATCGATCACCTGCTCAATACCCGGCGCCGCATGCCGACGTGCCCCTTCAAGGTCGAATACTAAGGTGCCGCTTCACAGCCCAGCGGGAGCAAGCACCCACGCCACGCCAATTCCCGGCGTAATCCTCTGCGCATGTCACCATCCTGTGACAATTGCGCTAATGTCTCTCTAGCAGAAGGCTTGCCTGCCGATAGGTAAGACATACCCTAAAAAGGAGTGACCTCATGCCACGGTTCTTCGCCGATCTGGGCTTTCGCTGGAAAATCACCCTGCCCATTGCTTTCCTGGCGTTGTTGCTGGTGTTGATGGGGTGGTCGGGGATGCGGGGCATTGGCCAGGTGACGGAGTCGAGCACGCAATTGACCAACCGTTATCTGCCGGCGATCAGCCTGCTGCTCAACGCCGATCGCGACCTTTACCAGGCGTTTGTCGCCGAACGCAGCCTGCTGGGGGGTAATGCGGGGGAGCATCTGGAGGCGTTGCGGGCCAGTCATCGGGACAACCTGAAGCAGGCTTATGATCGCGTGCAGAAGTACGCCGCGATGCAACCGGGGGCCGATGCGATGGCGCTGGTCAGTCAGTTCAATGACCGCTTTGCCCAGTGGTCGCAACTGTCACGGCAGGTGGTCGAGCAAGCGGCGAGCAATCCACAGGCGGCCAGTGCCCTGAGCTTCGGCGAGGGTGAAAGTAAATTCGATACCATGCGCGATGCCATCGACAAGCTCGGTGAGTTGGAGGATGCCGCGTCGCAACGCGAGGGTCAGGCGGCAATTGATCATGGTGAAGCGGTGGGGGTGCAGCAGGGCGGCATTCTGTTGATTGGGTTGCTCGGCTGTATGGTGTTGATTGCGGTCTTGCCCTTGGTGGTGTTGCGTCCCATGCGGCGTTTGTTGCACCGCGTCGAGCAGATTGCCGAGGGCGGTGGCGACCTGAAGGGGCGCCTCGAGGTGGGCTCGGCGGATGAGCTGGGCCAGCTCGGCAGTGCTTTCAACCGTTTCCTCGACAAGCTGCAACCGCTGATTGCCGAGGTGGGCCGGGTGTCCGGTGAGGTCGATTCAGCGGCACGCGCCATGGCGAAGATGGCGGCGACCAATGATCAACTGATCAGCAGTGAACATGCCGCCCTCGACCAGGTCAGCACCGCGGCGACCCAGATGAGCGCCGCTGTACACGAGGTGGCCCACAATGCGGTGAGCGCGTCCGACGCCGCACAGCAGGCCAGCAGCCAATCCCGTGATGGCACCGAGGTGGTCAACAGCACCATCGACTCGATTCGGCAACTGGCCCAGGAAGTGGAAAGTGCGTCGTCTACCATCGAGGCCTTGGCCCAGGAAACTTCCAGCATCGGCGCCGTGCTGGAGGTCATCCGCGGGATTGCCGAGCAGACCAACCTGCTTGCGCTGAACGCAGCCATTGAGGCCGCTCGGGCCGGGGAGCAGGGCCGCGGTTTCGCTGTCGTGGCGGACGAAGTCAGGGCCCTGGCGGCGCGCACCCAGGATTCGACCAAGGACATCCAGGTTCGCATCGAGCGTCTGCAATCGGGCGTCGCCAAGGCCGTCCAGGCCATGCAGGTAGGCAGCGGCAAGGCCCGCGACAGTGTCGCGCAGGCCGCCGGGGTCGATCAGGTGCTCAGCGGTACCAGCGGCTCGATCCAGCGGATCAACGACATGGCTGCGCAAATCGCCAACGCCTGCGAGGAGCAGAGCAGCGTCACCGAGGAAATCGCCCGCAATATTTCCGATATCCGTGATTTGTCCAACGAAGCGGCGCAGAACTCTGCCCAGAGCATGCAGGCCAGCCAGCAGCTTTCCACCCTATCGAAGAACCTGGCGCAATTGACGGGGCGTTTTCGCGTTTGAGACCGTGGCCCCGGGATCGTGCGTCCTGGAGCCCTCCAACGGTCAGATCTCCTTTACGGGTGTCTCGCCCTGGACGTTCTTGATCAGCCCGATGGCATGCATGCAGTCGGCCTTGTTCACATAGGATTCGCCGCTGGCGATCGTTTCATGATTGCCGGCCCTCAAGCGCCAGCGCCATTGGCCTTTTCCGGTGCAAAGGGTGCCACGGGTTTGCCGGTAGATTTCAAAGTACATCGATTCGCTCCCTGCGATGATTCAGTCAAGACATGTGGTGCACATGTGGCTCACAGCCTAGCCAAGCTGCCGGATTTGGCTACGTGAAAATCGTTTCCATTGGTTATCGGGTACGTCCGGGCGCAGGCTCTGGCGAACGGCTCGACCATGAGTGGAAAACAAGTCATGTTGCGGCCGGCGAGTCTGTGGCAAGTTCCGGTTTCATCCTTGCGTTGCCCTGGCCGGTCCTGCTTAATACGGTTCGACACGGGCCTCCTCCAATGAAGGCCTGAGGGCCGGTAACCTGAGGTGGGGCTGTCCGACAGGTCCGAAAACACTATAAGAAAAAGAGCCATCAAGTGACTGAATATCCAGGAACGGATCTGCAAGGACGTCTAGCGCTTTCGCTTGTCATACCGGTTTACAACGAAGTCCAGTCCATCGACTTGTTCATCACCAGTATCGACCAGGTCTTTGTCCATGAATCGCTGGTGGACCTGGAACTGGTGTTCGTCAATGACGGCAGCGTGGACGACACCCTGGTGCTGCTGCTGGAACGGCAGAAGACCGACCCGCGTATCCGCGTTGTCGACCTGAGTCGCAACTTCGGCAAGGAGGCGGCATTGAGCGCTGGTCTGCAAGCCGCGCGCGGCCAGGCGGTGGTGCCGATCGACGTCGATCTGCAAGACCCTCCCGAGGTCATTCTCGAAATGATCACGCACTGGCGCAACGGTGCCGAGGTGGTGCTGGGGCACCGGGTCAACCGCGACTCCGACTCCTGGGCCAAGCAGGTTTCTGCCAACAGCTTCTACCGCCTGCACAATAAAATCGCCGATCACAAGCTGCCGGAAAACGTCGGTGATTTCCGCTTGATGGATAGGTGCGTGGTCGATGCCTTGCAGACGTTGCCCGAGTCCCGGCGCTTCATGAAAGGGCTGTTTGCCTGGGTCGGGTTCCGCACCACCTACGTCGATTACGTCAGGCCTGAGCGTGCCGCCGGCCACAGCAAGTTCAACGGCTGGCGCCTGTGGAACTTCGCCCTCGAAGGCATCACCAGCTTCAGCACTGAACCGCTGCGCATCTGGACCTACCTGGGGCTGTGCGTCTCGTTGGTGTCTTTCGCCTTTGCGGTGTTCATCATCCTGCGGACCCTGATTTCCGGCATCGACTTGCCAGGTTATGCCTCGCTGATGGTGGCGGTCACGTTCCTCGGTGGGTTGCAATTGATCGGCATCGGCGTGCTGGGGGAGTACCTGGGCCGCACCTACATCGAATCCAAGCGTCGACCGGTGTTCCTGGTGCGACGCATCTATGACCCTAAGGACTGAACCGTGGATCTCAAGGAAACCGATATCCTGGGGCCCGATATCGGGCAGCACTGGTATTACCGTTCCAAGGCGCTCGCCATGCGCCACCTGCTCAAGGGCATTTCGGCCCGTACGTTGCTGGATGTGGGCGCCGGGTCGGGGTTTTTTTCCCACCATCTGCTGACCCATACCGACACGGCCCAGGCGTGGTGCGTGGACATCAGTTACCCGGACGATTCCGATGCCACCACCGCCGGCAAACCGGTTCATTATCGACGCGCCATCGACACGCTGGACGCCGACCTGGTGTTGCTGATGGATGTGCTGGAGCATGTGGACGACGACGTCGGGTTGCTCAAGGGCTATGTCGACAAGGTGCCGTCCGGCAGCCGTTTCCTGATCACCGTGCCGGCGTTCCAGCTTCTCTGGAGCGGCCACGACGATTTCCTCGAACACAAGCGCCGCTATACCCTCGGGCAATTGGAGGGCGTCGTGGCGCAGGCCGGGTTGCAGGTGCAGCAAGGCGCCTATTATTTCGGCCTGGTGTTCCCCATTGCCGCCGGCCTGCGGCTGGTGCAGCGCAGCACGTCCAGCGAGGCGCCCAAGTCCCAGCTGGCGCGGCATCATCCGTGGGTCAACGGTGTGTTGAAGGCCTTGTGCAGCCTGGAGCGCCCGTTCATGGGCGCCAATCGTCTCGCCGGCCTGACGGTGTTCTGCCTGGCGCAGAAGCCGTGACCTGGATGCATTCGCCGTTGCTACGCCGTGCCCTGCGTTTCGCCCTGACGGGCCTGCTCGTCACCGCGATACACGTGGTGGCCGCCGTGGCGTTCATGCACCTGGTCCTGGCGAGCCCGCCGCTGGCCAATGGTTTCGCCTTTGTAGTCGCCACTCTCGTTTCCTACCTGATCAACACCCTGTGGAGTTTTTCCAGCCAGTTGCACGGTCGCACCCTCGCTCGTTTCGTGGTGGTGTCGATCGGCGGGTTCTGGCTGGCGATGCTGGTGGCCTGGGTGGCCCAGAGCGCCGGCCTGGACTACCTGGCGGGCATCGCGGCCGTGGCGCTGATCATCCCGGTGTTTACCTTCATCCTGCACAATTTCTGGACCTATCGATGACCGTTCGCGGCCGCCATTACTTGCTTTCCCTATTGCCCCTGCTGCTGGGGGCGCTGGCATTTCTGCTGGTCATCGGCCCTCGGGTGCTCGACCCGACGAACATTGCCTGGCTGGGGGAGGGCGATGCGGCGACTCACTACTTGGGCTGGGCCTTTTTCCGCCATTCGCCCTGGACTTTTCCACTGGGTATGAACCCCTCCTATGGGTTGGAGTTGGGCAACGGGATCATCTTTTCCGATTCCAACCCGCTGCTGGCGTTTATGTTCAAACCTTTCAGTGCCTGGCTCCCGGACACCTTCCAGTATTTCGGTTTTTGGTTGCTGGCCTGTTTTGTCCTGCAGGCCTGGTTCGCCTGGAAACTGATGGGGTTGTTGTCGTCCTCGGTGTGGGTGCGGTTGCTGGGGACCGGCCTGTTCGTGTTTTCGCCGCCGATGTTCCTGCGCATGGGCGGGCACCTGTCGTTGTCCGGGCATTTCCTGATCCTGGCGGCGCTGTACCTGGCGCTGCGCCCCGGTGTAGAGAAGCGTTCGCTGGCGTGGGGGGCGTTGCTGGCGGCAACGGCGTTGGTGCATGCGTACCTGCTGGCGATGGTGGCGTTGATCTGGCTGGCGGACCTGGCGACCCGAACCCACCAGGGCACTTTGTCGCGGCGCCGTACCGGGATCGAGCTGGCGGGCCTGTTTCTGCTGGTTGCGTTCTGCTGCTGGCAGGCGGGTTATTTCAGCGTGGGCGGCGGGACCGTGGCAGGCGGTTATGGCCTGTATCGCCTGAACGTCATGTCGCTGGTCAACCCCAGCGGCTGGTCGCATGTGTTGCGGGATATGCCCCAGGGGCCGGGGGATTACGAAGGCTTCAATTACCTGGGCTTGGGCATCCTGGTGCTGGCGATCTGCGCGGGCGTGGCCCTGCTGCAAGGCGATACGGGGCTGGGCAGGGCCGTGCGTAACCGGTGGCTGTTGCTCGTGGCGCTGATCGGGTTGACGCTCTTTTCGCTGACCAACCACCTTGGCATCGGCCTGCTTGAGGTGCATTACTGGCTGCCCAAAAGCCTTGAACAAGCGGCGAATGTGTTTCGCGCGGCCGGTCGGATGTTCTGGCCGGTGTTCTACGCCATCGTGTTTGTCGTGATCTTCCTGGTGATTCGGGGCAACAGGCCGCGGGCGGCGGCATGCCTGCTGGCCATCGCCCTGGTGGTCCAGGTCCTGGATACCCATGCCGGCTGGGCTGGCCTGCGCAAGAACCGGATGCAGCCCGCCGCGTCGAGTTGGCCGACCTCGATGAGCGATCCGTTCTGGGCCAGCGCAGCCGGGCATTATTCGAAGGTCCGCACGTTGATGCCGCAGAATCAGCCGGAGAACTGGTTGCTGACCAGTCAGTACGCCCTGAGCCATGGGCTGGGAACCGATGGCGTGTACTTGGGGCGCATGGGCACCCGCGAGATCGAACAAGCCCAACGGCGCGCCGACCAGATGCTTGCCAGCGGTGAGTATGAGGCGGACTCGCTGTACATCCTCGACAGCCGCGCCGCGCTCCTGGCGGCGAAAACCGTTCATCGCCAGACCGACCTGCTGACCCGTGTCGATGGCTTGGTGGTCCTGGCACCGGGCTGGAAGTCCTGCGCCCAGTGCCGGCCATTTGCCGATGAGACGTTGGAAGTGCAAGCCCAGCTTGGTGAGCGCCAAGTGTTCAACCGCGCCAATGCGATGCTGACCAGTGGCTGGGGGCGTGTCGAGGATTGGGGCACCTGGTCCGAAGGCATGGCGGCTGAGGTGGTGTTACGCGTACCACCCCAGGCCCGCGGGATTGCCATTGAAGCGGCGGCCTTCATCCAGCCCCGGCATACGAGCCAGCGGGTCGAGGTTTCGATCAATGGTGTCGCGGTGCTGTCGACGCGGCTTACTCGCTTGCAGGACAACACCCTCGAGCTGCCGCTGACACCTGCCATTCGAGAGACGATGGGAGTGGAAGGCCAGGTGCGCGTGCAATTCCATTTGCCCGACGCAACCAGCCCCAAGGCGTTGGGGCTGGGGACGGATGAGCGAGTCCTGGGGCTGGGGCTGAAATCCCTGACAGTGAACTGAATACTCATCCTGTAGGAGCAGACCTGTGGGAGCCTAGCCGCGAAAGCGGTGTCAGCCGATGGAGATGTTGGATAGACCGGCCCCTTCGCGGGCAAGCCCGCTCCCACAGATTGGTCGTTGGCGGGCACGGGATGTGTGTTCGCCGTAAATCCCCTGTGGGAGCGGGCTTGCCCGCGAAGGCGGTGTGTCAGTCGGCGGAGATGTTGGCCAGGCCCGGCCCCTTCGCGGGCAAGCCCGCTCCCACAGATTGGTCGTTGGCGGGCACGGGATGTGTGTTCGCGTAAATCCCCTGTGGGAGCGGGCTTGCCCGCGAAGGCGGTGTGTCAGTCGGCGGAGATGTTGGCCAGGCCCGGCCCCTTCGCGGGCAAGCCCGCTCCCACATTTTGATCGTTGGCGGGCACGGGATGTGTGTTCGCCGTAAATCCCCTGTGGGAGCGGGCTTGCCCGCGAAGGCGGTGTGTCAGTCGGCGGAGATGTTGGCCAGGCCCGGCCCCTTCGCGGGCAAGCCCGCTCCCACATTTTGATCGTTGGCGGGCACGGGATGTGTGTTTACCGTAGATCCCCGGTGGGAGCCTGTGGATGATCGAAACCGCGCGCTTGGACCTTTTGTGGATAGACGTGCAACCCTCGGCGTTTCTACACTGCATCCAGTTCGGGATTGGGAGCTGTGGATGAATCGCAACGAATTGCGCAAGGCCGACATCAACCTGATGGTGGTGTTCGAAACGCTGATGCTCGAACGCAACGTCACGCGGGTGGCGGAGAAGTTGTTCCTGGGCCAGCCGACCATCAGTTCGGCCCTGAACCGTTTGCGCAAGATGTTCAACGACCCGCTGTTCATTCGCGTCGGCCATCGCATGGAGCCGACCGCCCGGGCCGAGGAGATCATCCGGCATTTGTCGCCGGCCCTGGACTCGCTGTCGGTGGCCCTGAGCCTGACACACGATTTCGACCCCGCCAGCAGCACCATGACGTTTCGCATCGGCCTGTCGGACGACGTCGAGTTCGGCCTGCTGCCGCCCTTGCTGAGCAGCCTGCGCCAGGAAGCGCCGCAAATCGTGTTCGTGGTCCAGCACGTCGACTACTGGCGCATCCCCGACCTGCTGGCATCGGGTGACATCACCGTGGGCATCAGCCAGACGCGTGGGCTGCCGGCCAATGCCAAGCGCAAATTGTTGCGACACATCCAGCCCCGGGTATTGCGCGCCGATGCATCGGACACGCCGCTGACCCTCGACGAATACTGCGCGCGCCCGCATGTGCTGGTGTCCCATACCGCCAACGTGGCCGGTTTTGCCGACGAGTGGCTGGCCGAGATCGGTCGGACGCGCCAGGTGGTGCTGTCCGTGCCGCAGTACAGCGCGTTACCGGCGCTGCTGGCAGGCACGGACCTGATCGCCAGCCTGCCGGATTACACCGCCGCGGCGATGGCTGCATCGGGCCAGTTGTTCAGTGAACCCTTTCCCTTCAAGACCCCCACCCTGGACTTGTCCATGGTCTGGCTGAGCCATGTCGACAGCGACCCGGCCGAGCGCTGGCTGCGATCCCGGCTGGAGGCGTTCATGGGCGAGCGCATCGCGCCAGGGCGTTCCTGAGCTCGCCGGACGACGCAACAAAAAACTGCCGCATAGGCGAAAGTCGAGCTATGGTTGCCAGGTTTCATCACCTCGTCATTCTCGAACCGGAGTCGAATACATGCCCCACCTGCACATGGAGTACACCGCCAACCTGCCCGAGCTCAAGCCCGAGGTCGCCCTGTTGCGCCTCAATAATGCGCTGGTGGCGTCCGGTCAGTTCGCGGCGGAGTCGGACATCAAGAGCCGAGCCATGAAGGTGGAAACGTTTCGGGTCGGCACCGGTCTGGGCGAGCGCGCTTTCGTGCACGTGAAGCTGGCGCTGTTGAGCGGTCGCTCGCCGGAAATCAAGAAGCAGTTGGCCGACAGTCTGCTGGCGGTGATCCAGGAGCTGGGTCCTTGGCCGGAAGGCGTGTCCGTGCAACTGTGTGCGGAAATCCTCGACATCGATCGCGGCCCGTACGCCAAGGCCTTGATCGAGCGTTGAGCGTCGGGCGCCTTACCCGGCGCAGGCCTTGATGATCTGTTCGCGCAGCCAGGCATTGGCGCTGTCCTGGTCGGCGGCCTGGCTCCATTGCATGTTCAAGGTAAACCCCGGCAGCCCCTTGGGCACTTCGTGGTGATTGAAGATCGCCTCGTTCGCCAGCAGCTTCTGGATGCGGCGCGGCAGGGTCAGGATGAAGTCGGTGCCGGTGATCATCTTCAACGCGGCGCTGTAGCTGTTGGCTCGCGCGGCAATCTGGCGCTGGTGCGCCTGTTGCGAGAGCCAGCCGTCCACCATGTTGCTGGATGACATCCAGGGTGTCGGAAAAACGTGCCGGCGCTGTACGAATGATTGAAGGCTCAGTTGCGGCTCCAGTGGCGTCGCCCGCTTGTCCACGACACACACCAATTCTTCCTCCAGCAACTGCCGGGATTTGAAGTCGGCATGGTTGCTGTGGAAGTTCGGACCGAAGCAGATCACCAGGTCGAGGCTGCCGTCTCGCAGTTCTTCGGCAGGAATATCGGCTTCGAGCTTGTGCACGTTGACCACCACGGGCAGGTCGGCGTAGTCGAAGCTTCGCAGCAACTGCGGCAGGATCACGTGTTCGAAATACTCCGGCGCGCAGATATTGAACGTGATGGCCTGCCGGGTCGGATCGAACGTAGGCGTACCGGCATGGCACAGGTTGATGCTTTGCAAAATGGCGCGCACGTGGTCGTACATGCCCTCGGCCTTGTAGGTAGGACGCATGCCGGTGCGGGTGTTGATAAACAGCTCGTCTTCGAAGCAGGTTCGCAGTTTCTTCAGGCAGTAACTGACAGTGGACTGGCTGACACACAGCGCCTCGGACACGCCGGTGACGCTGCTTTGCTCGTACACGGCGCTAAACACCATGAGGTCTTGCATATCGAGCTTTCTGAGGGAGTTACTGTTCAGCATCCTTTCTGTCTCTCGCTGTGCTCCTTGCGCGGATCTTGCGCAAACCAGGCTGATGATCGTAACGGAACGATGGTCCCAAGAGAATGCCGGGCAGGCCGTTTCACGGTCGGCAGTGGGACACATAATGTAGGGAATACGACGCGTCGATCAACGCCCGGGTCGATGAGTCATTGTTTAGCTCGGCCCGATCCGAACTCCATCAAATCAATGTTTAACGTCTGTAGGTTGTCGTGGGACGCTGCTTGGATCTGTTTTCCAGTGATGCGCTCATGGACGGCTGGCCTTCAGCAAACCCGTACTCGTCACCGACTGCCCTGGGGCCGCGCTGCGTCGCGACGCCCTCGCTGAGCGCGCTGCCTTCGGAACTGGCCTTCTGGGCACTCTGGCATTGTCGCCATGCCCGGCCTCCGGACTGCCGTATTTCCTGTTGATCCCTTCACGGTGCTTGCCCATGCGAGCACGGGTTGACGGCGCCTGGGCGCCTGTCCGACATGACCATACGAGCCTTTCGATGAACCTTGCCAAGACACCCTTCGCGTCAGTGCAGCACGCCGACGCCTTCCTCACCGAAAACCCCGATATCGAACTGTTCGAGCTGTTCATTCTCGACAACAACGGCGTGCCTCGCGGCAAATTGTTGCACCGGGACGAATTGCGGGCGGTCTACACCAGTGGCCGGCCGCTGCCCAGCACGATTCTCGGGCTGACCCTCAATGGCGACGACGTGGAAAACTCCGGGCTGGTGTGGGACGTCGGTGACGTCGATTGCCGGGCCTATCCCCTCAGCGGCAGCTTGCAGCGCCTGCCCTGGCGGTTGATCCCCACGGCTGCGGTGCAGGTCAGCATGCACCCCGAGGAGGGAATGTCCGCGACCGTCGCCGATCCACGCTACCTGCTCAGCCGGGTGATCGCGGCCTTGCAGGCGGACGGCTATTACCCGGTGATGGCGGCGGAGCTGGAGTTCTACCTGCTGGACGCGCAACGCGACAGCCAGGGGCGGCCGCAACCGGCGCGGGATGCTGACGGTGCTCGCCCGAGTGCCACCCAGGTCTACGGTTTGCGTGAGCTGGAGCAGATCGAACCGTTCCTGGCGGACCTGTATGCGGCATGCAAGCTCCAGGGGATTCCCACCCGGACCGCGATTTCCGAGTACGCGCCAGGCCAATTGGAGATCACCCTCGAGCATCGCGCCGATGCCTTGCAGGCCATGGACGAAGCGGTGCGCTACAAGCGGCTGGTCAAGGGCGTGGCGCATAAACACGGCATGGCCGCGTGCTTCATGGCCAAGCCCTTCGCCCACCTGGCAGGTTCCGGCCTGCACATGCATGTCAGCCTGGCGGACGAGAAGGGCCACAACCTGTTCGCCAGCGAAGCCGCCGAGGGCACGCCGCTGTTGCGCCATGCGGTGGGCGGGATGCTCGAAACCTTGTTCGACTCGTTGCTGATGTTCTGCCCGAACGCCAACTCCTACCGACGCTTCCAAAGCCACAGCTACGCGCCGCTGGCGGCGACCTGGGGCGTGGACAATCGCACCGTGAGCCTGCGGGTGCCGGGCGGTCCCGCTTCGTCCCGGCACATCGAACACCGCGTCTGCGGTGCAGACGCCAACCCGTACCTGGCGGCCGCGGCGATATTGGCCGGTATCCATCACGGTATACGCCGGCAGTGCGATCCCGGGGCGCCTATCGAAGGCAATGGTTATGCCCAGGCGACCGCGTTGTTGCCCACCGACTGGCTCACCACCCTGGGTGCCCTGGATGCCTCGACCTGGGCGCGTGAAGCGTTTGGCGATGAGTTCCTCAATGTTTATCTGGCGGTCAAGCGCGCCGAGTACCGCCAGTTCATGGGGGAGGTGGGCGAGCAGGACTGGCGTTGGTACTTGCATCACGCCTGACGCCCGGGCAAGCCGCACGGGGGCATGCGCCCCTGCGGCGTGTTGGGTAAAAAATTATTTAATAGCAACTTTTTCACGAAAAATTGATGGTGGCCTACTTAAAGTTTGTGTTGCCGTAGGGAATGAATTTTTCACATTCACCTGCGGCACTTCTTTTTCAAAGAGCAACTTTCAGGAAACCGTCAATCATCATGCCGACTATTAAAGCCGTGCGCCCGGAGTGGGTGACACTGGTGGCCAGTGCCTTCTTGTTAGTGGGCTTCAACATTGTGCTCTGGCAACACTTGCTGGCGATCACCACGGCGGACGCCCGGGGCCTGCTGATGTGCCTGGCCTTTGGCGTGATGATCTTCTGCGCCTTCAACCTGGTGTTGACGCTCGTGGCGTTCCGGCCGCTGCTCAAGCCGGTGTTGATACTGCTGTTCATGATCAGCGCCGGCGTGGCCTATTTCATGGCGCAGTATGGCGTGCTGATCGATGCCGGGATGCTGCGCAACTTTGCCGAAACCAATGCCACGGAAGTCCGCGACCTATTGTCGCTGAAGTTGTTTGCCTACATCGTCTTACTGGGTGTCGTGCCGTCCTGGTTATTGTTCAAGACACCGATCAACTATCGTCGCTGGCCAAGGGAGTTATTAAGTAAGTTGTTGGTCGGCGTGGCGTCGGCGGCGGTGATCGGTGGCGTCGCGTTGGTCAACTACCAAGGGTTGTCGTCGTTGTTTCGCAACCACCACGAATTGCGCCTGATGGTCGTGCCCAGCAACTACATCGGGGCGACCGTCGGCTACTTGCGCGAACAGGTCGCATCGGCCAAGCAACCCTTCATCGCCGTGGGCGAGGACGCCAGCCGCAACCCGGCCTGGCAAACCCACGGGCGCAAATCCCTGACGGTGCTGGTGGTGGGGGAGAGCGCCCGGGCCGAGAACTTCGGCATCCTCGGCTACAACCGCGACACCACCCCGAACCTGGATAAGGAAGCCGGTCTGATCGCCTTCACTGATGTACATTCCTGCGGGACCGAGACCGCCGTGTCGGTGCCGTGCATGTTCTCCAACATGGGGCGCAAGAACTACGACGCCAGCAAGGCCAGGAATGAAGAAGGCCTGCTGGACGTGCTCAAACGTGCCGGGCTGGAGGTGATCTGGCGCGACAACCAATCCGGCTGCAAGGGCACCTGCGACCGCGTCACGTTGCAGGATGTGAGCAACCTCAAGGATCCGGCGCTGTGCGCCAACAGCGAGTGCCGCGACGAAATCCTGTTGCAGGGTCTGCAGCACTTCATCGACAACCTCGACAAAGACACCGTGCTGGTGCTGCACCAGATGGGCAGCCACGGGCCGGAGTACTTCAAGCGCTACCCCAAGGAGTACGAGCACTTCACTCCGGTGTGCGAGAGCAATGCGCTGAACAATTGCAGTCGCGAGAGCATCGTCAACGGCTACGACAATACGTTGGTGTACACCGACCATGTGCTGTCGACGCTGATCGACCTGCTGCGGGCCAACCAGGACAAGGTCGACACGGCCATGCTCTACCTGTCGGACCATGGCGAGTCCCTGGGCGAGTACAACCTGTTCCTCCATGGCACGCCCTACATGCTCGCCCCGGAACAACAGAAGCACGTGGCGATGCTCGCCTGGTTTTCCGACAGCTATCAGAAGGCGTTCTCGGTCGACACCCATTGCTTGCAACTGAGCCGTGAGAAACCTCTGAGCCAAGACAACCTGTTCCATTCGATGCTCGGGCTGCTGGAGGTCAGCAGCAAGGTCTACAACCCGGACCTGGACCTGTTCGCCAATTGCCGCGGCGCGGTCATCGACGGCGTGTTGGCGCGCGAATGAGTGCCTACACCTTTTTTTCACGCGACGCCGGTTAACCTGTCTGTCATCCATTTCCCAAGAGCCGTTCGTATGTCCGCGCTACCCCCTTCCACCGTCGAGCTCGAGTTCGCCAGGCAGCACGACCAGGAGCATGCGCAGGTCTGCTGCCAACCGGCGCCTCGACGGCTGCGCCTGGCGTTCTGGCGGGATGAGCACATGGTGCGCAACGCCCTGAAAATGGCCGGTGAACCGGGGTTGGTGCTGGATGTGGCGTGCGGGGCCGGGCGGTTCTGGCCGGTGCTGGCCGAGCACGCCAACCGGGTGATCCTGGCGGCGGACCCATCGCCGGACATGCTCGAGCACGCGCTCACCCACCATGGTGGCGCGCTGCTCCAGCGGGTCAGGACATTTCCCAGTTCGGCGTTCACCATCGGGCTGTCGGCGAACGCGGTGGATTGTATTTTTTGCCTGCAACTGTTTCGGCACGTCAGCGCCAGCGAGCATCGCCTGGCCTTGTTGCGCGAGTTTTATCGGGTCAGCCGCGACACGGTGATCGTTTCGGTGCAGATCGAGGGCCGTCTGAAGATCGGCCATTCTTCGCCGCGCAAACTCGCCGGCAAGGCGGACATCGAGGCCGAATTCCGAAAGGCCGGTTTCACCGTTGTGTGGCACCAGGATTTCCTGCCCGGTTTTGCACTGACGCGGGTATATGTATTGCGTAAGACCAGTTAGTTCGTAATGTAGGACTATTCTTGCGTTTGCGCGGGCAATTTCTCTCAGGCTCTGGCTCTACGAATGCTCGCAATCGCCGGCGGCGATATATACTGCGCGCCATTCTTCAAGGGAGAGCCGTGTGGCCATCGATATTCACTGGATTCGCGACAACGATAGCCTCGGTCAGTTTTGCGCCGAATGGCAGCAGTTGCCCTTCGTCGCCCTCGACACCGAATTCATGCGGGTCGACACCTTTTACCCGATTGCCGGCTTGCTGCAGATCGGCGATGGCAAGCGCGCCTACCTGATCGACCCCTTGACCATCGACAACTGGCAACCCCTGGCCGCACTGCTGGAGAACCCGGCGGTGCTCAAGGTGCTGCACGCCTGCAGCGAAGACCTTGAAGTGCTGCTGCGCCTGACCGGCAGCCTGCCCGCGCCGTTGTTCGACACCCAACTGGCCGCCGCGTACCTGAACCTGGGGTTCTCCATGGGGTACTCGCGCCTGGTGCAGGACGTGCTGGGGATCGACCTGCCCAAGGGTGAGACCCGTTCCGACTGGTTGCAACGGCCCCTGTCCGAGACGCAGATCAGCTACGCCGCCGAAGATGCGCTGCATCTGGCGGAAGTTTTCGTACAGCTGCGTCCGAAACTGTCCGATGAAAAATACGCCTGGGTCCTGGAGGATGGTGCCGAGCTGGTGGCCAACCTGCGTCGCGAGGTCGACCCGTATGAGGTGTACCGCGAGGCCAAGCTGGCCTGGAAACTCTCCCGCGCCCAATTGGCCGTGCTGCGCGAGCTGTGTGCCTGGCGCGAGCGTGAGGCGCGCGCCCGCGACCTGCCGCGCAACCGCATCATCCGCGAGCATTCGCTGTGGCCCCTGGCCCGCACGCAGCCGGATAACCTCGGGGCGTTGGCTAAAATCGAAGACATGCACCCGCGCACCGTGCGTCAGGACGGCGAGTTCCTGCTGGACCTGATCCAACGCGCCGGCAGCGTACCGCCCGACCAATGGCCGCCGGCCGTGGCCGAGCCGTTGCCGATCGAGGCCGCGGCCCTGGTCAAGCGCTTGCGGGCGTTGGGACAGGCCGAAGCCGAACGCCTGGGGATTGCCCCGGAGCTGATGCTGCGCAAGAAAACCCTCGAAGCCCTGATCAAGAGCGGCTTTCCCGAGGGCCCTTACCAATTGCCCGATTCGCTGCGTGGCTGGCGCCGCGAATTGATGGGCCAGGCGCTGCTCGACAGCCTGGCCACTGCCGGAGAACAGCCTTGAAACGTATCTGCTCCATCTACCGAAGCTCGAAGAAAAACGAGATGTACCTGTATGTGCTCAAGAGCGATGCACTGGCGCGGGTCCCCGAGCCATTGATGGCGGCCTTCGGCAAGGCGATCCATGCCTTTGACCTGGTCCTGACCCCGGAGCGACAGCTGTCCCGGGAGGACATCAACCGGGTGCTGGAAAACCTCGATACCCAGGGCTACCACTTGCAGATGCCGCCTGCCGAAGACGAGTACATCGAGCATCTGCCCGAAGAGTTGCTGCGCCGTAACGACCCGGTCTGACAGGTACCCCGAGGCCCCGTCCTGGGGCGCTTGAAACACTGGAATGGATTTATCGATGATGACCGCAGGGCGGGAAACACTCCGCCGGCGGTCGTCTGTACTGTTTTTGAAAGGTTTGATTCATGCGCGTTCTGATTGCCGAACACGATCATGCGGTATACGCCCAACTGCTGCGCCAGGCTGCCCCCGATCTTGAAGTCCTGACCAGCGGCGATTCCGCCGAACTGTCGCGGCTGGCCGCCGATTGCCCGGTCTGGCTCGGCCAGCCCGACCTGCTCGCCACACTGTTGCGCCAAGGCCACCGCCCGCAGTGGTTGCAATCGACCTGGGCCGGCATCACGCCGTTGCTTGCCGAAGGCTTGACCCGTGACTACCGCCTGACCCGAGCGGTGGGCATTTTCGGTCAGGTGATGGCCGAATACGTGCTCACCTACATGCTCGGCCATGAGCGCGAGGTCCTGGCGCGCCTGGTCAGCCAGGTGGAGCGCAAGTGGGACAATCGCCAGGGACAGGGCCTGGTGGGGCGCAAGGTGTTGATCGTCGGTACGGGCGATATCGGCCAACGCGTGGCGCAGTTCCTGCTGCCGTTTGGCGTGCAGTTGTACGGCATCGCCAGCGAGGCCCGCGAGCTGGCGCCGTTCGTCGAAGTGGGGGCGCTGGAGGATCTGCCGCGGCTGGTGGGGGAGGCGGACTACGTCATCAACCTGCTGCCCAACACGCCCGACACCCATGATGTGTACGATGCGGCGTTGTTCAAGCAGTTCAAGCCCACCGGCCTGTTCATCAACGTCGGACGCGGCGTGGCGGTGGTGGATGCGGACCTGGTCGAGGCCCTGAAGGAAGGGCACCTGGCCGGCGCGGTGATCGACGTCTGCCGCCAGGAGCCGCTGCCGCAACGCCACCCGTTCTGGACTGCCTGGGGCCTGCTGCTCACCGGCCACAGCTCCGCCCCGACCTCGCCACCGATGATGGCGCAGCTGTTTCTGGAAAACTTGCGGGCCTACCAGGCCGGCGAGGCACTGCGCGGGGAAGTGGATTTCACTCGGGGTTACTGAAAACCGCCGACCAATCTTGTGGGAGCGGGCTTGCTCGCGAAGGCGATGTGTCAGTCAACATTGAGGTTGGCTGAACCCCCGCCTTCGCGAGCAAGCCCGCTCCCACAGGGGGATTGAGTGGTGGGCTACAGAGTGAAATCGCCTTCGGCCACCAGTTCGCTCAACGGCCGGCGCGGGCTTGGGGTTTCGCGGGCCTGAAGGTACTCGGCCAGGGTGGATTTGTCCCCCAGCTTGCCAATCGCCACGGCCGCGTGCAGGTCGTAGCCCTCGGGGATCTTCAGCTCCTGACGGGTCAGTGCCTGATCGAACCCGGCCATGCCGTGGGTGTGCCAGCCGCTGAGGCTGGCCTGCAGCGCCAGGTGGCCCCAGGCCGCGCCGGTGTCGAAGGTGTGGCTCTGCGCCGGGGTTTCTTCGGTGGCGCCGGGCACGGCGAAGGTGGTCTTCGACACGATGATCACCAGCGCCGAGGCGTGCTGGGCCCAGCTGCGGTTGAATTCGTTGAGCAGGCCCAGGAAACGCTCCCAGTTCGGCGTGTCCCGGCGCGCGTACAGGAACCGCCACGGTTGCGAGTTGTAGGCCGATGGCGCCCAGCGCGCGGCTTCGAAAAAGCCCAGCAGGGTGTCTTCGGCAATGCTTTCGCCCGTGAAGGCGCGGGGCGACCAGCGTTCGATGAACTGCGGATGAATGGCGTAATCGGCGATGCGGGAATTGGCGCTCATGGCTCACCTGACAGGGCTGTTTGGAAAATGTCGCAACAACCTACGTCGCGGCGTGCGGCCTGACAAGACCCCGCCTACCGACAGTCGCCAATGCTTGGCCTTAAGCAGCCCGGGCACTAGACTGTCGGCCTTTTCACCACCTGATGTTGATGCTTGAGCCATGGCCGCCAAAGTCGAACCGTTCTGGATACGCAAAACCCTCGATCAGCTGGATGCCCAGGAATGGGAATCGCTGTGCGACGGCTGCGGCCTGTGCTGCCTGCAAAAGCTCGAAGACGAAGAAGACAACAGCGTCTACTACACGCGCATCGCCTGCAAACTGCTGGACCTCAAGACCTGCCAGTGCAGCGACTATGCCAACCGCCGTGCGTTCGTTCCCGATTGCATTCAACTTACCCCGGGCAAGGCCGATGAGTTCAAGTGGCTGCCACCGACCTGCGGTTATCGGCTGGTCAGCGAGGGCAAGGACCTGCCGCTGTGGCACCACCTTGTCTGCGGTGATCGCGATGCGGTGCACCACGAACGCATTTCCCAGTCCGGGCGCATGCTGGCCGAAGGCAGCGTGCCCGAAGAAGATTGGGAAGATCATCTGATTTTTCGCGCCGGCTGAACCGCCGGGCATCGCTACCAGGGAGAACCCATGGCTGCAGGATTGAAACGGATGCTGGCGGCCGGGTGCCTGGTCGTGTGTGGCCCTTTGTGGGCGGCGCAGAAAGTCGACCTGGATTATCACGTGCACCTGCTGCCCCAGAGCGACCAGGCCGAAGTGCGCCTGACGCTGGCCCGCGGTTCGGCGGTGCGCAGCCTGGATTTCGACCTCGACGACGGCAGCCGCTACAGTGACTTCAAGGCCGACGGCCAGTGGCAACTGACCCCCGGCAAGCACGCCCGGGGTGTCTGGCGGCCGACAGCCGACAAGGCCAGCCTGAGCTACCGGGTGCGCATCAGCCATACACGCAAGAATGGCACCTTCGAAACCCGCATGACCCCGACCTGGGCCCTGTTTCGCGGCGACGACCTGGTGCCGTCGGCCAAGCTCGACCAGCAGGACGGTGTCGAATTGGTCGCGCGCCTGGAGGTCGAGTTGCCCGACGGCTGGAAAAGCATCGAGACGCCGTGGCCGCGCATCGGCAAGCAGCGCTTTCGCATCGACAACCCCTCGCGCCTTTTCGACCGCCCCACCGGCTGGATGCTCGCCGGCAAACTCGGCAGCCGCCGCACGCGCCTGGGGGAGACCGAGGTGACGGTGGCCTCGCCTCAAGGCCAGGGCATGCGCCGGATGGACGTGCTGACGCTGCTGACGTTCGTTTGGCCGCAGGTGCAGGCCGTGGTGCCGCGTCATCCCGCCAAGCTGCTGATCGTCGGCGCGGGCGACCCGTTATGGCGCGGTGCCCAGGGCGCTCACGAATCGATCTACCTGCACAGCCGTCCGCCGCTGGTGAGCGAGCGGGGCAGCAGCCCGCTGTTGCGCGAGTTGATGCAAGTGCTGGCACGGGTCAACGACCGTGATCGCAGCGACTGGATCAGCGAGGGGCTGACGGAGTTCTATGCCATCGAACTGCTGCGTCGCGCCGGCGGCCTGAGTGACGAGCGCTATCAGGCCCTCAATGACCGGCTCGCCCGGGACAGCCGGGGTGTCACGAGCTTGCGCGGCGAGCAGATCAGCCCCGCGATGGTGGCCAAGGCGGTCCTGCTGTTGCAGGAACTGGACCGTGAGATCCGCCTGAAAACCCGCAACAAGCGTTCGCTGGACGATGTGCTGCAAGGGGCGATGCGCCTGGAGACGGTCGATACCGAGGAGTTCGTGCAGCTCAGCGAAAGCATCCTGGAGGGCGCTTCCACCGTCCTGGATAACCGCTTGCTTCAGTGACGGCGCTTTCGCGAGCAGGCTCGTTCCCACAGGGGCTCAACGGTGTTCTGCGGTCTTGTGGCCGAGACACTGTAGGCGCGAGCCTGCTCGCGGTGGGGCCATCAGCCCCGGCGTAAAGATCAGAGCCCGGCTTTGGGCGAAACCAGCGAATCATTCCCCGTCACCGTAGCCGTGCTCGTCGCCGCTTCGGCGTTGGCCTTCATGCGGCTCAGCTCTTCGCCGGCCTGTTCGATCCGGGCGCGAGCGTTGTCGAGGTTCTGGCGATTTTTTTCCAACAGCGACTTGGCCGAGCAATGCCCGGTGATGCCCCGTGCCAGCGCCATGCCGCCAATGGCCAGCTGAGCCAGCCCGATCACCCCGCCACGGCGCAAGCCCTTGCCCATCATCAGCACCCCACCGGCCAGCGAGCCGATGCGCTCCCAGCCGTGCACATTCTGCCGCGGGTGGGATTGGAAAGGGGTGCTCTGAATCGGCTCGAATGGATTGTTATCGCTCATGATCTGTCTCCAGTGTGGGGGTTGGTATAAAGCTGACTGCCCGAGCGTTTGCCTTGTTCAATCGGATTTGACGCCGGTCAGCGGAATTGCGGACCGGAGCGAGTGTTGTTGCCTTTGGCCATGCGGTCGTACAGCACGACGTTGACGGTGGCGGCCAGATTCATGCAGCCCGTGGTCGGGATGTACACCACGTCTTCGCACCAGTCGCGGATGTCCTTGTCCAGCGAGCCGTCTTCGGGGCCGAAGATGTACAGGGCCCGGTCCGGGTGGGTGTATTCGGGCAGCGGACGGGCGCCTTCCACCAGTTCCACGGCCACCGGTACGCAGCCCAGGGGCAGGATTTTCTTCAGGTCGTCGATGCCGATCAGTGGAATGTCGTAGTGCACTTTCTTGGTGTCGGTGACGAAGTCGGCGGCGCGCTCGTAGCGCTTGCCGGTATAGAACACCGACGCCACGCCGTAGCAGCCGGCGGCGCGCATGACCGAACCGACGTTTTCCGGTGACTTGGGGTTGAACAGACCGATGCAGCTGTAGCGTTTGTTGGCCACGGGCGGGGTGCCTTTGGGGAAAAAGGCGAGATTATACGGGGAATGGGGGAGGGGCGGCAGTTTCGAGACTGGTGGTGACTGTCGGGCCGCTTTCGCGAGCAAGCTCGCTCCCACAGGGGCTATCGGCGTACGTGAGCTTTTGTGTACGCCTCGATCCACTGTGGGAGCGAGCTTGCTCGCGAAGAGGCCCTGACAGCCCCTGAAGAGGCTGGTTCAGGGCTTTGCCGATCACTCGTCCTTCTTCATCAACCTGGCCAGCGCGGCGAAGGGGTTGTGGGTCGCCTTGGCGATTTTTGGCGTGCTGAGGGAGCCGTCGCCGAAGTACTGCTGGTCGGTGTAGCGCGAGTGCTCGTTGTCGTGGCAGTACAGGCACAGCAGTTCCCAGTTGGAACCGTCCTGCGGGTTGTTGTCGTGGTTGTGGTCGCGGTGGTGAACGGTCAGCTCGCTCAGGCGCTTGCCGGAAAACTCACGGGCGCAGCGGCCGCAGACGTGGGGGTACATTTTCAGGGCCTTGTCGCGGTAGCCCATTTCCCGGTCGCGCTGGGCGTCGGCGAGAATGCGGTCCAGCTTGGCGGTGTTGGACGGTGGCGTTGACGAACTCATGGGTTCACCTTGTAGAAAAGACAAATGACGGTTGGATGCAGTTTAGCTCAGCCCTTGAGCTTCTCGGCAATCCAGATGGTGTGGCGGGTGCCTTTGTTGCCGTGGGCGAACACTTGCACTTCCTCGGCCTTGAAGCCGGCTTTTTTCAGCTTGTCGGAAAACTGCCGGTCAGCGCTGGCCGACCACACCGCCAGCACGCCCTTGGGGCGCAGCGCCTTGGCGCAGGCGGCCAGGCCGGCGGCCGAATACAGCCAGCTGTTGGCTTTCTGGGTCAGGCCTTCGGGACCGTTGTCGACATCGAGCATGATCGCGTCGAACCCTTGGGGTTCGGCCTGCAGGACCTTGGCCACGTCTTCAAGGCGGATGACGGTGCGCGGGTCCGACAGCGGCCGCCCAGCCTTTTCACCCAGGGGGCCGCGATTCCACTCCACCACGCCGGGCACCAGCTCGGCCACCACCACTTCGGCCTGCTTGCCCAAGTGCTTGAGGGCCGAGGCGAGGGTGAAACCCATGCCAAGGCCGCCAATCAACACGCGTGAACCGGGCCGGCCGGCGACCTTGCGGCAAGGGATCTCGGCCAGGGCATCCTCGGAACCGTGCATGCGCGTGTTCATCAACTGGCCGCCGTCACCGCCCTGGATCTTGATGACGAAGTCTTCGCCGTACTCGAACAGGCACAAGGCGCCGCCGTTGGCCGGGATGGGGGTGGTGTCGAGCAGAACGAAACGTTTCATGGAAGTCTCATGAGGGAGGACGGACCGCTGTGCCAGCGGGCTGTGCGGTTAATTCCAGTGCATCCATTAGCCACACAGGCCACCTGGGTCTAGCCTGAAGGCAACAGTCGCCACGGAGCCATTGATGAAGTGCATCATTCTACCGGCCATTGTCCTGGCGGTGTGCTCGATGAGTTGCGCGCAGGCCCAGCAGCCGACGATTCCGGTCAACCCGCCGAGCATCCCCGGTTCGCCCGGCACCGCCACGCCTCTGCCGTACCCGCCGGTCGCGCCCAGCGGCCTGCCCAAGACCGGCCCCGGAAGCGCCGGGCCGCCTTTGCTGCCGCCGATCGAAATGCCCCACCCGCCCAAGGACCAACCGCTACCGGGCATGGAGTCGCAAGCGCCGAAGGCCAAGTCGCCGGGGGGGTGAACCTGATAGGTGAATGACGGGCCCTGTGGGAGCGGGCTTGCTCGCGAAAGCGGAGTGTCAGTCGACATCAATGTTGTTTGACACACCGCTTTCGCGAGCAAGCCCGCTCCCACACCGATTGTGGTTGGCCGTCAGACCTGCTGCGACAGCAGCTGCCCATCAGCCATGCGCAGGCGCTTGGACAGGGACACAGCGAGGGCGCGGATGATCTTGGCGGCGATCTTGGGGGCGTCGTTGAGCATTTTTTCCAGGGAGTCCTTGCCCAGGTTCAGCAACTGGCAGGGGCTGGCCGCGATGCAACTGGCCGAGCGCCGCTCGCCGTCCAGCACGGCCATTTCGCCGAACGCCCGGCCACTGCGCAAGGTGGCGATGGTCACGGGTTGGCCGTCGGGGCCGGTTTTCTGCACGGCCACCTGGCCGGTGTGGATGATGCACATGAAACTGCCCGCATCACCCTCTCGGAAGATCGCCTCGCCCTCGGCGATGGCGCTGATGCTGAAATAGCCCGACGCCGCCGCGAAGTCGGAAGGTTGCAACTGGTCGAACAGACCGCAGTCCATCAGCCAGTCGCGGATTTCTTTGTTCAGTAAGGTCGGTTCTGACATGTCGTCACGGTCTTTTTCTTGTGTCTGCTACGGGTTTGGATTGAAGAAGAACCCTTGTGGGAGCGAGCAAGCTCGCTCCCACAATTATTTGATCTGGGATGCCCAGCGCATGGAGCTAAGACCCGGCCATCCCATAGAGTTCCTCAGACCACACTCAAAACCTTCAACACAAATGCATATTCGAGGGCTACGTCACGCAATCCCTGGTAGCGCCCACTCATGCCACCGTGGCCGGCGCCCAGTTCGGTCTTGAGCAGCAAGGGGTTGTCGTCGGTCTTGGTGGCGCGCAGTTTCGCCACCCACTTGGCCGCTTCCCAGTACTGCACGCGGCTGTCGTTGTAGCCGGCGATGACCAGCAGCGCCGGGTATGCCTGGGCCTTGACGTTTTCGTACGGGGCGTAGGCGCGGATCCGATCATAGACGTCCGGCTCCTGCGGGTTGCCCCATTCGTCGTATTCGGTGACGGTCAGTGGCAGCTCCGGGTCGAGCATGGTGTTGAGCACATCGACGAACGGCACTTCGGCAATGGCGACCTTGAACAGTTCCGGGCGTTGATTGAGCACCGCGCCGATCAACAGTCCACCGGCGCTGCCGCCACTGATCGCCAACTGCTCGGCGGTGGTGAAACCGTTGGCGATCAAATGCTCGGCGCAGGCGATGAAGTCGCTGAAAGTGTTGGCCTTGTGCTCCTGCTTGCCGGCGCGGTACCAGGCTTCGCCCAGTTCACCGCCACCGCGTACGTGGGCGATGGCGAACGCCACGCCGCGATCGAGCAAACTCAGCCGTGCGTGGGAAAACCAGGGGTCGAGGCTCTGGCCATAGGCGCCGTAGCCGTACAGGTACAGCGGCACCGGTTGGCCGAGGGCCTCGCGCTTGACCACCAGGCTGATGGGAACTTGCGTGCCATCCGGGGCCGTGGCCCAGATCCGCTGGCTGACGTAGGCGTCGGCATCGAACGGCCCAAGCACCGGGGTTTGCTTGAGAACCACCTGCTCACCGCTGGCCAGGTCCAGTTGGCGGATCTGCGCGGGGCGGTTCAAGGCTTCGTAACGCAGGCGAATGCGCGGGCTGGAAAACTCCAGGCTGTTCTGCACGTGCAGGCTGTAGGCGGCGTCCGGCAGTTGCACGCGATAGGCCGGCAGGCCCTGTGGGTGAACTTCGATGATCGGCAGGCCACCTTCGCGCAGGCTCAGGGTCATCGCCTCGGCATTCAGGCTCAGGCCGTCGATCATCACCGTTTCGCTGTGGGGAATGAGGTTCTGCCAGTCGGCTTCGGTCGGCGCCACGCCGGTGTCCGCGGCCTGGTACAGGGCAAAGTTGATGCCGTCGCGGTTGCTGCGGATCAGCCAGGTCCACTGGCCATCGAGCAGGCCGTGGTCGACGTCGTATTCGTGGTGTTCGCGCCGTGGCGCCAGGCAAGTGAAAGGCTGTTGCGGGTGCGCGGCATCCAGCACCCAGGCTTCGCTGGTGGTCTTGCTGCCCAGGGACAGGATCAACTGGCGCTCGGAGCTGGAACGGTAGCAGTGCAGGAAGAAACGTCCATCCGGCTCGTGGAACACTTCTTCGGCGGCGGTGCCATCCAGGCGATAGCGCCAGAGCTTGTGGGGGCGATGGGTGTCGTCCAGTTCGCCGAAGAACAGCGTCAGGCTGTCGTTGGCCCACGTCATGCTGCCGTCGCAGTGTTCGAAGGACAGTTCACTGATCTTGTCGTTGGACAGCTCCTTGACGAACAGCGTGTAGATCTCGTCGC
Organism: Pseudomonas sp. P97.38; assembly: GCF_001269745.1. Classification (NCBI taxonomy): domain Bacteria; kingdom Pseudomonadati; phylum Pseudomonadota; class Gammaproteobacteria; order Pseudomonadales; family Pseudomonadaceae; genus Pseudomonas; species Pseudomonas sp. P97.38. The sequence goes on from NZ_LHVJ01000003.1 coordinate 31,959, forward strand.
CCGTGGTGTCCAGGCTGTAGGCCAGACGCTGGTGGTCGGGGCTGATGCTGAACGCACCGAGGGAAAAGAAACCGCCGCCCGCCAGCGCGTTCGGGTCCAGCAGCAGTTGTTCGCGACTCTCGTCCACGCTCAGGCTGTCGTCGGCCGGACGCGGGCAGCGGTAATGGCGCGGGTATTCGTCGCCGGCGGTGGTGCGGGTGTAGTACAGGTACGGTCCCCAGGGCGAGGGCAGGGACAGGTCGGTCTCCAGGATCCGTCCCTTGATCTCCTGGAACAGGGCCTCGCGCAGCTCGGCCTGGTCGGCGAGTTGGTCTTCCTGGTAGCTGTTTTCGGCCTTGAGGTAGTCGAGCACCGCGTCGGTGTCGCGTTCCTGCAGCCAGGCGTACGGGTCCACCCCGGCGTCCCTGCGGGCAATCGGGGCGTTGGAAACGTGGGCAGATAAGGACATGGAAGGCTCTCGAACGTTGTACGAAAAGGGGCTTGGCAGACGCCGGGGCAGCCTGACGAGCGAAAAGTCGTTACTATAAGCGCCTCTTTGCCTGCCTTGCCATGGACACCATGACCGAGAACGACTATCTGATCGCCTGGGGCCTCTATGCCTTCGCGGCCCTGGGCTGCCTGCTGGTGTGGATGCGCATGACCCGCTGGATGTGGCGCTGGTTGCGCGAGCCGCTGCGCTTGCTGATGGCGGTGTTGCTGTTCTGCCCGACCATTGTCGACCCGGTGAAGGACAAGTTTGCCCCTGCCGTGGCCATTGTCGCCCTGGACGTGCTGTTCAAGGTGGGCAACAACGTCTGGCGGGCCGCGTCCGATCTGTTCATGTACGGCATGATCGCGTTCGGCGTCTACTTGCTCTTCGCGCTGGTGCGCTTGCCCATCGAGCGCGCGGCCAATGCCCGCAAGGCGCGTGCGGCCTCCGCAAAAGCCGCTGCCGCCGCCGATGAGCCCGAGGATGAGCCGCCGTTCGGCGTGGCCGGCGATGATCGCTACGGTCGTCCGCCGGTGCCGAGCAATCCCCAGCGTTCGCGCATCGAACCGCGCCTGTAGCCAGGCCTGCCCTTTGAAGCGAGAGTCCGAGCATGTGTGAGTTACTGGGCATGAGCGCCAATGTGCCGACCGACATCGTGTTCAGCTTTACCGGGCTGATGCAGCGCGGGGGCAAGACCGGGCCGCACCGCGACGGCTGGGGCATCGCCTTCTACGAAGGCCGGGGCTTGCGCCTGTTCCAGGACCCGGCCGCCAGTAGCGAGTCGGAAGTGGCGAACCTGGTGCAGCGCTATCCGATCAAGAGTGAAGTGGTGATCGGGCATATTCGCCAGGCCAACGTCGGCAAGGTCTGCCTGGCCAACACGCACCCGTTCGTGCGGGAGTTGTGGGGCCGCAACTGGTGTTTCGCCCACAACGGCCAGCTCGCCGATTTCCAACCGGGCGTGAGTTTCTACCGCCCGGTGGGCGACACCGACAGCGAAGCGGCCTTCTGCGATTTGCTCAACCGCGTGCGCCAGGCCTTCCCGGAACCGGTGGACGTGGAGCAACTGCTGCCGGCGCTGATCGAAGCCTGCGGCGAATACCGTCGCAAAGGCGTGTTCAATTGCCTGTTGAGCGACGGCGACTGGCTGTTCTGCTATTGCTCGACCAAACTGGCCCAGATCACTCGGCGCGCGCCATTCGGCCCGGCACGGCTGAAGGATGTCGACGTGATCGTCGATTTCCAGGCCGAAACCACGCCCAACGACGTGGTCACGGTGATCGCCACCGAGCCCTTGACCGAAAACGAAACCTGGACCCGCTACGAACCGGGCCAATGGAGCCTGTGGCGGCGCGGCGAATGCGTCAGCCAGGGCCGGACCGAATAAGGACGTCACGCTATGTTGCTCAGTTATCTACGGCTGGTGTTGTTCGCGATTGGCTTGCTGGTGGGGGTCCAGGTGCCGGGCTTCATCAATGACTACGCCAAGCGGGTCGAGGCCCACCTGATCGAGGCACAGACAGGCCTGCAAGGTTTCCAGGGCACCGCCAACCAGTTCTTCAAGGGTGACATGCAGGCGTTGGTGGCCCATTACCGCGCCAGCGAAGACCCGATCTTTCGCAGCGACGCCGACAGCCTGAACACCTTGCTCGTGCGCCAGCAGGCCCTGGACAAGCAGTTCCAGGCGATGCAGGGGCCGTGGTACATCCGCTTGCTGCAAGTGGCACTGGCCGCCGACCCGGACATCCGCAAGGAAACCTGGAACGGCTACAGCTACCAGATCCTGCTGACCCCCGAGGCCATGGTCTGGGGCATCAGCGGCGCAATGCTACTGTCGTTCGGCCTGGAATGCCTGTTCCGCCTGATCGACTGGGTCGTGCTGGGCGGCAAGCGCCTGCGCCAGAGCCGGCCGATCGAAGAGCGGGATTTGCGCGGGCTGTAGCACCCAGATCAAACAGCTTTTTTGTGGCGAGGGAGCTTGCTCCCGCTGGGCTGCGAAGCAGTCCCAAACAATCAACTCAATCTGTCTGGTACACCGAGGTGTCCGGGTTCAGGGCCGCTTCGCAGCCCAGCGGGAGCAAGCTCCCTCGCCACAGATACTGTGTACAGCCACCCCTTGCCGTCGTGGCTGCGCCAATCCCTGCGTCTATCCAATCAACTTTTTCTTATGACCCGTCCGAGGTTTTATTAGTTGGACGCGCCGGCGCCTGCGCTCAAGAATCACGGCACCCGATCCCGACGTTTGCAGCGTCGAGGCTTAAAACAATAAAACCGTGGAGAACCACCATGAGTGCACCCGACACGCTCGGCGTCCCCGAGTCCAAGGCTCGTTCCGGCCCGTTCGATTGGTATCGCAACATCAACCAACAGGAACGTCGCACATTCTGGAGTTGCAAGATCGGCTACGCCTTGGACGGCATGGACACGCAGATGCTCAGTTTCGTGGTGCCGACGCTCATCGCGATGTGGGGCATCACCACCGGCCAGGCGGGGCTGATCCACACCAGCACCCTGATCGCCTCGGCACTGGGCGGCTGGGTGGCGGGCATTCTCTCGGACCGCATCGGCCGGGTCCGTACCCTGCAACTGACCGTGCTGTGGTTCGCGTTCTTCACCTTCCTCTGCGGCTTTGCCCAGAACTACGAACAATTGTTGATCGCCCGTACGCTGATGGGCTTCGGCTTCGGCGGCGAGTGGACCGCTGGTGCGGTGTTGATGGGCGAGGTGATTCGCGCCAAGGACCGTGGCAAGGCGGTGGGCATGGTGCAGTCGGGATGGGCGCTGGGTTGGGGCATGACGGCGATTCTGTACGCGCTGCTGTTCTCGGTGCTGGCGCCGGAAGACGCCTGGCGCGCGCTGTTCATCCTTGGCATCGTGCCAGCGGTGTTCGTGATTTTCGTCCGTCGGCTGGTCAAGGACCCGGAGGTCTACAACCAGACCAAGGCCCGCCTGGCGTCTGGCAATAACGCCAGGTTCTACGAGATTTTCGCCCCCGGCATCCTCTTCACCACGATCCGCGCTTCGCTGCTGACCACCGGCGCCCTGGGTGGCTACTATGCGATCACGTCCTGGCTGCCGACGTTCCTGAAGAACGAGCGCGGCTTGAGCGTGCTGGGCACCGGTGGCTACCTGGCGATGGTGATCGTCGGTTCCTACGTGGGTTACGTCATCAGCGCATACTTGTCGGACATTCTGGGGCGCAAGAAAAATTTCGTCCTGTTCGCCGTCGGCTCGTTCACCATTGTGCTGCTGTACACCCAGGTGCCGGTGAGCAATAACGTGATGCTCTGGCTGGGCTTTCCCCTGGGCTTCTTTGCCTCCGGGATGTTCAGCGGCATGGGCTCGTTCCTCACCGAGCTGTTCCCTACACGTATCCGGGGCTCGGGCCAGGGTTTTTGCTACAACATTGGTCGGGCGGTGGCGGCATTGTTCCCGCTGCTGATCGGCCTGCTGAGCCAGCGGGTGCCGTTGAGCGTCGGGATCGGTGCGTTTGCGGCCGTGTCCTACGGCGTGGTGATCCTGGCGGCCCTGAGCCTGCCGGAAACCCAAGGCAAGCAACTGGAAGCCGAGTAACGAGTAACCTGGGGGTGTGTGCCCCCAGGGTCAGAAGAAAGTACCTACAGGAGCGTTCAGCGTGAACCGCCTGCTATTGAATTGTGACATCGGCGAAAGCTTCGGCAGTTGGACCATGGGTCTAGACGCCGAAGTGATGCCCTTCATCGATTGCGCCAACATCGCCTGCGGCTTTCACGCCGGCGACCCGAGCATCATGCGCAAGACCGTCAGCCTGGCCCTGGCCAACGGCGTGCAGATCGGCGCGCACCCGGCCTATCAGGACCTGGCCGGCTTCGGCCGCCGCTCCATGGCCTACGCTGCCCAGGAACTGCAGGACCTGTTGCACTACCAGATCGGCGCCCTCGACGGCATCTGCCGGGCCCAGGGTGGACGGGTCAGCTACGTCAAGCCGCACGGCGCGATGTACAACGACATGATGGCCAACCCGGCGCAGTTGCGCGCGGTGATCGAGGCGGTGGCCCACTATGACCCGGACCTGCCGCTGATGCTCATGGCGACCCGGGATAACAGCGCCGCCCAGGCCCTGGGTGACGAATATGGCCTGACGTTGTGGTTCGAAGCCTTCGCCGACCGTGCCTACGACAGCGCTGGCCGCCTGGTGTCGCGGCAGGCGCCGGGGGCAGTGCATCACGATCCCGAGGTCATCATTGCCCAGGCCCTGACCATTGCCCGTGGCGATGCCTTGGCCGCCAGCGATGGCAGCGCGTTGGTCCTGCACGCCAATACCTTGTGCGTGCACGGCGACAACGCCAGCTCCGTGGCCGCCGTGCAACGCATCCGCGAAGCGCTGGACCGGCAGCGTGCGTCATGAAGCCACGTGTGGAAGTGGTCGCGGTGGACTGCCTGATGGTGCGCCTGTTCGATGAAATCGCCGAAGACAACATGCCGTGGATGCTCGCCGCCAGCGAGCGCCTGCGCGCGGTGTTCGCCGCCGACCTGATTGACCTGGTGCCGTCCTACACCACGCTGATGGTGCATTACGACCTGCTGGCCTTGAGCCCGGCGCAAGCCCGGACGCTGGTCAGCGAGGCGCTGAACCATTTGTCGCCCGATGCTCGCTCGGCTGGCCGCTGCCATGTGCTGCCGGTGTGGTACGACCTGAGCGTCGGACCGGAACTGCTGCTGTTGTCGGGTCGTAGCGGGTTGAGCGTGGAGCAGGTGATCCGTCGCCACAGCGAACACGAATACCAGGTGTTCGCCCTGGGCTTCGCTCCGGGGTTTGCCTTCATGGGGTTGGTGGATGAAGCGCTCGCCGCGCCGCGCCTGGACACGCCGCGCAAGCGGGTGGCCGCAGGCAGCGTCGGGATTGCCGAGCGCCAGACCGCGGCGTACCCGCTGGTGTCGCCTGGCGGCTGGAACCTGATCGGCCGCACCCCGGCCAAACTGTTCGACCGTGAACGTGACGGCTACAGCCTGATGCAACCCGGCGACACGGTGCGTTTTGTCGCCGTGGACCACGCCGAGTTCATCCGCTTGGGCGGCGATGACACACCCCAGGAGGCCCAGGCATGAGCCGCTTATTGATCCAGGCCAGCACCCCGCTGTGCCTGTTGCAGGACGCCGGCCGCTTTGGCGTCCGCCACCTGGGCGTGACCCAGGGCGGTGCGGCGGATTGGCTGTCGATGGCCTGGGCCAACTGGATGCTGGGCAATGCCCTGGACGCGGCGGTGGTGGAAGTCACCCTTGGCGGCTTCACGCTGGTGGCCGAGGACGACTGCGTGCTGGCGTTGGCCGGGGCCGACCTGGGCGCCCGGGTGGACGGCCAGGCCGTGGCGCCTTGGCGTTATTTCAGCCTGCGCAAAGGCCAATCCCTGGCGCTCACCCAGCCCGTGCTGGGGGCTCGGGCCTACCTGGCGGCCCCTGGCGGCTTCGAAGCCCCGGCGGTGTTGGGCAGCCGGGCAACGGTGGTGCGCGAAGCGCTCGGCGGTTTGGATGGGCAGGGGCGGGCGTTGGCTCGCGGCGAGCGCTTGAGTTATGGGGGGACGGCCACGCCTCGGCCGATGCCGGGCCGGTTGATCCCGGATTTCCAGCAGGCTCAGCCGCTGGAGCTGATCCTGGGGGCGCAGAACGGGGCGTTCAGTGGCCGCAGCCTGTTCGATGCGTTCAACACGCCCTGGACGCTGGACAGCCGCGCCGATCGCATGGGCATTCGCCTGCTGGGAACGCCGCTGGAATACCAGGGCCCGCCGATGATTTCCGAAGGCATTCCCCTGGGGGCCGTGCAGGTGCCGCCGGACGGCCAGCCCATCGTGTTGCTCAACGACCGGCAAACCATCGGTGGCTACCCGCGCCTGGGCGCCTTGACCCCGCTGGCCCTGGCCCGGTTGGCGCAATGCCTGCCGGGGGCGCAGGTGCGGTTGCGGCCGGTGGTGCAGGAGGTGGCGCATCGGCAGCAGGTGGAGTGCTTGCGCGGTTTTCTCGACCGCTAAAAGCATCGCGAGCAAGCTCGCTCCCACAGGGGATCTCATGTGTGACGAAGATCCAGTGTGGGAGCGAGCTTGCTTCGGGCGGCGATCCGACGATGAGGCCCTAAAGGGCACCAACGATCACTTGGAAAGAAACCGCATCCCTTCCTCCAACCCTCGCAGGGTCAGCGGATACATCCGGTCCTCCACCAGTTCCCGCACGATGTTGGTGGAGGCGGTGTAGCCCCAGGTGTCCTTGGGGTAGGGGTTGATCCAGATGAGTTTCTTGTACTTCTCCATGAAGCGCTGCATCCACACGTAGCCCGCTTCTTCGTTCCAGTGCTCGACGCTGCCGCCCGGCTGGGTGATTTCATAGGGCGCCATGGCGGCGTCGCCGATGAAGATCACTTTGTAGTCGGCGCCGTACTTGTGCAGCAGGTCCTGGGTGGAGGTGCGTTCGGAGGTGCGGCGCAGGTTGTTCTTCCACACCGATTCGTACACGAAGTTGTGGAAGTAGAAGTACTCCAGGTGCTTGAACTCGGTCTTGCAGGCCGAGAACAGCTCTTCGCAGATCTTCACGTGGGCATCCATCGAACCGCCGATGTCGAACAGCAACAGCAGCTTGACGGTGTTGCGCCGCTCCGGCCGCATCTGGATGTTCAACAGGCCGGCATCCCGGGCGGTATGGTCGATGGTGCCGTCGATGTCCAGCTCTTCGGCCGCGCCCTGGCGGGCAAACTTGCGCAGGCGGCGCAGGGCGATCTTGATGTTGCGGGTGCCCAGTTCCACCTGGTCGTCGAGGTTCTTGTACTCGCGTTGGTCCCAGACCTTCACGGCCTTGCCCTGGCGCTTGCCGGCGTCGCCGACACGGATGCCTTCGGGATTGAAACCCCCGGAGCCGAACGGGCTGGTGCCGCCGGTGCCGATCCACTTGTTGCCGCCGGCATGGCGTTCCTTCTGTTCTTCCAGGCGCTTCTTGAATTCCTCGATCAGCTTGTCGAGGCCACCGAGGGACTGGATCTGCGCCCGTTCTTCATCGGTCAGCGAGCGCTCGAACTCCTTGCGCAACCAGTCTTCGGGGATCAGCGCCTGGAGATGATCGTCGAGTTTTTCCAGGCCATTGAAGTAAGCGGCGAAGGCCCGGTCGAACTTGTCGAAATGCCGTTCGTCCTTCACCAGGATCGCCCGGGACAGGTAATAGAACTCGTCCATGTCGGCGAAGATCACCCGCTGTTTCAGCGCATTGATCAGGTCCAGCAGTTCACGCACCGACACGGGCACCTTGGCGGCGCGCATCTCATTGAACAGGTTCAGCAGCATGGCAGTTGCCCTCGCGCTTGTTGACGAAGAGGGCTCAACGCGTGCCGCGACGGCTCATGAACGCCAGGCGCTCAAGCAGCTGCACGTCCTGTTCGTTCTTGACCAGGGCACCGGCCAGCGGCGGGATGGCCTTGGTCGGATCGCGCTCGCGCAGGACCGCTTCACCGATGTTGTCGGCCATCAACAGCTTGAGCCAGTCCACCAGCTCGGAGGTGGAGGGCTTTTTCTTGAGGCCCGGCACCTTGCGCACGTCGAAGAACACGTCCAGCGCTTCGCTGACCAGGTCTTTCTTGATGTCCGGGTAATGCACATCGACGATTTTTTGCAGCGTCGCGCGGTCCGGGAAGGCGATGTAGTGGAAGAAGCAGCGGCGCAGGAAGGCGTCCGGCAGCTCCTTTTCGTTATTGGAGGTAATGATGATGATCGGCCGCTGCTTGGCCTTGATGGTTTCGTCGGTCTCGTAGACGTAGAACTCCATCTTGTCGAGTTCTTGCAGCAGGTCGTTGGGGAACTCGATGTCGGCCTTGTCGATCTCGTCGATCAGCAGGATGACCCGTTCCTCGGACTCGAACGCTTCCCAGAGCTTGCCTTTCTTCAGGTAGTTGCGCACGTCATGGACCTTGTCCACGCCCAATTGCGAGTCCCGCAGGCGGCTGACCGCGTCGTACTCGTACAGGCCTTGGTGGGCCTTGGTGGTGGACTTGATGTGCCAGGTGATCAGGCGGGCGCCGAAGGACTCAGCCAGTTGCTCGGCCAGCATGGTTTTGCCGGTGCCCGGTTCGCCCTTGACCAGCAACGGCCGCTCCAGGGTGATGGCGGCGTTCACGGCCAGCTTCAGGTCATCGGTGGCCACGTAGGCGCTGGTGCCTTCGAACTTCATCTGCGGATTCCTCGAACGTGTCGTCGGCCCGGCGAGGCGGGGCGCGCGAAAATAAATGTCGTGCCCGACTATAACGCGACGTCCCGCCGACTGTGAACGCAGACGCTGTATTCAGTCTCTGAATGGAGCGTCACATGTTGACCCGGTCTCGCCACAGGTTTGATGCGCCTAGCCTTTGGACGGCGGTGGCCGTTCATAGCGGGCGTTGAAGGCCTGGACGAAGCCGTTGCGCAATATCTGCAGGAAGGCTTCGAAGGCGCTGATGTTCTGTTGATGGACATTGCCGCTGAGTTCGACCCGGGTGGCGAACTGGTTCTTGCGCTGGTTCTTCAGTGCCGTTTCACCCGCGCCGACCAGTGCTTCCCAGACCGAGCGGAAAATGTTCTTTTTCTCGTTTTCCACGTCCTGCTGCCAATCGAAGACGTCTACATCGCGCAGCAGCGGCTTGATGTAGCCACTGAGCTGGGCGTTGGTCGCCTGCGCTTCGATCACCAGGTCGCCGTGGCCGGCGTTGAAGTCGAACTTGCCATAGGCCGCGGCGAAGTCGTTGAGGCGCTTGAGTTCGATGTTCGTGGCCCGCAGGCGGAAATCGAAATCCTCGAAATTGCTCAGTGGGTCGAAGGTGGCCAGCACTTCCAGGGGCGCGTGTTCGGCCACCAGCGCCTTGCCCTCGAAACGCGCGTCACGCTTGCCTTCGGTGTCGACCACGTTGGTCAGGTTATAGAAGCTGGCATTGACGTCGGTGGCCCGCAGGTTGACGGGCGGCTTGGAGTTGAAGTTGCGAAAGGTCACCTGGCCGTCCCTGATCCGCACTTCGTTGAAGGTGATGGGCAGCAGTTTGCTCAGTTGTTCGCGCCAGTTGGTGCCCTGACCGGTCTGGGAGTTCTGTCGGTTGCCACCGCCGTCGACGAAGTTCACTTCGGGCCGGGCGAACTCCGCCTCGGCCACCACTGCATGGTCATACCACAGCGAATGCCAACTGACGGACAAGTCGACCAGCGGTGCATCGACGAAAGGCACCGGGACCTTGCCGTCGACCTTGATGATTTTCAGGCCGTTGATCCGATAGGCCCCGCGCCACCACGCCAGGTCGACGTCGGTGACCTGGCCGCGATAATCGCCCATGTTCGCCAACTTGTCGTTCAGGTAGTTGCGAACCAGATAAGGCAAGGTGAAGTGCAAGGCCACCAGCAGCACGACGAGGGCGGCGAGTCCCCACAGTGGCCAGCTGTATCGACGCTTCATGTCAGTCATTCTCCAGCGTTGTTAAAGCCATTGACCGTTGTCGCCGCGTGAACGTTCGGTGCAACTGGACGCCCATGGGCAACAGGCTTACCTTAAGGCGCTTAACTATCCGCAGCCTCAAGGACCGGTCATGAGCCGCATATTCGTCGACAACGCCCATTCCATTGGCAATACGCCGCTGGTGCAGATCAACCGCATCGCGCCGCGTGGCGTGACCATCCTGGCCAAGATCGAGGGGCGCAACCCGGGTTATTCGGTCAAGTGCCGGATCGGCGCGAACATGATCTGGGACGCCGAAAGCACCGGCAGGCTCAAGCCGGGCATGACCATCATCGAACCGACCTCGGGCAACACCGGTATCGGTCTGGCGTTCGTCGCCGCCGCCCGTGGCTACAAGCTGATGCTGACCATGCCGGCGTCCATGAGCGTCGAGCGGCGCAAGGTGCTCAAGGCCCTGGGCGCGGAACTGGTGCTCACCGAGCCGGCCAAGGGCATGAAAGGCGCCATCGAGAAGGCCGCCGAGATCCTCGCCAGCGACCCTTCCCGCTATTTCATGCCGCAGCAGTTCGAAAACCCGGCGAACCCGGCGATCCACGAAAAAACCACCGGCCCGGAAATCTGGAACGACACCGATGGCGCGGTGGATGTGCTGGTCGCGGGGGTAGGCACCGGGGGAACCATCACCGGCGTTTCACGGTATATCAAGAACACGTGTGGCAAGCCGATCCTGTCGGTGGCGGTCGAACCCGAAACCTCGCCGGTGATTACCCAGGCGATGGCGGGGCAGGAGATCAAGCCCAGCCCCCACAAGATCCAGGGGATCGGTGCCGGCTTCGTGCCGAAGAACCTTGACCTGTCGATCGTCGACCAGGTCGAGCGGGTCACCGACGAAGAGTCCAAGGCCATGGCTTTGCGCCTGATGCAGGAGGAGGGCATTCTCTGTGGCATCTCTTGCGGCGCGGCGATGGCCGTGGCCGTGCGCCTGGCGGAAAAACCGGAAATGCAGGGCAAGACCCTGGTGGTGATCCTGCCGGATTCGGGCGAGCGCTATCTGTCGAGCATGTTGTTCAGTGATTTGTTCACCGAGCAGGAGATCCAGCAGTAACGGCGTTCGATACGGCTGTCGTGGCGAGGGAGCTTGCCCCCGCTGGGGTGCGAAGCGCCCCTTTTGTAAAGCAGGCGCCTGCTTCGCAGTCGAGCGGGAGCAAGCTCCCTCGCCACAAAAGTGGGCCGTGCAAAGTGGTGAAAAGGCATGAGCTGAACATTGGCATCAGCCAACGTTCAGCTCATGCGTGTTAAGAAGGGCATTGTTGCGTCATTCTCAACAGTGAATGTTGCCTGGGGCGGTTTCTTCCCCGGGCAAGGCTCTATACCATGGCCGGCCGTCGCGCCGGGCTGATGGCGTTGCGCAAGTCGTTTTGGACAAGGAGTTTTACAATGACCGTTTCGTTTGTCGCCAAGGCCTCGGTATTGCTGCTGTTTCTGGGCAGCACGCTGTATGTGCACTTGCGCGGTCGCGCGCGTTTGCCGGTATTGCGCCAGTTCGTCAATCACTCGGCCTTGTTCGCCCCCTACAACGCCTTGATGTACCTGTTTTCCGGCGTGCCCTCCAAGCCCTACCTGGACCGCAGCAAATTTCCCGAGCTGGATGTGCTCAAGGACAACTGGCACGTCATTCGTGACGAGGCCATGCACCTGTTCGACGAAGGCTATATCCGGGCCGCGGAAAAGAACAACGATGCCGGCTTCGGGTCGTTCTTCAAGAAAGGCTGGAAGCGCTTCTACCTCAAGTGGTACGACAAACCGCTGCCGTCTGCCGAACTGCTGTGCCCGAAAACCGTCGAGCTGGTCAGCGCCATTCCCAACGTGAAGGGCGCAATGTTTGCCCTGCTGCCGGGCGGCAGCCATCTGAACCCTCACCGGGACCCGTTCGCCGGTTCCCTGCGCTATCACCTGGGGCTGTCCACGCCCAATTCCGACGACTGCCGGATCTTTGTCGACGGCCAGGTCTATGCCTGGCGCGATGGCGAAGACGTCATGTTCGATGAGACCTACGTGCACTGGGTCAAGAACGAAACGCCGCAAACCCGGGTGATCCTGTTCTGCGACGTCGAACGCCCGCTGAAAAGCCGGCTGATGACCCGTCTCAACCGCGCCATCAGCGCCTTCCTCGGTCGCGCCACCGCACCGCAGAACCTCGACGACGAACGCGTCGGCGGGATCAACCAGGCTTACGCCTGGAGCAAGCGGTTCAGCGACGGCTTCAGCGGCCAGGTCAAGCAGTGGAAGCGCAAGCATCCCAAGGCCTACCGGGTGATGCGCCCCGTGTTGGCGGTGGTGGTGCTGGCGGCCCTGGGCTACTGGCTGTTCGGCTGAGCCGTGGCGAGGGAGCTTGCTCCCGCTGAGTGGCGCAGCCGCCCCAGAAAACGAGGGCCGCTTCGTGCCCGGCGGGAGCAAAGCCCTCGCCACTGCCTCACTCTACCTCAACAGGCTTCGTCACCCCTGGCTTCAACACCAGCCACAACGCCGCCGCAATCAGCACCCCGCCATACAGATGCGCCATGCCCAGCGGCTCATCCAGCAGCAACGCCCCCCACAACACGCCGAACGGCGGGATCAGGAAGGTCACGGTCATGGACTTGACCGGGCCGATGGAACTGAGCAGCCGGAAGTACAGAATGTACGCCAGTGCCGTGCACACCAGGCCCAACCCCAGCAGCGACGACCAGACGCTCCAGCCGCCCCAGCTGGCCGGGGGCTGGCTGATGGCGGTGTAGCCGAACAGCGGCAGCAAGAACACCGTGGCGCCGAACATGCTGCCCAGCGCGGCGAGGCGGCTGTCCAACCCTCCTTGATGATCGAGCCAGCGACGGGTGAGGAAGCCGGCAAAGCCATAGCAGGTGGTCGCCAGCAGGCAGGCGAGGGCGCCCATCAGCAGTTGCAGGTCGAAGGCCACCGGCCCGGCGCCGGTCAGGATACCCACCCCGAACAAGCCCAGGAACACCCCGCTGACCTTGGCCACGGTGAGCTTTTCGCTGAAGAACAGGCCGCCGATCAGCACGCCCATCAACGGCGTGGTGGCGTTGAAGATGGCCGAGTAGCCGGCGGGCAACACCTGGGCCGCCAGCGAGTAGAACGTGGCCGGGATGCCCGAGTTGATCAGGCCCAGCACCATCACCACTTTGAGCTTGCCGCGAAAATCAAAGTCGATACGCATCAGCGTCAGGATGACCAGCAGGCCGACGAAGGCGATGGACACGCGAAAAAATGCAGTGGGGATCGTGCCAATGACGGGGGCGATAATGCGCATGAACAGGAAGCTGGCCCCCCAGATGGCGGCCAGTGACAGCAAACGCAGGGTATCGACGAGGTTCACGGGGCTTTCCTGGCAGAATCGGGCGACAAGTGTCGCTGCCCCGGATACCGATGGCAATGGTTGCGCTGGCGCGCGATTGGCCTCTAAGCTCAGTCGCCAATAACAAGCCTGACCCGCCGAGGTTCACCCTATGCCGCAACCATGGCCCGCCACCGATATCGCCCGTTCGATCCTCGAAGGCTTCGACGATTATCGCGAGCATTTCCGGCAGATTACCGACGGCGCCCGCGCCCGGTTCGAGCAGGCCCAGTGGCTGGAGGCGCAAGCGGCGTCGGCGGCGCGGATCAATCTGTATGAAGAAAAAGTCTTTGAAACCGTGGCGCGGCTGCGCAAGGCCTTCGAAGCCGAGGCGTTGATGGACGTGGGCTGCTGGCCGCTGGTCAAGAGCGCCTACATCAGCCTGATCGACCTGCGTTTCGACGATGAACTGTCGGAAACCTGGTACAACTCGATCTTCTGCGGGCTGTTCAGCCACGACCTGATCAGCGACGGCACCATGTTCATCCACACCACCCGGCCCAGCCTGCGCCGGGCCCGGGCCGCCCAGACGCGTACCTACAAGCCCCAGGGCCAGCTCGACCGGATGCTGGCGAACATCTTCGCCGACTACCGCTTCAGCGAGGACTACGCCGACCTGCCGGGCGACCTGCAGCGCCTCGAAGCCCAACTGCGCGAGAACCTGCCGGACTGGGTCTGCAAGGACCCGGAACTGACGGTGGAGTTGTTTTCCTCAGTGCTGTACCGCAACAAGGGCGCCTACCTGGTGGGCCGGATCTACACCCAGGACGACCAATGGCCCCTGGTGATCCCGCTGTTGCACCGCGAAGGCCGGGGCATCCAGATCGACGCGCTAATCACCGACGAGGCGCAGGTGTCGATCATCTTCTCGTTCACCCGTTCGTACTTCATGGTGGACGTACCGGTGCCGGCGGAATTCATCGGCTTTCTCAAGCGCATCCTGCCGGGCAAGCACATTGCCGAGCTGTACACCTCCATCGGTTTCTACAAGCACGGTAAGTCCGAATTCTACCGGGCGCTGATCAACCACCTGGCGAACACCGACGACCAGTTCATCATGGCGCCGGGGGTACGCGGCATGGTCATGAGCGTGTTCACCCTGCCGGGCTTCAACACTGTGTTCAAAATCATCAAGGACCGTTTCTCGCCGTCGAAAAACGTCGACCGGGCCACGGTGATCGAGAAGTATCGCCTGGTGAAAAGTGTCGATCGGGTTGGGCGCATGGCCGATACCCAGGAGTTCGCCGACTTCCGCTTCCCGCTGAGCAAGTTCGAGCCGGCCTGCCTGGAAGAACTGCTCGACGTGGCACCGTCCACGGTGTCGGTGGAGGGCGATACCGTGCTGATTCGCCATTGCTGGACCGAGCGGCGCATGACGCCGTTGAACCTCTACCTGGAAAACGCCAGCGAAGCCCAGGTGCGCGAGGCGCTGGAAGACTACGGCCTGGCGATCAAGCAACTGGCGGCGGCGAACATATTTCCCGGTGACATGTTGCTCAAGAACTTCGGCGTGACCCGCCACTGCCGCGTGGTGTTCTACGACTACGATGAGATCTGCTTCCTCACCGAAGCCAACTTCCGCCACATCCCCCAGCCCCGCACGCCGGAAGACGAGATGGCCTCCGAGCCCTGGTATTCCATCGGGCCGCTGGACGTGTTCCCCGAGGAATTCCCGCCGTTCCTGTTCGCCGACGCGGGCCAGCGCAAGCTGTTCGACCAATTGCACGGCGAGCTGTACAACGCCGACTACTGGAAAGGCCTGCAAGAGGCGATTCGGGCGGGGAAGGTGATCGATGTGTTCCCGTATCGGCGCAAGGGATAGAAGCAGCTTCAAGCTTCAAGCGGTAAGTTTTGAGTTTCCGGTCAACGCGGCTTGCAACTTGCAGCTTGCAGCTTGAAACTTGCCGCTGCTCTTTTTTCCCCTTGCGTACCTGATGACTGACCAAGCCCCCGCTATCGACAAGCTGCTGAAGAACCTCGACCACGCCATGCTCGCCGACCGTCACCGGTTGCGGCGCCAGTTGCTCGAGCTGCGCAAGAAACCCGACGAGGCCAAGCTGGCCCAGTGGGTGGCGCGCATGCAGGCATCGTGTGACCAGGTGCTGGCGCGCAAGGCCAGCCTGCCGGTGATTCGCTACGACGACAATCTGCCGATCGCGGCCAAGCGCGATGAAATCAAGGACGCGTTGCTCAAGCATCAGGTTCTGATCATCGCGGGCGAAACCGGCTCGGGCAAAACCACCCAGTTGCCAAAGATCTGCCTGGAAATCGGTCGCGGCCAGCATGGCCTGATCGGCCACACCCAGCCGCGCCGTATCGCCGCTCGCAGCGTTGCCAGCCGGGTCGCCGAGGAACTGGCGACGCCGTTGGGCGCGCTGGTGGGCTACCAGGTGCGGTTCGAGGACCAGAGCGACGCCAACACCCTGATCAAGCTGATGACCGACGGCATCCTGCTGGCCGAGACCCAGAACGATCGCTACCTCGAACGCTACGACACGATCATCGTCGACGAGGCCCACGAACGCAGCCTGAACATCGATTTCCTGCTGGGTTATCTCAAGACCCTGCTGCCGCGCCGTCCGGACCTGAAAGTCATCATCACCTCGGCGACCATCGATCTTGAGCGCTTCTCCAAGCACTTCGACGATGCGCCGATCGTGGAGGTCTCCGGTCGTACCTTCCCGGTGGAGACCTGGTATCGGCCGCTGACCCTGGAGCAGGACGAAGAAGGCAACCGGGTCGAAGACGACCTGACCGTCGACCAGGCGATCCTCGCCACCCTCGATGAAATTGCCGCTCATGAGCGCAGCGAGCGCCGCAGTCCGGGCGACGTGCTGGTGTTCCTGCCGGGCGAGCGCGAGATTCGCGATGCCGCGGAGATGCTGCGCAAGGCCCAGCTCAAGCACACCGAGATCCTGCCGTTGTATGCGCGCTTGTCGCCGGCCGAACAGCAGCGGATTTTCCAATCCCATCCGGGGCGGCGCGTGGTGCTGGCGACCAACGTTGCCGAAACCTCGCTGACCGTGCCGGGCATCCGCTACGTGATCGATAGCGGTACCGCGCGCATCAGCCGCTACAGCTACCGGGCCAAGGTCCAGCGCCTGCCCATCGAAGCCATTTCCCAGGCCAGCGCCAACCAGCGCAAGGGCCGTTGCGGCCGGGTCGAGCCGGGGATTTGCGTGCGGCTGTACAGCGAAGAGGATTTCCTTGGCCGGCCGGAATTCACCGACCCCGAGATCCTGCGTACCAACCTGGCGGCGGTGATCCTGCAGATGCTGCACCTGCGCCTGGGCGAGATCACCGATTTCCCGTTCATCGAGCCGCCGGACGGCAAGGCCATCAGCGACGGTTTCAACCTGCTGCAAGAGCTGTCGGCGGTGGACCGCAACGGCCAGCTCACGGCGCTGGGCCGCCAGTTGGCCCGCCTGCCGGTAGACCCGCGCATGGGTCGCATGCTGCTGGAGGCGGCGAAGCTGGGCAGCCTGCAGGAGGTGCTGATCGTGGCCAGTGCCATGTCGGTCCAGGACCCGCGCGAGCGTCCGCCTGAGCGCCAGCAGGCCGCCGACCAGGCCCACGCCCAGTGGAAAGACACCGACTCGGATTTCGCCGGGCTGGTCAACCTGTGGCGCGGTTTCGAAGAGCAGCGCCAGGCGTTGACGTCCAGTCCGCTGCGCAACTGGTGCCGCAAGAATTTCCTCAATTACTTGCGCCTGCGCGAGTGGCGTGACGCCCATCGGCAGTTGAGCCTGATCTGTCGCGACCTGCAGTTGAGCCTCAACAAAGAGCCGGCCGACTATCCGAAACTGCACAAGGCGGTGCTCTCGGGCCTGCTCAGCCAGATTGGCCAGAAGACCGAGGACGGCGACTACCTGGGGGCCCGCCAACGGCGGTTCTGGGTCCACCCGTCATCCGGCCTGGGCAAGAAACGCCCGCAGTGGCTGATGACCGCCGAGCTGGTGGAAACCACCAAGCTGTATGCGCGCATGGTCGCCAAGATCGAGCCGGACTGGATCGAGCCGTTGGCCGGGCACCTGATCAAGAAGAACCATTTCGAACCCCATTGGGAGAAGAAGCGCGGGCAGGTGGTGGCGTACGAGCAGATCACCCTGTTCGGGCTGATCGTGGTCGGTCGTCGGCCGGTGCACTACGGGCCGGTGGACCCGGTGGTCTCCCGCGAACTGTTCATCCGCGAAGCGCTGGTGCGTGGCGAGATCCAGTCCCGGGCCAAGTGCCTGGGGGCCAATACCAGGCTGCTGGAGCAACTCGACGAGCTGGAGGCCAAGGCCCGTCGTCGCGACATCCTGGCGGATGAAGAAACGCTGTTCGGTTTCTACGACGCTCGCTTGCCAGCGGAGATCCACCAGACCGCGACGTTCGACAGTTGGTACCGGATCAACAGCCAGAAAGACCCGCAACTGCTGATCATGCGCGAAGAAGACGTACTGGCTCGCGAGGCCAGCGAGGTCACCGCCGCGTACTACCCGGACACCTTGCGCGTCGGCGACCTGACCTTGCCGTTGAGCTACCACTTCGAGCCCAACCACCCCCGCGATGGCGTGACCTTGCGCGTACCGGCGCCGCTGTTGCCGATGTTGCCGCCGGAGCGCCTGGAGTGGCTGGTGCCGGGGATGATCGAGACCAAGTGCATCGCCTTGGTGCGCAATCTGCCCAAGGCCCTGCGCAAGAACTTCGTGCCGGTGCCGGACTTCGTCAAGGCCGCGCTGCAACGCATCACCTTCGCCGAGGGTTCGCTGCCCCAGGCCCTGGGCCGTGAACTGCTGCGCATGACCGGCGCACGGGTCAGCGATGAAGCCTGGGCCGAAGCGGCGCAGCAAGTCGAAAGTCATCTGCGCATGAACCTGGAAATCGTCGACGGCCAGGGCAAGTTCCTCGGCGAAGGCCGCGACCTGGCCGAACTGACGGCGCGTTTTGCCGAGGCCAGCCAGGCCGCATTGGCGGTGCCGCAAACGGCGAAAAGCCAGGCGCCGGTGGAGGCGAAAGTCTTTGCGCCGGTGGCCGAGAAAACCCAACAGAAGATCGCCGGGCTGTCGATGACGGTCTACCCGGCGCTGGTGGAAGAGGGCGGCGTGGTCAAGGAAGGGCGCTTCCCGACACCGGCCGAAGCCGAGTTCCAGCACCGCCGCGCCTTGCAGCGCCTGTTGATGCAACAACTGGCCGAGTCCGCCAAGTTCCTGCGCGGCAAGCTGCCGGGGCTGACCGAGCTGGGCCTGCTGTATCGCGAGCTGGGGCGCATCGACAGCCTGGTCGAAGACATCCTGCTGGCGAGCCTCGACAGTTGCGTGCTGGAAGGCGAAGCGAGTCTGCCCCGCGACGGCGCCGCGCTCGCCTCCCTGGCCGAGCGCAAGCGCGGCGGGTGGACCGAGCACGCCGAGCGTCTGGCGAAGCTGACCCTGGACATCCTCAAGCTCTGGCACGCCCTGCAAAAGCGCTTCAAGGGCAAGATCGACCTGGCCCAGGCCGTGGCCCTGAACGACATCAAGCAGCAGCTCGGCCACCTGGTGTACCCGGGCTTCGTGCGCGAAACCCCGCATCAATGGCTCAAGGAACTGCCGCGCTACCTCAGGGCCATCGAGCAGCGCTTCGAGAAGCTCGGCGGCCAGGTGCAAAAGGACCGGGTCTGGAGCGGCGAGCTGTCGAACCTCTGGGCCCAATACCAGGCCCGTGCCGACAAACATGCCCAGGAAGGCAAGCGCGACCCGCAACTGGAGTTGTACCGCTGGTGGCTGGAGGAATACCGGGTGTCGCTGTTCGCCCAGCAGTTGGGCACCAAGGTGCCGATTTCCGACAAACGCCTGGGCAAGCAATGGAGCCAGGTGGAGCCGTGACCTGCGCCTAACCCTTGTGGGAGCGGGCTTGCCCGCGAATGCGGTGGCACATTCAACACTCGTGTCGACTGACACACCGCTTTCGCGAGCAAGCCCGCTCCCACAGGAAGATGTGCCATAGCTCATGGGAGTGACGCCAAACCCCAGGGTTTATGGCAAACTTCGCGCCTATAAATGCCGGTCCCGTGGTTTTTGAGCTTCAATCCCTCGGGCGGATCGGAATAAAGCGCTGCCAGGGCTGCTTCCCCGGATGGGAAAAGTCCCTTTGTGTATTGGTACGTCGGTGCCAATGCTTTCTGCCTGAACAGATCAGAGACACGCCCATGCATAACGTCGTCATCAGCGGCACCGGCCTGTACACCCCGGCCAACAGCATCTCCAACGAAGAACTGGTGCACTCTTTCAATACCTATGTCGCCCAATTCAACGCCGACAACGCCGAGGCCATCGAGCGCGGTGAAGTGGAGGCGCTGACCGAATCCAATGCCGCGTTCATCGAAAAGGCCTCCGGTATCAAGAGCCGCTTTGTCATGGACAAGGACGGCATCCTCGACCCGCAACGCATGACCCCGCGCCTGCCCGAGCGCTCCAACGACGAGTGGTCGGTGCTCTGCGAAATGGCGGTCGGTGCCGCCAGGCAAGCCCTGGAGCGCGCCGGCCGCAGCGCTGCCGACATCGACGGCGTGATCGTCGCCTGTTCCAACCTGCAGCGGCCGTACCCGGCCATCGCCATCGAGGTTCAGGAAGCGCTGGGCATCGAGGGTTTCGGCTTCGACATGAACGTGGCCTGCTCCTCGGCAACGTTCGGCATCCAGGCGGCCGCCAACAGCGTGCAACTGGGCCAGGCCCGGGCGATCCTGATGGTCAACCCGGAAGTGTGCACCGGGCACCTGAACTTCCGTGACCGCGACAGCCACTTCATCTTCGGCGACGCGGCCACCGCCGTGATCATCGAACGCGCCGACCAGGCCACCTCGGCGCACCAGTTCGACGTGGTCAGCACCAAGCTGCTGACCAAATTCTCCAACAACATCCGCAACAATTTCGGCTTCCTCAACCGCGCCGCCGAAGAGGGTGTCGGCAGCCGGGACAAACTGTTCGTCCAGGAAGGCCGCAAGGTGTTCCGCGACGTCTGCCCGATGGTGGCCGAACTGATCGGCGCCCACCTGGATGAGAACCAACTGGACGTCGGCCAGGTGAAGCGTTTTTGGCTACACCAGGCCAACCTGAGCATGAACCAGCTGATCGTGCGCAAGCTGCTGGGACGCGAAGCCACCGAAGAAGAAGCCCCGGTGATCCTCGACCGCTACGCCAACACCAGTTCGGCGGGTTCGGTCATTGCCTTCCACCTGTACCAGGATGACCTGCCGGCGGGCACCGTGGCCGTTCTCAGCTCGTTTGGCGCCGGCTATTCGATTGGCAGTGTGATTCTGCGCAAGCGTTGATCCTGTCCGGGCTTCCTCTGTGGCAAGTGGAGCTTCTGTGGCGAGGGAGCTTGCTCCCGCTCGGTTGCGCAGCGACCGCAAGATCTGGGGGCTGCTTCGCAGCCCAGCGGGAGCAAGCTCCCTTGCCACAAAAAGCAGCGTCGGGCTTCCTGCAGAATGGGGCGTTTGAATGACGGTCACCGATGACACCCAGCTGCTCCAGCGCCTGCTGGCCGGCGAGCAGCGGGCCTACAAGGAACTGGTCAGTACCTACCAGGGCCCGATGCGCGCGGTCGCCTATGCCATCGTCGGCAACCGCCACGCCGACGAAGTGGTGCAGGACGCCTGGTTGTCGGTGGTGCGCAATCTCAGCGGTTTCCAGGGGCGGTCCAGCCTCAAGACCTGGCTGCTGACCATCACCGCCAATGCCGCCAAGGGTCGCTACAAGCAGAACCGGCGGGAAGTGCTGCTCGACGATCTGCCGGCGCCCCACGGCACCCTGGGCGACGAACGCTTCGCCGCCGACGGGCATTGGTTGCTGGCACCGTTCGCCTGGCACCAGGACACCCCCGAAGCCCTGCTCACGGAAAGCGAGCTGCGCGATTGCCTGGAGCACACCTTGCTCAGCCTGTCGGAGCTGCAGGGCAGTGTGCTGACCCTGCGTGAGCGTCAGGGCCTGGAGCTGGAAGAAATCTGTAATCTTCTCGACATCTCGCTCTCCAACGTCCGTGTGCTGTTGCATCGCGCCCGGCTGAAGGTCTTCGCGACCGTGGAACATTTCGAGGAAACCGGCGAATGCTGACCTGCAAGGAACAAGTGGCGCGCTCCAGCGATTACCTCGATGGGCAACTGAGCTTTCGCGAACGCCTGATGGTGCGCCATCACCTGATGTTCTGCCCCAACTGCCGGCGCTTCATCCGCCAGATGCGCCTGATGCAGGCGACCCTGAGAAAACTCCCTGAATCGCCGGTGCCCGATCTCGACCACCTCGCCGAAAAACTTGCGGCCGAACGTCGTCGATCCAGCCACTAAAATCCGCCAACCGCGCAATTTGTGGGAGCGGGCTTGCTCGCGAATACGGTGGCACATTCGATATCCATGTCGACTGGCACACCGCTTTCGCGGGCAAGCCCGCTCCCACAGTGGGCTGCGTCGCCTCTGGTTATTCCCTTTCGAAGTAAAAAGTTCCGCTGTCATAAAATCTTTATGTGATAGCAACTCGCCTGACACAACCTGCCGCCAAGATCCCCTCCCAACACCAGCGGGCCCAGTTCCGCGTGTTTTCTAACGCATAGACTACCAACTAGGGGAATTCTTCGATGATCCGTAAGCACTTCGCAGGTTTTGCCGCCAGCGCACTGGCAATGGCAGTAACCGCCCAGGCTTTCGCCGGCACCGTCACCACCGATGGCGCCGATATCGTGGTCAAGACCAAGGGCGGCCTTGAGGTCGCTACCACTGACAAAGAGTTCAGCTTCAAGCTCGGCGGTCGTTTGCAGGCTGACTACAGCCAGTTCGACGGTATCTACACCGACAACGGCAAATCGGCCGATGCCGCTTACATCCGTCGCGCGTTCCTGGAACTGTCCGGCGTGCTGTACACGGACTGGGCCTACACCATCAACTACGACATGTCCCACAACAGCGGCGACTCGGACAACGGCTACTTCGACGAAGCGTCCCTGGCCTACAACGGCTTCAAGCCAGTGTCGATCAAGGTCGGTCGTTTCGACCCCGACTTCGGCCTGGAAAAAGCCACCAGCTCCAAGTGGGTCACCGCGCCTGAGCGTAACGCTGCCTACGACCTGATCGACTGGGCCAACAGCCACCAGAACGGCCTGGGCCTGCAAGCGTCCAGCACCTTCGCCGATTCGTTCTATGCCTCGGCCGGTGTGTTCAGCAAGGACACCGACGACACCGACGGCGACAGCGTCAAGCAAGTCAACGGTCGCTTCGTGTTCGCCCCGATGCACGAGGCTGGCAACGTGTTGCACTTCGGTGTGAACGTGGCCTCGCGCGATGTCTCCGACACCGTGTTCGATGCACGCTATCGCTCTCGCCTGGGCGTGCGTGGCGTAGAAACCCTCGGCGGCAATGATGCCGGCCCTAACGGTAACCGTCCGGTACTGGGCGGCGCCAACAACTCGCCGGCCGGCTCCTACGACCGCGACACCGCGTTCGGCCTGGAAGCCGCCTTCGCCATGGGGCCTGCGTCGATCCAGGGTGAGTACATCACCCGCAAGACCAAGGCTGATGCCGACGGCTTCGAAGACCTCAAGGGCCATGGCTTCTACGTTCAGGGCGCCTACACCCTCACCGGTGAATCGCGCGGCTATAAAGTGGGCAAGTTCGACGCCATCAAGCCTCAGAACAAATCCATCGGCGCCTGGGAAGTGTTCTATCGCTACGACAGCATGACCGTCGAAGACGACAACATCACCACCGCCAGCGCCACCCGCGACGTCGGCGATGCCGAAGCCAAGGTGCACAACCTGGGCGTGAACTGGTACGCCAACGAAGCGGTGAAAATCTCCGCCGCCTACATCAAGGCCAAGACCGACAAAGTCACCAACGTCAACGGCGACGACGACGGCGATGGTTTCGTGGTCCGTGCCCAGTACGTGTTCTAAGTCGCGCACTTGATACAGAGCTCTTTCTTCATCCGTTAAAGCTCCTTTTTCGACCCCGCCTCTGGCGGGGTTTTTTTTATCCATTTTTCCGCAGGCACTGTACGGGCATGCACCTGTAAACCCTGACAGTTTCGCGGTTTCCGGAAAACGTGCTTACTTCGTTCAGACGCAATGGCAGATGCGGAGAACGACATGGCGGGTTCAGATAAAGTAGGGCAGCCAGGGTCCAATGGCCCGATCGGCGACTCCGGGGTTTCACGCAACGAAACGACTGACGGCTTTTACTATGACGCGCTGGACAACTTGATTGGTCGAACAACCTCCGCCGGTAGAGAGCAACGTTTCTACCGAAGCGATGAACTGGCGAATGAAACCAACGGGAACATCAACAGCACTTTCATCCGCGCCGAGGGTGTCGTACTTGCCGAGCACCGGACCGGCAGTGGTTCAGGGGCCATGCTGTTGGCGGGCGATGACAAGAACAGCGTGTTGAGTGAGATCAGCCAGGGTGCTGTCAAAAGCATCGCTTATTCGGCGTACGGCCATCGTACGCAGAGCGCCTCGGTGAACTGTCATTTGGGCTACAACGGCGAACGACGTGAAACACAAACCGGTTGGTATCTGCTGGGCAACGGCTACCGAGTCTTCAACCCGTTGTTGATGCGGTTTCACAGTCCGGACAACTTGAGCCCGTTTGGCAAGGGGGGCTTGAATGCGTATATGTATTGCGTGGGGGATCCGATAAATAACGTGGATCCGACGGGGCATAGTCCGTGGGGATGGTTGCTGAGAGGTTTCAGGAACACGATTGGATCTCCAAGGGTCACCACCGCTACGCCTGGTTATGAAAAATTGCCGAAGATACTTTCTAGAAATTCGAAGTCTCATCCGACAACGTTGTATCCGATTGAAAAGAAACATATTTCTCGTTTGAGAAAACGAGCGCTTTTGTTTTGGGATGATGCGGAGAAAGCAGGGCAGCGCAATGCTTCGGATTTCGAGACATTGAAAGATGATGCGATATTAGCCACTACGGCTCACGAGTACGCCAAAAAAAACGAAGGGAAAATCGGTATCACTAGGGAGGGCGCTGCGACAATCAAGAGAGTCGCCGAGGATTACGATTCTAGAATGGCAATCAGAGCTCTTGCGAATAGAGGTAGAGTTCGGGCGAACCTAGAAGTCCAAATTAAGGAAGTCAGAGCTGCACGGCCGCGTGAGCCAAACGTAAGGAAGCGGCACTTAGGTTATCAGCCTGACGGTGATTGATCGAATGGAGTAGCAATGGGAATTCACGCCCATCGCCCATCGCCCATGAACTCAAAAACTACTTTGCTCCTCGTCTCACCAGGTCCAGATAGGCGATACTCGCTCCATCCATCGTCCGGCTATCGAGGACCCGCATGCCGCTTCACGTACTGGACACTCTCTCCACCATTGCGTCCCAGGAATGGGACGCGATGGTGCCCGACCATCAACCGTTCCTGCGCCACGCCTTCCTGAGTTCCCTGGAAGACAGCGCCAGCCTCGGCCCGCAATCCGGCTGGCAGCCGGAGCATTTGTTGCACATCGAGGACGGACAGTTGCTGGCCGCCTTGCCCAGTTACCGCAAGTGGCATTCCTACGGTGAGTACGTGTTCGACCACAGCTGGGCCGACGCGTGTGCCCGGGCCGGGATTGATTACTATCCGAAGCTGCTGACGGCCGTGCCGTTCAGTCCCGTCGGCGGTCCGCGCTTGCTGGCGGCGCGGGTCGAGGATGGTTTGGAGTTGTTGGGCAGCGTGCCGGGGTATCTGGAGGTCGAGGGGCTGTCCAGCGCCCACGTCAACTTTACCGATGAATTTACCGACACCGCGCTGGCCGGGCAGGAGGGTTGGTTGCAGCGGATTGGCTGCCAGTACCATTGGCAGAATCGCGGTTACCGGGACTTCCAGGACTTTCTCGATGCGCTCAGTTCCCGCAAGCGCAAGCAGATGCGCAAGGAGCGCGAGCAGGTGGCGGGGCAGGGCATCGAGTTCGAATGGCTCGATGGCCATCAACTGAACGAGGCGCAGTGGGATTTCGTCTACGCCTGTTACGCCAACACCTACGCGGTGCGTCGGCAGGCGCCGTACCTGACGCGGGCGTTCTTCAGCCTGCTGGCCGAACGCATGCCCGAGGCCATTCGCGTGGTGCTGGCCAAGCAAGGCTCACGGCCGGTGGCGATGGCCTTCAGTCTGGTGGGCGGTGACAGCTTCTATGGACGTTACTGGGGTTGCCTGGCGGAATACGATCGCTTGCACTTCGAGACCTGCTTCTACCAGGGCATGGATTATGCGATTGCCCACGGCTTGCAACGCTTCGATGCCGGTGCCCAGGGCGAGCACAAATTGATACGTGGGTTCGAGCCGGTGATCACCCGGTCGTGGCATTACTTGCGCCATCCGGGGTTGAAGGCGGCGGTGGCGGACTTCCTGGCGCGCGAGCAGGAAGGGGTTTTGGCCTACGCCGAGGAGGCCAGGACTGCACTGCCGTATCGACAGTGCTGATATCTGCTGACTGACACCGAATCCCGTGGCGAGGGAGCTTGCTCCCGCTGGGCTGTGCAGCAGCCCCAATCAACTGACCTTCAACTCATGCGTTAAGGCTCAAATCTCAGGGGGGCGCTTCGCACCCCAGCGGGAGCAAGCTCCCTCGCCACGGGGTGGGTGGTGGTTGATCTATTTCAGTCGATCCCCACAAACCCACCCGTCTGGTGCTGCCACAGCCGCGCATACAACCCGCCGTGCGCCAGCAGTTCGGCGTGGCTGCCGGTTTCGGCGATGCGGCCATGCTCCAGGACCACCAATCGGTCCATCCGGGCGATGGTGGAGAGGCGGTGGGCGATGGCGATCACCGTCTTGCCTTGCATCAGGGTCTCGAGGCTTTCCTGGATCGCCGCTTCGACTTCCGAGTCCAGGGCTGACGTCGCTTCGTCCATGATCAGGATCGGCGCGTCCTTGAGCAGCACCCGCGCGATAGCGATGCGCTGGCGCTGGCCACCGGAGAGTTTCACGCCGCGCTCACCCACATGGGCATCGAAGCCGGTGCGCCCCTCGGCGTCCGACAGCAGTGGGATGAACTCATCGGCGCGGGCCTTGTGCACGGCCTCCCAGAGCTGTGCGTCGGTGGCGTCGGGCTTGCCGTAGAGCAGGTTCTCGCGAATCGAACGGTGCAGCAGCGAGGTGTCCTGGGTGATCATGCCGATGCGCGAGCGCAGGCTTTCCTGGCTCACCTCGGCAATGTCCTGGCCGTCGATGAGAATGCGCCCGCCCTGCACGTCATAGAGACGCAGCAGCAGGTTGACCAAGGTGGATTTACCGGCGCCGGACGGACCGATCAGGCCGATCTTCTCACCGGACTTGATGGTCAGGTTGAGGTCGCCGATCACCCCGCTTTTCTTGCCATAGTGGAAGTCCACATGTTCGAAGCGCACCTCGCCCCGGGCCACCGCCAGGGGCTTGGCCTGGTCGCGGTCGGTGACGCTGACCGGCTGGGCGATGGTCTGTAGGCCATCCTGGACCATGCCGATGTTTTCAAAGATGCCGTTGACCACCCACATGATCCAGCCGGACATGTTGACGATGCGAATCACCAGCCCGGTCGCCAGGGCAATCGCGCCGACGCTGATCAGCGATTGGGTCCACAGCCACAGCGCCAGGCCCGTGGTGCCGACGATCAGCAGGCCGTTCATGCTGGTAATGACCACGTCCATGCTGGTCACCACACGGCCGGCCAGCTGGGCTTTTTCGGTCTGTTCCTGGATCGCCTCGCGGGCGTATTGCTGTTCGAAGTTGGTGTGGGCGAACAGCTTCAGGGTGGTGATGTTGGTGTAACCGTCGACGATCCGGCCCATGAGCTTGGAGCGAGCATCGGACGACACCACCGAGCGCTCCTTGACCCGCGGCACGAAGTAGCACAGGGCGCCGATGTAGGCGGCGATCCAGAGCAGCAGCGGGATCATCAGGCGCCAGTCGGCCTCGGCGAACAGCACCAGCGAGCTGATGGCGTAGATCAGCACGTGCCACAGCGCATCCACGGCCTGCACCGCCGAGTCGCGCAGGGAGTTGCCGGTCTGCATGATGCGTTGGGCGATGCGCCCGGCAAAATCGTTCTGGAAGAAATTCAGGCTCTGCTTGAGCACATAGCTGTGGTTCTGCCAGCGGATCAGGCTGGTCATGCCGGGGCTCAGGGTCTGGTGCACCAGCAGGTCATGCAGGGCCACGAAAATGGGGCGAAAGACCAGCGCCACCACGGCCATCCAGGCCAGCTCCAGGCCGTGGATCTTGAAGAAATCCACGTTGGGCGTGCCTTGGGCCAGGTCGATGATGCGGCTCAGGTAGCTGAACAGCGCCACTTCGATCAGTGCGCCGACCAGGCCCACCACCAGCAGCACGGCGAAGCTTGGCCAGACCTGTTTCAGGTAATAGGTGTAGAAGGGGAGGACGCGGTTCGGCGGTGCCGAAGTGGGGGCGTCGCGGAAGATGTCGATCAGTTGTTCGAAACGGCGATAAACCATCGGTCAATGCCCTGGCAGGGGCTCTCCTTTTGCTGTGAGCGGCGCGCGACTGGCCTCGCCGCTCAGGCTTGCCGTGTGCCTCAGTCGATGCGCTTGGCCGACTTGATGATCACAGGGTCGATTGGCACGTTCTGCATGCCTTGCTTGGTGGTGGTCTGGGAGTTGACGATGATGTCCACCACGTCCATGCCCTTGACCACTTTGGCGAACACCGCGTAACCGGCGTCACGGCCCGGGTCGAGGAAGGCATTGTCGGCCACGTTGATGAAGAACTGGCTGGTGGCCGAGTTCGGATCGGAAGTGCGGGCCATCGACAAGGTACCGCGAACGTTATGCAGGCCATTGCTGGCTTCGTTCTTGATCGGTGCCTTGGTGTCCTTCTGTTGCATCTGTTGGGTGAAACCGCCGCCCTGGGCCATGAAGCCGGGGATCACGCGGTGGAAAATCGTGTTGTTGTAGAAACCGCTGTCCACGTACTCGAGGAAGTTCTTGGTACTGATGGGGGCCTTGACCGGGTCCAGTTCGATTTCGATCTGGCCATTGGTGGTCTCCAGCAGCACGTGAGGCGCAGGCGCGGCCATCAGGTTGGCGGCGAACAATACGGTACCGGCGGCGAGGGCGATTTTTTTCAGCATGGGGTCAGTGATCCTGAGGGGTGGAGTCGGTTGCGCTCAAGAAGTGCAACAGGGTTTGGTTGAAGCGTTCGGGTTGATCCAGCGGGGTAGCGTGCCGTGAATCGGCGATGACCGCCAGTTGCGCATTTGGCAGCCGCTTTACATAGGCCTCTTTGAGCGCCACAGGGGTGTAGTCATGGTCGGCGCAGATGACGAGCGTTGGACAGGTGACCTGCGACAGTCGTTCCTGGACGCCCCAACCCACGATCGCGTCGAAGCTGGCGAGATAAGCACGTTTGTCGTTCTTTGCCCAGCGTCGGGCCATTTCCAGGCGTAACTCGATCTGCCCGGGCTTGGGAAACAACTTGGCGCCCAGGGCCTTGCCGATGGTTTCCAGGCTGAGGAGGCGCATCAGGCTCCAGCGCTTGAACCATTGCCAGCAGTCGTCGGGCGTGCGGACCTTCACTTCGGGGGCGCTGTTGACGATGCACAGGCTCCTGACCCGTGCAGGTTCGTCCACGGCCAGCTGAAAGGCGATCATCCCGCCCATGGACCAGCCCACCAGGTGCACCGGGCCGAGGTCGAGGTGTTCGATCAGGGCGATCAGGTCGGCGCTGAAACCCTCGATGCTGTAGCGCTCGCGAGGCTTGTCGGAGCGGCCGTGGCCGCGCACGTCCATGACGATCAATCGGTAGTGGGCGGACAGCGCCGGGATCTGCCGTTCCCAGTCCCGGGTACTGGAACCCAGGCCGTGGACCAACAGCAAGGGCGCACCGTGGCCGTATTCCTCGTAGTGCAGGTGACAACCTTCATGTTCGAAGTAGGCCATCGATGACTCCTGTCAGGCTTGTTCAGGGGCGGCGAACGGTGCATCCAGCGGCGCGGTGTCGAAGGTGCGCAGCAGTTCGACGAGGATCTGCGTTGCCGGGCCCAGGGGTTTTTCCTTGTTCGAATACAGGTAGAAACTCGGGTTACGGCTGCCACCCTGATCCAAGGGTAGTCGTTTGAGCGTGCCTTCCTTGAGTTCTCGTTCGATCATGTGCCGGGGCAGCCAGGCGAAGCCCAGGCCGCTGCTGACGAACGTGGCGGCGGTGGCGAGGCTGCCGACGGTCCAGCGCTGCTCGGCACCGAGCCAGCCCACGTCCCGGGGCTGCTGGCGCCCGGAGTCGCGGATCACCACTTGCAGTTGGCTTTCCAAGTCCTGGAAGCTCAGTTCGCGATTGAGCCGGTGCAGGGCATGTTCAGGGTGCGCCACTGCGACGAATTCCACGTCGCTCAACTCCGCGCCGAGGTAGCCAGGAATATTGAAACTGCTGATCGCCAGATCGGCCACGCCTTCGAGCAACACTTCCTCCACCCCCGACAGCACCTCTTCGCGCAGCCGGACCCGGCAGCCACGGCTTTGCGGCATGAACGCCGTCAATGCCCGTACCAGGCGGGCCGAGGGGTAGGCCGCGTCGACCACCAGGCGCACTTCCGCTTCCCAGCCTTGCTCCATGTGGTGGGCCAGGTCTTCCAACTGGCTGGCCTGTTTCACCAGTTGCCGGGAGCGCCGCAGCAACACGCCGCCGGCCTCGGTCAACACGGCCTTGCGCCCGTCGATCCGCAGCAGCGGCACGCCGAGTTGGTCCTGCATGCGGGCCACGGTGTAGCTGACCGATGACTGGGAGCGATGCAGCACTTCGGCGGCCTGGGCGAAACCGCCGTGGTCCACCACGGCCTGCAACGTTCGCCATTGATCAAGGGTCACGCGGGGCGCTTTCATATTGAGCTCCTCTTGTCCTAAGCTGGCGGTCCCTGGGTGGAGACTGCCGAATGAAAAAAATCTGTTGTGCGGTGCTGGCCTTGCTGCCGCTGACTGCGTTTGCGTACCCGATCGATGTGGAGAAACACCTCAACGGCCTGAGCATCGACTACAACGCCTACGACACCGATGCCGACATCGGTTCCATCCAGGTCAACAACTACGGCAACACGGACGCGGCGTGCACGGTGGTCTTTCGCAACGGCCCCGAAGCGCCACGCACCCGCAAGCTCGAAGTCGCCGCCGGCAAGTTCAAGAACGCCACGGCCAAGTTCAACCGCAACATCATCAAGCTGCGCATCGTGCTGACCTGCCAACCGAAATAAGGGCGTAGCGGAGCAAGCGCCGAGTGCTTGCTCCGCTTATAAACGAATTTATCGATGCTTTACAGCAGTTATTTGCGCTTTTTCATCGATATGCTCATGTTTAATCTTCACTCCATCGACTGACAACATTTTCAGATGGAGCCTACAACCCATGTCACGCGTCCTGATCATCGAAAGCAGCGCCCGCCAGCAAGACTCGGTTTCCCGTCAACTGACCCAGACGTTCATCAACCAATGGAAAGCCGCGCACCCGGGCGATGAGATCAAGGTCCGCGACCTGGCCGTCAACCCGGTGCCGCACCTTGACGCCAACCTGCTGGGTGGCTGGATGAAGCCTGCCGAGCAACGCAACGCCAGCGAAAATGCCTCGCTGGAACGTTCCGATCAGTTGACGGAGGAACTGTTGGCCGCCGATGTGCTGGTGATGGCGGCGCCGATGTACAACTTCGCAATTCCAAGCACCTTGAAGGCCTGGCTCGACCACGTACTGCGTGCCGGCGTGACCTTCAAATACACCCCCACCGGCCCGCAAGGCCTGTTGACCGGCAAACGCGCCTTCGTGCTGACCGCCCGTGGCGGTATCCATGCCGGCGGCAGCACCGACCATCAGGAACCGTACCTGCGCCAGGTCATGGGCTTCATCGGGATCCACGACGTGACCTTCATCCATGCCGAGGGCATGAACCTGGGCGGCGACTTCCAGGAGAAGGGCTTGAACCAGGCCAATGCCAAGCTCTCTCAGGTCGCCTGATCCGTTAATCCTCGGGTAATCGCCAGGTGGTCTAGTGACCTGGCGCTTCCCTTCAAACCGTTTTGCGCATCGAACCTCCCTTTGCACTTATTGCTCCTGAGTGCATCAGCCCGATTGAACGCCCTGGCGAGATCGGGCTTTTTTTTGTCTGCGATTTCACTCACACAATAGGCGCCTTGTGGGATCGGGCTTGCCCGCGAAGGCGGCTCATCAGTGACAAATTTTTTGGCTGACACGCCGCTTTCGCGGGCAAGCCCGCTCCCACAGGGAATGCGTGATGCTCACTGATTCTGTGTGCGCCGCCAATCCCTGTCGGCGCTGGGCTGGATCTGTGGATGTACCGCCACACAGAAGGCCCCTGTGTGGGAGCGGGCTTGCCCGCGAAGGCGGCTCATCAATGACAAATTTGTTGGCTGACACGCCGCTTTCGCGGGCAAGCCCGCTCCCACAGGGGAAGTGCGGTGCTTACGGATCTTGTGTGCGCTGGGCTGGATCTGTGAATGCACCGCCGTCATCGCCAGCAAACTCGCCCCCACCGCGTAAAACCGCTATCTTCGCCGCCATTCGAAACGAGGGGCGTATGGGCTATCTACTTTTTGTGACGCTGATCCAGGCGTTTTCCTTCAGCCTGATCGGCGAATACCTGGCCGGGCATGTCGACAGTTATTTCGCAGTGCTGGTGCGGGTCGTGCTGGCGGGGCTGGTGTTCATTCCATTGACGCGCTGGCGCCAGGTCGAGCCGTCGTTCATGCGCGGCATGTTGCTGATCGGTGCCTTGCAGTTCGGTGTGACCTACGTCTGCCTGTACCTGAGCTTCCGGGTGTTGACGGTGCCAGAAGTGTTGCTCTTTACCATCCTGACCCCGCTGCACGTCACCCTGATCGAAGACGCACTGAACCGCCGCTTCAACCCCTGGGCGTTGATCGCGGCGCTGGTGGCCGTGGCCGGTGCGGCGGTGATTCGCTATGACCGGATCAACCCGGATTTCTTCATGGGCTTTTTGCTCTTGCAACTGGCCAACTTCACTTACGCGGCCGGCCAGGTGCTGTACAAGCACCTGGTGGCCCGCCACCCCAGCGACCTGCCGCACTACCGGCGTTTCGGCTATTTCTACCTCGGTGCGCTGGCGGTGGCGTTGCCGGCGTTCCTGCTGTTCGGCAAGGCCGACTTCTGGCCCGAGGCACCGCTGCAATGGGGCGTGCTGCTGTTTCTCGGCCTGGTGTCCACCGCGCTGGGGCTGTACTGGTGGAACAAGGGCGCGTGCCTGGTCAACGGCGGCACGCTGGCGGTGATGAACAACCTGCATGTGCCGGTAGGGTTGCTGCTGAACCTGCTGATCTGGAACCAGCACGAAGCACTGGGCCGCTTGCTGCTGGGCGGGTCAGTGATATTGGCGGCGGTGTGGATCAGCCGGTTGGGGGTACGCCAACCTCAGCCTTCACCCTGACCACTGTGGGAGCGGGCTTGCTCGCGAAGGCAGAGTATCAGTCAGCATCTATGTTTCTGACACACCGCTATCGCGAGCAAGCTCGCTCCCACAGGGGGGTGGTGGTTGGCTTTAGACCACCTGCTTCTGCGGCTCCGGCAGGTGGCTCGCCCCCAACACCGCCGGCATCAGGCCCGAGCGCAGGTCCGTGCCGCTGGGCTGTTGGTACAGGCTCAGGCCGAACTCCGGCATCACCGCCAGCAGGTAATCGAAGATATCCCCCTGGATCCGTTCATAGTCGGCCCACACCGTGGTGCGGGTGAAACAGTAGATTTCCAGGGGGATGCCCTGGGCCGTGGTCTGCAACTGGCGGACCATGCAAGTCATGTTCGGCTGGATCTCGGCGTGGCTTTTCAGGTACGCCAGGGCATAGGCGCGGAAGGTCCCCAGGTTGGTCATGCGTCGACGGTTCGCCGACATCGCCGCGACGTTGCCCTGGGCTTCGTTCCAGGCCTTGAGCTCGGCCTGCTTGCGGCTGATGTAGTCCGTCAGCAGCCGCACCTGGGTCAGGCGCTGTTCTTCCTCGTCATGCAGAAAACGCACGCCGCTGGCGTCGATGAACAGGCTGCGCTTGATGCGTCGGCCGCCGGATTGCTGCATGCCACGCCAGTTCTTGAACGACTCGGACATCAGGCGCCAGGTCGGGATCGAGACGATGGTCTTGTCGAAGTTCTGCACCTTGACCGTGTGCAGGGTGATGTCCACCACGTCGCCGTCCGCGCCGACCTGGGGCATCTCGATCCAGTCGCCGACCCGCAACATGTCGTTGCTGGTCAACTGCACGCTGGCGACGAACGACAGCAAGGTGTCCTTGTAGACCAACAGGATCACCGCCGACATCGCACCCAGGCCGGACAGCAGCAACAGCGGCGAGCGGTCGATCAGGGTGGCGACGATGATGATCGCGGCAAACACATACAGCACCATCTTGGTCAGTTGCACGTAGCCTTTGATCGAGCGGGTGCGCGCGTGCTCGGTGCGGGCGTAGACATCCAGCAGGGCACTGAGCAGCGCACTGAGGGCCAGCACCATGAACAGGATGGTGAACGCCGTGGCGACATTGCCCAGGAACACCAGGCTGGCCTTGCTCAGTTCCGGCACCAGGTGCAGGCCGAACTGGATGATCAGCGACGGCGTTGTCTGCGCCAGGCGATGGAAGACCTTGTTCTGGCGCAGGTCATTGATCCAGTGCAGGGCCGGTTGGCGCCCCAGCAGCTTGGCAGCGTGCAGGATCAGGTAGCGCGCCACGCGCCCGAGCACCAGCGCAATCACCAGCAGCAACATCAGGGCAATGCCGGAGTGCAGGAGCGGGTGCTGGTCTAGGGCACCCCAGAGGTCTTGAAGGTGGACCCAGAGTTGTTTGATATCCATGGACGAAACGGTTCTTCTCTGTAAGACGCGATGGCGCGATTAGAGCATTTAAGCCGACCGAGGTGACCGTTAGCGCGCGCGGAGGCCGGAAAAAATCGCATATTGTCGGCCTTTGCATAAAGAAACTCGGCCTTCGCGCTCGAAACCGTTACCCTATGCAGCTGTTTTTTTGCATTTCTTCGAGGTAGCACCCGTGTTTTCCGAATTCGCCCTGCACGAACGCCTGCTCAAAGCCGTGGCCGAGCTTAAATTTGTCGAGCCAACGCCCGTGCAGGCAGCGGCCATTCCGCTCGCGCTCCAAGGGCGTGACCTGCGGGTGACGGCGCAAACCGGCAGCGGCAAGACCGCCGCGTTCGTGCTGCCGATTCTCAACCGCCTGATCGGCCCGGCCAAGGTCCGCGTCAGCATCAAGACCCTGATCCTGCTGCCGACCCGTGAACTGGCCCAGCAGACCTTGAAGGAAGTGGAGCGTTTCTCGCAGTTCACCTTCATCAAGTCCGGCCTGATCACCGGCGGTGAAGACTTCAAGGTCCAGGCCGCCATGCTGCGCAAGGTGCCGGACATCCTGATCGGCACCCCAGGGCGGATGATCGAACAGTTGAACGCCGGCAACCTGGACCTCAAGGAGGTCGAAGTGCTGGTATTGGACGAAGCCGACCGCATGCTGGACATGGGCTTTGCCGAAGACGTGCAGCGCCTGGTGGACGAGTGCGCCAATCGCCAGCAGACCATGCTGTTCTCCGCCACCACCGGTGGTTCGGGCCTGCGCGAGATGGTCGCCAAGGTGCTGAACAACCCCGAGCACTTGCAGCTCAACGCGGTCAGCCAACTGAACTCCACGACCCGCCAGCAGATCATCACGGCGGACCACAATCAGCACAAAGAGCAGATCGTGAACTGGTTGCTGGCCAACGAAACCTACGAAAAGGCCATTGTGTTCACCAACACCCGCGCCATGGCCGACCGCATCTACGGTCGCCTGGTGGCGCAGGAATACAAGGCTTTCGTCCTGCACGGCGAGAAAGACCAGAAGGACCGCAAGCTGGCCATCGACCGCCTCAAGCAGGGCGGTGTGAAAATCCTCGTCGCCACCGACGTCGCCGCCCGCGGCCTGGATGTGGACGGCCTGGACATGGTCATCAACTTCGACATGCCTCGCAGCGGCGACGAATACGTGCACCGCATCGGCCGTACCGGCCGCGCCGGCAATGACGGCCTGGCGATCTCGCTGATCTGCCACGGCGACTGGAACCTGATGTCGAGCATCGAACGCTACCTCAAGCAGAGCTTCGAGCGCCGGACCATCAAGGAAGTCAAGGGCACCTACAGCGGGCCGAAAAAGGTCAAGGCGTCGGGCAAGGCCGTTGGCGTGAAGAAGAAAAAGGTCGACGGCAAGGGCGACAAGAAGAAAG
>NZ_LHVJ01000030.1:0-159705 GCF_001269745.1 Pseudomonas sp. P97.38
CAAACGACGAGATTTGATTTGGATATATCGATACCGACCCAGGAAATCATGGCAAAACCCTCTTACACTCAGAAATGAGAGTGCTCTGGCTTTGCCCACGCTTGTGATTCGAGTGCCGCTCGTACAACTGTTCGGGCTTATGGGCCAGAGTAGAAAGGTAGATGGCAGCTTTGCTCCCACTCGTGCTTCAAGCACCGCGGACTCACAGCTTGCCATCTACCCCTCTCACCCCAGAGTTTATTCCCTTACTCAGACACAAGCGGGCTTGCTCGCGAAGGGCGCGACGCAGTCTTCAGACCTGCCCCTGGGCCCCTTCGAACCACGCCAGCTTCTCGCGCAGTTGCACCACTTCCCCCACGATTACCAGCGTCGGTGCATGCACCTCATGCTCCGCCACCAGCCGCGGCAAGTCTGCCAGGGTGCCGGTGAACACCCGCTGGTTGACCGTCGTGCCCTGCTGGATCAAGGCTGCCGGCGTATCCGCCGCGCGGCCGTGCCTGATCAGCTCGCTGCAGATCATCGGCAAGCCCACCAACCCCATGTAGAACACCAGCGTCTGGGCCGGGGAAACCAGGTCTGCCCACGGCAAGTCGCTGCTGCCATCCTTGAGGTGGCCCGTGATGAAACGCACCGACTGGGCGTAGTCGCGGTGGGTCAACGGAATGCCCGCGTACGCCGCGCAACCACTGGCCGCGGTGATACCCGGCACGACCTGGAACGGGATGCCGTGGGCGGCCAGCTCTTCGATCTCTTCGCCGCCACGACCGAAAATGAACGGATCGCCGCCCTTCAACCGCACCACGCGCTTGCCCTGTCGGGCCAGGTCCACCAGTTGCTGGTTGATCTGGTCCTGGGGCACGGCGTGTTCGGAACGACGCTTGCCCACATAGACCCGCTCGGCATCACGTCGACACAGCTCGAGGATCGCGGGCGCCACCAGGCGGTCGTAGAGCACCACGTCCGCCTGTTGCATCAGCCGCAAGGCGCGGAAGGTCAGCAGGTCCGGATCACCGGGCCCTGCCCCCACCAGGTAGACTTCGCCCGGCGCATGCGGCGCCTGGCCGGCGATCTTCTCGCGCAGCAGACGCTCGGCCTCGGCGCCCTGCCCGGCCAACTGGCGATCGGCGATCGGCCCCTGGAACACGTCTTCCCAGAACGCCCGGCGTTGCTGTACATCCGGGAACAGGCCCTTGACCTGACTGCGAAACCGCGCCGCCAGGCCGGCAAGTTGCCCGTAGGTCGAGGGAATCCAGGTTTCCAGCTTGGCCCGGATCAACCGCGCCAGCACCGGGGCATCACCGCCGCTGGACACCGCGATCACCAGCGGCGAACGGTCGACGATCGCCGGGAAGATCACGCTGCACAGGGCCGGCGCGTCCACCACGTTGACCGGCACGCAGCGCCGATGGGCGTCGGCCGAGACCCGGGCGTTGAGTGCCTCGTCGTCAGTGGCGGCGATGATCAGGCCGCAGCCGTCCAGGTCCGCTTCGAGGTAACCGCGCAGGACGCATTCGCCACCGCTGCCACTCACCAGTTCGCGCAATTGCGGTTCGATTTCGGGTGCGACCACCCGCAACAGCGCACCGGCATCGGCCAGCAGGCGGGACTTGCGCAAGGCAATCTCCCCGCCGCCAACCACCAGCACGCGACTGCCGCGCAGGTTGTGGAACAGTGGCAAATATTCCATTTAGCCGATGACCTCGATACCGCCCATGTACGGCTTCAACACCTCGGGCACACGGATCGAGCCGTCGGCCTGCTGGTAGTTTTCCAGCACGGCCACCAGGGTCCGGCCCACGGCCAGGCCGGAGCCATTGAGGGTGTGCACCAGTTCCGGCTTACCGGTCTCCGGGTTACGGAAACGCGCCTGCATGCGGCGGGCCTGGAAGTCGCCGCAGTTGGAGCACGACGAAATCTCACGGTACTTGTCCTGGCTCGGGATCCACACTTCCAGGTCATAGGTCTTGACCGCGCTGAAGCCCATGTCACCGGTGCACAGCGCCAGGGTGCGATATGGCAGTTCCAGCAATTGCAGGACCTTCTCGGCGTTGGCCGTCAGGCTTTCCAGCGCTTCCATGGACTTGGAAGGCTCGACGATCTGCACCATCTCGACCTTGTCGAACTGGTGCTGGCGGATCATCCCGCGGGTGTCGCGCCCCGATGCCCCGGCTTCGCTGCGGAAGCATGGGGTGTGGGCGACGAACTTGATCGGCAGTTGCTTGGCGTCGACGATCTCGCCGGCCACGATGTTGGTCAGCGACACTTCGGCGGTCGGGATCAGGTAAAGGTCGGCCTCGCCTTCGCGGCCGATCTTGAACAGGTCTTCCTCGAATTTCGGCAACTGGCCGGTGCCTTGCAAAGCCGGCGCCTGGACCAGGTACGGGGTATAGGCTTCCTCGTACCCGTGCTCGGTCACGTGCAGGTTGATCATGAACTGCGCCAGGGCGCGGTGCAGGCGGGCAATCGGCCCACGCAGCAAGGCGAAACGGGCACCGGACAATTTGGCGGCGGTTTCGAAATCCAGCCAGCCGAACTTCTCGCCCAGGGCGACATGGTCCTGTACCACGAAGTCGAAGGTCTTCGGCGTCCCCCAGCGGCGCACTTCGACGTTGCCGTCTTCGTCCTCACCGACCGGCACCGACTCGTGTGGCAGGTTCGGAATGCCCAGCAGGATCGCGTCCAGCTCGGTCTGGATCGCGTCCAGGGCGATCTTGCCGTTGTTGAGTTCGCTGCCCATGTTCTCGACACTGGCCATCAACGGAGCAATATCCTCACCGCGCTGCTTGGCCTGGCCGATGCTCTTGGAAATGGCGTTGCGCTCGGCCTGGAGCTTCTCGGTGGTCGTCTGGACGGTCTTGCGCTGTTCTTCCAGCGCTTCGATGCGCGCGACGTCCAGGACAAAGCCGCGGGACGCCAGGCGGTCCGCTACGTCCTGGAGGTTGCTACGTAACAGTTTGGAATCGAGCATGTCGGTCTCTCGTTATCAAAGTTTGGTCAGGGACAGGCCGACCCAGGTGGCGAGCAGCCCGCCGAATACGCTGATGGCCGCATAGCCCATGGCCAGCGGCACCTGCCCGCTTTCCAGCAGGCGCACCGTATCCAGTGAAAAGGATGAAAAAGTCGTCAGGCCGCCGAGGAAGCCGACGATAAGCCCCGCGCGCACTTCAATGGGCACTTCGGGACGAATCAAAAACAGACCGTATAGAACGCCGATCAGCAGACAGCCCACGATATTAACGGCGAGCGTCGCGGTATAGAAGTACCGGGGCCAATTTGCATTGATCCAATTGCCCGTGGCGAAACGCAACAACGTGCCGGCCACGCCGCCGGCAGACACTGCAAGGATCAGGGGGATCAAGGTTTTCTCCGTTGCCGTGGGCTCAGGCGATCGAGCTGGGCCAGGTGGTTGAGCTTTTCGCCGATCTTCAATTCCAGGCCCCGGGGCACGGGTTCGTAGAACCGCTGGGGTTCGAGGGCCTCAGGGAAATAATCCTCGCCGGCGGCGTAGGCGTCCGGCTCGTCGTGGGCATAGCGGTATTCTTCGCCATAGCCCAGCTGTTTCATGAGCTTGGTCGGCGCATTGCGCAGGTGCAGCGGCACTTCGAGGGAGCCGTGCTCGGTGGCGCTGCGCATCGCGGCCTTGAAGCCCATGTACACCGCGTTGCTCTTGGGCGCGCAAGCCAGGTAGGTGATGGCCTGGGCCACGGCGAGTTCGCCTTCCGGGCTGCCGAGGCGCTCCTGCACATCCCAGGCCGACAGGCACAGGCCCAAGGCCCGC
The DNA here is from genome assembly GCF_001269745.1 of Pseudomonas sp. P97.38. Classification (NCBI taxonomy): domain Bacteria; kingdom Pseudomonadati; phylum Pseudomonadota; class Gammaproteobacteria; order Pseudomonadales; family Pseudomonadaceae; genus Pseudomonas; species Pseudomonas sp. P97.38. The sequence goes on from NZ_LHVJ01000030.1 coordinate 3,779, forward strand.
GGGTCGGCGTTGCCGATGTCTTCGCTGGCCATGCGCACCACGCGCCGCGCCAGGTACAGCGGGTCGCAACCGCCGTCGATCATCCGCGCGAACCAGTACAAGGCCGCGTCGGGATTGGAACCGCGGATGGATTTGTGCAGCGCCGAGATCTGGTCGTAGAACGCCTCGCCGCCCTTGTCGAAGCGACGACGGGTATCGCCCAGCAGGCTTTGCAACAGCTCGACGCCGATCTCGCTGTTGTCCTCGGCCAGGTCGGACGCGTTCTCCAGCAAGTTGAGCAACCGCCGGCCATCGCCGTCGGCGGCGGCACACAGGATCTGGAAACCTTCCTCGCCGAGCGTCAGCTGGCGCTTGCCCAGACCGCGCTCCTCGGTCAGCGCCCGATGCACCAGCTTGCGCATCGCCGCCTCGTCGAGGCTCCTGAGCACATAGACCCGCGCCCGCGACAGCAAGGCGTTGTTGAGTTCGAACGAAGGATTCTCGGTGGTCGCGCCGATGAAGATCAGCGTACCGTCCTCGACGTACGGCAGGAACGCGTCCTGCTGGGACTTGTTGAAACGGTGCACTTCGTCGACGAACAGGATCGTACGCTTGCCGTACTGGCCGGCCTGCTGCTTGGCCACTTCCACCGCCTGGCGGATTTCCTTGACCCCGGCCAGCACCGCGGACACCGTCTCGAAATGGGCGTCGGAGACTTCCGCCAGCAACCGCGCCAGGGTGGTCTTGCCCACGCCCGGCGGGCCCCAGAAGATCATCGAGTGCAGGGCCCCCTGCTCCAGGGCCTCGCGCAGCGGCTTGCCGCGGGCGAGCACATGCTCCTGGCCGACGTACTCATCCAGGTTGGTCGCGCGCAGGCGGGCGGCCAATGGCTGGGCAATCGGTGCGCTTCGAAACAGGTCCATCACTGCTTATGCAACCTCACTCGATCCTGTTGCCGGAGACCCGTGTGGGAGCGGGCTTGCCCGCGAAAGCGGCAGGTCAGTCAACATTGATGTTGAATGTTACATCGCATTCGCGGGCAAGCCCGCTCCCACAAGTCGGCTGTGCTTATTCCTGGATGACGTCGGCACCCTTGGGAATGTCGAACTTGAACTTGGACGCGGCGATCGGCTCGTTGGCCTTCACGCCGGTGAACAGGATATTGGTGCGCTGGCCGACGCTGTCGATCAGTTGCATGTCATTGACCAGGCCGTTGCGGAACGACAGGCGCAGGCTGTCGAACAGGCTGTCCTTGGTCTTGGGCTTGAGGGTGAAGTCGATCACGCCGCCCGCTTCCTTGGCACTGATGTCGAAGCTCTGGCTGATCTTGGAAATGTCACCCGACAGCAACAACGCCGGGGTCTGGGTCAGGCGCTGGTCGAGGGTCTTGATGGTGACCTGTTCCAGGTCCGGATCCCACAGGGAGACCTTCTTGCCGTCGGACACCATCAACTGCTCGGCCGGCGCATCGGTGTGCCAGTAGAACAGGCCCGGACGCTGCAGCGCCATGTCGCCGGCGGTTTCCTGCAACTGGGTGCCGCTGCCGTCCAGGGTCAGTTGGGAGAAGCGCGCGGTCAGGGTCTTGGATGTTTCCAACAGCTGGGTCAGGCGGGCCACGTCCTTTTCGTCAGCGTGGGCCGACAAGGTGGTCAGGGCCAGTACGGGCAACAGCAACATGCGAATCAGGCGCATGGGAATCCTCATGAATTCATAGGGGGGCGAGCGGCGTGAAGCACGCCGCTCAGGTCGTTAGTCGCGCATAGGGCCCGGCGCCAGCACTTCGCGCGAGCCGTTGGTGTTCATGGCCGTCACGACCCCGGCCATTTCCATGGCTTCGATCATGCGCGCGGCGCGGTTGTAGCCGATCTTCAACTTGCGCTGAACCGCGGAAATCGAGGCCCGGCGGCTTTCCAGGACGAACTGCACCGCTTCGTCATAGAGCGCGTCGGTTTCAGCATCTTCTTCACCGCCGCCGCTGCCGCCCTCGAAGCCACTGCCGGCTTCCTCGACGCCATTGAGAATGTCGTCGTTGTATTCAGGTGCCCCGCGCAGCTTCCAGGCTTCCACCACGCGATGCACTTCATCGTCGGAAACGAACGCGCCATGGACCCGGATCGGCAGGCTGGTGCCCGGCGGCATGTAGAGCATGTCACCGTGACCGAGCAACTGCTCGGCACCGCCCTGGTCGATGATGGTCCGCGAGTCGATCTTGCTCGACACCTGGAACGCCATGCGGGTCGGGATGTTGGCCTTGATCAGGCCGGTGATCACGTCCACCGACGGCCGCTGGGTCGCCAGGATCAGGTGGATACCGGCGGCACGGGCCTTCTGGGCGATACGGGCGATCAGCTCTTCGACCTTCTTGCCGACGATCATCATCATGTCGGCGAATTCGTCCACGACCACCACGATGGTCGGCAGCTTGTGCAGCAGCGGCGCTTCATCGTGGATGTTTTCGCGGTGGTACAACGGGTCGCTCAGTGGGGTGCCGGCCTCTTCGGCCTCCTTGACCTTGGCATTGAAGCCCGACAGGTTGCGCACGCCCATCTTCGCCATCAGCTTGTAGCGGCGCTCCATCTCGGCGACGCTCCAGCGCAAGGCGTTGGCAGCGTCCTTCATGTCGGTGACCACCGGGCACAGCAAGTGCGGGATGCCTTCGTAGATCGACAATTCGAGCATTTTCGGGTCGATCATGATCAGCTTGGCGTCTTCCGGGCCCGACTTGAACAGGATCGACAGGATCATCGCGTTCACCCCCACCGACTTACCCGAACCGGTGGTACCGGCCACCAGCAGGTGGGGCATCTTCGCCAGGTCGGTGATCACCGGCTTGCCGCCGATGTCGTGGCCCAGGGCCAAGGTGACCGGCGACTTGTGGTTGTCGTACTCGGTGGTCGACAGCACTTCGGAGAAGCGCACGATCTGCCGGTCTTCGTTGGGGATCTCGATGCCCACGGTGGTCTTGCCGGGAATCACTTCCACCACCCGCACGCTGGTCACGGCCAGGGAACGCGCCAGGTCCTTGGCCAGGTTGGCGATGCGGCTGACCTTCACGCCGGCGGCCGGCTGGATCTCGTAGCGGGTAATGACCGGGCCCGGGTGAATCGAATCCACCGAGACCTCGACCCCGAACTCCTTGAGCTTGATCTCCAGCAGATGGCCGACGGCCGCCAGGGATTCGGGGGAATAGTTGAGCTGTTTCTTTTCGGCCGGGTCGAGGATCGAGATCGGCGGCAAGGTGCCTTCCACGGCGCTGTCGACGAACAACGGCACCTGTTTTTCCTTCTGCACGCGCTTGCTCGGCTCCGGCGGCTTGGGCGGGGCCATGCTGATGACCGGCGGCACCTGCTTCTCGCGCTCGGACATGTGCTTGCTCAACGCCTGCTCGCGTTCGATCAGGCGCTCCTTGACCTTGGCCTGCTCGCGCTTGTCCGGCAGCGTCGGGGCCACCACGTCGTGGACGCGGTCGTCGACTTCACGCAGTTGCGCCACCAGTTGCTTGCGCTCGGTGCGCGCCGCCCACCAGCGGTTCATCGCACCCTGGATCAATTCGATCAGGTCGAGGGTGATCTTGCCGGTCACGTCCATGACCTTGAACCACGACAAGTCGGTGAACACCGTCAGGCCGAACAGGAACAGGGCGATGAACAGCAGCGTGCTGCCCTGGATGTTCAGGGCGTTCCTGGCCAGGTCGCCGAGGCTTTCCCCCAGCGCCCCGCCCGCCCCGGCCGGCAAGCCGGTGGGCGCATGGAAATGGATATGGGCCAGCGCAGCGCCCGACAGCACCAGGAACACCAGGCCGATCAGGCGCCAGGAGAACAGCCAGCCGCTCCACTCCCATGGTTCGTGGCGCTGGCGGAAGATCTGGTAGGCCTTGATCGCCAGCAACAGCGGGAAAATGTAGGCGAAATAACCCAGCACCATGAACAGGATGTCGGCGCTGTAAGAGCCGGCCGGCCCGCCGAAGTTCTGCACGTCCTCGATCTTGCTGTTGTGGCTCCAGCCCGGATCGTCCTTGCCGTAGGTCAGCAAGGCCATCATCAGGAACAGGCACAAGGCACCGATCGCGATCAACGCACCTTCCTTGAGCCGGTAGTGCAATTGCTGGCGCCAGAGCGGAACGACTGTTTTAGGTGCTGCGGTGGATTTCTTCAAAACGCTTCTTTTCCTGCGCCAACGGCGCGTCCATCTGTTGAATGACTATAAAAACTGCTCAAGACGAACAGGTAAAAAAGTGAATGTGCACAACCGGTACTACTTTTACCACTGTGAGGTGCATCCAGAAAACCGCAGGTGCTGCCGAAAATTTTGATCTTTAGCCGATCCTGCGCTCAAAACTCAAGCATTGTACGGGTTTGTCGGCCCCAAGGCATCGCCCGGACCCTGGATCCCCACCTGGCCCACAACGGCCTGCACAGGCGTCAATTGGACCATGCATTGTCTTTTGTGACAAAGGCTTATGAGGTGTTTTTATGAACGAAGTGAAGCATTCACGCTTGATCATTCTCGGCTCCGGGCCTGCTGGCTACAGCGCGGCGGTGTACGCCGCCCGGGCCAACCTCAAGCCCGTTGTCATCACCGGCATGCAGGCCGGTGGCCAGCTCACCACCACGGTGGAAGTCGACAACTGGCCGGGCGATGTCGAAGGCCTGACCGGGCCGGTGCTGATGGAGCGCATGCAGCGGCACGCCGAGCGTTTCGACACGCAGATCGTCTACGACCATATCCACATCGCCAAGTTGCAGCAGCGCCCGTTCGAATTGCTCGGCGACAGCGGCACCTACACCTGCGACGCCCTGATCATCGCCACCGGCGCCTCGGCGCAGTACCTGGGGCTGCCATCGGAAGAAAGCTTCGCCGGCAAGGGCGTTTCCGCCTGCGCCACCTGCGACGGTTTTTTCTACCGCAACCAGGTGGTCGCGGTGGTCGGCGGCGGCAACACCGCGGTCGAGGAAGCCCTGTACTTGTCGAACATTGCTCGGGAAGTCCACCTGATCCACCGTCGCGACAAGTTGCGCTCGGAGAAGATCCTGCAAGACAAGCTCTTCGAAAAAGCCGCCAACGGCAATATAAAGCTGCATTGGAACCAGAACCTGGACGAGGTCCTGGGCGATGCCAGCGGCGTGACCGGCGCTCGCCTGCGCCACAGCGAGACCGGCGAAACCAGTACCTTGTCCCTGGCTGGGGTGTTCATTGCCATCGGTCACAAGCCCAACACCGAACTGTTCCAGGGCCAGTTGAACATGCGTGACGGCTACCTGCTCGTGCGCGGCGGCAGCGAGGGCAATGCCACGGCCACCGACATTGAAGGGGTGTTCGCCGCCGGCGACGTCGCCGACCACGTCTATCGCCAGGCCATCACGTCTGCCGGCGCCGGCTGCATGGCCGCGCTCGATGCGGAGAAGTATCTCGATGACATTCCGGCCGTTTGACGGTTAGTCTTGTGGCGAGGACCTGACAGCCCTCGCCACAGTTCATCTGCGCGCGCCCACCCTCCCCTTCTGCAAGCGAATGACAATGCTGACCTGGTTACAACGCAACTCCCTGGATTTCCCACCGCTGGAAAAAGCCATGCGCGACCCCAACGGGCTGCTGGCCGCTGGTGGCGATCTGTCCGCCGACCGCCTGGTCCAGGCCTATCGCCACGGCTGCTTTCCATGGTTCTCCGAGGGCCAGCCGATCCTGTGGTGGTCTCCGGACCCTCGCACGGTGCTGTTTCCCGACGAGCTGCACGTCTCCCGCAGCCTGGGCAAACTGTTGCGCAAGCAACGCTACCAGGTGACGTTCGACCAGGACTTCGCCGCCGTCATCCGGGCCTGCGCCGCGCCACGGGACTACGCCGAAGGCACCTGGATCACCGAGGCCATGCAGAGCGCCTACCTGGAGCTGCATCGGCGCGGCTTCGCCCACTCCGTGGAGGTCTGGGACCAGGGCGCGCTGGTGGGCGGTCTGTACGGCCTGGCAATGGGGCAGCTGTTTTTTGGCGAGTCCATGTTCAGCCGGGCCGACAACACGTCGAAATTCGGCTTCGCCACGCTGGTCCAACACCTCAAGGCCGCCGGCTTCGTGCTGATCGACTGCCAGATGCCCACCGAGCACCTGCACAGCCTGGGCGCCCGGTCGATCCCCCGTGCAACGTTCGCCGGCTACCTTGAGGCGCACCTGGATCAACCCAACCACGCGACCTGGGTTTGCTGAGCGACATTGGCGCTCCTGGCTTACACTTAACCCCATAGCTTATCCCGAGGGTTGATCATGACCGAGTTGGCGCGTTTGAAGTTCTATGCCACTCAGCCCCACTCTTGCAGTTACCTGCCGGATGAGCAGGCCACGACGCTGTTCCTCGACCCCAGCCAGCCAATGGATGTGCACGTCTATGCTGACCTGTCGGAAATGGGCTTTCGTCGCAGCGGCGATCATCTCTACCGGCCCCATTGCCAGCACTGCAACGCCTGCGTCCCGGCGCGCATCCCCGTGGTGCAATTTGCGCCCAATCGCCAGCAGAAACGCATTTTCAAGCGCAACGCCGACCTTCAGGTACGGCCGGCCAAGCCGCAGTTCACCGAGGAATATTTCGACCTGTATCAACGCTACATCGAGCAACGCCATGCCGATGGCGACATGTACCCGCCCAGCCGCGATCAGTTTTCCACCTTCCTGGTGCGCGACCTGCCCTTTTCGCGCTTCTACGAGTTCCGTCTCGACGGACGGTTGGTGGCGATTGCCGTCACCGACCTGCTGCCCAACGGCCTTTCAGCGGTGTACACCTTCTATGAGCCAGAACAAGAGCGACGCAGCCTGGGGCGCTTCGCCATCCTCTGGCAAATCAGCGAAGCCCGGCGCCTGGGGCTCGATGCGGTGTACCTGGGCTACTGGATCAAGAACTGCAAGAAAATGAACTACAAGACCCAATATCGCCCCATTGAACTGCTGATTAACCAGCGCTGGGTTGTCCTGAACTAGAACCCCTTGGCTTGCCCCCCCTTTTTCGGGCACAATGCACGCCGCTTTTGCCTGGCGCAGTTGCACCGGGCCATTCACTGGACACCGAGGGCTTTACTGCATGTCGAAAGAAGACAGCTTCGAAATGGAAGGCACTGTCGTCGACACCCTGCCCAACACCATGTTTCGCGTGGAGTTGGAAAATGGGCACGTCGTAACCGCGCATATCTCCGGCAAGATGCGCAAGAACTACATTCGTATTCTTACCGGTGACAAAGTGCGCGTCGAGCTGACGCCCTATGACTTGAGCAAAGGGCGCATCACTTACCGCGCTCGCTAACAAGTCAATACAAGACGCCCGGCTGATGCCGGGCGTTTTTGTTTGTCCGCGATTTGATAATCACCCGCCTCCCCTGTGGGAGCGGGCTTGCCCGCGAAAGCGGTGGATGAGCTTGCATGGATGTCAAATGAGCAACCACATTCGCGGGCAAGCCCGCTCCCACAGGGGTTGGTGTGCGGTTGCGCGGACAGCAAAAAGGCGCCTTTCGGCGCCTTTTTGCTTGTTACGGGCTTCTATCAGGCCATTTCAGCCGTGGTTTCGAAGTCGAAGGTCAGTTCGCCATCCTTGATGTCGATGTGCACCACACCGCCATGCTCGGACAACTCGCCAAACAGGATCTCCTCCGCCAGCGGACGCTTGATCTTGTCCTGGATCAGGCGAGCCATTGGCCGTGCCCCCATCGTCACATCGTAGCCGCCTTCCGCCAGCCAACTGCGCGCCGCGTCGGTGACTTCCAGCAACACACGCTTGTCTTCGAGCTGCGCCTGAAGCTCGGTGAGGAACTTGTCCACCACGCTCTTGATCACCTCGTGGCTGAGGCGACCAAACTGGATGATGGTATCCAGGCGGTTGCGGAACTCAGGCGTGAAGCTCTTCTTGATCACTTCCATCGCATCGGACGAATGGTCCTGATGGGTGAAACCGATCGAAGCGCGCGCCGCCGTCTCGGCACCGGCGTTGGTGGTCATGATCAGGATCACGTTGCGGAAATCCGCCTTGCGCCCGTTGTTATCGGTCAGCGTGCCGTGGTCCATGACCTGCAGGAGCAGGTTGAAGACTTCCGGGTGGGCCTTCTCGATCTCATCGAGCAGCAACACGCAATGCGGCTGCTTGGTGATGGCCTCGGTCAGCAAGCCGCCCTGGTCGAACCCGACATAGCCCGGAGGCGCACCGATCAGACGCGACACGGTATGGCGCTCCATGTACTCGGACATGTCGAAGCGCACCAGCTCGATGCCCATCGCCTTGGCCAGTTGCCGCGCAGCCTCGGTCTTGCCCACGCCGGTAGGCCCGGCGAACAGGAACGAACCCACCGGCTTGTCCGGCGACTTGAGTCCGGCGCGGGACAGCTTGATGGCCGTCGACAACGAGTCGATAGCCGCGTCCTGACCGAACACCGTCAGCTTCAGGTCACGCTCCAGGTTACGCAGCAGCTCCTTGTCGGAACTGGTGACATGCTTGGGCGGAATCCGCGCGATCTTCGCCACGATGTCCTCGACCTGAGGTACGTCGATGCGCTTGACGCGCTTGTCTACCGGTTGCAGGCGCTGATAGGCACCCGCCTCGTCGATGACGTCGATGGCCTTGTCCGGCATGTGCCGGTCATTGATGTAGCGCGAGGCCAGCTCGGCCGCCGCGCGCAGGGCTTCATCGCTGTACTCGATGTTGTGGTGCAGCTCGAAACGCCCTTTCAGGCCGCGCAGGATACCGATGGTGTCTTCCACCGACGGCTCCGACACGTCGACCTTCTGGAAACGCCGCGCCAGGGCCCGGTCCTTCTCGAAGATGCCGCGGAATTCCTGGAACGTGGTCGAACCGATGCAGCGGATATCACCCGACGACAGCAGCGGCTTGAGCAGGTTGGACGCGTCCATGACCCCACCCGACGCGGCGCCGGCACCGATGATGGTGTGGATTTCGTCGATGAACAGGATCGCCTGCGGACGTTTCTTCAGCTCGCCGAGCAACGCCTTGAAGCGCTTCTCGAAATCACCGCGGTACTTGGTGCCGGCCAGCAAGGCGCCCAGGTCGAGGGAATAGACCACGCTGTTGGCCAGCAGGTCCGGCACCTGATTATCGACGATGCGCTTGGCCAGGCCTTCGGCGATCGCGGTCTTGCCCACGCCCGCCTCGCCCACCAGCAATGGGTTGTTCTTGCGCCGCCGGGCGAGGATCTGCGCCACGCGCTCGACTTCGAGCTCTCGGCCCACGAGCGGGTCGATACGCCCCTGGCGTGCCAGTTCGTTCAGGTTGCTGGCATAGGCATCCAGCGGATTGCCCGAGGAAGAAGACTCACCGCCCTCGTCGTCCTGCATATCCTGCTCACCCTCGGAATGATCGCCATGCCCCGGCACCTTGGAGATGCCATGGGCGATGTAGTTGACGACATCGATACGTGCAACGCTCTGTTGCTTGAGCAGGAATACGGCCTGGCTTTCCTGCTCGCTGAAGATCGCAACCAGCACGTTGGCGCCGGTGACTTCACGCTTGCCCGAGCTCTGTACATGAAAGACAGCACGCTGCAGGACACGCTGGAAGCCCAGGGTTGGCTGGGTTTCCCGATCCTCGTCATGAACGGGGATCAAGGGCGTGGTGGAGTCGATGAACTCCTGCAGGTCATGCTTGAGTTTATCGAGGTTCGCGCCGCAGGCACGCAATACGGTGGCGGCAGCCTCGTTATCCAATAGGGCCAGCAGCAGGTGCTCGACGGTCATGAATTCATGACGCTTCGAACGAGCCTCCTTGAAGGCAAGATTGAGGGTGACTTCGAGCTCGCGGTTTAACATAGCTTCACCTCATACCCAAGTGGTCGGCGTTAACCGTCCTTCTCGATTTCACAGAGTAGCGGATGCTGGCTTTCCCGGGCGTACTGGTTGACCTGCATGGCCTTTGTCTCGGCGATGTCGCGGGTAAACACTCCACATACTGCCCGTCCCTCTGTATGAACGGCCAGCATGACCTTGGTCGCCAGCTCGCGATTCAGGTTAAAAAACACCTCGAGCACTTCGACGACGAAATCCATCGGTGTGTAGTCATCGTTGAACAAAACCACCTTGTACATCGGTGGCGCCTGTAATGCAGGCTTTGCCTCCTGAACAGCAATGCCTGCGGAATCGTCGTCGTGTAGATCCGGGCGATCCTGATTGAATGTTAGTCGAATCTGGCTGACTGCATGCATGGAAAGAAAGGTTCGTTTAGTTGGCGAATACAGTGATGGGGGCGCTTTTGGGCGATTTCAACCACGACCACCCGGCCACCTTGACTATCGGCAAAACGGTGTTACAACCAATAGAGCCCATCGTGGGTTAAAAAGGTCCGTGGCATCTACCCTGTTTTCAAGATTAGCCTGCGGATGGACGGGATGATACTCCAGTGATGGAGTGCGTTGCAGAGGGATATGGTTTATGTCGGCTGTCAAGATGAGTGGCAAGGTGAAATGGTTCAACAATGCCAAGGGCTACGGATTCATTATCGCAGCCGGCCGGGATGAAGACCTTTTCGCCCATTACTCGGCAATCAACATGGAAGGCTATAAGACCCTGAAGGCTGGACAGCCTGTGACGTTCGAAGTCATCCAGGGACCCAAGGGCCTACACGCGGTCAACATCAAGGTGGACTGCGTCGAAGACACCGCCGCCCCCGCTCCCGCCAGGGCCGTCGAGACGCTTTGATCGACAACCGCCCCGGCCGAACGAAAAATGCCCGGCTCGATCGACTCGAGCCGGGCATTCGCGTTGGGCGCCGATCCGCTTACATGTGCGAGATCAGGGCATCGCCGAAGCCCGAAGACGACACCAGCTTGGCACCATCCATCAGGCGTTCGAAGTCATAGGTCACGGTCTTGGCCGAAATCGCGCCGTTGGTGCCCTTGATGATCAGGTCGGCCGCCTCGGTCCACCCCATGTGACGCAGCATCATTTCAGCCGACAGGATCAGCGACCCCGGGTTGACCTGGTCCTTGCCCGCATACTTGGGCGCAGTACCGTGGGTGGCTTCGAACATCGCCACGGTGTCGGACAGGTTGGCACCTGGCGCGATACCGATCCCGCCCACTTCCGCCGCCAGGGCGTCGGAAAGGTAGTCACCGTTGAGGTTCAACGTCGCAATCACGTCGTATTCGGCCGGACGCAGCAGGATCTGCTGGAGCATCGCATCGGCGATGGCATCCTTGACGATCACGTTCTTGCCGGTCTTCGGGTTCTTGAACTGCATCCAAGGGCCGCCGTCGAGCAGCGTCGCGCCGAACTCCTCGGCCGCCACTTCGTAGGCCCATTCCTTGAAGGCACCTTCGGTGAACTTCATGATGTTGCCTTTGTGCACGATGGTCAGCGAGTCGCGGTCATTGTCGACGACATATTGCAAGGCCTTGCGCGCCAGGCGCTGGGTGCCCTGCTTGGACACCGGCTTGACGCCAATGCCGCAGTTTTCGTCGAAACGGATCTTGGTCACGCCCATTTCTTCTTTCAGGAACTTGATGACCTTGGTGGCTTCGGCCGAGCCGGCCTTCCACTCGATGCCCGCGTAGATGTCTTCGGAGTTCTCGCGAAAGATCGTCATGTCCACGTCGCCCGGCTTCTTGACCGGACTCGGCACGCCTTCGAACCAGCGCACCGGGCGCAGGCACACATACAGGTCGAGTTGCTGGCGCAGGGCCACGTTGAGCGAACGGATGCCGCCACCGACCGGCGTGGTCAGCGGGCCCTTGATGGACACCACGTAATCCTTGACCGCATCCAGGGTTTCCTGGGGCAGCCAGGTGTCCTGGTCGTAGACCTGGGTGGCCTTCTCGCCGGCATAGACCTCCATCCAGGAAATCTTGCGCTTGCCGCCGTAGGCCTTCTGCACCGCAGCGTCCACAACCTTGATCATGACCGGACTGATATCGACGCCAATGCCGTCGCCTTCGATGAAGGGGATGATCGGGTTGTCGGGAACATTAAGAGAATGGTCTGCATTGACGGTAATTTTGTCACCGACGGCTGGAACCTGAATCTTTTGATACCCCATGCTGAACTCCATTGCTTGGATTGAACATCTGGCTGCATTCGAGCGTAACCCAGTTGTATCGGCACGCAAACCCTACGTTCGACTCATCCGGCACAAAGCGCTGCAGTTGGCCGCGTACAAGCCTGAAAACCAAGGGAAAAGCGCCAAACATGAGCATAGTCCGACTGCCCACGCCTGCGACGTTTAGACCAATGGACGTGTACGGAAGTCTATGAAGCATCGGCAGATTGCCAGCTACCTATGTATAATGCCGCCGCTGACCACAGGGTCACGACGGCCGGACGCTTGCGCTTGAGAAGAAAAAGCCAGGATTTTCCGCCAGTTACGAAGCCGGACCGTTACCGCGGCTCCACCGCTTGACGCTCGACTGATGCACCCAACATCACCGCGAAGAAACCTCGACATTCGGCTCACGGATGACTTTGAACGAACGCGCTTACCCGGCGCCCCTCGAGTTTCTGCGCATGCTTTAGCAAAGAAGAGAGTTAATCCGAATATGCCCACCCGCTCGAAGATCATCTATACCTTCACCGACGAAGCTCCCGCCCTCGCCACCTATTCACTGCTGCCGATCGTCGAAGCCTTTACCGCTTCGGCCGATATCGCCGTGGAAACCCGCGACATCTCCCTCGCAGGGCGCATCCTGGCCAGCTTCCCCGAGCAATTGGGTGACAAAGCCGTAGCCGACCACCTCGCCGAACTGGGCGACCTGGCCGTTACGCCTGAAGCCAACATCATCAAACTGCCGAACATCAGTGCTTCGGTGCCGCAACTGCAGGCCGCGATCAAGGAATTGCAGGCCCAGGGCTACGCGCTGCCGGACTACCCGGAAACCGTGACCAACGATGCCGAGAAAGACGCTCGCGCCCGTTACGACAAAGTCAAAGGCAGCGCCGTGAACCCGGTCCTGCGTGAAGGCAACTCCGACCGTCGTGCGCCGCTGTCGGTCAAGAACTACGCACGCAAGCACCCGCACAAGATGGGCGCCTGGGCAGCGGACTCCAAGTCCCACGTGGCCCACATGAGCAACGGCGATTTCTACGGCAGCGAAAAAGCCGCCCTGATCGACGCCGCTGGCAGCGTGAAAATCGAGTTGATCGCCCAGGACGGCACTGCCACTGTCCTGAAGGAAAAAACCACCGTGCAAGCCGGTGAGATCCTCGACTGCGCCGTACTGAGCAAGAAAGCCCTGCGCGAATTCATCGCAGCCCAGATCGAAGACGCCAAGCAACAAGGCGTGCTGCTGTCGGTGCACCTCAAGGCCACCATGATGAAGGTCTCCGACCCGATCATGTTCGGCCAGATCGTGGCCGAGTTCTATAAAGACGCCCTGGCCAAGCACGCCGAGGTGCTGGAGCAGATCGGCTTCAACCTGAACAACGGCATCGGCGACCTGTACGCCCGCATCAAGGCCCTGCCGGCCGAGCAGCAGGCGCAGATCGAAGCCGACATCCAGGCGGTCTACGCGGTGCGTCCATCCCTGGCGATGGTCAACTCCGACAAAGGCATCACCAACCTGCACGTGCCGAGCGACGTCATCGTCGACGCCTCGATGCCGGCCATGATCCGTGACTCCGGCAAGATGTGGGGCACCGATGGCCAACTGCACGACACCAAGGCCGTGATCCCGGACCGCTGCTACGCCACCATCTACCAGGCGGTGATCGAAGACTGCAAGCAACACGGCGCCTTCGACCCCACCACCATGGGCAGCGTGCCGAACGTCGGCCTGATGGCCAAGAAGGCCGAGGAATACGGCTCCCACGACAAGACCTTCCAGATCAAGGTCGGCGGCGTGGTGCGTGTATCCGACAGCAGCGGTCGCACCCTGCTGGAGCAGAACGTCGAGGCTGGCGACATCTTCCGCATGTGCCAGACCAAGGACGCGCCGATCCAGGATTGGGTCAAGCTGGCCGTCAACCGTGCCCGCGCCAGCAACACGCCGGCGATTTTCTGGCTGGACCCGATGCGCGCCCATGACGGCGTGGTCATCGAGAAAGTCCAGGCCTACCTGAAAGACCACGACACCAACGGCCTGGACCTGCGCATCATGTCGCCGGTCGAAGCGATGAAGTTCACCCTGGCCCGCACCCGCGAAGGCAAGGACACCATCTCGGTGACCGGCAACGTGTTGCGCGACTACCTGACCGACCTGTTCCCGATCATGGAGCTGGGCACCAGCGCCAAGATGCTGTCGATCGTGCCGCTGATGAACGGTGGCGGCCTGTTCGAAACCGGCGCCGGCGGTTCCGCGCCCAAGCACGTCCAGCAACTGCTGGAAGAAAACTTCCTGCGCTGGGATTCCCTGGGCGAGTTCCTGGCCCTGGCCGCGTCCCTCGAACACCTGGGCGTGACCTACAACAACCCCAAGGCACTGGTACTGGCCAAGACCCTCGACCAGGCCACTGGCGAGTTCCTGGACCGCAACAAGTCGCCTTCGCGCAAAGTGGGCGGCATCGACAACCGTGGCAGCCACTTCTACCTGACCCTGTTCTGGGCCCAGGCACTGGCCGCACAGAATGACGATGCAGCCCTCAAGGCTCAGTTCACCGCCCTGGCCAAGACGCTGACCGACAACGAAGAGAAGATCGTTGCCGAACTCAACGCCGTGCAGGGCAAGCCCGTGGACATTGGCGGCTACTACTTCGCCAACCCGGAACTGACCAGCAAGGCCATGCGCCCGAGCGCCACCTTCAACGCGGCAATCGCTGCGCTGGTGTAAGGTCCTCATGAAGCACCACGAACCCCGGCCTTGTGCCGGGGTTTGTGTTCCTGGCGCCACCCCATTTCCCCTGACAAACTTGTTCCCCCTGTGGGAGCGAGCTTGCTCGCGATAGCGGCGTAGCATTCAACACTGATATTGACTGACACACCGCTATCGCGAGCAAGCTCGCTCCCACATTGATCGCATTCAGACATTGAGTTCGAGGACACCACATGAATTGGAACCCCCACATCACCGTCGCCACCATCGTCGAGGACAACGGCCGCTTCCTGATGGTGGAAGAGTCCAAGGGCGGGCGCGCGGTACTCAACCAGCCCGCCGGACACCTGGATCCGGATGAGACGCTGATCGAGGCCGCCGTGCGCGAAACCCTGGAAGAAACCGGCTGGGACGTCGAGCCCACCAGCGTGGTGGGCATCTACCTGTACACCGCCCCCAGCAATGGCGTGACCTACCAGCGGGTCTGCTTCGCCGCCAAGGCGCTCAGGCACCACCCCGAGGCGCCGCTGGACGACGGCATTCTCGGCGCCCGATGGCTGACCCGCGACGAACTGCTCGAACAGCGCGAACGCTGGCGCAGCGAGCTGATCATCCGCTGCATCGACGATTATCTGGCCGGTCATCGCCACAGTCTGACGCTGATCCGTCCTTCTCTTTAGCCTTGAGCGCCCGGGCCTGATAGAATCGCGTCCTTTTTCAAGACACTCATTGAACTGCTATGCGCGATCCAGCCCCTTCTGACACACAAAAGAAGCGCGTCATTGTCGGCATGTCCGGCGGCGTGGACTCTTCCGTTTCCGCCCTTCTGCTGATCGAGCAGGGTTATGAGGTGGAAGGCCTGTTCATGAAGAACTGGGAAGAAGACGACGGAACCGAATACTGCACCGCCATGGACGACCTCGCGGACGCCCAGGCCGTGTGCGACAAGATCGGCATCAAGCTGCACACCGCCAACTTTGCCGCCGAGTACTGGGACAACGTGTTCGAGCACTTCCTGGCCGAGTACAAGGCCGGTCGCACGCCGAACCCGGACATCCTCTGCAACCGCGAGATCAAGTTCAAGGCGTTCCTCGACTACGCGATGATGCTCGGCGCCGACCTGATCGCCACCGGTCACTACGTGCGCCGCCGCGACATCGACGGTCGCACCGAGCTGCTCAAGGGCCTGGACCCGAACAAGGACCAGAGCTACTTCCTGCATGCGGTCGGCGGCGAACAGATCGCCAAGACGCTGTTCCCGGTGGGCGAACTGGAAAAGCCCGAAGTACGGGCCATCGCCGAGAAACACGCCCTCGCCACCGCGAAGAAGAAGGACTCCACCGGAATCTGCTTCATCGGCGAGCGCCGCTTCAGCGACTTCCTCAAGCAATACCTGCCGGCCCAGCCAGGCGAGATCAAGACAACCGAAGGCGAAGTCATCGGCCGCCACCATGGCCTGATGTACCACACCATCGGCCAGCGCCAGGGCCTGGGCATCGGCGGCCTGAAAGACGCCGGCGAAGAGCCGTGGTACGTGCTGATCAAGGACCTGGAGCACAACGAGCTGATCGTCGGCCAGGGCAATGACCATCCGTGGCTGTTTTCCCGCGCCCTGCTCGCCTCCGACATCTATTGGGTCAACCCGATCGACCTCAGCGAGCCACGCCGCCTGACGGCCAAGGTTCGCTACCGGCAGGGCGACCAGCCTTGCATCCTGGAAAAGACCGCCACCGGTTACCGCGCCACGTTCGACGATCCGCAACGGGCGGTCACGCCTGGCCAGTCCGTGGTGTTCTACGACGGCGAAATCTGCCTGGGCGGCGGCGTCATCGAAGTGGCTGAGCCCTGGAGCAGCAAGGCATGACCCCGATCCAGGAACAACTGACGGCGTTGGGCGGCGTGTTTCTCGCCGCAGTGCTGGTGGATCGGATCGCCAAGACCGGCCAGGCCTCCGAAGCGGGCGTGGCCTGCATGCTCGGCAGCCTGCTGGTGCGCGACCCCAAGGACACCCTGGAAGTCTACGGCGGCGACGACCTCAACCTGCGCGAAGGTTACCGCGCACTGATCGGCGCCCTGGAGCGTGACCCCAGCGCCCTGCAACGCGAACCGCTGCGCTACGCCCTGTCGATGCTGGGGCTCGAGCGCCAGTTGGCCAAGCGCGACGACATGCTGGAGACCATCGGCAAGCGCCTGCCGCAGATTCAATCCCAGGTCGAACACTTCGGCCCGTCCCACGAGAATGTCGTGGCCGCCTGTGGCGCCCTGTACCAAGACACCCTGAGCACCCTGCGCCAACGCATCCAGGTGCACGGCGACATGCGCAACCTGCAGCAACCGAGCAACGCCTCGAAGATCCGCGCCCTGTTGCTGGCCGGGATCCGCTCGGCGCGGTTGTGGCGGCAACTGGGCGGCCATCGCTGGCAGTTGGTGATCAGCCGGCGCAAGTTGCTGAAAGAGCTTTACCCATTGATGCGCAACGAATAAGTCGCTTCAACCTGCTTCTTTTGTGGCGAGGGAGCTTGCTCCCGCTGGGCTGCATGGCAGCCCCTCTTGAGTCCGGGTCGCCTGGATTCAGGGACGCTTCGCGCCCCAGCGGGAGCAAGCTCCCTCGCCACAGGTAATAAACAGTTTTATTTCGTTACGCGTAACACGCCGGTCAGTTGGCGACGGATCGGCGATTGTTTTCATGTATGATACGCGCCCCATTTCGTTGCCCGACTGTCCGAGAACACCCCATGCAGCTCTCTTCGCTCACTGCGGTTTCCCCTGTAGACGGCCGCTACGCCGGCAAAACCCAGGCCCTGCGCCCGATTTTCAGCGAGTACGGCCTGATCCGTGCCCGCGTCCTGGTTGAAGTGCGCTGGCTCCAGCGCCTGGCCGCTCACCCTGCCATCGGCGAAGTCCCGGCGTTTTCCGCCGAAGCCAACGCGGTGCTGAATGCCCTGGCCGATAACTTTGCGCTGGAGCACGCCGAGCGCGTCAAAGAGATCGAACGCACCACCAACCACGACGTCAAGGCCATCGAATACCTGCTCAAGGAGCAGGCGGCCAAGCTGCCGGAACTGGCCAAGGTCAGCGAGTTCATCCACTTCGCCTGCACCAGCGAGGACATCAACAACCTGTCCCATGCCCTGATGCTGCGCGAAGGCCGTGATGATGTACTGCTGCCCTTGATGCGTCAGATCGCCGAGGCGATCCGCGAACTGGCGATCCGCTTCGCCGACGTACCGATGCTGTCGCGCACCCACGGTCAACCGGCATCGCCGACCACCCTGGGCAAGGAACTGGCGAACGTGGTGTACCGCCTGGAGCGCCAGATCGCTCAAGTGGCCGCCGTGCCGCTGCTGGGCAAGATCAATGGCGCCGTGGGCAACTACAATGCCCACCTGTCGGCCTACCCGGACATCGACTGGGAAGCCAACGCCCGCGCCTTCATCGAAGACGAACTGGGCCTGAGCTTCAACCCGTACACCACCCAGATCGAGCCGCATGACTACATTGCCGAGCTGTTCGACGCGATCGCGCGCTTCAACACCATCCTGATCGACTTCGACCGCGACATCTGGGGCTACATCTCCCTGGGTTATTTCAAGCAACGCACCATTGCCGGCGAAATCGGTTCCTCGACCATGCCGCACAAGGTCAACCCGATCGACTTCGAAAACTCCGAAGGCAACCTGGGCATCGCCAACGCGCTGTTCCAGCACCTGGCGAGCAAGCTGCCAATCTCCCGCTGGCAGCGCGACCTGACCGACTCCACTGTGCTGCGCAACCTGGGCGTGGGCTTTGCCCACAGCGTCATCGCCTACGAAGCCAGCCTCAAGGGCATCGGCAAGCTGGAACTGAACGAGCAGAAGATCGCCGCCGACCTGGACGCCTGCTGGGAAGTCCTGGCCGAGCCGATCCAGACAGTCATGCGCCGCTACAACATCGAAAACCCCTACGAAAAACTGAAAGAACTGACCCGCGGCAAAGGCATCAGCCCTGAAGCGTTGCAGACTTTCATCGATGGCCTGGACATGCCTGCCGACGCCAAGACCGAACTGAAGAAGCTGACCCCGGCCAGCTACATCGGCAACGCCGCGGCACAAGCCAAGCGCATCTGAGGCACCGCTGCACCCTTGAGACGCCCGGCCGCGCCGGGCGTTTTTATTCGCGTATGAAAAGTATATTTTTTCAATAGGTTACACATGAATCCTGATATTCCTCTGCAACTCCTGGGCGGCATCACGGCACGGGAGTTCTTGCGCGACTACTGGCAGAAAAAGCCCCTGCTGATCCGCCAGGCCATTGCTGACTTCGAAAGCCCGATCGATGCCGACGAACTGGCCGGCCTGGCCCTGGAAGAAGAAGTCGAATCGCGCCTGGTGCTCGAGCACGGCGAGCGCCCCTGGGAACTGCGTCGCGGCCCGTTCGCCGAAGACGAATTCAGCCAACTGCCGGCGCGAGACTGGACCCTGCTGGTGCAAGCCGTCGATCAGTTCGTCCCGGAAGTCAGCGAACTGCTGGAGCACTTCCGCTTCCTGCCAAGCTGGCGTATCGATGACGTGATGATCAGCTTCGCCGCCCCAGGTGGCAGCGTCGGCCCGCATTTCGACAACTACGACGTGTTCCTGCTGCAAGGCCATGGCAAGCGCAACTGGAAGATCGGCCAGATGTGCGACTCCGACAGCCCGCTGCTGCCCCACGCCGACCTGCGCATCCTCGCCGACTTCGAGGCCACTGACGAATGGGTCCTGGAACCGGGCGACATGCTCTACCTGCCGCCGCGCCTGGCCCATTGCGGTGTGGCCGTGGATGACTGCATGACCTACTCCGTGGGCTTTCGCGCACCGAGCGCGGCCGAAGTGCTGACCCACTTCACCGACTTCCTCAGCCAGTTCCTGCCGGACGAAGAACGCTACACCGACGCCGACGCACGCCCGGTGAGCGACCCACACCAGATCCAGCACGACGCCCTCGACCGCCTCAAGGGCCTGCTGGCCGAACACATGAGCGACGAACGCCTGCTGCTGACCTGGTTCGGCCAATTCATGACCGAGCCGCGTTACCCGGAACTGGTGGTTGGCCCGGAACTGGAAGAAGACGACCTGCTGGCCGGCCTGGAGCAAGGCGCGGTGATCATCCGCAATCCGAGCGCGCGCCTGGCCTGGTCGGAAGTCGACGACGACCTGCTGCTGTTCGCCAGCGGCCAGAGCCGTTACCTGCCGGGCAAGCTGCGCGAGCTGCTGAAGATGATCTGCGCCGCCGACGCCCTGCACATCGAGAACCTCGGCCCCTGGCTGGCCGATGAAGACGGCCGCGGCCTGATCTGCGAGTTGGTCAAACAAGGCAGCCTGGGGTTCGCCGATGAATAAAATTCACGTTCGTGTCGCAGACTGGCAAAAGGATAACGCCGAGATCCGGCGCATTCGTGAAGCGGTGTTCATTGCCGAGCAATCCGTCCCACCCGAACTGGAATGGGATGCCGACGACCAGGGCGCCGTGCACTTCCTCGCCTTCGAAGGCGATTTCCCCATCGGCACCGCCCGCCTGCTGACCGACGGCCATGTCGGGCGCGTCTCGGTGCTCAAGGACTGGCGCGGCCTGAAGGTCGGCGACGCCCTGATGCACGCGGTGATCGCGGAGGCCGAAAAGCGCGGCCTCAAGCAACAGAAACTCAGCGCCCAGGTACACGCCACGCCGTTCTATGAGCGACTGGGCTTCGCCGTGGTCAGCGAGGAGTTCCTGGAGGCCGGGATTCCTCATGTGGATATGGTGCGCGGTAGCGCCTGAGCGCTGCGCCCCACGATTGATCGAGCACCAGCTAGAAAGCCATGGGCTTGCATGCAGGTTACCCAAATAAATGGATCGGCAAAAAAGCGGCCATCGTGAGATGGCCGCTTTTTTTTGGTTCTTCATCGAATACCAAAAGCCTCCTTAAATCCCCTCCCGACAAATAGATAACCGTTGGTCAATACTGCCATTTCTGACAGTAGCCGCTTGAATCGGCAGCCCCTAGCATCGAACTGAAACTTGGAAAAGACGATGAAGTTAGGTCTGCTGCCTAGGCGTTGCACACATGGGCACCCAGAACAGTGTGTGAGTTCAGCTTTTCCAATCCTTCAGTTTATGTTTATGCCGAATGGAGAAGTGAAATGACAGCTATGATTCTAAATCCCCTTTATGATGAGATTGCAGTCGCCCGCAGACCCAAAGTGACAGGCACCAGCAGCCCAAACGCTGCCATCACGCTCTACGAGTCCAATGTCGGTAATAAGATATGGGGTAGCACTTATGCAGATGCCAGTGGCAACTGGACCCTTGTACCCAGCGAAGACCTGCCGCTGGGGAGGTTTGGGCTAGTAGTCTCGGAAAATGGTGAATGGTCGAATAATCGTTATGTCCGAGTACGGGATTGGGAGTTTCTCATTAACACCCCCGAAGAGGATGCCCGAGTAATACGACGCCCCACGATATCCGGAATCTCCGAACCCGATTCAAAAATAGATATTTATGAGTCTAATGTCGGAAACAAGATATGGGGTAGCGGCCATGCCGACAAATATGGATTCTGGACCATCACACTTTCCGAAAATCTACCAGGGACCAGATTTGGGCTGGTTGCCAATGATGGTAAACAATGGTCAAACAATCGATATGTCACTGTAACGGAGGGCATTCTCTCTCCGACGCCGTCTTTTTCTCTGCTCATCTGGTACCCTTACGAGGATTATCAGGTACCACGACGCCCGACGGTAGCCGGATTCGCCGAACCCAATTCAAAGATAGATATATATGAGGCTAATGTCGGCAACAAGATATGGGGCAGTGGCTATACCGACCCATATGGGTATTGGAGCATCGATCTTCCCGAGGATCTGCCAGAGACCCGGTTCGGTTTGGTTGCCAGTGATGGCAAACAATGGTCGAACAATCGATATGTCAATGTATCGAACTCGAGCAATCCACCCCCAAGACAGAACACTGCCCTGAGCATCGACAGGCCCGGCGAGGACGCTCAGGTATCGCGGCGTCCAATGGTGTCCGGAACCGCCGCTCCCCATTCGAAAATTGACATCTACGAGGCTTATGTCGGAAACAAAATATGGGGCAGCGGTTATGCAGACCAGTTTGGAAGTTGGAATATTATCCTCTCCGAAGATCTGCCGGAGATTAGGTTTGGGCTAGTCGCCAACGATGGTAATGGTTGGTCAAATAATCGATATATTCAGGTTGCCCGCTCCGATTCAGCCGCCGACAAGGTCGTCCACGAAGTGACTGGTCGTTTAAACGAGATCGTCCCGTTTGTGGATAAAATACTTGGTCTTATACGAAGCGGCGCATACACCCCTCCAAGCGGAGGCCGGAGTGGCATTCCTCTTACAGGGGACGTTGTAGGTGTCGCCTTGAACATATACAAGGACATAAAAGAATATGGCTTTATATGGAATAGAACGCCTGACACGACGCGCCACGACCGCACAGGGGTCATACTCACAGTCGATGCGAACACGCGGACTCCACAAAATGCCAGCGTAGCCGTCAGCAGAGACTGGCTGGTCTCCTTTGTATCTTCAAGCGTTACTTTTCCAGTGCCGATCCCCCTGCCTGCCGACACATGGGAGTACGCCCATCATGGTTACTGCAAAGCGGGCGGCGACACCAATTACCCTATAGCCAGCGGTGACAACAGATTCCCTTTCAATGGGCCGGGAGCCTATGTCGGACAGTTGGTTTATAAATTTGGGGAAGAAGGCAAGGCCTTGCCGATTTATAACGAGCACTATGCAAGCACATTGAACGAGCAAGGTGAACTTTATCTGAGAATGAATATTCCTGACGAGCGGCTTACCCGGTGCTACGGAGCCCTGCAGGTTTACGTCGGCACATTTAGACCCAGTGGAGAACTCGTATTCGTTACGGTCATCCCGGACAGCGGTTGGGTCAGGTGCGGCATCACCAGACATCAGAATTGGGACAAGATCGTTCACTTGGGCAATTCCAGTGAGCCGATATTCATGTCGCTCGATGCACCGGCCGTCTCACGAAAAAACAACTGGGGGGCCCCGGCGCTCACCACTACGGTTGCCTCGATTTCAGGAGATTGCGGCCCGGCAGGCGTATCGGAAAAACTTATTTCCATCGTCGGCGACACGTCCTATCCCTACAGCGGGCCAGGCGCCAGATATGGCCAGCTCATCTATAAATGGGGAGAAAACGGGACACCGCTGCCCGCCTGGCACTCGGAGGAACGAGGAGAACAGAAGACCGGAGACATATTCTTGAGGATGAACGACAGGGGCGACAGCATGTATGACAACCAATCAAGCCGAATACACGTCATCGTCAGCTGAAGCACGGCAAACTTCCCGAGACAAGCTCATCAGATAGACGGTTCGCCACCTACGACTCCACCAGACGCCTGTCCATGAATACGCCCCGCCATCTTCCGATGCCGGGGCGTTTTGCTGTCTATCATTCAACTTGAACCACGTTGGGCCGACAAACTGGCAATATCAAGCCTTTGTCCCGCGGAGAAATGGAATGTCCCTACGCACCCTCCTGACCACCCTGCTACTGGGGTGCAGCCTGTCTGTGATGGCCGACACGCAAATTGTCCCGTTGAATTACCGCACCAGCGCCGACTTGCTGCCGGTGGCGCAGAATTTCATGGGCAAGGACGGCCAGGTCAGCGCCTATGGCAATCAACTGATCGTCAATGGCGAGCCCGGCAAGATCGAAGAACTGCGCCAGTTCCTGGCACAACTGGACACCGCCCCCAAGCGCCTGCTGATCACGGTCGACACCAACGAGAACAATCTGCAGGGTGACCAGGGCTATTCCATCAACGGCGCCGCCCCCAGCCAGACCCGCATCATCAACCGCAGCACCGCGAGCCGCGACGGCGGCGTGCAGCAGGTGCAGGCCAGCGAAGGCCAGCCGGCCCTGATCCAGGTGGGCCAGAGCGTGCCGTTCACCAGCAGCCAGAGCGACAACTACGGTCGCGTGCAAAGCCAGACCGAATACCGCAACGTCACCCAGGGTTTCTACGTCACCGCCAGCGTCACCGGCGAAACCGTTCACCTGAGCATCAGTACCAACCGTGACCGCATGAGCCAGGAACGTCCCGATGTAGTGAACGTGCAAAGTACCGACACAACCGTCAGCGGACGCCTGGGCGAATGGATCACCCTGGCCGGCGTGAATCGCCAGACCCAGGCCGATAAACAGGGCCTGACCCGCAGCTACTCGACCCAGGGCCGCGATGACATGATTTTGCGGGTCAAGGTCGACACCCTGAACTGAAGCACCAAAAACTGACTGATGAGTCGTATTAGACCAAAGATGTAGTGCTCAAAAAAAAGCACTACAAAACGTTTGACGAGCCAAAAAACCGAAGGCATGATGGCCTCGCTCCCGCTAATCAGGGGCCCTGGCAAGGGCCTTCGGGTCGACGCTTGCAACCACCCTGCGAGCCGATTCGTGTCTGTACCGCCCACAAGGTGTGTTTGACGAGGTTGCGACTGGAACGAAGTTGTCCCGAGGGACGGAAGCGTAACTAGGTAACCCGGCATCATTCTGAGTTCGTATAAAGGCCCACGACGCCCGCATGCGCCCGCAGTTCGCCCCTACCTGCTCACTTTCCCCTCGAGCCCATCGTTCATCCCGTCGCCGCCCCGCCTGAACCGACTTGTCCGCCCGGCCCCCTGGCCAGCGAGCAGCCTCCTTCGCCAATGACTGGCGCCGTAGGCACGCAGGACATTTGACCCAGACCGATTTTTTCTACACGACGCGACGAGGTTTATCTCCATGGCACTGACACGCGAACAGCAAATTGCAGCCCTTGAAAAAGACTGGGCTGAAAACCCGCGCTGGAAAGGCGTGAAGCGCAATTATTCCGCTGCTGACGTCGTCCGCCTGCGTGGCTCGGTTCAACCTGAGCACACCTTTGCAAAGATGGGCGCCGAGAAGCTGTGGAACCTGGTCACCCAGGGCGCCAAGCCATCCTTCCGTCCCGAGAAAGATTTCGTCAACTGCATGGGCGCCCTGACCGGCGGCCAGGCCGTTCAGCAAGTCAAGGCCGGCATCCAGGCGATCTACCTGTCGGGCTGGCAAGTGGCCGCGGACAACAACTCCGCCGAGTCGATGTACCCTGACCAGTCGCTGTACCCGGTGGACTCGGTTCCTACCGTGGTCAAGCGCATCAACAACTCGTTCCGTCGCGCCGACCAGATCCAGTGGAAAGCTGGCAAGAACCCGGGCGATGAAGGCTACATCGACTACTTCGCACCGATCGTGGCTGACGCCGAAGCCGGTTTCGGCGGCGTCCTGAACGCCTACGAACTGATGAAGAGCATGATCGAGGCAGGCGCCGCCGGCGTTCACTTCGAAGACCAATTGGCCTCGGTGAAGAAATGCGGCCACATGGGCGGCAAGGTACTGGTTCCGACCCAGGAAGCCGTACAGAAGCTGACCGCTGCCCGCCTGGCCGCCGACGTTGCCGGTGTACCGACCATCATCCTGGCCCGTACCGACGCCAACGCCGCTGACCTGCTGACCTCCGACTGCGACCCGTACGACCAGCCGTTCGTGACCGGCACCCGTACCCAGGAAGGCTTCTACAAGGTCCGCGCCGGCCTCGACCAGGCCATCGCCCGCGGCCTGGCCTACGCGCCTTACGCCGACCTGATCTGGTGCGAAACCGCCAAGCCGGACCTGGACGAAGCCCGTCGCTTCGCCGAAGCGATCAAGAAGGAATACCCGGACCAGATCCTGTCGTACAACTGCTCGCCTTCCTTCAACTGGAAGAAAAACCTGGACGACGCGACCATCGCCAAGTTCCAGCGCGAACTGTCCGCCATGGGCTACAAGCACCAGTTCATCACCCTGGCCGGCATTCACAACATGTGGCACAGCATGTTCAACCTGGCGCACGACTACGCCCGCAACGACATGACCGCCTACGTGAAGCTGCAAGAGCAAGAGTTCGCTGACGCTGCCAAAGGCTACACCTTCGTGGCCCACCAGCAGGAAGTGGGCACCGGCTACTTCGACGACATGACCACCGTGATCCAGGGCGGCACGTCGTCGGTAACCGCGCTGACCGGCTCGACCGAAGAAGAACAGTTCCACTGATCCGCCTGAACGGCCCTTGCGGACCGAGAAAAAGCTAACCGCAAGGCCTGATATCTGACGCCCCGACTGGTTCGGGGCTTTTTTTCGCCTACGCTTCAAGGGGCAACGAAGCGCCCTTGTGGGAGCGGGCTTGCTCGCGAGGGCGACGTGCCAGGCAATGAATGCACAACTGACACGCCGCTTTGGCGAGCAAGCCCGCCCCCACCAGAAACGAAAGAACCTTCAGAAAAATTGATCGAACGCAGTATCGGGCAGTCTGAAAAAGAGTAAAACGGCCGGCGCTGACAATTGCAGTCACCACCCTGTAAGAAAAGTACTCAGCTACTGCGCGGGCTTACTTGATGGAACGCCCGCACAAACAATAACAATTATCATTTAGGAGAACATCTCTTTGTTACAACCAACGCGAAATATTATTGAAGAATCAACGGCCAATGCCCATCCCACCGGGGCCGCGGGGCCTTGGAGGTGCGCTATGTCCTTATTCCAATAAATAATTTCGCTATAGGAATTTTACTTGCCCGGTGTTTAGCCATAAAATCACCGCGATTGATTGCTGCGACATATCGTCACTGCGTTATTTCTTTTCAAGCTCAGAGGCCCTTGCCCTCTGTTAAGGATTTCCAGCATGCCCGAAGCGACAGGACTCATGGCCCACAACTGGGGCTTTGCCATTTTCCTTCTGGGCGTCGTCGGCCTGTGTGCCTTCATGCTCGGCGTGTCGAGCCTGCTCGGGTCAAAAGCCTGGGGCCGCAGCAAAAACGAACCGTTCGAGTCCGGCATGCTACCTACCGGTGGCGCCCGCTTGCGGCTCTCAGCCAAATTCTATCTGGTCGCGATGCTCTTCGTGATCTTCGATATCGAAGCCCTCTTTCTCTTTGCATGGTCTGTGTCCGTCCGCGAAAGCGGCTGGACCGGATTCGTCGAAGCACTCGTTTTCATAGCAATTCTGTTGGCAGGTCTTGTCTACCTTTACCGGGTGGGGGCACTTGATTGGGCTCCGGAAGCTCGGCGCAAGCGGCAAGCGAAGCTGAAACAATGAGGCTTTGGCAATGCAATACAATCTCACCAGGATCGACCCCGATGCTCCTAACGAGCAGTATCCGATTGGCAAGCGGGAAACCGTCGCCGATCCGTTAGAAGATCAAGTCCACAAGAACATCTTCATGGGCAAGCTCGAAGACGTGCTGAACAGCACGGTCAACTGGGGTCGCAAGAACTCCCTGTGGCCGTACAACTTCGGCCTTTCGTGCTGCTACGTGGAAATGACCACCGCCTTCACGGCGCCCCACGACATCGCGCGCTTCGGCGCCGAAGTGATCCGGGCCTCGCCGCGCCAGGCGGACTTCATGGTTATCGCCGGAACCTGCTTCATCAAGATGGCGCCGATCATCCAGCGTCTCTATGAGCAGATGCTCGAACCCAAGTGGGTGATCTCCATGGGCTCGTGCGCCAACTCCGGTGGCATGTACGACATCTATTCCGTCGTTCAAGGGGTGGACAAGTTCCTGCCCGTGGACGTCTACGTGCCCGGCTGCCCGCCTCGCCCTGAAGCTTTCCTGCAAGGCCTGATGCTGTTGCAGGAGTCGATTGGCCAGGAGCGTCGCCCACTGTCCTGGGTCGTTGGTGATCAAGGCGTCTATCGCGCCGAGATGCCGTCGCAAAAGGAACAGCGTCGCGAACAGCGTATCGCAGTCACCAACCTGCGCAGCCCCGACGAAGTCTGATCCAGCTCTGTTCCTCACAGTAGAAACGAGAACCTGGCTTCATTCTTTACGTTGACCGAAAGCGATAAATAACCATGACTACAGGCAGTGCTCTGTACATCCCGCCTTACAAGGCAGACGACCAGGATGTGGTCGTCGAACTGAACAACCGTTTTGGCGCCGACGCGTTCACCGTCCAGTCGACCCGCACCGGCATGCCGGTGCTGTGGGTTGCCCGCGCCCGACTCATCGAAGTCCTGACCTTCCTGCGCAACCTGCCCAAGCCGTACGTCATGCTCTATGACCTGCACGGCGTGGACGAGCGGCTGCGCACCAAGCGCCAGGGCCTGCCCGACGGCGTCGACTTCACCGTGTTCTACCACCTGCTGTCGATCGAGCGTAATAGTGACGTAATGATCAAGGTCGCCTTGTCCGAGAGCGACCTCAGCGTGCCGACCGTGACCGGTATCTGGCCGAACGCCAACTGGTACGAGCGTGAAGTGTGGGACATGTACGGGATCGACTTCCCCGGCCACCCGCACCTGTCGCGCATCATGATGCCGCCGACCTGGGAAGGTCACCCGCTGCGCAAGGACTTCCCAGCCCGCGCCACCGAGTT
The DNA here is from genome assembly GCF_001269745.1 of Pseudomonas sp. P97.38. Taxonomy (NCBI): domain Bacteria; kingdom Pseudomonadati; phylum Pseudomonadota; class Gammaproteobacteria; order Pseudomonadales; family Pseudomonadaceae; genus Pseudomonas; species Pseudomonas sp. P97.38. The sequence continues at coordinate 31,915 of NZ_LHVJ01000030.1, forward strand.
CGACCCGTTCAGCCTGTCGCTGGCCAAGCAACAGCTCGAGGAAGAAGCCGCGCGCTTCAAGCCTGAAGACTGGGGCATGAAGCGCTCGGGCGCCAACGAGGACTACATGTTCCTCAACCTGGGTCCGAACCACCCTTCGGCCCACGGTGCGTTCCGCATCATCCTGCAACTGGACGGCGAAGAAATCGTCGACTGCGTCCCGGACATCGGCTACCACCACCGTGGCGCCGAGAAAATGGCCGAGCGCCAGTCCTGGCACAGCTACATCCCGTACACCGACCGCATCGATTATCTCGGCGGGGTGATGAACAACCTGCCGTACGTGCTCTCGGTCGAGAAGCTGGCCGGGATCAAGGTACCGGAGAAGGTCGACGTCATCCGCATCATGATGGCCGAGTTCTTCCGTATCACCAGCCACCTGCTGTTCCTGGGCACCTACATCCAGGACGTCGGCGCCATGACCCCGGTGTTCTTCACCTTCACCGACCGCCAGAAGGCCTACACGGTGATCGAAGCCATCACCGGTTTCCGCCTGCACCCGGCCTGGTACCGCATCGGTGGCGTCGCCCACGACCTGCCGCGGGGCTGGGAGAAGCTGGTCAAGGACTTCGTCGAATGGATGCCCAAGCGCCTGGACGAATACACCAAGGCAGCCCTGCAGAACAGCATCCTCAAGGGTCGGACCATCGGGGTCGCCGCCTACAACACCAAGCAAGCCCTGGAATGGGGCGTCACCGGTGCCGGCCTGCGTTCCACCGGTTGCGACTTCGACCTGCGCAAGGCACGCCCTTACTCCGGCTACGAGAACTTCGAGTTCGAAGTCCCGCTGGCCGCCAACGGTGACGCCTACGACCGCTGCATGGTTCGCGTCGAGGAAATGCGTCAGAGCGTCAAGATCATCGACCAGTGCCTGCGCAACATGCCGGAAGGCCCGTACAAGGCGGACCACCCGCTGACCACGCCGCCGCCCAAGGAGCGCACGCTGCAGCACATCGAGACCTTGATCACGCACTTCCTGCAGGTTTCGTGGGGCCCGGTCATGCCGGCCAACGAGTCCTTCCAGATGATCGAAGCGACCAAGGGCATCAACAGTTATTACCTGACGAGCGACGGCGGCACCATGAGCTACCGTACCCGGATTCGCACCCCAAGCTACCCGCACCTGCAGCAGATCCCTTCGGTGATCAAAGGCAGCATGGTCGCGGACTTGATCGCGTACCTGGGTAGTATCGACTTCGTTATGGCCGACGTGGACCGCTAAGCATGAACAGCACGCTTATCCAGACAGACCGTTTCGCCCTCAGCGAAACCGAGCGCTCGGCCATCGAGCACGAGCTGCATCACTACGAAGACCCGCGCGCGGCGTCGATCGAAGCCTTGAAGATCGTCCAGAAGGAACGTGGCTGGGTGCCTGACGGCGCGCTCTACGCCATCGGCGAGATCCTCGGCATCCCGGCCAGCGACGTCGAGGGCGTCGCCACCTTCTACAGCCAGATCTTCCGCCAGCCGGTGGGCCGCCACATCATTCGCGTCTGCGACAGCATGGTCTGCTACATCGGCGGCCACGAGTCCGTGGTCAGCGAGATCCAGGGAAAGCTGGGCATCGGCCTGGGCCAGACCACCGCCGACGGCCGCTTCACGCTGCTGCCGGTGTGCTGCCTGGGCAACTGCGACAAGGCACCGGCGCTGATGATCGACGACGACACCTTCGGTGACGTCAAGCCTGAAGGCGTCGCCAAACTGCTGGAGGGCTACGTATGACCCTGACTTCCTTCGGGCCCGCCAACCGCATCCAGCGTTCGGCCGAAACCCATCCCCTGACCTGGCGCCTGCGTGACGACGGCGAAGCCGTGTGGCTGGACGAGTACCAGGCCAAGAACGGCTATGCCGCCGCGCGCAAGGCGTTCGCCGACATGGCCGCGGACGACATCGTCCAGACCGTGAAGGACTCCGGCCTCAAGGGCCGCGGTGGTGCGGGCTTCCCCACGGGCGTGAAGTGGGGCCTGATGCCCAAGGACGAATCCATCAATATCCGCTACCTGCTGTGCAACGCGGACGAGATGGAACCCAACACCTGGAAAGACCGCATGCTGATGGAGCAACTGCCCCATCTGCTGATCGAAGGCATGCTGATCAGTGCCCGCGCGCTGAAGACCTACCGCGGCTACATCTTCCTGCGTGGCGAATACACCACCGCCGCCAGGCACCTCAACCGTGCCGTGGAAGAAGCCAAGGCCGCGGGCCTGCTGGGCAAGAACATCCTGGGCAGCGGCTTCGATTTCGAGCTGTTCGTCCACACCGGTGCCGGGCGCTACATCTGCGGTGAAGAAACCGCGCTGATCAACTCCCTGGAAGGCCGCCGCGCCAACCCACGCTCCAAGCCGCCCTTCCCTGCCGCCGTGGGCGTGTGGGGCAAGCCGACCTGCGTGAACAACGTCGAGACGCTGTGCAACGTGCCGGCAATCATTGCCGACGGCGTGGACTGGTACAAATCCCTGGCCCGCGACGGCAGCGAAGACATGGGCACCAAGCTCATGGGCTTCTCCGGTCGGGTCAAGAACCCGGGCCTTTGGGAACTGCCATTCGGCGTCACCGCGCGCGAGCTGTTCGAGGACTACGCCGGCGGCATGCGCGACGGCTACACGCTCAAGTGCTGGCAGCCAGGCGGCGCCGGTACCGGCTTCCTGTTGCCGGAACACCTGGACGCACAAATGTACGCCGGCGGCATCGCCAAGGTGGGCACCCGGATGGGTACCGGCCTGGCCATGGCGGTGGACAACAGCGTCAACATGGTGTCCCTGCTGCGCAACATGGAGCAGTTCTTTGCCCGTGAATCCTGCGGTTTCTGCACCCCTTGCCGCGACGGCCTGCCGTGGAGCGTCAAGCTGCTGATGGCCATCGAGAACGGCCAAGGCCAGCCTGGCGACATCGAGACCCTGCTGGGCCTGGTGGGTTTCCTCGGCCCAGGCAAGACCTTCTGTGCTCACGCACCGGGTGCCGTGGAGCCGTTGGGCAGCGCAATCAAATACTTCCGCCCTGAATTCGAGGCCGGCATCGCGCCAACCCGCGCCGGTGACCTCAATCAGGTGGTCACGCCGACCATGGTCGGCGCGTAACGACGCTTTACCAGGCGAAGGGTCCGTGCCCTTCGCCTTTCGTTCGATGACGCCTTTTCACCGAGGCTGTTTGGATTCGGACGAACGACAAGATTCCATTAGCCACGCCCGCTGACACCGGGCCAACGAAGAACTTTGAACCATGGCCACTATCCACGTAGACGGCAAAGCGCTCGAAGTCGACGGGGCAGACAACCTGTTACAGGCATGTCTGTCGCTGGGCCTCGACATTCCTTATTTCTGCTGGCACCCCGCCCTTGGCAGCGTCGGCGCCTGTCGCCAGTGCGCAGTCAAGCAATACACCGACGAGAACGACACCCGTGGTCGGATCGTCATGTCCTGCATGACCCCCGCCACCGACAACACCTGGATCTCCATCGACGATGAAGAATCCAAGGCGTTTCGCGCCAGCGTCGTCGAATGGCTGATGACCAACCACCCGCACGACTGCCCGGTCTGCGAGGAAGGCGGTCACTGCCACCTGCAAGACATGACCGTGATGACCGGCCACAACGAGCGCCGCTATCGCTTCAAGAAACGCACCCACCAGAACCAGCAACTGGGCCCGTTCATTTCCCACGAGATGAACCGCTGCATCGCCTGCTACCGCTGCGTGCGTTTCTACAAGGACTACGCCGGCGGTACCGACCTGGGCGTGTTCGGCGCCCACGACAACGTGTACTTCGGACGCGTTGAAGACGGCACGCTGGAAAGCGAGTTCTCCGGCAACCTCACCGAGGTCTGCCCGACCGGCGTGTTCACCGACAAGACCCACTCCGAGCGCTACAACCGCAAGTGGGACATGCAGTTCTCGCCGAGCATCTGCCACGGCTGCTCCAGCGGCTGCAACATCTCCCCGGGCGAGCGTTACGGCGAACTGCGTCGCATCGAGAACCGCTACAACGGTTCGGTGAACCAGTACTTCCTCTGTGACCGCGGCCGTTTCGGCTACGGCTACGTCAACCGCACCGACCGTCCGCGCCAACCGCTGCTGGCGGGCAGCACCAAGCTGAGCCTGGACGAAGCACTGGACAAGGCCGCCGACCTGCTGCGCGGCCGCAACATCGTCGGCATCGGTTCGCCACGGGCCAGCCTGGAAAGCAACTACGCGTTGCGTGAACTGGTCGGTGCCGAACATTTCTACAGCGGTATCGAAGCCACCGAGCTGGAGCGCATCCGCCTGGTGCTGCAAGTGCTCAAGGACAGCCCGCTGCCCGTGCCGACGATGCGCGACATCGAAGACCACGACGCCGTGTTCGTCCTTGGCGAAGACCTGACCCAGACCGCCGCGCGCATGGCCCTGGCCCTGCGCCAGTCGGTCAAGGGCAAGGCCGAGGACATGGCCGACGCCATGCGTGTGCAGCCTTGGCTCGACGCCGCCGTGAAGAACATCGGTCAGCACGCGCTCAACCCGCTGTTCATCGCCAGCCTCGCCGAAACCAAGCTCGACGACGTCGCCGAAGAATGCGTGCATGCCGCGCCTGACGACCTGGCCCGCATCGGCTTTGCCGTCGCTCACGCCCTGGACGCCAGTGCACCGGCCGTCGAAGGCCTCGACAGCGAAGCCGCCGAACTGGTGCAGCGTATCGCCGACGCCCTGCTGGCCGCCAAGCGTCCGTTGATCATTGCCGGCACCTCCCTGGGTTCCAAGGCGTTGATCGAAGCCGCCGCCAACATCGCCAAGGCCTTGAAGTTGCGCGAGAAGAACGGCTCCATCAGCCTGGTCGTACCGGAAGCCAACAGCCTCGGCCTGGCCATGCTCGGTGGCGAGTCGGTGGATGCAGCCCTGCAAGCGGTGATCGACGGCAACGCCGACGCCATCGTGGTACTGGAAAACGACCTCTACACCCGGACCGACAAGGCCCGTGTGGACGCCGCCCTGAGCGCCGCGAAAACCGTGATCGTCGCCGACCACCAGAAGACCGCCACCACCGACCGCGCCCACCTGGTGCTGCCGGCGGCGAGCTTCGCCGAAGGCGACGGCACGCTGGTCAGCCAGGAAGGTCGCGCCCAGCGCTTCTTCCAGGTCTTCGATCCGCAATACCTGGACGCCAGCATCCTGGTCCACGAAGGCTGGCGCTGGCTGCATGCCCTGCGCGCCACCTTGCTGAACCAGCCGATCGACTGGACCCAACTGGACCACGTCACCGCCGCCTGTGCGTCGAGCAGCCCGCAACTGGCCGCCATCGTCGACGCCGCGCCGTCCGCCGCGTTCCGCATCAAGGGCATGAAGCTGGCCCGCGAGCCGCTGCGTTACTCCGGCCGCACGGCCATGCGCGCCAACATCAGCGTGCACGAACCGCGCACTCCGCAAGACCAGGACACCCCGTTCGCCTTCTCCATGGAAGGTTACTCGGGCTCCGCCGAACCGCGCTCGCAAGTGCCGTTCGCCTGGTCGCCGGGCTGGAACTCGCCGCAAGCCTGGAACAAGTTCCAGGACGAAGTCGGCGGTCACCTGCGTGCCGGTGACCCGGGCAAGCGCCTGATCGAAAGCCAGGGCGATGGCCTCAGCTGGTTCGCCAGCGTGCCGCGCGCCTTCAACCCGGCACCAGGGACCTGGCAGGTCGTGCCGTTCCATCACCTGTTCGGCAGCGAAGAGAACTCTTCCAAGGCCGCACCGGTGCAGGAGCGCATCCCCGCCGCCTACGTGTCGCTGGCCAAGTCCGAAGCCGATCGCCTGGGCGTCAACGACGGGGCCCTGCTGAGCCTGAACGTGGCGGGCCAGACCCTGCGTCTGCCGCTGCGTATCAATGAAGCACTGGGCGCCGGCCTGGTGGCGCTGCCCGCCGGCCTGGCCGGCATCCCACCGGCGATATTCGGCAAAACCGTCGACGGTCTGCAGGAGGCAGCGCAATGAGCTGGTTCACCCCTGAAGTGATCGATGTGATCCTGACGGTCCTCAAGGCCATCGTGATCCTGCTGGCCGTAGTGGTCGCAGGCGCACTGTTGAGCTTCGTCGAACGTCGCCTGCTGGGCTGGTGGCAGGACCGCTATGGTCCGAACCGCGTCGGCCCGTTCGGCATGTTCCAGATCGCCGCCGACATGGTGAAAATGTTCTTCAAGGAAGACTGGACCCCACCGTTTGCCGACAAGGTGATCTTCACCCTGGCACCGGTCGTGGCCATGAGCGCCTTGCTGATCGCCTTCGCGATCATCCCGATCACCCCGACCTGGGGCGTGGCGGACCTGAACATCGGCCTGCTGTTCTTCTTCGCCATGGCTGGCCTGTCGGTGTATGCGGTGCTGTTCGCCGGCTGGTCGAGCAACAACAAGTTCGCCCTGCTGGGCAGCCTGCGTGCCTCGGCCCAGACCGTGTCCTACGAAGTGTTCATGGGCCTGGCGCTCATGGGCATCGTGATCCAGGCCGGCTCGTTCAACATGCGTGACATCGTCGAGTACCAGGCGCAGAACCTGTGGTTCATCATTCCGCAGTTCTTCGGCTTCTGTACCTTTTTCATCGCCGGCGTGGCCGTGACTCACCGTCACCCCTTCGACCAGCCGGAAGCGGAACAGGAACTGGCCGACGGTTACCACATTGAATATGCCGGCATGAAATGGGGCATGTTCTTCGTCGGCGAGTACATCGGCATCATCCTGATCTCGGCGCTGCTGGTCACGCTGTTCTTCGGTGGCTGGCACGGTCCGTTCGGCATCCTGCCGCAATTGTCCTTCGTCTGGTTCGCCTTGAAGACCGCGTTCTTCATCATGCTGTTCGTCCTGCTGCGCGCCTCGATCCCGCGTCCACGCTACGACCAGGTGATGGACTTCAGCTGGAAATTCTGCCTGCCGCTGACCCTGATCAACATGCTGGTGACCGCTGCGATCGTTTTAATGAACGCGCCTGCGGCCGCGGTTCAGTGAGGATTTGACCCATGTTCAAATATATTGGCGACATCGTTAAGGGTACCGGTACCCAACTGCGAAGCCTGGTCATGATCTTCGGCCATGGCTTTCGCAAGCGCGACACCCTGCAATACCCCGAAGAGCCGGTCTACCTGGCTCCGCGTTATCGCGGCCGCATCGTCCTGACCCGTGATCCCGACGGCGAAGAGCGTTGCGTGGCGTGCAACCTGTGCGCCGTGGCCTGCCCGGTCGGTTGCATCTCGTTGCAGAAAGCTGAAACCGAAGACGGTCGCTGGTACCCGGACTTCTTCCGCATCAACTTCTCGCGCTGCATTTTCTGCGGCCTCTGCGAGGAAGCGTGCCCGACCACCGCGATCCAGCTCACGCCGGATTTCGAAATGGCCGAGTTCAAACGTCAGGACCTGGTGTACGAGAAAGAAGACTTGCTGATTTCCGGTCCCGGTAAAAACCCTGATTACAACTTCTATCGTGTTGCAGGTATGGCCATTGCCGGTAAGCCCAAAGGCGCCGCGCAGAACGAAGCCGAACCGATCAACGTGAAGAGCTTGCTGCCTTAAGGAAGAAAGATGGAATTCGCTTTCTATTTCGCATCGGGTATCGCGGTGGTGTCCACGCTTCGTGTGGTCACCAACACCAACCCCATCCATGCCCTGCTCTACCTGATCATTTCGCTGATCGCCGTGGCCATGACCTTCTTCGCCCTCGGCGCGCCGTTTGCCGGTGCGCTGGAAGTGATCGCCTACGCCGGCGCCATCATGGTGCTGTTCGTGTTCGTGGTGATGATGCTCAACCTGGGCCCCGCCTCGGTGCAGCAGGAGCGCTCCTGGCTCAAGCCCGGCATCTGGGCAGGGCCGGTGATTCTCGCCGTCCTGCTGCTGGGGGAACTGCTGTACGTGCTGTTCGCCCACCAGAGCGGCCAGGCCATCGGCCACACCACCGTAGGTCCAAAGGCCGTGGGCATCAGCCTGTTCGGCCCGTACCTGCTGGTGGTCGAACTCGCCTCGATGCTGCTGCTTGCCGCAGCCGTCACGGCGTTCCATTTGGGCCGTAACGAGGCGAAGGAGTAATCACATGCCTGCTATCCCTCTCGAGCATGGCCTGGCAGTCGCCGGCATCCTGTTCTGTCTCGGCCTGGTCGGCCTGATGGTCCGTCGCAACATCCTGTTCGTGCTGATGAGCCTGGAGGTCATGATGAACGCCTCCGCCCTGGCCTTCATCGTGGCAGGCGCTCGCTGGGCGCAACCGGATGGACAGATCATGTTCATCCTGGTGATCAGCCTGGCAGCCGCCGAGGCCAGTATCGGCCTGGCGATCCTGTTGCAACTGTATCGCCGCTTCCACACGCTCGATATCGACGCTGCCAGTGAGATGCGCGGATGAACATGATCTTTCTGACTTTCGTATTTCCCCTGATCGGTTTCCTGCTGCTGTCGTTCTCCCGGGGACGCCTCTCGGAAAACCTCTCGGCACTGATCGGTGTCGGCTCCATCGGCCTGTCGGCGATTGTCGCCGCCTACGTGATCTGGCAATTCAACGTCGCACCGCCTGAAGGCGGGCACTACACCCTGGTGCTGTGGCGTTGGATGGCGGTGGAAGGCTTCACGCCGAACTTCGCCCTGTACATCGACGGCCTGTCGATCACCATGCTCGGCGTCGTGGTCGGCGTGGGTTTCCTGATCCACCTGTTCGCGTCCTGGTACATGCGCGGTGAAGACGGCTACTCGCGTTTCTTCGCCTACACCAACCTGTTCATCGCCAGCATGCTGTTCCTGGTGCTCGGCGATAACCTGTTGTTCCTGTACTTCGGCTGGGAAGGCGTGGGCCTGTGCTCGTACCTGCTGATCGGTTTCTACTACACCAATCGCAACAACGGTAACGCGGCACTCAAGGCGTTCATCGTCACCCGCATCGGCGACGTGTTCATGGCCATCGGCCTGTTCATCCTGTTCCAGCAGCTGGGTACGCTGAATATCCAGGAACTGCTGGTCAAGGCCCCGGAGCACTTCAAGGCCGGTGACTTCTGGATCGTCCTGGCGACCCTGATGCTGCTGGGCGGTGCCGTCGGTAAATCGGCGCAACTGCCGCTGCAAACCTGGTTGGCGGATGCAATGGCCGGCCCTACCCCGGTCTCGGCACTGATCCACGCCGCAACCATGGTGACCGCGGGCGTCTACCTGATTGCCCGTACCCACGGCCTGTTCGCCCTGGCGCCGGACATCCTGCACCTGGTGGGCATCGTCGGCGGCGTGACCCTGGTACTGGCCGGCTTTGCCGCGCTGGTGCAGACCGACATCAAGCGTATCCTCGCCTACTCGACCATGAGCCAGATCGGCTACATGTTCCTGGCCCTGGGCGTCGGTGCCTGGGAAGGCGCGATCTTCCACCTGATGACCCACGCCTTCTTCAAGGCCCTGCTGTTCCTTGCTTCCGGTGCGGTAATCGTTGCCTGCCACCACGAGCAGAACATCTTCAAGATGGGTGGCCTGTGGAAGAAACTGCCGTTGGCCTACGCCAGCTTCATCGTTGGCGGCGCGGCCCTGGCGGCCCTGCCACTGGTCACCGCCGGTTTCTATTCCAAGGACGAGATCCTCTGGGAAGCGTTCGCCAGTGGTAACCAGGGCCTGCTCTATGCCGGCCTGGTGGGTGCGTTCATGACCTCGCTGTACACCTTCCGCCTGATCTTCATCGCGTTCCACGGTGAAGCCAAGACCGAAGCCCACGCCGGCCACGGCATTGCCCACTGGCTGCCATTGTCGGTGCTGATCGTGCTGTCGACCTTCGTCGGCGCCATGATCGCCCCGCCACTGCACGGCGTGCTGCCGCAGAGCGTCGGCCATGCCGGCGGCGAAGCCAAGCACAGCCTGGAAATCGCCTCGGGCGCCATCGCCCTGGCCGGTATCCTGCTGGCCGCCCTGCTGTTCCTGGGCAAGCGTCGTTTCGTCACCGCCATCGCCAACAGCGGCCTGGGCCGTGTCCTTTCGGCCTGGTGGTTCGCCGCCTGGGGCTTCGACTGGATCTACGACAAACTGTTCGTCAAGCCATACCTTGCGATCAGCCACATTCTGCGCAAAGACCCGCTCGACCAGACCATTGGCCTGATCCCGCGCATGGCCAAGGGCGGCCACACCGCCCTGAGCCGTACCGAGACCGGTCAACTGCGTTGGTATGCGGCTTCCATGGCGGCTGGCGCCGTGCTGGTTATCGGCGCCATCGTGCTGGTAGCGGTCTGATATGAACCTTGCGAACTTGCGAAAGGAAACGAGCCCGTCATGATTCTGCCCTGGCTAATCCTGATCCCCTTCATCGGCGGCCTGTTGTGCTGGATCGCGGAGCGCTCCAGCTCCACGCTCCCGCGCTGGATTGCGCTGCTGACCATGTCCCTGGAACTCGCGCTCGGCCTCTGGCTGTGGGCGACCGGCGACTTCACATTTGCCCCGGCGCCTGGCGCCGAGCCGACCTGGGCGCTTGAATTCAAGCACCTGTGGATCGCGCGCTTCGGCATCAGCGTGCACCTGGCCCTCGACGGCCTGTCGCTGCTGATGATCCTGCTGACCGGCCTGCTGGGTATCCTCTCGGTGCTCTGCTCCTGGAAAGAGATCCAGCGTCACGTCGGCTTCTTCCACCTGAACCTGATGTGGATCCTGGGCGGTGTCGTCGGCGTGTTCCTGGCGCTGGACCTGTTCATGTTCTTCTTCTTCTGGGAAATGATGCTGGTGCCGATGTACTTCCTCATCGCGCTCTGGGGTCACAGTTCCTCGGACGGCAAGAAGACCCGGATCTACGCGGCGACCAAGTTCTTCATCTTCACCCAGGCGTCCGGCCTGATCATGTTGGTGGCGATCCTTGGCCTGGTGCTGGTCAACTTCAACAACACCGGCGTGATCACCTTCAACTACGCCGACCTGTTGAAAGTGCAGATGTCGCGCACCACCGAGTACGTGCTGATGCTGGGCTTCTTCATCGCGTTCGCGGTGAAGCTGCCGGTGGTGCCGTTCCACTCCTGGCTGCCCGACGCCCACGCCCAGGCGCCGACCGCCGGTTCCGTGGACCTGGCCGGTATCCTGCTCAAGACCGCGGCCTACGGCCTGCTGCGCTTTGCCCTGCCGATGTTCCCCAACGCCTCGGCCGAGTTCGCGCCCATCGCCATGACCCTGGGCCTGATCGGGATTTTCTACGGTGCGTTCCTGGCGTTCGCCCAGACCGACATCAAGCGCCTGATCGCCTTCTCCAGCGTCTCGCACATGGGCTTCGTACTGATCGGTATCTACTCCGGCAGCCAGCTTGCCCTGCAAGGCGCGGTGATCCAGATGCTCGCCCACGGCCTGTCGGCGGCGGCGCTGTTCATCCTCAGCGGCCAGTTGTACGAGCGCCTGCACACCCGCGACATGCGCGAGATGGGCGGCGTCTGGTCGCGCATCGCCTACCTGCCGGCCATCAGCCTGTTCTTCGCGGCCGCCTCCCTGGGCCTGCCGGGCACCGGCAACTTCGTCGGCGAGTTCCTGATCCTGATCGGCTCGTTCGTCAGTGCGCCATGGATCACGGCCATCGCCACGTCCGGCCTGGTGTTCGGTTCGGTCTACTCGCTGATCATGATCCACCGCGCCTACTTCGGTCCGGCCAAGTCGGATGAAGTGCTGCGCGGCATGGACGCTCGCGAACTGATCATGGTGCTTGGCCTTGCGGTGCTGCTGGTATACCTCGGCGTTTCCCCGCAACCGTTCCTCGACACCTCTGCCGCCACGATGCATGGCGTGCAGCAGTGGCTCGGCACCGCCTTCTCTCAACTCGCTTCGGCCCGGTAAGAGCGCTATGGAATTCACGATTCAACACTTTATCGCGCTTGCGCCGCTGTTGATCACCAGCGCCACGATCATCGTGGTGATGCTGGCGATCGCCTGGCGGCGCAATCACTCACAGACCTTCCTGCTGTCGGTGGCGGGGCTGAACCTGGCCCTGCTGTCGATCCTGCCGGCCCTGAAAGTCGCGCCCCTGGTGGTCACGCCGCTGATCCAGATCGACAGCTTCGCCTGCCTGTACATGGCGTTGATCCTGGTCGCCACCCTCGCCTGCGTTACCCTCGCCCACGCCTACCTCGGCGATGGCGGTTCGGGTTACCCGGGCAACCGCGAAGAACTGTACCTGCTGATCCTGATGGCCGCCGCCGGTGGCCTGGTCCTGGTCAGCGCGCAGCACCTGGCCAGCCTGTTCATCGGCCTGGAACTGCTGTCGGTACCGGTCTACGGTCTGGTGGCCTACGCCTTCTTCAACAAGCGCTCCCTGGAAGCCGGCATCAAGTACATGGTGCTGTCGGCGGCCGGTTCCGCGTTCCTGTTGTTCGGCATGGCGCTGCTCTATGCAGAAGCCGGCACCCTGAGCTTCGTCGGTATCGGCCAGGCCCTGGCGGCCACCGGCCTGCCAAGCCCGATCGCGCAACTGGGCCTGGGCATGATGTTGATCGGCCTGGCGTTCAAGCTGTCGCTGGTGCCCTTCCACCTCTGGACCCCGGACGTCTACGAGGGCGCCCCGGCACCGGTGGCGGCGTTCCTGGCCACCGCGTCGAAAGTGGCGGTGTTCGCGGTGATGGTTCGCCTGTTCCAGATCTCCCCGGTGGCCAGCAGCGGCGTGCTGAACGACGTGCTGACGATCATTGCCATCGTGTCGATCCTGTTCGGTAACCTGCTGGCACTGACCCAGAGCAACCTCAAGCGCCTGCTGGGTTACTCGTCCATCGCCCACTTCGGCTACCTGCTGATCGCGTTGATCGCCAGCAAGGGCCTGGCGGTGGAAGCCATTGGCGTGTACCTGGTCACCTACGTCATCACCAGCCTCGGCGCGTTCGGCGTGATCACCCTGATGTCCTCGCCATACAACGGCCGCGACGCCGACGCCCTGTACGAATACCGTGGCCTGTTCTGGCGCCGTCCGTACCTGACCGCCGTACTGACCGTGATGATGCTGTCCCTGGCCGGCATTCCGCTGACCGCCGGCTTCATCGGCAAGTTCTACATCATCGCCACCGGCGTCGAGGCGCACCAATGGTGGCTGGTCGGCTCCCTGGTGCTGGGCAGTGCCATCGGCGTGTTCTACTACCTGCGCGTCATGGTCACCCTGTACCTGATGGAACCGAACCTGCGTCGCCACGACGCCGAGTTGCACTGGGAGCAGAAGGCAGGCGGCGTGATGCTGCTGGCTATCGCCGTACTGGCGTTCTTCCTGGGCGTGTACCCACAACCGTTGCTGACCCTGGTCCAGCAAGCGGGCCTGGTGGGCTGATCGCCTCGGCAGCACCGCTGTGAAAAAACCCGTATCGCGAGATACGGGTTTTTTTATGGCTGGTTCTGAAGAATGACAAATCGTGGCGAGGGAGCAAGCTCCCTCGCCACGGGCCAGGTGTGTCAACAGGAGCTTTTAGCCGCGCGTCAGCGCAAAGTGCAACGAGCTTTTACCCCGGGTCTTGCAGCTTGCACGAAGCCGGAACTTACCACTCATCCAACTCGTTGTTTTACCTGTACTTTTTTATAAGCACTGGCTGGCATGGCTGATGCAATTTACCCCGTACGCGGCGTCGGCGCTTGAAGCCTGCCCGCAACCGTGAATTGCCAGGAGCTACTTATGAACGCCATCGACCTTTTGAAAGCCGACCATGAACGGGTGAAAGCGATTCTGACCCAACTGAGCGAATCCACTGATCGCGCCATCAAGAAACGCACCGATCTGTTGGCAAAACTGGAAATGGAAGTGACCATCCACACCCGCCTGGAAGAAGAGATTCTTTATCCAGCTTTCAAGCAAGCGGGTGGCAAGGACGAAGCGGAAATGTATTACGAGGCCAAGGAAGAGCATCGCACCGTCGACTCGCTGGTGCTGCCGGACCTGAAAGCCACCGATCCATCCCAGCCTGAATTCGCCGGTCGGGTGAAAGTGGTCAAGGAACTGCTTGAGCACCACATCGAAGAGGAAGAAAAGGAGATGTTCCCCCAGGCCAAGAAAGTCTTGGGCAAAGCCAAGCTGGATGCCTTGGGCGCGGAAATGGAAACCATGAAAGCGCAGTACAAAAAGGAACTGGGCAGCGCCAACCTCGCCGCCTGATCCTTGCCTCGAAATGCTTCAGCCGTCTGCGGACGGCTGAACGTCGTTATGGGGTCCTGTACTAATCGATCCAGACCCGTGCGTCACGGCTGCATCTGTTCGCGCAGAAACGCCACCAGCGCCTGTACCGGGCGCGAGCTCTGTCGATGTTGCGGGTAGACCGCCGACAGCGTCAGTGGCTCGGTCTCATAACCCTCCAGCACCCGGGTCAATCGACCGTCCTTCAGTGCATCGCCGAGAATGAAGGTGGGCAGGTAGGTGATGCCCATGCCGGCAATGGCAGCGTCCCTAAGCAGGTCACCGTTGTTGGCCCGCATGCGTCCGGTGACATCCAGGGACAAAGGTTTGCCACGTCCTTCGAAGCGCCATTGGACTTGCCGGCTGTGACCATAAGGCAGGCAATCGTGATTGCGCAGGTCTTCAGGTCGCTCGGGAGTACCGCGTTCTGCCAGGTAGGCCGGGCTGGCGCAATACAGCCGCTCGATGCTGGCGATACGCCGGGCAATCAGCGTCGAGTCCTCCAACACGCCAATGCGCAACGCCAGATCGTAGCCCTCCCCCAGCAGATCCACCGAGCGGTCGCTCAAATCCACTTCGACGCTGACGTCGGGGTAGCGCTGCAGGAACACCGGCAGCAGGCTCCCCAGGTGCGCCACGGCGAACGACAGCGGCGCGCTGAGGCGAATGGTACCGCGGGGCGCGTCGGTCTGGCCGCTGATGCCCTGCTCCACCTCTTCGATTTCACTGAGCAGGCGCAATGCTGATTCGTAATAACGCTGGCCCAGGGGAGTAATGTCCAGGCGCCGCGTCGAACGATTGAGCAAACGCACGCCCAGACGCTGCTCCAGCGCCATCAGCTTGCGGCTGACGAACTGCTTGGACAGCCCGAGCTTGTCCGCCGCCGCGGTGAAGCTGCCCGACTCCATGACCTGGACGAAAATGCGCATGTCTTCGAAGGGGTTCATTGGGGATCCGTGGGTGGACAGTCAGGGAATTGAACGGGACATTGTGGTCGGAGCCAGACAGGTTGGGAAGCGTTGGTTGTGCCGCCGTCATCGCGAGCAGGTCCACACAGGTTCTGTGGTTGGTCTCGAACTTCGACTGCACACAAACCCAATGTGGCGAGGGAGCTTGCTCCCGCCGGCCTGCAAAGCAGGCCCCTGTATTTTTCCAGATAAATCGCGTAGCCGGTTTTGCGGCTGCTGCGCAGCCGAGCGGGAGCAAGCTCCCTCGCCACAGGGTTGTTACTGGGCCGACTCCAGGCGCAAAAACGCCCGCACAAGGCGGGCGTCGTGCAGCCACAACCCTCAGCTTACTTGGCGGTCAGCGCCGAGTAGCTGTTCATCAGGTTGCGGTAGTTCGGAATGCGCTGGGACAGCAGGTTGCCCAGGCCTTCGATATCGTTGCGCCAGTCGCGGTGCAGCTCGCAGGCCACCGAGAACCAGTTCATCATTTGCGCGCCAGCGGCGGTCATGCGGACCCAGGCGGCTTGTTGCACGGTTTCGTTGAAAGTGCCCGAAGCGTCGGTGACGACGAACACGTCAAAACCTTCAGCCAGTGCCGACAGGGTCGGGAACGCTACGCAGACGTCGGTCACCACGCCAGCGATGATCAGTTGCTTGCGGCCGGTGGCCTTGATCGCCTTGACGAAGTCTTCGTTGTCCCAGGCGTTGATCTGGCCTGGACGCGGGATGTACGGTGCGTCCGGGAACATTTCCTTGAGTTCCGGCACGATCGGGCCGTTCGGACCTTTTTCGAAGCTGGTGGTCAGGATGGTCGGCAGTTCGAAGAACTTCGCCAGGTCAGCCAGGGCCAGCACGTTGTTCTTGAACTCGTTGGGCGAAAAGTCCTGGACCAGAGAGATCAGGCCAGTCTGGTGATCGACCAGCAGGACCACAGCGTCGTCTTTGTTCAGGCGGTTGTAGCTGGGAACATTGCTCATGGGATGACTCCTTTAGGATGGATGCTACGCAAGACATGTGGGAGCGGGCTTGCTCGCGAAGGCGCCGGCACATCCGACAACCTTGCAAGCTGACACACCGCCTTCGCGAGCAAGCCCGCTCCCACAGGGGAAATATGTTCGTTAGTTAGAAGGCAAAGCAGGAACAGCCGAACGCGCCCCAGAAGCCTTGGAAATCGCTGACCGGAACGTTCGACAGGCGTGCCCGTTCATGGCTGTGGGCGTGCACCGTGCACGGCCCGCTGCACTGGTGGACTTGCGCCTGCAACGGCGAGCTCGGGCGCCAGTGACCAGGGACCTTGACCACTGGCGACCAGTCCGGCAGCACCGGAACGCTGGCCGGGCCGAGCTTCTCGAAATCGCCGGCGGCGTAGACCACCTTGCCACCCACCACCGTCAGCACGGACTCGATCCACTTGATGGCTTCTTCCTCGACGCTGAAGAAGTCCGCGCTCAGGGCTGCCACGTCCGCCAGCTGGCCGACCTTGATCTGGCCTTTCTTGCCCTGCTCCGAGGAGAACCAGGCGCTGCCGTGGGTGAACAGTTCCAGGGCGGTCAGGCGCGGCAGACCTTCTTCGTGCAATGCCAGGCCGCCGACGGTGCGGCCGCTGACCATCCAGTACAGCGAGGTCCACGGGTTGTAGCTCGACACCCGGGTGGCGTCGGTGCCGGCGCCGACCGGCACGCCTTCGGCCAGCATGCGCTTGATCGGCGGCGTGGCTTCGGCGGCCTTGGCGCCGTAGCGGTCCACGAAGTACTCACCCTGGAAGGCCATGCGGTCCTGGATGGCGATGCCGCCGCCCAGCGCGCGGACCCGCTCGATGTTCTGCGGGGTAATGGTCTCGGCGTGGTCGAAGAACCACGGCAGGCCGTTGAACGGGATGTCGCGGTTGACCTTCTCGAACACATCGAGCATGCGGCTGATGGATTCGTTATAGGTGGCGTGCAGGCGGAACGGCCAGCGCTGTTCCACCAGGTGCCGGACCACCGGTTCCAGGTCTTGCTCCATGCTCGCCGGCAGGTCCGGACGCGGTTCGAGGAAGTCCTCGAAGTCGGCCGCCGAGAACACCAGCATTTCGCCGGCGCCGTTATGCCGCAGGAAGTCGTCGCCCTGGTGCAGCTTGACGCTGCCGGTCCAGTTCTTGAAGTCGCTGAGCTCTTCCTTGGGTTTCTGGGTGAACAGGTTGTAGGCGATGCGCACCGTCAACTGCTGTTCCCGGGCCAACTGCTCGATCACGGCGTAATCGTCCGGGTAGTTCTGGAAACCACCGCCGGCATCGATGGCGCTGGTCAGCCCGAGGCGATTGAGTTCACGCATGAACTGGCGGGTGGAGTTGACCTGGTACTCCAGCGGCAACTTCGGTCCCTTGGCCAGGGTCGAGTAGAGGATCATCGCGTTAGGTCGCGCCACCAGCATGCCGGTCGGCTCGCCGTTGCTGTCACGCACGATCTCGCCGCCGGGCGGGTTCGGCGTGTCGCGGGTGTAGCCGGCCACGCGCAGTGCGGCGCGGTTGAGCAAGGCGCGGTCATACAGGTGCAGGACGAACACCGGGGTGTCCGGGGCCGCCTGGTTGAGTTCTTCCAGGGTCGGCATGCGTTTTTCGGCGAACTGGAATTCGTTCCAGCCGCCCACCACACGCACCCATTGAGGCGTCGGCGTGCGGTCGGCCTGGTCCTTGAGCATGCGCAGAGCATCGGCCAGGGACGGCACGCCTTCCCAGCGCAGTTCCAGGTTGTAGTTCAAGCCACCCCGGATCAGGTGCAGGTGCGAGTCATTGAGCCCGGGGATGACGGTGCGGCCCTTGAGGTCGATGACCTGGGTGCCGCTGCCGCGCAGGGCCATGGCTTCGGCGTCGGTGCCCACGGCAACGAATTTGCCCTGGCTGATCGCCACGGCGCTGGCCCGGGGGTTTTCCCGGTCGACGGTGTGGAACTGGCCATTGAACAGAATCAGATCGGCGTTCATAGGGTTTTCCTTCAACGATCAAAAATAGAAATTGTGGCGAGGGGATTTATCCCCGCTGGACTGCGAAGCAGTCCTGAAAGAGCGGCCGCTACGCGACCGAGCGGGGATAAATCCCCTCGCCACAACAGTGCTCGGCGCAACACTCAACAAGCTAAGGCTCCAAATGCTCATGCGCCTTCGAAGCCTCCATCCACGGTGCGAACAGACGGGTCGCCAGCGGCATGCACACGTAGCAGACCGAAAGCACGATGGTCAGGGTGATCAAGAACGTCGCGACCATGTAGTTGGAAAGAATCGCGTGGAGTTGCAGCACGGGCCCCCAGATCAGCGGCACCAGCAAGGTGTGCGGCAGGATCACCAGCAAGGTCACTACGGCCTGCTTCCAGCGCGGTGGCGGTGTGGCGGCGTCCGCCAGCGGGGTGAACCAGAACTCCTTGTGGGACGCGACTTCGGTCTGGTCGCCATCGGCCAGCAACGGCGCCGCCTCTTGCACCAACTCGCTGCGCTCGGGCGAATCCAGCCAGCGCTGCAAGGCCTCGGTGGAACAGAAGCGCAGCACGCAGGTGAACAGCGACAGGCCGTCCTGCTTGCCTCGCACCACGTCCACCCCCAAGTGCCCTGGCCAGCCACCGGCGACGCGCACGATGCGCCGCAGCCAGGCCTCGTAGGCCGCGTCCTGGCCGGCCTTGATCCGGTGCTTGACCACCAGGGTGACGATTTCGTCGACGCCAGGCTTGGCCTTGGGCTCAACGGTTTGCAATTCAGACATGACGAAGCACTCCAACAAAGCGCGTGTTCATCGCCAGGCGGCCAGGGCCGGCGATGAAGACGCTGGTAAATACAATCAGCAGCAACCAACCGAACTGCCCTTCTTCCAGGCTCCACTGCGGGTGCACCACCAGCAGCGCCACGGCCAGCAAAAACAGGATTGGCAGGCAGGCCAGGCGCACCAGCACGCCGGCCATGATCAGCAGCGGGCACACCACTTCGGCGAAGATCGCCAGGATCAGCGTGGGCGCCGCGCCAAGGTGAAACGGGTCTTCGATGCGGGTCAGTTCGGCGCTGTAGTGCAACAGCTTCGGCAACCCATGGACCCACAGCAAAAACAGCGCGCCACTGAGGCGCAGGAACAGCAAGCCCAGATCCTGCATCGGGCGTTCATCGGTGATGTTCATCGGTGGGCTC
The DNA here is from genome assembly GCF_001269745.1 of Pseudomonas sp. P97.38. Taxonomy (NCBI): domain Bacteria; kingdom Pseudomonadati; phylum Pseudomonadota; class Gammaproteobacteria; order Pseudomonadales; family Pseudomonadaceae; genus Pseudomonas; species Pseudomonas sp. P97.38. The sequence goes on from NZ_LHVJ01000030.1 coordinate 51,095, forward strand.
CGTCCGAATCTGCGTAAGCCGCGGCCGGCAACGGTTGGGACATGTGGGTGGCAATGCGCGAGCGCAGCCAGCGCTCGGCAGGGTCGTTGTCATGCACGCCGCTCCAGACCATCGACAGTTCCGCCGCGTTGATCTCGAACGGTGGGTCCTCGGCCCGCAGCGCGCAGCCTTCGACCAGGGCACAGGCGGCATAGTCGGGCACGGTGGCGATCAGCTCGGTGCCTGCCAGCAAGGCGCGCAAGCCACTGAACTGTGGCACCCCGAGCACCACCTTGCGGGTCCGGCCGATGCGGGCCAGGTCCAGGTCGATGTTGCCGCTCAGGTCGCCCGAAAACGACACCATGGCGTGGGGCCTTGCGCAGTACTCATCCAGGGTCAGTGGCCCTGGGCGATTGTCGCCGCGCAAGACCTTGCAGGGGATGTCCCGCAGCTTCTTGCGCTTGGCATTGGCCGGCAAATCGGTGGTATAGCTGACGCCCACGCTGATTTCGCCACTGCCCAGCAACGACGACATCAGCAGATAGTTGGCCCGACGCACCACCACGATGATGCCCGGCGCTTCTTCACGCAGTTGGCTGAGCAAGGGTGGAAACAGGCCGAACTCGGCATCGTCCGACAGGCCGATGCGAAACACATCGCAACTGGTGGACGGGTCGAACGCCTTGGCCCGGCTGACCGCGCCGGAAATCGTGTCCATGGCCGGTTGCAGTTCCCGCAGAATGGCCAGGGCCCGAGGCGTCGGCTCCATGCCACGACCGTGGCGGATCAGCAACGGGTCGTCGAACAGATCCCGCAGCCGCCCCAACGCCGCGCTCACCGCCGGCTGGCCCATGAACAGCTTCTCGGCGACGCGGGTCAGGTTCTTTTCGAACATCAGCGCCTCGAAGATCACCAGCAGGTTCATGTCGAGACGGCGTAAATCGTTGCGGTTCATCGGGTTATTTGATCCTGTTGAATGGCCAGGGATGGGTGAAGTCCCTGTGGGAGCGAGCTTGCTCGCGAAGGCGTGCCGACCTTCAACATCCTCGTCGACTGACCCTGCGCTTTCGCGAGCAAGCTCGCTCCCACATTAGGTTTTGTGGCTTGCCCCAAGCATCAGGGCAGCCCCCTTCAGCCCCGGATAAACGCCAGCAAATCAGCGTTCAGACGGTCCTTGTGGGTATCGGTCAGGCCATGGGGCGCGCCGGGGTAGACCAGCAACTGAGCGTTCTTGAGCAGCTTGGCGGCGGCGATGCCGGCGGCTTCGATCGGCACCACCTGGTCGTCGTCGCCATGCACCACCAAGGTCGGCACGTCGATGCCGCGCAGGTCGTCGGAAAGGTCGGTTTCCGAGAACGCCTTGATGCAGTCATAGGTGTTCTTGTGCCCGGCGAGCATGCCTTGCATCCAGAACCAGTCGATCATGCCCTGGGAGACTTTGGCGCCCGGACGGTTGGCGCCAAAAAACGCGCTGGCCACATCCTTGTATAGCTGAGAACGGTCGGCCAGGGAGGCCTGGCGGAAGCCGTCGAACACCTCGATGGGCAAGCCGCCCGGGTTGGACGCGGTCTTGAGCATCAGCGGGGTCACCGCCGAGATCAGGCCGAGCTTGGCGACGCGCGCGGCACCGTGGCGACCGATGTAGCGCGTCACTTCGCCACCGCCGGTGGAGAAGCCCAGCAACACCGCGTCCTTCAGGTCCAGTCGCTCGATCAGCTCGGCCAGGTCGTCAGCGTAGGTGTTCATGTCGTTGCCGTCCCAAGGCTGGCTGGAGCGACCGTGCCCACGGCGGTCGTGAGCGATCACCCGATAGCCGTTGGAAGCCAGGAACATCATCTGCGCTTCCCAACTGTCCGAGTTCAATGGCCAGCCGTGGCTGAACACCACCGGTTGCCCACTGCCCCAATCCTTGTAGTAGAGCTCGGTGCCGTCGCGGGTGATGAAGGTACTCATGCCATGATTCCTTGAGGTGAGTGAATGGCTTCATGGTCTGGTCAGCAGGGGTGTGAGCGTGAGTTAAACGTTGTTAATTTTTTGTCGGAGCAAGACCCTCCCGCGATGAGGGTGTGACGTTTCCTGCGGGCCGAAGCGGCTTCATCACGAGCAAGCTTTTGCGCCTGCAAGGCTCTAAACCGTTGCACTTGCCGACAAACCTGAGGAACATGCTCGGGTATACCCGCCCTGCACCGGGACAGAATATCGAGCGCATGATGAGTCAATCCCCCAGCCTGCCCGTCGACCAGACGGTGCATTTCGGCCCTTACCGGGTCCACCCTCGACAGCGCCTGGTGATGGAAGCCGGGCAACCGTTGCGCCTGGGACGACGGGCGGTGGATATCCTGCTGGTGCTGCTCGAACACGCCGGGCAGGTGGTGAGCAAACAACAACTGATCGCCCGCGTCTGGCCCAAGAGCGTTGTCGAAGACACCAACCTGCGGGTGCACGTCGCGGCGCTGCGCAAGGCCCTGGGCGACGGCCAGGCTGGCCAGCGCTACATCATCACCGTGGCGCAGCGCGGCTACAGCTTCGTGGCCCCCGTGTCATTGGCCCCTCTTGAACCATCGGCGCCCACGCCCCACCCTTCCCTGGCGCACAACCTGCCGCTGCGGCACACGCGAATGATCGGACGCCACGCCCTGCTGGAAAACCTGGTGGCGCAACTGCCGCGCAAACGCTTCATCACCCTGGTGGGCACCGGCGGCATCGGCAAGACCACCGTTGCCCTGCGGGTCGCCGAACGGCTGATCGGCCGCTACCGTGATGGCACCTACCTGCTGGACCTGGCCCCACTGAACGACCCGGTCATGATCGCGCCCAACCTGGCGGCGCTGCTGGACCTGCCGTTGCAGGACGGCGACCCGCTGGAGACCATCACCCGGCAACTCAAGGAACGGCACCTGCTGCTGGTCATCGACAACTGCGAACACCTGATCGACGCCGTCGCCCAGCTCAGCGAAACCTTGCTGCGCGGCGCCCCGCACCTGCACATCCTCGCCACCAGCCGCGAAGACCTGCGTGCCGAAGGCGAACACGTCCAGCGCCTGGACGCCCTGGCGTTCCCACCGCCGGAAATGCCCATCGAAGGCTTCCCGGCCCTGGCGTACCCGGCCTTGCAGTTGTTCGCCGAGCGCGCGATGGCCAGCCGCGACGACTTCGAGCTGACCGACGCCGACGTGCCGCTGGTGGTGGACATCTGCCGGCGGCTGGACGGCATTCCCCTGGCCATCGAACTGGCCGCCGCGCAGATCAGCCGCTTTACCGTGCAACAGCTGCACCGGCAACTGCTGGACAGTCTGGCCTTGCTTCACAACAGCGGCGATGCCGCCCCTCGCCAGCAGACCTTGCGCGCCACGCTGGACTGGAGCTTCGCCCTGCTCACCCCTTGCGAGCAAACCTGCCTGCGACGGCTGGCGGTGTTCATGGGCAGTTTCAACCTGGTCTCGGCGGCGGCGGTGATCGTCGGCCAGCAGGTGGCGCCCGAGCAGGTGCTGGTGTCTGTCAGCCAGTTGGTGGCCAAGTCATTGCTCAACGTCGAGATCGGCGACGAAGAGGTGCGCTACCGCCTGCTGGACACCACGCGCAGTTATGCCCTGGAAAAACTCACCGATGCCGCAGAACTGTCCGCGAGCCGGGAACGTCACGCCGAGCGCTGCCTGACGCTGATGGAACAGGCCGAGGACGATTGGCAGACCACCCCGACGCGACTGTGGATCGGCCGTTACGCGGCCTATCGCGACGACATTCGCGCGGCGCTCGACTGGGGGTTGGGCGCGCAAGGTGTGCGGGCCGTGGCGATCCGCCTGACCGCCCGAACCTTGCCGCTCTGGCAGGAGTTGTCCTTGCTCAAGGAGCATGGCCTCTACGTCAGCAAGGCGCTGGCCTTGCTGCGGGCCACGCCCACGCCATGTCCGAAGCTGACCCTTGCCCTGGAACTGGCGCACGGCAGCTACCGTTACCACACCGAAGGCGGCACCCCGGCCACCATCAATGCCTTCATCACGGCGCGTCGGCTGGCCCGGCAAAGCCAGGACCTGGCCGGCGAATTGCGGGCGGTGTCCGGCCACATGGCGGTCAACCTCAGTTGCGGCAATTACCGCCAGGCGCTGGAGCAGAGCCAGGATTTCGACCGGCTGGGGCCTCAGGGCGACCCGATCCTGTCCCTCAGCGCCCAGCGCCTGCGTGTCCTGGCGCTGCACTTCGCCGGGAACCAGGCCGTGGCCCGCCGCGACGCCGAGCAGGTGATCCAGCGCATGGCCCAGAGCGGGCATCTGAGCCGTTTCACCCACGGTTTCGGCGTGCAGTACGACCAGAGTGTGGCGTCGCTGACCATTCTGGCGCGCATCCTGTGGCTACAGGGCTTCGCCGAGAAAGCCCAGCGGACCGCCGACCTGGCGTTGCAGATTGCCTTGCAGATCAACCATGGCACCTCGATCTGCTACACCCTGGCGCTGGCCAGTTGCGTGATAGCCCGCTACAACGGCGATCACGCAACCGCCCAGGACAGGCTCGACCTGTTGCAGCACCAGACGAAAAAGCACTTCGTGATGTTCTTCCACGACTGGGCCCGGCATTACGTCCGCGCTTTCGATAACCCGCCGCCGGAGATCGACTCGACCAGCGCGCGGTTGGTCCAGGACATCGTCACCACCCTGCGCGCCGATTGCGTCACCCCGGCACAACTGGAACGCGCCCACAGCGGCGCGGCGGGCTGGTGTGCGGCGGAGATCCTTCGGGCCGACGCGCAAACCCTGCTGGCACGCAACGACCCCGCGCTGGAGGCGCGTGCCGAAGAACAATTGCTCAAATCACTGGCGGTGGCCCGGCGAGACAACGCCCTGGCCTGGGAACTGCGCAGCGCCACGACCCTGGCGCGGCTGTGGCAACGTCGGGGCCAGGACCTGGACGCACACGGGTTACTCGGCCCGGTCTATCGGCGCTTCACCGAAGGCTTCGACACCCCCGACCTAATGGAGGCCGACGCGCTGCTCCAGGCCTTGTCGGGGCGGTGCGGGCCTTGAATGCAAGGGTTTGACGGCGTCCTGCAAGAGGTAGCGCCGGTGGTACAACGACCACTGGCCGCTGCGCCGGAGCTTTTCCAGGGCATAGGCGCGCGTGGTATTGAGCCAGAAAAACCGGACGCCATTGGCACAGGCCTCGACCATCACCAGGGACTGGCTGGCCAGGCGTGACAGCAACCACGGCAGTTGATCCACGCCCAGCTCCGGGCAACTGATGACCGCCATCGCCGCCTTCAGGGTAAAGGGCCGCTCAAACACCGCCAGCCGTTGGAACACCCGTTGCTCGGCGGCGCTCAGGCGTTCGAAACTCCAATCCAGCATCGCCTCCAGGCTTTGATGCCGGGCCACCGCGGTACGCCGCCCGTGGCTCAACAACGACAGCCCCTGCTCCAGTTGCTCCAGCACGCCGGCCACGCCCAGCACCCCGACCTGGGCCGCCGCGAGTTCCAGCGCCAGCGGCAAGCCGTCCAGGCGCTGGCAGATTTGCGCGATCGCCACCAGGTCGCGGTCGGTGGCGGCGAACCCTTGCTGCCGGGCGCCAACCCGTTCGATCAGCAGCTGCGTGGCCGGGCTCGCCAACAGTTGCGGCTCAAGTTCAAGGGGCGACACCCGTGCCAGGCCTGGCAACTGCACGGTGCATTCATCGACCATGTTCAAGGCTTCGCGGCTGCTCAACAGCAATGTCACACCGGGCGCCGAGGCGCCCACCCTCAGCGCCAGCTCCCGACAGGCCTGCAACAGATGCTCGCAGCCATCGAGCACCAGCAACAGGCGCCGGGCTTGCAGTTGCCGGATCAGGGCGTCGGGCGCGAGCCCCAGGGCCTGCGCCACGTGTGCCTGCAACTGGTGCGGCTCGGTGAGGGCGGCCAGGTCGACAAACCAGGCGCCGTCGGCAAAATGCTCCAGCAACAGCTCCGCCACCCGCAGCACCACGGTGGTCTTGCCGACGCCACCCGGGCCGGTCACGGTGGTCAGGCGCTGACGGGGCACGTCGGCCAGCAACCGCCCCAACACTTTATCGCGACCGATCACCGGGCTCAGCCGGGCCGGCAGGTTGTGTCGTTCAAGGTCGGTCGTCGGGGCCAGGGAGGCGGCAAGGCAATAGCCTTGCCGGGGATCGTTGAGAATGTACTGGCTGCCGTCCTGCCCGTCGCCAAAGGCTCGGCGCAGGGCGGCGATGTGCACCCGCAGGTTGATTTCCTCGACGACGCTGTCCGGCCAGACGCGGGTCAACAAGGCTTGCTTGCTGACGTAGGCGCCGGCGTGCTCCACCAGCACCTGGAAAATGTCCAGGGCCCGCCCCCCCAGCACAAGCGGTTCGCCATCGCGGGTCACCAGACGTTGCTGGGGGTAGAAGACAAACGGACCGAAGCCCACCGCCGCTTCGGTATCGGGTGTGACGAGACTGTTCATGAGCAATCAAGCGCCGGATCACCGCGGCGGGCATGACGTCGCGAATCAACGAACGCGTCTGCCCCGGCTCCTGCACATCCTTTCCAGAGGGTGTGCCGTTATCTTGGCAGCCATCGTTTGCAGAACAATGCTGGCACAGGACGCACCACGGACATGACGATGCCCTGGACGGACATCTTCGGCTCAACTGAACTGTTGGCGGTACTGGACGGGGGTCAGGCCGAGCTTTTCACTGAACAGCGAGCGCATGTGCCGGACACTGCCGAAGCCGCTGCGAAAGGCCACGGTCTTGAGCGGCAGGTCGGTGCTTTCGAGCAACTGGCGGGCCCGGTCAATGCGCGCGCCTTGCAGGAACTCCATCGGGGTCATCTTCACTTCGCGAGCGAACAGCCGGGCGAAATGCCGCGAGCTCATGGAAGCCAGCGCCGCCATGCGCTCGATGGTGAACGGTTCCTCCAGGTGTTCCATGACATGGTTCTGCACCCGGGTAATGGCCGATTCCTGCGCCGCCACCGCGGCCACCAGCGGACTGAACTGCGCCTGGCCGCCCTGGCGCTTCATCACCACCAACAACACCTTGGCCACGTCCAGCGCCACTTTGCGGCCGTGATCCTGGGCAACGATGGACAGCGCCAGGTCGATACCGGCGGTGACGCCACCGGACGTGATCAGGCGCCGGTCCTGCAGGAAGATTTTATCGGTCTCCACCAGCGCCTTGGGGAAACGCTGGATCAGCCGCTCGGTGTAGTGCCAGTGGGTGGTGACGCGGTAACCGTCAAGCAACCCGGCCTCGCCCAGTACAAAGGCGCCGGTGCAAATCGAGCCGTAGCGCGTGGCCCGCTGCGCGGCGGCCTTCAGCCAGATGTGCAAGCCCGGGTGCCGGTCGTTGTAGGCGCCCGGCCCGCCCGGCACCAGCAACACGTCGTAGGCGGCCCACGCCTGGTCGATGTGGATGTCGGCCTGCACGGTCACGCCGTTGGAAGCGCGCATCGGGCCGCGCTCGGTGCCCAGGGTCAACAGTTGATAATGGTTATCCGCGTCGAGGTACCGATTGGCAATCGAAAACACTTCCAGCGGCCCGGCCATGTCGAGCAACAAGAAATCGGGGAACAGCACCATTGCAACGGTTTTCATCAGTAGAAACGCCAGGAAATCAGAGAGACACAGTAAACGTTCAAGCCCACAAGGTCGGTGGAGGGGCATTATGACGAAGCCAAGCGCCGGGGGCGAGCTGACTATTGTCCACTCACAAGAGACAGTATTTCGTTTTTCATCTACTTATCGAAGATTACGATAACCATTAATCTTCTTCTGAACCCGGCGAACGGCCCAGCCGCCGCCCACAGACATCAGGAGAATCCATCATGCTGACCCTTCGCAAAGCTTCGGATCGCGGCATCGCCCGCCACGGCTGGCTGACCTCGTTCCACACCTTTTCTTTCGCCAACTACCGGGACCTCAACCAACAGGGCTTCTCCGACCTGCTGGTCATCAACGATGACCGCGTCGCCGCCGCCAAAGGTTTCGGCCAGCATCCCCATCGGGACATGGAGATTTTCTCCTACGTGCTCGAAGGCGCGCTGGAACACAAGGACACCCTGGGCACAGGCTCGGTGATTCGCCCCGGCGACGTACAGTTGATGAGCGCCGGCAGCGGCGTGGCCCACAGTGAGTTCAACCACAGCGCGGACGAACGGGTGCACTTCCTGCAAATCTGGATCGTGCCCAATGTCAGCGGCGCCAAGCCACGCTACCAACAGGAGCACTTCAGCGCCGAGCAGAAACGCGGTCGCCTGCAACTGATCATCTCCCCGGACGGCGCCGACGGCTCGCTCGAGGTGCGCCAGGATGCACGGGTCTATGCCGGGCTGTTCGACGGCAACGAAAGCGCCACCCTGACCTTGGCACCGGACCGTTACGCCTATGTGCACGTCGCCCGGGGCTCGGTCGAACTCAATGGCCTGTCACTGCAGGAAGGCGACGGCGTGCGAGTCCGCGAGGAACAGGTGCTGACATTGAGCAACGGCGTGGATTCGGAAGTGCTGGTGTTCGACCTGCAACCGCGGGAACTGCCGCAAATGCCATGAGCCGCGACAGGGCTCCGGGCATGACCGAGGCAACGTTCAAGCGACCGCAATACCCCACAAGGCGCAGGCCTCGTCCGACAAGACGAGGCCTCGGCGCATTCCCCACCCGCAGCGTTTATTTGCGCGCGAACGTCGAACGGTAGCTGCCCGGCGGCACGCCGAAGAAGTCCCGGAAGCGCCGTTGGAAGTGCGGCGAGCTGACGAACCCCGTTGCCACGGCGATTTCCGTCACCGAGCGATTGGTCTGCTGGATGAGCTGGCGGGCGCGGGTCAGGCGCAGCTCCAGGTAGTAACGCGTCGGGGTCGCCCCGAGAAAACTGCAGAAACGCCGCTCCAGCTGGCGCTTGGAAATCTTCACGCAGGCCGCCAGCTCATCGATCGTCAGCGGCTCCTCGACGTTTTGCCACATCAATTCCAAGGCCAACTTGAGGCTTTCCGGCAGCGTTGGGTCGGTCTCGACGAACACCGGCGGCAGGTCCGACGCATCGCCCGATTCATCACAGCGCAGGATTTCCTCGATCGCGCCCACCAGCGCCTCGCCGCCCGTCTGGCGGATCAACTGGAGCATCATGCGCAACGAACTGTTGGCCCCGGCGCAGCTGACGCGTCCGCGGTCCAGGACATAGGCACGGCTGGACACTTTCACGTTGGGGAACACTTCGGCCATCATCGCCCGGCTTTCCGGGTGGACGGCGCACTCGAAACCCTCCAGCAGGCCGGCGTCGGCGACAAAGAACACACCGTTCCACAGCCCGCCCATGATCGCCCCGGCCGTGGCATTGGCGCGCAGCTTGCGGCGCAGCAACGGATGACCTTGCAGTTTCACGCGAAAACCGCCGGCGACGATCATCACGTCCTGGTTTTCCGGCATCTGTGCCAGCTCGATGTCGGTCGAGATGACAATTCCCAGGTCACTCGTCACCTGCCCACCCGAGACGCCCACCGTCAGCACCTCATAGAGGGGCTTGTCGCTCATCAGGTTGGCGGTCACCAGCGCATCGACCGCGCCGGTGAAAGACATCATCGAGAAATTGTCCATCAATACAAACGCGACGCGAATGGGCGCTTGGCTGGCCGGGGTCGCCCCCTGGGGTCGATAAGCCATGTTCTTGTTTTTAAGTACGCTCTCGAATGCGCTTGGCATAGGGCCTCGTGAATACAGAAGACGATCAGGACTTGCTTCACTTTTGCGTTCGCGCAAAGGCGGCAGGGCCATCCGCGCTATTTTCCAGCCTGGCCGCGTTCGCTGCAATCACCTTGCTGCGCGGCGCAGCGGCCGGTCCAAATTACGCTGAATGGTCTCAAGTGCCTACGACTTTGGTCGATATACCGGGTGTGGGCATGGGCGCTTTTCCCTTTCCAGAAACTCGCAACGCCAACCGCTATCGTTTCCGCCGTTCCAACATCAAAAATATTCCGCGGGAGAAGTCATGAATATCAAGCAAAAGCTGACATGGGCGTTCGCGACCATTGCCTGCCTCCCGGTTATCCTGGTGGCGGTGCTCGTCGTATTGAACCTGCGAGACGCGGCAAAGACCAACTTCCTGGACAGCAGCGGCCGCGAGATCCGCCAGATCGACAACGGGATGAAGATGTTCTTCGACGGCATCAGCCAAAACGTCGAGTTCTTCGCCAAGGATCCGCGGATTGTCTCGGCCAAGGGATTGAAGAACTATTCGAGCGCCGACGCCGCACAAATTCCCCTGACGGAAACCAACCAGCAGTTGCTGGCGATCTTCGACGGCTTCGCCAAGTCCCATCCGACCACCGCGTACCTTTCCCTGGGCCAGAATGACGGCGGCTACGCCAGCTGGCCTGACGACGCCAAGTTGTCCAACTACGACCCGCGCGTGCGCCCCTGGTACAAGGCTGCCCTGGCCTCGCCCGGCACCACCACCCGCACCGACGCCTACTATTGGGCGCCGGACGACGTGACACTGATCTGCACGGTCCACACCGTCACCGACGCCAACGGCAAGGTCATCGGCGTTGTCGGCCTGGACGTGTCGCTCAAGCAACTGACCGAACTGGTCAAGGCCATCAAGCTGGGCGACAGCGGTTACCTGATGCTGATCGAGGGCAACGGCAACGTGCTGGTGGATGCCAGTGACGCCAAGCACAACTTCAAGCCCCTCGCCGACCTCGGCCCCAACTATGCCGAACTGGCCAAGAGCGGCGACGGCGTGACTCAGATCGAGATCGACGGCGTGCCCTACATGGCCAACGTGGTCAGTTCCAAGGGCCTGGGCTGGCGCTTCATCGGCCTGATCAAGCGCGACGAAGTGATGGCCGAGGCGTCGAGCCTGACGTGGCTGATCGCAGTGATTGCCGCCGTACTGGCCGCGGTGTTCGCGGTGGTCGGGGCGAGCTTTGCCAGCGTGATCGTGCGTCCGATCCGCGGCGTGGCCAACGGCCTGCAGGAAATCGCCGAAGGTGAAGGCGACCTGACCCGTCAGCTCAGCGTGCAAGGCAAGGACGAAACCGCCACCCTGGCGAGCTGGTTCAACCAGTTCCTGGGCATGATCGCCCAGCTGGTGCAACGCATCGGCAGTGCGTCGTCCGATCTGCAGAGCGCCGCCGCCGATACCAGCGATGTCGCCCAGAACATGAACGAAGCCGCCGGGCGCCAGCGCCAGGCCGTGGAACTGGTGAGCACCGCGTTCAACGAAATGGTCGCCACCGCCAACGAAGTGGCGCGCTCGTGCAGCGAAGCCGCCTCCAGTGCCGACACCGGCTACCGTGACGTACACGACGGCCAGCATCACATCGGCGAAGCCACCGGCAGCGTGTTGAAACTGAGCGAGGACCTGCAGAAGTCGACCCAGACCATGCAGGCCCTGGAGCAGGACAGCAAGAACATCAACACCATCCTCGACACCATCCGCTCGATTGCCGAACAGACCAACCTGTTGGCCCTCAACGCCGCCATCGAAGCCGCGCGCGCCGGCGACCAGGGCCGCGGGTTTGCCGTGGTGGCCGATGAAGTACGGGCACTGGCACGGCGCACCGCCGACTCCACCGGTGAAATCGACAGCCTGCTGGGCAACCTGGCCCGACGGACCCAGGAAGTGACGCAGCAGATGCAGAGCAGCCTGCAAGTGTCGCAAACCAGTGTCGAGCGCATCCAGCAGGCCCGCGACAGTTTCGACAAGATCCGCCACTCGGTGGACTCGATTCGCGACCAGAACACCCAGATCGCCACGGCCGCCGAGGAACAGCATCAGGTGGCGGAAGACATCAACCGGCACATCGCGCAGATCCATGCCGACGCCCAGTTGGTCGAGGAATTCGCCCACTCGGCACAAACCGGTTCGGGCCGCCTGACGGACATTTCCGGGCAGCTCAAGGGGCTGGTGGGACGCTTCAAGTTCTAAGAGATGGCCCCAAGGGAGCCAGGGACGGCTCCGGGGTCAGACTGTCTAATGCATCGCCTGATCGATCAATCGTCATCAGCGACGATGCTCCTGCAAAAACTGCCAACGAAACCGGTGCCCCTCACCGTCCATCAAGGGCACCGGCCCGCCCCATCACTCAACGCCGGCGATCATTGCTGGCCCGTTGTCGCGGACGCCGTCTGGTTGCCGAACATGGCTTCGAAACGCGGCTTGTTCGCGGCGTAGTACTCGGCAACCACTTTGTCAGCCGAGCTGTCGCGAGCGCTGGCCATCAACTTCTCAAGATCAGCCTGGGGAATCTTGAAATTGGCGAAAAACCGCGCGACGTCAGGGTGCTGCGCGCTGAAGCCTTTGCGGGCAACGGCGTGGATCTGCTCGGCGCCGCCAAAGATCTGCTTGGGATCATCGAGGTAGCGCAGCGACCATTTGGAGAACATCCAATGGGGACTCCAGGCGTTGATCAGTGACCACCGGTCACGCTTGAGGTTGCGGTCCAGCTCGCTCAGCATGCCGGACTCCGAGGACGCGACCATCTTGTAGCCATCGAGCTTGTAGGCCTGGATGGCTTTCTCGGTGAGCTTGTACTGCCCATTGCCCACTTCGGAGGTGAGGATCTTGCCGCCGAGTTTCTCCCGCACCTCAGGCTTGTTGAGGTCTTCGACGCTGGCCAGTTCGCTGGTGGGAACGGACGTCGGCACCGCCATGCCGATCCGCCCCTCATACAGCCAGCCCAGGTCTTCGAGCTTGTCCTGGTACTTGTCATAGAACGACTTGTGCGTGTTCGGCAGCCAGACCATCGGAATCAGGTCGATGCTGCCGTTGGCGAGTGCCTGGAACTGAATGCCGATATCGGCCAGGACCAACTTGACCGGTTGCTTGAGATGGTCTCGCAGGGCCGTGTCTGCCAGTTTCACGGCGATTTCCGTATCCGACCAATTCACCCACCCGATCCGGATAGGCGTAGGTTCCTCGGCTTGTGCAACCAGGCAACTGGAGGCCATCGCCAGGCCGGCGAGCCAGCCGATACAGCTTCTACTGGATAACGTGATCATGGTGCGTCTCCGCGTCTGTATTAATGGTTATTGGCAGGGCAGTAGAAAAAATTTCAAGCCGATAGTAATCCCGGCCTTGGGGTTGGGCAAGGGAAATGTACACCAGTGTCACAACCGTTGACACAGGTGAACATTGCACATACCGTCATGTCAAAACCCAGCCTGATGTTCTGTTCCCGGAGCGCAACACCATGTCCAGCGATCCCTTGCTGCAGCCCTACCAGATCAAACACCTGACCCTCAGAAACCGGATCATGACCACCTCCCATGAGCCGGCTTACCCAGTCGACGGCATGCCGAAAGACCTGTATCGGGCCTATCACGTCGAACGTGCCAAGGCCGGCGTGGCATTGACCATGACCGCCGGGTCCGCCGCGGTATCGCGGGACAGCCCGCCGGTGTTCAACAACGTGCTGGCGTACAAGGACGAAGTGGTCAAATGGATGAAGGACCTGACCGACGAGTGCCACGAGCACGGCGCGGCGGTGATGATTCAGCTGACCCACCTGGGGCGGCGCACGCGCTGGGACAAGGCCGACTGGTTGCCGGTGGTCTCGCCTTCGCATCGCCGCGAGGCCTCGCACCGGGCCTTCCCGAAAAAGCTGGAAGACTGGGACATCGATCGCATCATCAAGGACTACGTCGACGCCGCCGAGCGCATGAAGGCGGCCGGACTCGATGGCTTGGAATTGCAGGCCTACGGTCATCTCATGGACCAGTTCTGGTCGCCCCTGACCAACGACCTCGATGGCCCCTACGGCGGTTCGTTGGAGAACCGCTTGCGCTTTACCTTCGATATCCTGCGCGGCATCCGCCAACGCTGCGGCGAAGACTTCCTGCTGGGGATTCGCTACACCGGCGATGAAGACCTGCCCGGCGGTTTCGGGGCCAGCGACGGCCTGCGGATCTCCCATATGCTCAAGGACAGCGGCCTGGTCGACTTCCTCAACGTCGTTCGCGGGCACATCGACACCGACGCCGGCCTCACCGATGTGATCCCGATCCAGGGCATGCGCAATTCCCCGCACCTGGACTTTGCCGGCGAGATCCGCTCGGCCACCGGTTTCCCGACCTTCCACGCCGCCAAGATTCCCGACGTCGCCACGGCACGACACGCCATCGCCTCCGGCAAGGTGGACATGATCGGCATGACCCGCGCGCACATGACCGATCCGCACATCGTGCGCAAGATCATTGAAAAACGCGAAGAGGACATCCGCCCCTGCGTGGGCGCGAACTACTGCCTGGACCGCATCTACCAGGGGGGCGCGGCGTATTGCATCCACAACGCCGCCACCGGGCGCGAAACCACCATGCCCCACGAGATTTCCAAGGCGCCGCTCAAGCGCAAGGTGGTGGTGATCGGCACCGGCCCGGCAGGCCTGGAGGCGGCACGGGTGGCCGGTGAACGCGGGCATGCCGTCACGGTATTCGAGGTGGCGGACCAACCCGGCGGGCAGGTCCGCCTGACAGCCCTCAGCGAACGCCGCCGCGAGATGATCAGCATCATCGAATGGCGCATGGCGCAATGCGAACGCTTGGGCGTCACGTTCCACTTCAACACCTGGGCCGAGGCCGAGACGGTATTGGCCGAGGAACCGGACGTGGTAATCGTCGCCACCGGCGGCCTGCCCCACACCGAGGTGCTCAAGCACGGCAATGAACTGGTGGTGTCGACCTGGGACATCATTTGCGGCGACGTCAAACCCGGCAGGAATGTGCTGATCTTCGACGACGCGGGCGACCACGCCGCACTGCAGGCGGCCGAAGTCATCGCCAGCAGCGGCGCGAAACTGGAGATCGTCACACCGGACCGCTCATTCGCCCCGGAAGTGATGGCGATGAACCTGGTGCCCTATATGCGCAGCCTGCAAGACCTGAACGTCACCTTTACCGTCACCTACCGGGTCGACACCGTCGAGCAACGCGACGGGCAACTGGTGGCAACCTTCGGCAGCGATTATGGCCAGGTGCACAAGCAGCGCGTGGTCGATCAGGTGGTGATCAACCATGGCACCCTTCCCCTCGATGATCTGTACTTCGAATTGCGCCCTTACTCGCGCAACAACGGCGCGATCGAGCAGCAGGATCTGATCGCCGGCAAGCCCCAGAACATCGTGACCCACCCGGAAGGCCGCTTCCAACTGTTCCGCATCGGCGATGCCGTGTCGGCACGCAATACCCACGCGGCCATCTACGATGCACTGCGCTTGCTCAAGGACATTTGAGGTCCTGACCCCTGTGGCGAGGGCTCTCGCCGCAGGGGTCATCCGTCTCAGCCATGAAGCCCTTTGCGAGCCACCGCCGCCCCGGCCTGCAAGGCCTGGCCGAGGTGTTCTTCGAAGCGGCTGTCGACCATTGACTGCAACGCCGCGGCCGTGACGCCTCGATAGGCCACCAAGGCCTCGATCATTTGCTGCGCGTCATGGGTTTGCAGCAGTTGGCTGCTGTTGACCACCACGTTCCTGGCGGCCAGTTGCGCGATATCGGCAGGCAGGCCGGCGGCCATTGCCTGGTTGGCCAGCGCGGTCATCAGCAAGGCCGGAAAAGCCGGGCCGGTGCCCGACAGTGCAGACAGGTAGTCGATGAATCCCTCTTCCTGGACCTCTGCCGCCGTGCCCACGGATTCGAACAGCTGCTGCACCAGCTCTCGCGTCGCGGTGTCCACCGCTCCCGAACAGAACCAGGGCGTAAAGGACTGCCGGATTTCCACCGCCGCGTTGGGCATCGCCCGCACCACCGCCAAAGCCGAGGTTTGCGTGGCAATCGCCTGCGCGGTGATCCCGGCCATCAATGAAATGACGACCTTGCCTGTCGCATCGATGTCCAGGCTGGCGAAATGCTCGGGTCGCACGGCAATGATCACCGCATCGCTGCGCGCCACCAAGGCCTGGTTGTCCGTGACCAGGCAAACACCTTGCCCGGCCAGGGGATGGCTGCCCGAGCGATTGGAGAGCACCAGGTTAGCGGCCGGCAGCCGCGCAGTGGCCAGCAACGCGTTGGCGATTGCCCCGCCCAGCCAGCCGGTTCCGCCGATGATCCCCAGGGTCTTACTGATCATCACCCGCCCCTTCCTCGAACGTCTCGGCCAAGGGCACGAAGACTCCCGGTTCTTTTTCGGCGTAGCCGAACTTCCCATAGAAACGATCCAGCTCGCGCTGCTTGGGCACCTTGCCGGTGAAGATGCTCACGTAATGCGGAATACGCTCGAAACGCGTGGTGATCAGCTCACGGGTGTTCATGCTGATGTAGCCGATCTGGGTCAGGTAGATCGTCCGGGCCCGGGTGTCGGCCCCCTGACTGTCGTAGCCAAAGCGCTTGAACATGCTCGCCAGCGCATTCATCCGCTGTTCATCCACGGTAGCGACTTCCTGGGCCACCTCCGCCGACTGCAGCGCCCAACTGCGCACCGCGAACTCGAATTGCGAGTCGAACAGTTGCGGGTTGAGCCAGCACTCGAACACGTTCAGAATCGCTTCGGAAATGCTCTCGGCATAACTTTCGGTCTGGCGGATCAGCCCGCCGGTGTTGGTCTCCCGCCAGCGGGAGAGCAGAGCCGCCAGCAACTGTTCGCGATCCTCGAAAAACCAGTAGAAGCTGGTTCGTGACAGACCCAGGCGCTTGGCGAGCGGCATGACCCGGACGGCGTCGATGCCCGATTCCTTCAAGGCGTCGTAGGCGGCCTCCAGCCAACCTTCCGGCGACCCGCGCCAACCGCTGTCCTGGGCCTTGCCACGCGCCTTCCCTAACTGGGACATCTCGCTTCACCTTCTTCAAAAAACCTGAACCGAATGTACCGTGCCGACCGAAAAATGTACATCTGAGTACATTTCATTGACCAAATAGTTGAGAGCAGGCAGGCTTGATCCGGTTCGTGTTCTTCGATGCAAACCCCGCCCATGAACGCCCACAAGCCCCGCAGCGGAATGTGCCCATGCAACCCAGCGAGATGGATAAAAAGGTCAAGGGCTATCGACGGTTGATCCCGTCCATGACTGCCCTGTTGGAGTTCGAAGCCGTGGCGCGGCTTGCCAGTTTTACCCTCGCGGCCCAGGAACTGGGTGTGACCCAGGCGGCCGTCAGCAAGCAGATCCGCCTGCTGGAAGATACGCTGGGCACCAAGCTGTTCCATCGCCTGCACCGCGCCATCAAGCTGACACACGAGGGCTATCTGCTGCATTCGGTCGTGGCCGAATCCATTCACCGCATGGCCAGCGTATTCGACAAGATTGCCGAGGGCATCGGCGAACAGGAGATCACCCTGGCCTGCACCGGGGCGTTTTCCCACATGAGGATCCTGCCTCGGTTGATGTCGCTGCGCACGCTGCAACCGCAATTGAAACTGCGCTTGATCACGCCGTTGCTTTCGACGGGCGCCTACCGGGATGACGCAGACCTGGCCATCCGCTTCGGCAACGGCAAATGGGATGACGGCCGCTCGATCTTCCTGTTCGACGAAGAGGTGTTTCCGGTGTGCTCGCCCGCCTGGCTGGCGGCCCACCCGGCGCCAACGTCGATCGATGATTTCCTGGACGTGGCCCTGATCGACTCCGACGCCACCCTCGAAGGCTGGATGACCTGGAACGGCTGGTGCCGGGAACTCGGGGACATGCATCCCAAACTGAATTATTCACTGCGGTGCAGCGCCTACAACGACGCGATCCAGGCCGCTCTCCAGGGGTATGGCATCGCGCTGGGCTGGGGCCGACTGATTGCGCACCTGCTCAACAGTGGCGAACTGGTCAGGATCACCCCCTACGTGGTCAAGCCCAAGGACGCCTACTACGTGGTCGTGCCCACCGGTCGAGAACCGGGCGCGATCACCCCCACATTAGTTGATTGGTTACAGGACGACAGCTACCTGAAACATTGACCGACAGTAATGCTTTGTTGGCATAACTGCGGGTTATGCCAAGGTGAAAATAAAGCGCGTTGACGGAAAAATACCCCGTTTCGATACTGTACTGGCCGCCACTTAGCGACTTTTATTAGTTCGAGCGAGATCCCTCAATGACCCTCAGCGCCGTGAAAACCCACCGTGAACTTCTATCCGATCGCGCAACCGGGCACGGCATGCCCGGCGGCCTGTTCGGTCGACAGGATGTCTTCGAAAACGACGTGGATATCTTCTTTACCCAGCATTGGATACTGGTCGGTGTGACCAGCGACATTGCCGAGCCCGGGGATGTCTCCAGCCTCGACATCGGCAAGTCTTCGATCCTCCTGATACGCGACGATGACGAGCAGGTGCAGGCATTTCGCAATGTCTGCCGGCATCGCGGGGCGCGTTTGAAGCCGGCGGGCAAATCCACCGTGGGCCTGTTGGTCTGCCCTTATCATCAGTGGACTTATGACCTGGACGGCAGTTTGAAACATACCGCGCACATGGGCCAGAACTTCGACCCTACCTGCAAGAGTCTGATACCGGTTCACACCAAAGTGGTGGGCACGCATATATTCGTTTGCCTGGGTGACGAAGCGCCGGAAGATATCAGTTACCTTGACCACGTCATGTCGCCGCGCTTTGCCCAATACGAACTTACTTATTCAAAGATTGCCCATGAATCGGAAATTATCGAGAACGGCAATTGGAAGCTGGTCATCGAGAATAACCGTGAGTGTTATCACTGCGCCGGTACTCATCCCGAACTGACAGCGTCGTTCCTGCCGGAAGATTTCGGCTTCTGCACCGACGGGCTTAGCGAGGACTCGCTTCAGGCGCTCGACGAATACCACCGTCGCAATGCCGACACCAAGCGCAACTGGGAGAACGAGGGCTACCTCTGCGACGCCGTCGAACACCTGGGCGAGGACGTCGTCACTCAATTCCGCTCGCAACGCCTGGTCATCGCCGGCCATGGCGAATCCCAGACCCTCGATACCCGAGTGGCCTGCACGCGCCTGTTCGGCCACCTCACCCGCCGTGACCTGGGGGACATGCACCTGTGGACGCACAACTCATGGACGCACGTCATGAGCGACCACGCCGTGATCTCCTACATCATCCCCCTGGCGCCGGACAAAACCCTGGTGCGGACCAAGTGGCTGGTGCACGCGGACGCCATCGAGGGCGTGGACTACCAGTTGGATAAACTGACCGAAGTCTGGGCCGCGACCAACCTCCAGGACGCCAGCCTCGTGGGCATCACCCACAGCGGTACCCAGGACCCGGCCTATGCACCGGGACCGTTCTCGGCCTTCACCGAGTCTTATGTCGATCAGTTCTCGCGCTGGTACTCGGCGCGCCTGGCCGCCCATGGCGTGTGAGCAATGGACATGACAACTTACGAAAACCTTGCCTCCCTTGAGCCTACCGACGCTGCCAGACGCTTTACCGACCCACAGACGTGGAGCACGTTTGGCGCGCAATGGAACAGCGGCGAACAGAAAACCCTGGTGTGCTGCGCCGTGTACCCGGAAACCCATGACGTGAAGACGTTCGTGTTTCGCTGCGCGGACTTCAGCGCGCTGAGTTTCGAAGCGGGCCAATTCATCACGCTATCACCGGTCATCGCCGGCCAGCCCATCGCCCGCTGCTACACCGTGTCGTCGTCCCCCACTCGCCCGTTCGCGTTCGCCATCACCGTCAAGCGGGTGCCGGGCGGGCTCGTGTCGAACTGGCTGCACGACCGCCTCCAGTCCGGGGACTGCCTGCGCGCGTCCGGCCCGGCGGGGAGCTTTACCCCGGTCGGCATTCCGGCGAAGAAATGGCTCTACCTGTCGGCAGGCTCCGGCGTCACGCCCTTGATGTCGATGACCCGCACAGCCTTCGACATGGCCAGCGACCTGGACATCGTCTTCGTGCACAGCGCCCGTACGCCGACCGACATCATCTTCCACGACGAACTCCAGGGCATGCAGGCGCGCATGGCCGGCCTGCGCGTGCTGCACGTCTGCGAAAGCCCGGGCACCAGCGTCGACTGGCAACACCCCATCGGCCGGCTCGATTTGCCTTTGCTCAGCCAACACGTCCCGGACTTCAGGGAGCGCGAAGTGTTCACCTGCGGCCCTCAAGGCTACATGGAGGCCGTCAAATCGCTGCTCAAGGACGCGCGGTTCGATTTCACCCACTACCACCAGGAAAGCTTCGACATCTCGGTGCTGAACGCAGAGCCGATGATCGAACAGGCCCCTTCGCTGGATCAGGCGAGCCTGTTCACGGTGACCCTGTCCCGCTCGGGAAAGACCTTCACCATGACCGGCACCCAGACCGTGCTGAGTGCGGCCAAGAAAGCCGGCGCCATCGTGCCCTCCTCTTGCAGCCAGGGCGTGTGCGGCACCTGCAAGACGGCGCTGCTCGAAGGCACGGTGGACATGAACCACAACGGCGGGATCCGCCAACGGGAAATCGACAAGGGCCTGCGCCTGCTGTGCTGCAGCAAGCCGACGTCGGACCTGGTGATCGATCTCTGACAAGGTCTGCTGGAGCCCCTGACGAGTCCTTTGCGTGGTGGACGGTGCGGTATTGATCAGCGAAGGCATGGGCTTGACGGGGCGGCCGTTACAGGCGCCGGGGGAGCGGATTGTGCCGTTGAGTGGGAGGGTTCGGCGGGTGGTGATTTGAGAGGACGGGAGGGTGTGGGCACGCGTCCGACTTGTTTAGGGTTGGGCTAAATGCGGGGATCACACCGCGCGCACACGGAGTTGCTTTGCGCAGGTTTTACGCAGGCACAAAAAAGCCGATCTACTGATCGGCTTAAGTGTCTGATGTTACTCAGAAATATGGTCGGGACGGAGTGATTCGAACACTCGACCCCTAGCACCCCATGCTGGGAGCTGTAGAAGACTAACTTACTGTTTTATAAGATTTTATTCATATTTACGGCAGCGCAAAAAGAAAGGATTTTTGTGCTTATGCAAACGAAAACACGCGGCCTCCAGAGGAGGTTTTGCGCATTTGAGAAGGGTCAAGGCGAGCTTAACTTGCTGGTCTATGCTGCTATGGCCTGGACTGTCCCAGGTCTGCCAAAAGGAGATTTGTGATGGGTGACGATTTGAGCAATCGCGGACCGCAAGACCGGGCTCGCGTGAATACGTCTGAAGCCTGGGAGGTTAAGTACTGGTGCAATGAGTTCGGTGTGACGGAGGAAGAACTGAAGGCCGCTGTCAAAGCCGCTGGGCCGATGGTTGTCGATGTCCGCAAAAAACTCGGCAAGTAGGCTCCCCTGCCCCGTGCTCGGTGCGGGGCTCTTCTATCAACTTCGAGAGCTGTCAGGAGTTGGATATTCCTACGGTAATGCCCCCTTTCCTACGGCGTTCTGCCGACCTATCACCACTCCCCCTGCTACGCTGATTTCTACGAAGTAGGAGTCATAAATGCATAACCTTGATCTGCTCCCTCAACTGCTCACCAAGATTGCCGAAAACCAGCTCGCCCTGGAGGCAGCAATCATGGAACTGTCCAACTGGGCTGCGGCGAACGGCTTCGCCGTCGTCGATCAAAACGTCCGTGGGGCGTTGGCTACTCTCGAACGGAACGATGAATTCGTGAAAACGGCACTGGCCGTGATAAGCACCCCCGAATAAGCCCTATTCTGTCGTCGATGCAGATTCAGGCGGGGCAATCCAATATGCGTCTCTCACCTCATCCAAGGCGTGCCAAGGCTGGGAGTGGAATCTCGCATTTTTGCAGCCCGGACGATGGGCGAATGCAGTCTCCCTGTCGGCTTCTGACTGCTCTACACCGCAGCCTTTACATCTGACGGTCTGGTTGATTAGAGACCAGCTTTCATGCCACAAAACCAATTTTTCGAGCGGGGTCACTTCGTCGTTACCTTTTCGCAAAACCTGTACAAAATATAAAAACAGGTACAAGAATTGTAAATATCTTCACCGTCGCCTCTTTCCGATACAGCTCGTCGGCTCCCCCTCGCCAGCCTCCTCCTTACTCGACTACTGTACATATAAACAGTAATTGCATAAGCGATTCCCTCATGAACTTCGAACAGGCCAAGGCGCTAAGGATCAGGCAATGGCGAGACACGCTGGATGATCAAAATTTTCGACGTGAGAACCCGGAGGCGCACCGCTCAAGCCTTCGTGACTTGAGTGCCAAGCTGGCTGAAGAAAACCTGATCGACAGGCTTGAGCAGTTCGACATGGACGAAATGGCAAACGCCGCGTATTGGCTAGCCATAGAAGAGCTGCATGCGAACCCAGTGGTCTATCGTTCCTCCTATGGCTATGACGTCATGCCCCGTGGCGGTGGACCTAGGCTTGGAACTTTATTCCATTCTGTATTGACGCTCGACGGAGACAACGCTTCAGAGGTTCGTGGGTTTAACGGCAAGATTTATCACACGGAGAACGGGCTGGAGCTAAATCAGGACTACCACCATCTGCATGGCACAGTAGAGGGCTTGGTCCTCAAGCTGAAGGATGGACGACAGTTTGACCTGGTCGAAACGAAGGGGATGGTCCAAGGAGTCATCTACGACAAGATTGATGATCCGGACGTATATCGTTGGATGACCGACCTTATCCAGGTTGCCACCGAAAACAAGCTTTTGAAGATCCTACTGAGGATCCGGCCTTTCTATGAAATGGCGAGGTTCGTCCAATGCCCAACCTGCTTGGACCGGTTTGGCAAGCGCGAGGACTGCGGGCCCTGCGCCGGCAGAGGTTTCGTCGAAAAACCGCTAGTTCCCGAGCAAACTTCCACAGGAGCGACGGTGTCATCTGTCCAGGACCAGTGCAATTGAGGATGAGATATGTGCGGTGGAGTTGAGGCAGCGGACAAAAACCGCGCGTACGAAAGGGTCAAGGTGTACTTCCCAAATCCAAGGGCAGCGTTTCCCGTGCTGCTCCCGGACGGGACAGATCTTGGATGGGTGCGATGGGGACGTCGCCGAGAAGAAGAAGGCACCGGTCCGTCAGGGGGGTGGGCAAAGCTTGAAACGTTAGAACGTGGGGGATGGGAGAAATATCACCCACGGCGGGCGCTAGGCCTGGTGCAGCGATACATGGAGAAGGACGGAGAGCGGGTTTCCCACTGGTTTGACATGAACGAAGGCTACGGACTGGAATGCTTGGTGTTGGGCGATGGCGAAGAGCAGCGCGTGTACGTTGTCACCACCTCCCCGCCCCCAGAGTACGCATGGATTCATGACCGGTGGCCGATGATCGGGCGCATTCCTCCTAACGTTGGATATCAGCCCGTCCTGAATCCGGATTTTCCCGAGTGACCGAGTCTCCAGGCCTCAATGACGTGTTTTATTCGACAAAGCAGGCGCATCAACTTGGGGAGCATTGGAAGAGACCTTTTGGACCCGCCGGGTCTTTAAGCGCTGACGCGCCAATCCGATGTCTTCGGCGATATAACGAGCCAGCCTGTTGAGACCGGCTTCGCCTCGATATTGGCTTCTGACTAAGCCGACAACCGCAAAGCTGTCCCCGTCTTCACCTCCGATTAGTAGAGAGGTGGTTCCGTCCGGGCTGATGGTGCACTCAACGGTGCAGCCAGGCAGCAATTCGTGCAAGGCCCCCTCTATTTCATCTTTCGTCAACCTGTCCATTCCTTTGCCCCGGCCATATCACGTCAGAACATTCTAGCAACTCAGGGAACGGTAGTAGTGGCAAGGAAACGACGGATATTCGCCGCACCAACTACAGCCGGACTGTTTTCACTTTCCTCCAGATATTCCTTTTGCATACGCCTGGCACGCCTTCAGCGCGATCAGCCCCCGGTCGCCGGCGTCGGTGATGGCGATAATTCGTTGAGCATGCGCTGGGTCAAGTTGGGCTCTCGCTCTTCCATGAACCACGCCGCCGGCGCCGGCGGTGGCAGGCACTGGGCTGCAACTGGCTGGATCCGCGGTGTCGAGAAGGACTGACAGCCGCAAATCAGAAGTGGCAAGGCGATCGCGCAGGCGATCTTGATCACGTTGGGCATCGCTCAATTCCTTGTAGTGGGTTTGTTCACTGGCTGACACTTGCAGTTCCAGGGCCAAGCGCTTGTCCTGCTCGGCACGGGCCTGGGCCGTGGCGGCGCTGCCGATGCTGGCCAAGTCAGCCTGGTGCAAGCCGGCCTGCTCGGCGAGCTTCTTGCCCATCCGCCATTCCTGAACCTGCCAGGTCGCGCTCATGGCAAGGATCAAGGCTACGGCCATGCCGGCGACCATCAGTTTTACTGAGGCGGGATTCATGGGACGTCCTTGAAGAAAAGGTGGTTGCCCAGGCGCAGGGTCTGCGTGGCCTTGGCTGCCCAGGCCGGAGCCTTCGGCATGGTCGTGGCGTAGTAGTGGGTCGCGCCTTTGGTCAGGTCTGGCTCGGCGCCGGAGATCACCAGGTCCGCCGCGCGCTGGGCCTGAGCGAACTGCTTCGGCGGGATTGGCTTCGCGCCGCTAAGGTACGGGTAGTTCAGGTCGTTCTTGTTCCAGCAACTGAACTGGTACGGCGCCAGACACACGCCGGCGTAGCCTTCGCCCCACCAGGACTTGGCCCGGCCATCTTCCACCCGGTTGCGGATGGTCCAGGCAACGGCGATCTGCCCGGCCAGGCCTTCGCCGCGGGCTTCCCCCCACAGCGTGCGGGCGAGGATGTCACGGTCCTTCTCGGAAACGGTCATAACTTTTCTCCAGGCAAAAAAAATCCCGCTCAGCGGCGGGCTCGTCAGATGTGCAGAGTTCAGGCAGGGGGTACCGGCCAGGCAACGTCGTCCGGGTATCCCGGCTGGTCGGGTAAGCGATTGAGCGCAACCCTGAATTTTTTCCAGGCCTTCAGCGCCGCAACTTCCTCGGCGGTTGCCTCATCGATGTCGACGGCATCCTGCAACGGGGCGATGGCCTGATCTGCAACTTGCCGCAGGCCTGCTATTTTCTCGGTCGCCTCCCGCAACTTCATCGCCGGCAGGAGCTGCTCAATCTCTTCTTGGGAAGCCAGGCGCATGCCGAGCATGACGCTCGCGGCGGAAAAAATGAGGGTGATACCGTCAGTCCAATAACGGGGCTGTGGGTTCAGGTGCGCGACAATCTCGTCGGCTGACATCTTCCGCAGATTGACGCCAATGTAACTATCCTGGCTCCCATCCTCAGGGTAGGCATAAACCAAGCCGGTCGTTTCATCCACATAATACTTGTGCGGGACATAAATAGACTCAATAGCCATTTCATCGCCATCCATTAACTTGCCCTTATATCAGTTCGCGCCAATTGACCAACGCGGCAGTACCGTTACCCGCAGAAGCGCTATAGACCGCACCTGGCGGTACTATAACTTGAGGTAGTGAGATGTAGTTGCCAGCAACGCCGGCGTAATTTCCGTAAATCGTAGTTGAGCCGACCGAAGCGAGCGCTACAGTGGTTGCAGTAGATGTAGGGCCAATAATACCGGCGATCTGAATGGGACGCCCCGTTGTGTTCGTGTAGCTTGTTCCAAGTGCACGACTTGACGTGACGTCAACCCAGCTTTGCGAAAGTCCTAGACTGCGTGTATCGGTGAAGGAAACCGTCTGCAAATGACGAACATACATGATGCCGGTGTTTACGCTTATTGCGATTTGCCCGGCGCTGGTTGTGCTGTTGAAACGATTGACCCACAAGTTATAGGTTCCGAATGGGAGCCCTCTCGTGCCTCCCGATGCAGTGACCAGGCTGTACATGCCTGTGGCCAGGGTAGGCGAATCAAGATCGGATATGGAAATCGGCACTGAGGTGAGGCTGCCCAAGCCGAAAGCGTTGGTACTGCCGGTCCCGCCTTGCGCGATACTGAGCGCGGTGGTGAGCCCGGTCAAAGACGTGATGTCGCTATTTGCACCTGACTTAGCTGCCGCGATTCCAGTGCGGGCTTCTGCCGGTGTGGTGCCCGCCGTCCCGCCTTTACTTACAGGCAAGACGTCGTAGTTACCAGTGGTCTTGAGGGCGGCTAGCTGCGCTCCGTAAGTGGTGACAATCGCACGCAGAGCGTCGGCCGAGTCCTTTACATAACCCTGCATGGGAGCCAGGGCATAGGCGCCAGCGGCCGCGGTTGTGCCCAAATACGGCGGATCAATCGACATCGCGGTGTTGCTCGCAATATTCGTGACCTCATACCAGCGGCCATCCGGACCACGGAAGGCATCACCAACCCGGCTGTTCACAATGAACGCTGTGCCAGTGCCTGTTACGGCATTGGAATTCAGAGTGACGGAGACCGTCCCAGTTTTATACCAAGGCATGATGGAATCTCTTAAAATTAGGCTGTCAATTTTGCAAGAACAGCGGGTAGCGAAAATGCGAAAGGATTACTAAGGGCCGTTGTAGTAAACCACAACTTAGACAATGAAAAATCAAAGTAAATACTTGTGGATCTACCACGAACATTACCCGCCACCATCCTCATGCCTGCATTATTAATTAGAAGATACTCCCCGGCAGCAATCATCGGGATTGAGTACCAATTAATATAATAACCCTGGTCATCCAAAGTTGATGTTTCGTATGTCCAATTCTGAGCAAATCTTGAAAAAACTGCTGGCTGACTCCCACTATCAAAGATTAGACCTCCTGCCGAATTCCACAGCCTCATCCCATACCCTGACTTTGGCGTCGGCGAAAAAGTCGCTACAAAGTAGCTGCCCGTAGTAGAGCTATTTGAAACGACTGTGACCCCTGTCCAGTTACCAGCAGATCCTGAAAATCTACACCCTAGGTTTACTACTCCGCCATTGTTGTTTGGACGAATAAAGAACAATGGTGGCTCTTGACTTGTAATAGTCGGGCTAAACTGGATAGACACAGACTGCGTATAAGAGCCTGACTGCATGACACATAATCGTGCAAATTCAGAGTCTATTGAAATCAAGCCAGAGTCATTGAGCACTGTTAGGCCGTAAGCCATCAGTAATACCTCATAATAATAATCCGCATAGTGGATTTTGATATGAAGGGCCCAGAATATCCATTTATATAATTGCGCACGTAAACGACATCATTCGCCACTTCTGTTTCGAATTGCCTGTCGTCGTCTGTTGGAATTGTTATTGGAAGTGCAAGCGCGACAGTATTTGATGGATTGCACCCTGGTACGGAGAACTGACGGGTCTCCTTATCTTGAGAGGCAGCGAACGAAACGAGCTGAGATAAAACGATGCGCCATGTCGCGGTACCGGTATCAAACAGGAGCGCCCCATCGGCGCCCCACATCCTTACTCCATGGCTCATGCGTCAAGATCTCCGAGTTGCACGCGTTTCACACCGTTCTGGTCGAAGACCTTCACGGCTCTGTTTGTCATTGTCAGCCTGCCTCCGCCCGGCGCAGGCCCGTTGAACTCCAGATTCCCGGCTTTATCCAGGCGCCAACCCTGTACCCCAGCAACATAGTTGTCGGATTGCAGGTACTGGCCGATCTTCAGCATCGTGATGCTGCCGTCCTGGATGAACGCAGAGTTCATGAACACCTGGCCGCCCTGGACCGCGAACGGCACCGAGACAGCGCCGCCGGCGATCGTGTTGACGATGGCGAACCGGTCAGCACTGACCAGGAACTGGCTCTGCAAGCCTGCTGCGGTATTTTCGATGCCCAAACCGATGCCGGCGGCCACATACTTTCCGTCGGCGGTGAGCTGCATTTTCACCGACCACATTGTGCTCAGCTTTCCGTTGGTATCCGCGTAGGCCGTGGCCGTCTGCTGAATCGCTGCCGAGTTCTGCCCCACCGTTGCGGTCAGCTGGTCGATCCTGGTCGAGGTTGCCGAATCGTTCGTGGCCACCACTTGTTCCAGCTCGGTTAAGTTCGCTGCGTTCTCCCCGATCTGGGCGTCAAAGGTTGTAAGCCTGGTGGCTGTCGCCTCACTTTCCGAAGCCCGAACACTGGTTTCCTGAGCGATTGCAGCGGTGCTGGTCCAGCCCTTAATGGCATCGGCGAGGTCGCCCTCTCCGTTGTCGTCGCGGTAAGAAGCCCGTAACGCCTCGAATGCCGTAGCCTGGGCGGTGACCACCCCGTCAAGCTCAACAATCTCAGCGGTGTTGGTTGCCACCTGCTGCGCCAGGCCGTTCGCAGTTTCAACAGACTGACCAACATCCAGCCAGTAGGTGGTGTTCGGCGGCGGACTATTAACGGGAACCTGAACTTTCGCCTGGTAGATCCGCTCGTCCTCGATCACCATCTGCCCGATCTCATACACCTGATCAGGCTTGTAGGCTGACAGGCCGTCGAGTGCATCGATCTGCGCCTGGAGGCCTGGGATTTTCTCGATCTCGTCCCGCAGGTGCTGGCCGAGCTCCGCCTCGGTGATCTGACCGGCGATCAGGTCTAGGATCGGCCCAGCATTCGAACTGGCCTGCCCAATGACTCCGTTGCCAACCGGGTACCAGGGCCCGATGTTGCCGGTCCGATCCACCAGGCGCGCCCAGAAGAAGAACGTGGCGCCTGCCAACAGGCTCTGCAACGCGTAGTCGCTCTGGGGATACGCCAGGTCGGCCAGCTTCGTAGCGTTCTCCAGTACGTTCGTTGGCCCGTACCAGATCTCCGTCCGCTGGGTATCCTCTGCGCCAGCAGGGAAACTCCACTTCAAGCCGATGCCGAACAGCAACGACGCTGCCGTCAGGAACGACACCGCCGGCGGCAGGCCTTCCTTTCCCTTGAGGTCAGTCAGAGCCGAGTTGCGCCAGGTGGACGAGATGTCGAAGGCGCTGACGGCACGCACGCGAGCGACGTAGGCACCAGCGTAGATACCGACAACGTCCACGTTGGTCGAACCGGTGCGCTGAACCTTGATCCAGTTACCACTGTCCTTGCGCCACTCGATGTCGTACGCCACTGCCCCTTCCACGGCGGACCAGCTGATGGTCATGGTGGCAACGGCCAGCCCCTGAACAACCGATGAGGTCGACGCGACCGTCACGCTCGCCGGCGCCGGAACGACAGTGATCGGGATGACACTGATCGGACGGTCCTCCAGGCGCGCCCCTGTGTCGATGTTCGCGAACTTGCTCGGCTCGTACTGCAGCGCTCTGATTTCGAAGTCGCCCTGGGTGGTTCGCTTGGTCCTGAGCACCCGATACAGCGGGATCGCCAGGTCATCCGCATCCAGCGCCCACTGAAGTTGCGCCCGGGGCGCCTCGCTGTAGGCGACTGTCACGGTGACCGCGCGGCCGGCCACGCTCTGCACGGTGCGGCCTTCCGCGCGACCGCCTGGCAGGTTGATGATCAGCCGATCACCGGCCTTGGCCTGGGTATCACGGTCCAAGGTCACAACCCGTCCGGCGGCGGCAGAAATGCGCCCGCCGATCTCCCGGCCAGCCAGCAGCGAGTCGGCCACCGGGATAATGTGGCCCGGGAGCGGAATCACGCCCTCCATGCCTGTCTTGAACGTGACAGTGCGATCCAGGTTGTTGCTCAGGATCGCCCACTTGCCTCGGCGCTGGGCCTCGGATGCCCGGGTGCAGCCAATGGCGCTCAGTTCGGTTGGCCGGTCGCCATAGCGCCGCTGTAGAGTAAGGTCGGAAAACGGGATGACGTCGGTGTCGTAGTTGTTCGCCGGGTTGTCGTAGCTGACCAGGGCCCTGGTGTAGCGAGTCTTCGCCGAGGCGCTACCGTAGGAGAACTTCCCGTCGATGACGTTCGCCCGGGTGAAGACGTAGTCGAAGTCCTGAGCGCGCGGCATGTCGGCCTGCATAATGAGCTGGCCCTGGGCCCAGTAGGTCATGCCCCGGTAAATGCCGGAAATGTCCCGCAGCAGCGTCCAGGCATCGGCCTTGCCCTGCAGGTTCATATCGCAAAGGAAACGCGGTTCGGTCCCGCCCAAGCCGTCCGGCACCAGCTGGTCGCAGTACTGCGCGATCCGGTACAGCTCCCACTTGTCGACCATGAACGACTTGATGCGCTTGCCCAGGCCGAAACGGTCCTCGGTGCAGACCCCGTAGGTGATCCAGGCGGGGTTATTGGTCCAGGCCTGCTTCATGCTCCCGTCCCAGGTGCCGGTGTAGGTCCTGGTGATTGGGTCGTAGTTGCTTGGCACCTGCCACTTCCGGGCCTTGCACTTCACCGTGACTGCTGGGATGTTCGTGAACTGCTCGGCGTCAAACTCGATGTAGAGAAGCGCTGTGTTCGGGTAGCGCAGCTTGGCGTCGATCACCTCAGTGAAGCCAGCGACCAGCATGGTGTCGGCGATCTTGTTGCTGTTCTGGTTGGGCGTCAGGCGGCGCACGCGGATCTGCCAGCCGGTGGTGGTCGCGGGCAGATCAACGCGCTTGGAGCGCTCGTACCGGGTGGTTGTCTTGCCGTCTACCGCATCGACCAACACCTGCTGATAGGCGCCGCCATCCGTGGCCACGTCGATGGCGTACTCGATCCGGTAGCCGCCAATGTTGCCTTGGTCGTCCTGGCGCTGGAGGGCGGGCCAGGCGAACCGCAGGCGCACAGCCGACAGCTGAGTGTTAGTGACCGACCGAACCCAAGCTGCATCGCTGCGCAGTTCGATGTTGAGCGAGGTCTCGTTCTCAACCGAGGGGATGCCCGGGATGTAGGTCTGATCGACCGACCCGCTGCGCCATTCCCACTTAACGTTCGGGAAGTTGACGTTGCCGCTGGCGTCGTTGATCGGCGTGTTGTCCAGGAAGATGCTCGCCGCCGAGGGCGCCTCTTCAAACTCGCCCTCTCCCACAGCAATCAGCAGCTTGGCAATGTTCGTGGAGCGCAGGTTGTCGCTGGCCTCGGTCGGGGACTTAGGCTTTTTGTCTCCGCCCTTCGCGCCGTGAATTTCAATCTTGCGTGCTGCGCCCATGCTTTCCTCCAGGCGAAAAAAAACCGCCTTGTGGGCGGTCTGTGTATCTGTACAGAGTGGATGAAATTCCAGTAACGCCATGGCTGTGGGCGGTAGTAGCGTTACGCCTTCAAAATCCAAGGAGCGGTCATGACAATCAGAAGCCTTGCTAAAAACCTTCCGAAGGATCCAGATAACTCAGGCTGGGTATTGGGCTGGGGCGTTGTACAAAGCTCGCCATGGCAATTCATCGACATATACGCCTCGAAAGATGTGGCCGAGACTGCTGCGGAGGCTCATGGTCCGGGATGTCGAGTCGTTTACGGATCTCACCGGCTGGGCACCGACGATTTTATGGTCGCCGGGGAGCCGCCTTTGACGGGCTGCTCAGGCTGAAATCCATGCGACAGTTTCCTGAGATCAGAGCGGCGGTGAGACCGGGCTTTCCACGATAATTTCGCGTGTAGCCGCCTAGCGATGTGCATTTCCCAATGAAACTCTCGCGGTGGATCTCGCGCCCGTTATCCAGAACGGCGACCACTGCTTCGTCGCCGCAAATAAAGCCGCCTTCGAGCCGGTGCAGATCATTGATCGTGATGCTGTAGGTAGCGTCGGTCACGTTTTATCCTCCGCGTAGATCGATGCAGAAATGATCATCCCGCCCCACCTGCGCTCACCGATGCAGATCGGTACAGGGTTGCCGCTGGCCGTGGTGTTCTTGGCGCTGCCGAAGGCGTAGGACGGGGCGTTCTCGGGGCCTGCACTTTGCTTGAGGCCCGAGGCCTGGGGACTGAGCATTTGGATGACGCCGCCGGCGACGAGGGCAATGCCTACTGGTGCCAGAGCCTGAAATCCAGGGATGAACGATGCTGCAATCAGCACAGCCCCGACAATTGTCTGGAGCAAACCTGCCCGCTTGCTACCAGAGATAACCGGAACAATCCGAATTTCCTCGGCGCCACCAAGGGCGAATTCCTTCTCCGCGACATTCTTCCGGTTGCGAAAGATCGCAAACCTCATGCCCCGTCGCTCCAGATCCTTGATTGCCACATCGAAGCCGTCGAGCGTGCACTTCAGGGCCTTGAACGCCTCACCGACCGTTTTGCTACCAAGTTCACGGCGGTGGACCCGGCCAAACAACTTGATCAGGGGCCCCGACAGCAGGATGGTGGTCATTGTTTGATGGCTGCAGTTGATCGCCGACATGATTTTCTCCGGACATAAAAAAGCCGCCCGAAGGCGGCTCGACGTACTTGATTCGACTTACAGGCAGCCTCTCACCGCCTGCTCCATATCGGCCCGCCCATATCCAGGGGCCCAGGCCATGCGCTGATACAGCTTTACAGCGCTGCCCTTCGACGTCTTGCGAATGCTTAGCAATTCGTCGGTCATGTTGTTGGTCGCTGCGATGAGGCGGTAGCCATACTCCGTCTCGGACATGTTGACGTCGCTGCGCGCATCCTGCCATCTCGGGAGGACGCAAAGCGCGTAACGCTTCGGGTCCTTCGTGGTGCTGGCCGATATGCTTGGGTCCTTCGATTCCAGGTCGCCCGGCGAAACACACCCCGCCAGCAAAGCAACAGCCACCGCGCCTACAAAAAATCTCATGGGGTCACTCCTGTGGGGAAGAGTGCAAGATATCACTCACACCCGTCACTTCGAATCCCAGCGTGTAATGGAGCTTTTCACAGAGTTATCCGGCTGGATGCATGCACCCAACCGCATTGGTGGAATCTGACTCGGTGGTAGTAGGCTGACTTTATGGGCTACCGTCCGACAACCCTTAAATTTCCCGCCCTCCACTATTGCGAGGAAATACGCCTCGTAGTCGACGCCTGGTTCAGGGATAAATGTAAGCGCCGGAGGCATGCAAAGCACGCCACCAATGTTCTTTATGTCCACTACAAACGGCTTGCCTGCGAGCACTACCATCTCCGAATATTTTTCATTCAGAGCCGTTCCTTCCGAAAGTCGCCACGAGCTGGGCATGCCAATACTGAGCTTGGAGTAGTGCTGAACACGTTGCAAACGCGCCTTAGGGCCAGGCCTATTTAGAGGTTTCACCGGCAATTCTTTACTCAACTCTTCGCAAGAATACCCAGTGCTATAACTCGCTTCCAATGACGGAGACCCTGTATAAATGCGCACTCTTGCCATAGTTGCAGGATCGTAGTCCACCTTCACGAAGTCGACAGGTTGAGGTAGTGGAACTGGCGGGGCGTTGTGGGAGCTGCAAGCTTTAAGGATCAGCAAGACGCACAAGAGAATCTTTTTCACACTTCGTCCTTGGATGGAACCAGAGCTTGGATGATATCGCCTAGCCACCATGCAAACAATTCCGACCACCCTGTACGAATCCCCAGTAACGCCCCGCCTCGCTCCGATAGTAGCCTCTTGCCTTCACGCTACGGATTCCCCAGTCCATTGCCTGCAAGCCCAAGGACTGGGATTGCGCCAATGTCGGCGCGTTTATGACCTGGAGGTCAACATGTCAGCAATGACGGCAGAAAAAGCCATAGCTCAGCTTAGTAATCTAGTCTTGGGCCTTTCCCGAATTCTTGCTCACACCCACCCAACCGAGACCAAAGTTTTCATCGGCGCCGCGATTTACGCTTCTAGAAATGACGGAAGCGGCGATGAAATCGGAATGGAGTTATGGAATAAGTGTTTCCCGGGCCAGCCACTGCCGACGCCTACTTCCGGGGACATATTGGAAACGATGGCGAGCAAGCCTAAGCAGTAATTTTCCCGCTTCGGACGGCAGCAGAATAGACCAACTCCTGCGAGATAATAACGCTGCCGTCTTTGGAAAGACTCCAAACCGGCGAACCATCTGGATTTTTTGCAGAACTGCAAATGACGTCGGCGATCTTGGCCCGCGTGATGTTCTTTTTCATGTATTTCTCCTGCGACGTTGCCGCGTTATGGGATTGGTTGTGCATCTTTGTGCCTGAGAATCAGGCGAGTACGATCCAGCCAGGGCCCGCCGAAGACGATGATCTCGCTCGGCCGGCCGTAGAGATGGTGCAGCAGGAAAGGCCCGGGACCGAACGTCTCAGCGTGCTCGCCAGGCAGTGCTGGTTCAGTGCCGAGGAATATCCCCGCATGATTCGGGTGCACCGTCCGTCCCACCTCCATCACGATCATGTCGCCGCGCTGCGGCTTGTCGACCCGGTAGAAGCCGGCCGCTTCATAGTTCGCCTCGTAGAGGCTGGTGTTGTCCTTGCTTTCCCACCAGCCGTCGGCGCGCTTGAAGGCTTCGAACTCCAGCCCCCACTCGCGCTTGTACCAGTCCGCGCAAACCTGCCAGCAGTCCCACGCGCCGTGGACGAATGGCCGCTTGAGCAGTGGCGTCTCGCCGGTGGGCACAACCGTCCGAAGGTCGCCCTCCGGCCAGCTCAGGATGTGCCAGGGAAGCTCGGTTGCTTCGCACATGGCCAGGTCCCGGGGCGAAGGCCTGCTGGTGGCGTCAGGGTGGGAGTGAACAATGCCGATCACCTCGCCCAGATCTTCCGCCGCGGCGTATTCCTCAGGATCGATGCGGAACTCCTCGTTCGGCTCGGTCGCGGTATTCGTGCAAGGGAAGTACTGCTGCTTTCGACCGACGGCCAGCAGAAGCCCGCAGCACTCCTTCGGGTACTCAGCCGCTGCGTGCGCCTGAATGGCGCTCAAAATGTGTTTGCGCACGGTCAGCTCCTGGCAATAAGGGAAACAGCAGGGAAACCACCGAACGGCAGCGGGTTTCCCTCACCGAAGCGCGGGATGCAGCCACGGCCTAGGGTCGCGTCACATTCGTCCAGTTCTGGGTTGTCAGTGACGACGCCGTCCTTGGTGACGTAGGGCCCGGTATAACCGCAGTTCGGCCCACGGTAACCGCCGGTGAGGCACCAGTGGCACAGCGTCGTGGCCTGGCGACCGATTGACTCACCACCAACATCGCCCGGGCTGGCAAGTTCCCAGGTCACTGTCTCCCCGTCCTCGTTCGTCTTCTGGTCGATATACCAGACCTCGATCGTCTCTTGTGTTGGGTCGGCCTGAGAATTGCCATCGGGGAAGTTCTCGGCGTCCAGGTACGTGCCCAGCGTGTGCCGCATCGTCAGCTTGAACTCGAGCAGGTCATCGAAGGCTAGGCACAGCGCCGTGATCCGCCCGTTGACGTTACCCACCGACAGCGTTGGTCGGACCGCCGTGCCGTCGCCGTTGGATTCGATGCCGTCAATCTGCATCGGCCAGGCGCCGTACTCGTTGCCCTGCCACCAGATGGCCTTGGCCGGAAGTTCGTCCGCAGCCGAACCGGCGACGATCAACTCGGCCTCGGTGTGCGGGATGGCGTGCCCATGGAAGCGCAGCACATCCGCGCCGTAGTCCGACCCGTCCAATTCGAAGAGCAGCACTTCGCTGCCAGGCTCAAGAACCTGGATGTCACTGATCAGCGGCATGGTTGCCCCTTATGGCTGGAAAGCCCGGTTGAATGTGGCGGTGAGTTTGTAAACCCCGCCGCCGATTGGGGTCGGAACAGGGTTGACGCAGGTGAACAGGCCCAGCTCGCCGAGCGGAGTCGTCCATAGGAAGGCCTTCGCGCCGGCGTGCCGATCCAAAAAGCCCATGATCTCCAGTGCCACGGCCTTCTGGCCGATGACCGTTATCGGGTAGGAGTCTTCCTTGTTGTTCGGCCCGTCGCCTGCCGTCTGCTTGTAGCCGCTCCCGAACTGCGAGGTCCGCACCCGGTAGGTGATTTCTGGCGAGTCGCCGCGCTGGGTGAGCCAAGTGAACGTTTCAATAGCCATCAGGTCCTCCCATTGATAACGCGCCAGATGGCGCCGCCTGGCTGCAAGCCTCTGGCAATCGCAGTTTCTGCTTCAGCCTTGGCCGCTTGCTGGATGCCTTTGCCCAGTTGGGTTGTGTCCTCCTGGGTTGTGCCGCCAGCGCCAGAAGTCTGGACCGATACAGCGACCGGGAAGTTGTACATGTTCCCCCCGCTACCTCCTCCCCCGCCAGTTACCGCTCGCACGCCAAGCTGGCCGCCAGCCGTGCGAGTCAGAGGCATGATCGCCTCTTCCCCGGCCTCACCCATGATCCCGATCCCGCCCCCAGCCATGCCGAACGCTGTCGGCTTGCTGACCACGGAGTTGGTGAATGCGGCGCCATTGGCAAACATCTGCACGCCGCCCGACCAGGCGCCGCCCTTGGCCTGAATGCTGCCCGGGGTAAAGCCTGATAGGTCTCCGGAGTATCCCGCCTGGGTAGAACCGGCGGACGAAGCACCGCCAAAGTAGGAGCCAGCAGCGGATGCAGCCAGCCCGAAAAGCGCACTCAACCCTTCCGAAGCCGCCGTCCTGGTAGCAATCCGAGCCATGTCCGCCAACACCGACTTGGTGAAATCCGAAAACGAGCCCTTCCCGGTCATCGCGAAGTTGACGACGGCATCTTCCATCGAGCTGAAGGCGTTACCGAACAACGCTTTCGTCTGGCCGGCAATGTTGCGCGCCGAATCCAAGTAGTTGGCCCACGCCGATGTCGCGCCTTTCGTCCAATCGCCCTGGGCGGCTTCAACATCTGCATAGTTCTGGCGGATTTGATCAGTGGCTTTTTTGTTCGCGTCTGCGAGAGCCTGGGACTTGCGAGCAAACTCCTCATCCGACATGTTTCTCGAAGGGTCGGAACGCTGGTTCTCAAGTTCCAGAGCCTGCAGGGCGAAGCGGTCTTGCTGGCTGTTCAATTCACTGTTGAGCGCGTTTTGACGGTCTCCCTGACCTATGCCCAGCACAGCACGCTGACCAGCCAGTTCGAGGGCGCGCTGTTGCTGGCCTAGCGCCTGGACGTAGGAACTAATCGCCCTCTCTTGCTTGGCGAGTCGCCCGGTCTCATTGGTCGCCAACACTTCAAGCTGGCTATCCGCATCCTTTTGCGCCTTGACCATCCCAGCACGCGCATCGGCGATCTTCTGATCCAACTGAATGCTTTGCGCGGCAGTCGTGGTCTTCTTGCCCTTGGCCGCCTTCAGAGCCGCAATCTCCGCCTCGTAGGCAGCGGTTACCTCGTCGCGCTCGTTACCGATCAGCGCTTCGCGCTTAAGCGCATAGTCGGCCTGGGAAACAAGTCCTGCTTTCTGCTCCGCGTCCAGTTCCTTCTGGGCATTTTTGTACTCTTCGGTGATGACCGCCAAGTTGTTCTTGGCGTTGTTGAAACCGGTCAAATCGACCTGGGTTCCGGCGGCCTTCGGATCTTTGAATTGGTCGTTGATGTTCGCCAGGTTCTTGTCAATTACCGCCTGATTCAGGCGCGGGTCGTTGGGTGTGACCTTACGGATGTCCTCGAGCTGCCGCTTGTACTCCTTGATCGCATCGTTGCGCTTCTGCTCATTCGTCCACGCAGACTTGGCGAGAGCATCGACCTTTGCCATCGACGAGATGGCGTCGGCTTGGGCTTTAGCCTGCTCACCCTCCCATTTGGCGATATCCGCTTGGGCAGCCTTCTGATCCTCCAGCATGTTCAGACGATTCTGATAGAGATCGATCATCTCTTGCTTGTTCTGAAACAAGCCAACATCGCCGGACTGCGCCCCGGCCAAATCGCGGCGAGCCTGCTCAATGTCAGAATTGAGGTCTGGCCGGCCGATATTCTTTAGGCTGTCCGCCGCCCTAGCGACTGCGTTGTAACCCTTTTCCCAGAAGCTGAGGTTCTCTAGGATCCGTGGGGTGCGCTCGTTGATGGCGTCGGCATACTGCTCGGTCGCCAGCTTCACAGCACCGGCGTGGTCGCCCTGCTTCTCCAGCGCAGCAATCTGCGAATAGACCGAGGCCGTCAGGTAGTGATACTGCTCGTTCAGCGCTGCCGATGCCTTCACCGGGTCGTCAGCAATCTTTGCGAACTCGGCGACCGTTTCCTTGGCAGCCTTGCCGGTGGCTTCCTGCATCGACACTGCAGCCTGGGTGATGCCGAGAAAGCTGTCGCCTGCGATTTTGCCGTTGTCCGCCAGCAGGGCCAGTACTTCAGCAGCCTGCCCTGTCGTCCCGTCGGTTGCGCCAACTTGGCGCGCCATATCCCCCAGCTGAGCAGCACTTTTTCCAGCAAAATTCCCCGTCAGGATCAGGGCCTTGTTATAGGTGTCTTGCTCCTCGCTGCCCCTGTGGTAGGCATAGGCCAAACCGCCGACGGCCGCAGTGGCGAGAGCTAGCGGTACAAGGATAGCGAGCAGCCCTGCAGCGCCCGCTCCTGCTCCGGCGCCCAACTGGGCTACGGCGCGCGCACCACTGCCCCAATCGCCGGAAGAAAGCGCATTACCGAGCTGTACGACATTCTCCTGAGCTTGCCGAGTGCCGAGGCGCAGCTTGTCGAAGCCGGTAGCGGTCCTTTCGAGCTTTTCGTAGTCCTTATCGATCTTGCTCAGGGCACTGTTGTACTGTTCCTGGCTGATTCGCCCTTCGTCGAGATGCTTGCCCAGTTGCTCAACTTGGGTATCCAGTTTGGCCAGCGCAGCGCGAGCAGGATCAATGGCGCCCAGCAGGCTGTTCAGGGCCTTTTGCTCATCCATGGCCGACTTGGCCAGGGCTACCTGCTGTTTGTCGAGCTGCGCCGAGATCTTCGCGGCCTCAGCCTCTCCATAGGCGCCTGTCCTTGTCAGCTTCGCCAGCGCGTCACGCTGTTTCGCCAGGTCTTGGGTGGTTTTAGCGCTGGTGGACAGCGACTTCTCCAGCGCCTGCATTTCGTTCATCAGCGAAACGGCGGACTGCTCGGCCCGGCCACCGGCCTTCGCCATTTCGTCCAGGCTCGTTTTTGCCTGGATTGCATCGGCCGAGTCGATCTTGACGCCGAGCTCTGCAATGTTCATCGACTCACCTTGAATAAATGCCCGTGGTCACGGGCGGTTTTCCCTTTCCTCCGCCATGACGCGCAGGGCTTCGCCTTCCAGCACCTGCAGGTCAGGGAAGATTTCAGCGAGCTTTTTCTTCTTGATGCCGAGGAAGCCGGCCACGTCGCGGATGCAGCTGTAGTCGAGGCCGATTGCGCCGCCGGCGCCGGCACGCCATTGAGTGGACATCCTGTTGAACAGGAGGAAGGCAGACCAAAGACATGGCCAAATCTCAAACTCTTCCTCTACGTCCTCAGCGTCCCAGCCAAATGCGGCAAGCTGCTCCGCATTGGGAGGAGGCTCATACAGGGCGCGGGCGGCGCGAATCAGTTTCCCGTGCGGGCCTTGGCGTAAGCAGCTTGGTAAGCATCTACAACAGCCTCGGTTGTTCCGTGGCACGAGGTCACCAGCGCCTTGATTCCCTCGTCGTTGAACTCGTCGTCAAACTCCCAGCCAACAACCAGATCCTTGATCTGCCGCATCTGGTTTTCGGTGTCGACAGCAACAATTTCGGACACGGTAGGCGTGTCGCCTAACCGATCCAGACCATCCTTACGACGCTGGTTCCACTCATCGAATAATGCCGCCAGCTCAATCCGGTTCCGATATTTGAAGGTGAACTCAACCTTCACCGGATCTTGGCCAACCACGGGAATCATTACCGTACCCGGGAAAGTCGGTGCTTGGGCAATCTTGAACTTAGCCATGATTAAGCCCCGCCGCCGGCAGCCACAGGCGCGCGATACGCGGTGATTTCAGCGTTGATGGTGAAGCCAAAGGAGACTGCCGCGCCTTCGTTTCGCACCAGCGTTGGGGTTTTGTTGAAAGAGGCGTAGCCGGCGTAGTAGATCGTTTTGCCGTTGGGCAGCGACATGCGCAGGATCCGCACTTCCTTTTCGCGATCGGCCTTATCGAGCTCTTCGTACCAGGCCAGGCTGTCGTCGTCGGCCAGTTGGAAGGCGAACGCCTGCGCATTTTTGGTGGTCGGGATCTGCTTGTCGCGACGCGCCTCTAGCGGCGCATAAGTCCAGTACTGCTGCTCGCCGCCGGATATGGAGTTGCCGATCACCTGGTTGACGGCTACCCAGCCGGTAACTTTCTTGGCAGTACCGCCGCTGATGCCGTCCGGGAAGAAAGCAACATTGGATGTATCGATGCCTTCCAGGGTGAATGCGCCTGCGGCCGCGTTGGATACACGGACGGCTCGCTCATTGATGTCCTCCCAGCCGGAGGTGATCAGAAGGATATCTCCATTGGCAAAGCCGTTTGCAGCGCTGGTAGCGACACCAGGGTTCGCGTTGCTGATTGAAGAAATCAGCTTGGCGGCAGCGAATCCGGTGGAAATCGAGAGTGTTGCCCCGTTGGGGAAATAAACAGACATGGGTTTTCCTCTTTGCAGAAATGACAAAACCCGCTCAAAGGCGGGTCCAGGATTTGCCCAACGGGCGGGTTATGGAGTGGTGTCGGACCGGTATGAGAACGATAGCGGTACGGTGTAGGTTGAATCGCCCGTGATGCCTGGGCCCATCTCTACCGGGGTCATTGGCGTGACGACAAAACCGTTTTTGGTATCCCGCACGTAGAGGGGGAAAAGTCCGATTAGCTCGTCGGCAATGGGATTCGTCTTGGTCTTGCCGGTGCCCGCCGGCGCGATGATGCTCACCTGAAACACACCAGTGAACAGACGGTGGTCGCCGCCCAGCGTGTTGCTCGCGGTATCGCCGGGGATCGTGAACGCTCGCAAGTAGGTTTCATCCGCTGCCGGGGTGTAGGCCATGTTCTCGAACACGATCTTCAACTTTTGCGGCCTGGCATTGTTCCAGGCGATGAGCTTGGCCTCGTAGATCGAGGCGATGATTGCGTGGCTCATACCTGGTTGTTCCTGACAGCTTCCAGCACGATCTGTTGGAAACGCGCCACGGTGACCCGCACCATGCCGCCGGGGGCCTGGGTGGAATGGCCGAACTCCAGCGGGATCGCGTAGGGCAAATCGTTGATGATGTATGCCATCTGGCCTGCGGTGAAGTCGCTCATCGCAGCCACCAGAGCGGCGTTAGTCTCGACGCCGCTCGGGTCCACCTCGTCAAAGGTGACGTTCTCGACTACGCCAAGCGAGATGTGCCAGTTCGCACGGAACCGCCCACCGACGTATCCCTCGGGTGCCTTGACGTCCATGCCGTCGTTGAGCTTGCGGCCTTTTTTTAGCCTGCCGCCCTTGGTGAGATTGGCCGGGTCACTGCGCAGAGCGGCGTTGTGGTCGTCGACAGCCTTGTTGTACTGGGTCGCCACAGGGTTCTGAGCCCATATCTCCGGGTTACCCACGGGAGACATGCGGATCAGGCTTGTGCCAACCTCGATGATGATTTCGCGCACACTGGCGTCGATTGCTTCACCGGTCTGGGCGGCGAACTCGGCGAGGCTCAGGGCGAAGCTGCCGGATTGTGCGGCCATGTCATTTCCTCAGTTGCGCTGTCCACGTCGCGTCAGCAGAATCGGCAGACACATCCATCACACGCATGCCGTTGACGATATCGCCGATGGCCGGCGCGGCAGGCACCGCAGTCGGCACGCCAACCTCCGAAACGAACAGCTCGTTTTGCAGCACCAGTAGCTTCTTGTCGGTGGTTTGGACCAGGGAGCCGTCGATTTCCTTGGACAAGTAGCTACCCAAGACACCTCGTCCCATGTACATGACGGTGGTCTCCGGCGTCTCGCCGCCCAAGTCGGGGTCATACTCACCGGGAACCATCCGCACGCCCACCACCGGCTGGACTGCGTCAGCCAGGCCGTCGGGATCATCGAACGCCTCAGCCATTTCAGCCTGAATCTCTTCGCGCATACCCATGATCAGATCCTTTTCAGCATCATCACGCCGGAACGCTTGATCCAAGGCTCCAGCAGCGCCAAGGCGAAGTTCACACCCGCCGACTGATCAGTAGAGCCGGCCACATAGGTCTTGCTCACAGAGGTGCCGGACTGCGCTGAAACCGTCTTGCTCTGCACTTCCTTCTGTGTGGACGTGTACAGCTTGCCCGCCGCCGCCTCTTTGGCGACCTGGGCACCGGCTGTTTTGATCTCGGTAGGGACCGGATCAGGAACAGCCCGCTTAATCTTGGCTGTGAGCCAGGCGTTGGCCATGGTCA
Organism: Pseudomonas sp. P97.38; assembly: GCF_001269745.1. NCBI lineage: Bacteria > Pseudomonadati > Pseudomonadota > Gammaproteobacteria > Pseudomonadales > Pseudomonadaceae > Pseudomonas > Pseudomonas sp. P97.38. The sequence goes on from NZ_LHVJ01000030.1 coordinate 92,714, forward strand.
CAGCAAGGACCGGATCACCGGTGCCGGCCCAGCCAGGACCCAGCGAAGCATCAACATCGGCAACGGTGATGAAGTCGGTCATGTGCTTGTCCTTATTCCGCTGGCACCAGGGCCTGCAGGTCTTCTTTCTTGGCGGTCGCGTCGAAGGCGATGCCCTTGCCGGTCAGCCACTCTTTCAGCTCCGGGACCTTCATTTTCAGAGGGTCGGTCTCCGGGGTTTCCTGCTCCTTGCCATCGGAAACCTTGATGCCGGCTGCTTGGTAGGCATCGAAGATATCCGGTGCATCACCATCGACGACCACCTCAGTGGCGGAGCCAATGACGCCGAAAAACTCGCTCAGCAGGCGGTAGCACACGCCGCGCTCTTTGCCCGGCTTGTCCGTGTAGATCACTTTCATGAGTCACCTCAAAAGCATCCCGGCGCCATAAGGGCGCCTGGCTGTGTGGGCCGAGTTACGGCGTGGTGGTACCGCTAATCACAGCGGCGAACGGAACCTGCTTGCGGCTGAACACCCGCTGCCAGTTGGCAGCAGCGGCGTACTGGGTCGCGGTCGGGCTGAGGTTCTGAGCCTCGGAGCCCTTCCAACTGAAGCCGGCGGGCTGGAGGATGTAGGTCTTCCGCTCCCACAGCACTTCGGCGCCACCGCCGTTACCGCCACCAGGCTTGCGCTCCAGCTCTACCGGCACCTTCGGCGTGCCCTCGCCGTAGCCGAAAGCGCCTTGGCCGAAGAACACGGACAGGTACTTGCCTGCACCGTACACCAGGGCGTCGTCCATGAACACCGGCTTGCCGAGGTAGGTGGCCAGGATGATCTTGCCGTCGGAGTCACGCAGGTACTCGATGAGGTCCTGCTTGACCATCTGGTTCATCACCACCGAGTGCACGCCGATCGCGCCGAACTGGTCAGCGGCATCGCCGGCGGTGAACGCGGCGTCCTGAAACGCATTCGCGCTGATGGTCGCGCCCGCGTCGATGACCATGTCGCCGCCGTTGTTCGCGATGTTCGAGGCGATGATGCCGCGAGCCGCACCCAGGGTGTAACGCTGCCACTGGCGGGTCCAGTAGGTGCCGAAGCGGTTGCGGATCTGCTGCTGAGGCTCGCTGTTCGCCAGTTCAGCAGTCAGGTCAGCCACTCCGTAACCTTTGTTGAGGTACAGGACGCGGGCACGCATGCTGTCCTGGGTGACTTTGCCGACTTCGCCTTGGTCGTTCGGGTCATCATTGCTGATGTTCGGCGCTTCATCAGCATTGAGATCCTGCCAGTAGCTGATTTCGGCGGTGCCCTGGCTGCCGGAGGCGATTGCATCCAGCACAGGCGAGCGAGTCACGATGCCCGACTCGTAAACAGCGGTTTTTTCCGGGCTGTTTACCGGCTCCAGCGAGGCATAGTAGTCACCGACAAAGATGTCGGTCAGTTGGGTAGTTGCCATGAATTAGGTTCCTTTGGTGGCCTGGATTTTCTTAAACAGCTCGGGGTTGTCACGGGCGATCGCAGCGCGTTCGATTTCCGTGTACTCACCCCACTTCTTCGTGGCCTTGCCACCGTTGTCGCCGGTCTGCCCGGCACCCTGAGCCCTTGGCCAGAGGTGTGTTGCCGTTTCACGCAGCGATTCCGCCCATTCGAGCGGGGACAGAGGCGTCTTGCCGTCCTTGCCGTAGATGACCTCGCCATCACGGTCGGTAGCGATCGCCTCACCGTCGTCGCTGAGTTTGAACGTGCCCTTGGCGCGCAGGATGATGTCCTCGGCGGCCTCGGGAAGCGCACCGGCCTTGATGGCGGCAGCGCGGATCGAATCGGCCAGCACCTTGTCGCTGTACTTGGCTGCGAACTGCTCAGCCTTGTCGGCGCGGGCCTTCTCGGCGGCCAGCTTGGTGTCGTAGTCGGTGCGCAGGCGCTCGGTACGACGGGTGATGACCTCGTCGAGCTTGCCTTCCGCCAGCAGACGGGTCTCCTCGTCCTGGCCCACCTTGGTGAGCAGGGCCTTCACCGCATTGATGTCCAGCCCTTCGAACTGGGTTTTGAAGCCTTCCAGCTCAGTTTTGGTCGTTTTGAGCGAGCCAAGCAGCTCGGTGTTTTTGTTCTTCAGACCCAGAGTGGCCGCTTCCACCGCTTCGGCGATCGCGGATTTGACTGCCGGGTCTTCAAGATCAATCTGGTTTTCGTCTGCCACTTGGTGCACCCCTTGGGTTTGGTCGGCCCGCTTTGCAGGCATAAAAAAGCCCCGACATAGTCGAGGCGCAAATAATTATTTAGGAAAAATTAACGTGTCAGTTCGCTGCGATTAATAGCCGACATAAGTCTTAAACTCTAACTACACTTCCCAGGTGGCCATTTCGGCTCAAGCAGGAAGACAAGCATGAAAACCATCATAAAAGGCTTCGTAGCACTGGGTGGCTCAGCAGCGCTTATGGGCTGTGCAGGTATCGACCTAGGGAAAGACGGACTTACCTATTACGACCCAGTTCCCTATCTACTGGTATCAAACAAAGCAGATTGCTCGCAAAGCGTAACCGCAGTCACACTCCCAGGAGAGAAAAGGTCACTGAAATTCAAAAGCGGGCTTGGAACAGCCAAACTAAATGTAACTTTAGCAAATGGAATGATCACAAGTATCGGACAGGAAACCGACACTAAAATCCCTGAGACAATAACGGCCTTAACTCCCTTGATTGCTGATAAGTCGATTTCAAGCAAGTGCGTCGAAGAGACCACACTTTATGAAAGCAAAACTCTGCATTTCCCGTTCGTGCTTCCCAAGCCAAAACCAGATAAAGGCACTGTCGCTACCGAGAGTAAATGACCTGTAAGCCTCGCATCACAAGGTAATCAGCAAACTGCGCCCTGCTCGGCGCATACGGCGGAGGTCGAAGCATGGCGCCGGGATTGCCGCGGAGCAATGTCACGCGCTCTCCGTCTTTCTCGGTGCCAAATGCGGGCTCGGGAATGCCGAAACCGTTGTCTGCTGCATACAGCTCTACTGCAAGCCTCAACTGACCCCACTCAATTTCAAACGGGACAAACGTTTCAGACAGGATTTCCAATCCAACCCTGCAGTGACGCCTGGGCCAGGCCATCGGCTGCGACTCCCGTGTCTTGACGCCCTTCCATTCCATGGCGTTCATATCGGCAGCAGCCCGCAATAGCAACGCCTTCTGCTCGTTTTCGCCAGCAGGAAGCGGAAAGCCATAATAATCGCGGTAAAAGACCAGCTTTTCCAAGGGCACGAAGCTATTGGCGCCTGGCCTTCCTGTTCCATCCTCGACAATGATCAGCATAGGGTGCTCAGCCTGGTTGAGCGCCGAGTGTAACGCCTGCACGGATGAACATGTCAGGCTCCAGCTCTTTGAGTTGGGCCAGTGTCAGCGGCTTGAACGACTTATCGAGCTGCAGCTTGGCAAACTTCTCCGGCGTCAGACCGCCATTGCGAAAGAGCCTCCCTCTAACCGGACCCAATGCATGATCCTGAAAGCCCGCCGGCTGGGTTGCCAACCATTCGTAATAATTCAGGCTGGCGTCTACCTGGGCCCCGCCGTTATCACCCACTGAGGCGCGCGTGGCGTCCTTGGCGAACATCTCCGAAAGCCTGGTGGTTGGCACCGTGGTTGACCTGCAGTTGATGTGCGCCGGCGGCAGCGGACCTTTGCCCAGGTCGAAACGCATCCCGTCGAGGCCCTTGCACTGCTGCGAAGTCTTGCGGTCCAGCGTCGATACCCAGCGGTAGCCCAGCACCACGTCGCTATTGGCTTTCAGCGTTTCCATCCGTGCCGTCGTGGCCACATGCTGGATTGCTGTCTGCACTACAGAGGCCGCGTTGCGATTGCTAACTGCCAGGATGCCGTCGGTGAAGTTTTGCGCCGCGGTGCCACGTATCGCCTGAATGATCTGGGCGTTCGTCTGGCCCTGGCCGAAGCCTAGCCGAATAGTGTTCGTGACGCGCATCGTCTCCGTGCGCGTCCAGCCGCTGAGGAAGCTCTTCAGCAGCTTACCGCTGTCGATACCCTTCACCTGCAGCGGGTACGAGAACACCGCAGCGCGAATCACCGTGTTACTCGGCACCACCGCGTCAATGGAGAGCGCATTGCTCAGGCTGTTTGCCTCGAAGGCCGACTCATACAGGGCGATGTCCACCAGGTCAGCTTGCACCAGGTCGCCATAGGCCTTGTAGATCTCCAGCAGCTTGCCGTCCACACGGGCCAGGAACTGCTCAAGCCGGTCTCGGCTGTAGGTGGTCAGCTCTTTGCGGGTCAACTGGTCCCGCACCAACTTGTCAATCTGGCGCAGGTACTTCTCGAATTTCCTGACCTCGCCAGCCTTAAGCCGTTCGATCATCACCGAGTGACGGGTCGTCTGCTCCAGCAGTTGGCTGTCCGCCTGTTCCAGGTTTGCCGTCGACATCTTCTTTGTCCAAGTTGATGCCGGCCGACTCGCGCTCATCGCTGATCAACTCGGCCTCTTCGTCATAGGGGCGCTCCGGCAACTTGCCGGTGGTCAGGTACTGCCAGTAGGTGTCGGCGCTGATCGTGCCAGCCATTACACCCTTGAGCAGTTCGGCAAGCACCTGGGCGTCAACCACTGGCGTTACGAACTCAGGGTTAACCGTGAACTTGACTTGCTTGGGGTCGTATCCTTTCCACTCGGCGGCGTATCGAAGTCCCTGCTCCAGCGCCTCGGCAACCGTGACGACAACGCTGTGCAATGTTGCGTGCTGATCGTTCTGGCGGGTCTTGCGCGCCTCACCCGACTCCGTGCCGCTCACGTCCATGACCTTGGCGCCAGCTTCAAGAGCGGCGTTCTTCTGGTCGTCCATGGCCTTGCGCACGGCTTCAATTCCGGCGCCCTGGAACTCCAGATAGCCACACTGCCCGCTCGGCCCGAGATCCCACGCGGCCGACGGCCCGGTCACGCTCAACTCCACTGATTCATCCAGCCCAGAAACCCACGGTTGCGGGTGACTGGTCTGATGGAGAGCGGTGAAGTAATCGGCACTGAGCTGGTAGGACTTCAGTGCGGCACGCGCCATAGTTAGTAGCGGCACCTCGTCGACTTCCGGCGAGTTGTCCGTGGATCCGCAGTAGATCACCGGCAGGTACCCAAGGCCTTTGATCAGCCGGTTGTCGGTGCCCGTGGTCCCCAGGGGCTTTTCGTCCTCGACCAGCTCACCACCTTCGTTTCGAACGGCGGTGCGGCAGGTGCCGTTCTCCATGAAGAACTCGCGGAATACCGTATCGCAATCATGGCTGTAGCGATCACCACCTTTTTTGCGGAATTCGCGGAACACCGAGAGGACCAGGTCCTGCCGGCCGCCTTGGTCAGCAGTGTCCCAGTTGATGGCGTTGCGCGTGGCATAGGTCGAGAAGTACGGCTCGCCGCGATCATCGATGTTCACCACAAGCGGTACCCGGCCGTGGGAGATAGCCTGGCGCACCATCCGGAAAAACAGCTGCTTGAGCCCGAAGCCGTCCGCCGTGGCATTGTCCTCCAGCCCTTTTAGGCCGCCGGGCAGTTCGATTTCAGGTATCAGCCGGGAGACCAGACCCATCATCGAACGCAGCGAGTCGCGCACCCAGTGCTCGTACTGAGCGCGGTCGGTGTAGTTCTGGTACAGGTACTTGTTACCCGCCCCGTCGAGCTTTTCAGCCTCCACCATGCCGCTCGGCTTGGGCAGATTGCGCTCCTTGCGCTTCACGGCACACTCGCCTTCGAGGGCGTCGTCCATCATTTCCCACTCGGCGATGTGCGCGTCGTAGTCTGGGTTCGTCGATTGCACTGGCATCAGGCCAAGCCTCCAATTCGGCGTGTTCCGCCTGTGCGTTTGCGCCTGCCCATCGAGACGGCGAAATAGCGGAACGCGTCCGCGCCGTGCGATGACCAGTCGTGAAGTGGTTTGTCTTTCCAGCAGCCACGCTTGTCGTCCCACTCTTTTCGGTAGTTTTCCAGGCAGGAAATACCCAGCTCGCACTTGGATTCATCAAAGGCGCAGGCGGGCAAGATCTCCCGCACCTGCTCAATGCCCTCGTCGATGCCGAGCTTCGGAACAACGCTGAACTTGAGGCTGTATTTCTGCCCGTCGATCTCGTAGCCCTCGCGGGCCAACTCACGGCGGGTCTTGCCGTCGCTACCGAACTCACGGTTGTCGATGTCGTGCGGCCCCCAGTGATCGCCATATGTGTACTTGCGATCCTTGAGCACCTTCATGTAGTGCCGCAGGCCTTCGCCGCTGTTCTCGTAGAAGTCGATGACGTGGTATTCCTCGCCGACGATCCGAACGAACCAGATGGCTGTTGAGTCGCCGACGCCGATGTCCCATATCGTGTGCACGGGCAGATGGCTGTTGTCGGGCAGCACGCCGATGCGCTGGGCCGCGTAGAGTTTGGTGAATTGCTTGGCGTAATAAGCGCCCTCCATCGACTGCTGGAAGGCTTCAGCCGGGATCGACGGGTATTCCCGCTTCATGTCGTCGCCCAGGTTTTTTTCCTTGGCCGCATACCAGGCGCGCTGGCCCGGGTTCGTGACAATACCGTGCTTGGCTGCCAGCTCGCTGAAATAGCCAGTCAGACGCTGCGGGACGACCGCCTCGGCCGGGTCGAGCCAGTAGGCCTGGTTCTTCCACCAGCTGAAAAAGAAGAACTTCCAGTCCAGCTTGCCCAGGGGCGTACCGGACAACTGCTGCTTCTCGGCGTTCTGTGAGTAATCGAAGAAGTAGCCGGCTCGACCCTCCGCCGTGGACTCGATCGTGACAAAACAGTCAGTGGCCACGGCCTCGAAGGCGCCGGTGACGATCTCACGGGCCTTGTGCGGAAACTTTGCGCAGATCTTCCCGAACTCGGAAACGTGCAGGTAGCGCAGCGTACCACCCCGGAACGAGGTACTGACGTAGATCGAGCCGCCTTTGCTGAACACCAATTCGCCGGCAGCATCGTTGCTCGCAGGGTTCGCGGCGCGGATCTCTTTCGGCAGGTTGTCGTAGGCGTACTTCACCTTCTCCCGGAACAGGCGCTTGGCGTCGTTCAGGGTGTGGGCGATCAGTGCGCACTTGGCTGACTCGAAAAGAGCGGCGTCGAGCTGAATGATGCAGCACTCAGTGGTGAAGCCGAGCTGGCGAGCCTTCAGGATGATGTTCCGGGTGTGCATCCCGTCGAAATATTCGATCTGCTCGTCCGTCATCCGAAAGCGGACCTTCTTGCCCGCTTTGTCGGTGATGAAGTAGAGATTGTTCAACCGCCAGCGCTTATCCCGGAGCAGCTTCATGTGCTCGGGCTTCATGTCAGGCGTCCTTCGATAGTTCGTCCATCATCTTCGAGAGTTCGTCGGCGTCGTCCGTCTTCTCCTTCTCGTCCAGGCCAAATGCTTGGCGCTCCAGGACCTGCAGATTCTTCATTGCAGAGGAAAGCTGGAACAGCGTCTTGGAATTGCTTGGCAGCGCCACGGCGGCGAGCATAGAGGCCCGGCGCATCCCATTGTTGTCCTCAGAGGTTTCATCCTCGATCGCGTCTTCAATCTCTTCGCGGCGCTGGATGGTGGTCATCAGATCATCCATCAGCAGGTTCGCAAGGATCGTTGCCTTGCGGATGTCGCGGCGGTGGCTGCGAACCACCCGGGCGCCCTCCTCGGCAGCCTCTTCGATGATCTCGGCATCCAGTTCGCAGTTCGCGCCTTGGTCGTTGCGAACCTCTCCGCGAACCAGCTTGCTGCGAACCTCTTTGCGCACTTGGTCAGAAAGGTCTCTCGCCCATCCAAGGGCTTTGGCTTTCTTCCTGATCGCGGTGTCGCTCACGCCGTGGCGCTCAGCGATGGTTCTTATGGAAAGCGAACCCGCCCGGTAGGCTCGTTCGATCGCCTCCCAGTCGGGTTGCTTGATTTTCATAGATTGTCCCAGGTACGCCTAACGGCGGGATTGAAATAGTGGCGCGTTGCCGGTATTGATATGGATCCAATCCTGAGGATCTGATAGTGAAAAATGTTCTCGATCACGCAACTGAGCTGCTGAAAGACAAAGAATTGCGGTTTTACAACCTTCAATCTGGGAGCCAAGAAGACATTAAAACAATGCTCGATGTGGTTCGATCCATCGCCCAGACCCGCTACCGCGCTCCGCTCCCCGCGATTAAAGACCTATACCTCACAGATGACGACGGTTTCAGTTACGAAAACCCCGGCGACTTGATCACGCTGTTGTTTGAGACAGTCGTGCGCAACAATCACAATGTCGATCTGTGGTACACCCCAGGTGCAGGCGGCGCAAAGGGAGAAATCAACACCACACTCAACAACTTTACTCATGGCCCTAGCCCGCTGGCAGGCTCACCCGAAGCTGGAGTGAAGGCGACAAAGTACTCGGATGCCCTTAAACAATTAACTCATATCGTATCGAACCGTGCCCCTTTCTGATCTGTAGGGGCTGCCACCCAAATCGGCCGGCCAGATTGGTCGGAACCCGTGGAAGTTCAGACCGATCAAATCGGGGAGTTGCGGACAGTTCGTTTCGCTTTCAGGTATCGCGACACAATTTTGCTGATTCGCAAAATGTGTCGCGACTCACTTGGCTCGACGCTCGATTCCGCCCGGGGCCTTGTCACAGCCCAAACAGTGCTCGCAGTTCATCGTGCGGCAGAGCCAGGCCTTCACCCGCTGCCACCAGATAACCATGAAGATGTGGCGCAGCCCGGCAAGCGCCAGGGACATGTGCAGCGTCAGGCCGGCCGTGGTCGGGCCGAAGAAGACATTCTGGCTACGTGTCATCACCACAAAGCCGCTGATGGCGACCGCCGAGTAGATCAGTTTGCCCAGGATCCCATCCCGCACCCGGCCACTGAGGACACACCAGGTCGCCCACAAGGCAATCAAGCCGCAGGCGATGGAGTTAATCAGTTCAAGATTCATGGTGGATTGCCTCCCCCGAACCGCTGGCGAATAAGCGCCCAGAGATCAGCGGCTTTGATTGCCCGGTTGATGGCAGCCAGAAGAGAACCGCCGAAGGTGCCCAGCAGAAAGCCGATACCGGCAACGATCTTTGGCTCGGTGACGTTCAAGTAGGTGCTGACCATGCTTGTCAGGTACAGCGAGCAGGCAACCCCAGTGATCAGGAACACCATCCAGGCTCGCCAGTCGGACAAGTCGTCCTTGTGCCACCAGCTCGCGACCACGGCACCAATGAGGCCCGCAATCACCAATTCGAACCTGTCGATCTTGTCGAGCAGGCGCTGTAGATACTCCATGCGCTCGACTCCGTGGGCATGACTGAATAGGTCGGCATCCGCTGCACTCCCAGCTTGGGGCAATGGGTGTGGGGAGCCGAATACGAAAAGGCCCCATCAATGTCGAGGCCCTGAATAGGTACTAATCGAATACAACAAAACTGTTGTATTACCACATATCTGTTGTATACTGGACTCATCCAAACAACGAGGCGAGGTGATGAAGTTCAGCGAGTTCAGACGATGGTTGAAGGCCCAAGGGGTGACCTTCGAAGCAGGCAAAGGAAGCCACTTCAAAGTCACCGCCCCTAGCGGCAACAAGACAACCTTTGCGGATCACGGCTCCAAGGAAATGCCGGAACCGACCCGCAAGGCGATCATTAAACAACTGGGGCTCTAAGGGCCCCCTTCGCCATTCTGCAAGCTGAACGATCACCTCCGAGGAGTGACCATGTACGACTTTGCAATTCGATTTGAACAGGATGCCACCGGTGTGGCCGTCTTCTGCCGGGACCTGCCAGAGATGAACAGCTTCGGCGATGACGTCGAGCATGCGATCCGTGAGGCGATGGATGCTATCGAGACGACTCTGTCGCTGTATGTCGATCAGCGCCAGGCGATTCCTTCTGCGTCTGCTCCCCAGGATGGCGAGCACGTAGTTCACCTGCCAGCGGTGACCGTTGCGAAGATCGCGCTGTGGAACGAAATGATGGCGCGGGATATGCGCAAGGCCGACCTGTGCCGCCTGCTGGGCGTTGCCCAGACCCAGGGCGATCGCCTGGTGGACTTTCTCCATACCTCCAAGATGGAAGCGATCGAGAAAGCCCTCGCTGCACTTGGCAAACGCATAACGCTGTCTGTCGAGGCAGCCTGAATAGGTGCGGATGGCCGGCGCTGATCTCCGGCTTAGTGACGATAGGCGCGTACCGGCGCCTCGTTTTACTTCCTCCGCTTACGCGGCTACCCCCTGACCAGCTTGCCGAAATGCTCGGCAACCTAACCGCAGCAGATGCGACCGGCACTAATGTGCCGCATCACGGACCGGCGGGGATCTCGTTCACCTGATTAGCGCATCAGCCTGCGCATTCATCCGCATGATGTGAGGGTCTTTCCCCTCGGTCCGCCAAAGACCTTCGCACCGTCGACACCCCTTTGCATCGATCTCGCTGCTCCTGTCTCGCGCCACTCTGGAAGTCAGATGTGAACAGAGTGCGCGGGCTGCCGGTGTTCTTTCGTGACGCGTGACTTCCGGCTATACCGCGTCCAGGCTGCCCAGAAGGCTGTCCTGGCAACAGGTAAATCTCAGGCAATAAAAAACCCGCACAGGGCGGGCTTAAAAATAACCCCGCACTTGGCGGGGCTCGGTGAGCCGCTAGGCTCGAATCAGACCGGCAATGATGAGGCTGGAGACGAGACCGGCACCGGTAGCGTGAATCGTGTTGAGAAACGCCAAATCGGTTTTTTTTACCATCTCGTTATCCTCCTTCGTAGTCGAGGCCGCTACGGTCGGCTCTTGCACCTTGAGATAAAGCATGTATACAGCCACTAATGCCATGATTCCAACGGTGCCGGCTACGACTCCAGCCACAACAACGGATGCCGCTGCTCCAGGGAGAAGTTTTGTCAATCCGCAACGCGCAAGATCGACAGGATGGATAAATACTCTCTCACTTTCTCACTCATTGCAATGGCTTTTTGCTACGCCGCGCAACTTTCGATCAGCCCCTCCGCATCCAGCAGTTCCTGCGCGGCGGTAAGCGCCTCGTTGACTTGATCGTCCAAAGCCTTCCGGATGTTCGACCGCCACCGGTACCGGGTGGATTCTGGCTTCCCGTCGTTGTCCCAGTTCGTGATGTCGTACCAGGCTGCTGGGAGCACGGTTGCCGACCGCTTGCCCTCTGCACCAGCCACCTGAGGGATGGCCCAAGTCAGAATGGCGCACTCGCGGAACCGTTGTGGCGCTGGTGACTGAACCGAATTCAACAGCTCCAGGATTGCACCATGCTTGCGCTCGTCGTGGGTTGAGTACTTCGCCACCAGGGCGCGCCAGTGCGCCGGGGCCAGAGTCTTGTGTAGCCGACCGAACACCCAGCAATCAATCAGGAACGCAGCTTCCTTGCCGACAATCTCCCCCTTCTGCTTGACGCACTGGACCTTCGGCTCGAAATCACAACCGCCGGCCGAGTTGATGGTCTCTGCGGCCAGGGCCCGGACCACTGCGGAAATCACGTTGCGATAGATCATGCTGCCTGCCCCTTCTTCAGTTCGCGGGTCTTGGCCCGGTATTCGGCCCTGATGGCCTTGATTTCTTCCACGGTGTACTTGCGGGGCTCATGAGGCCCTTCGAGCCAGGCCACTTGGTCGGCACCAATGCGCAGCACCAGGCGGATGCGATACTCAACGGCATTGCCGGATAGATTGCGATTACACTTCACGCACTGACGGTGGATGTTCAGTGGCTCGAAACGCAGCTCCGGACATGCGCCGACGGATCGGTAGTGGCCGGCGTCCCAGCGGCTGCCGGTCATGAGGTCGTTGTCGTTCGGCATCGAGTCGCAGCTGATGCACGGCAGGTACGCATCACGCAGGCGCACGTACTCGTTCACCGCGGCCTGGGCTTCGCGCAGGTGGTCAGCCCTGGTCTTCAACTTCTCCTTGCGGACCTTGATCTCCCGGCGCTCGCGCTGGGCAAACGATTTGCGCTGCTTCTCCTGTCGCTGACGCAGGATCGTCACGGCGCAGTCAGGCGAGCACCAGGTTTGAAACGGCTGCGCAGGGACGAAAGAGGCCCTGCACTCTGCAACTCGGCATTTCTTCGCCCGGGGCGCCTTCTTCTCCTTGAGGGCTACGCGCATGGTTCGCCCTCCATCCTCACTAGAAGGACGTCAGCCCAGCGGTAGCTGTAGGGGCCGCACACCGCGACGACCCTGTAGCGAGCGCCATCCTTGAAAAATACCTGTTCACAACTGGGCGGGTTTGCTTCAGCAGTCAATGCGATGCGATCAGCCCCCAGATTCCAAGTCACCATGCACTTGGTCAGTAGCTCAGCGAGCGTCGGCTCCCTGTAATTGATCATGCCGCCGCCTCCCACTGCTCTGGCATCTGCCCCTTCGGCTCGCTCCAGACCACACCCTTGTCGGCGCCGAAGGCGTACATGCATTCGATGACGTCGCCCAGTTCGGCCACGGTCATGCGCTTGGTGCTCTCGCCCAGCATCACTACCCCGCCGTTGATTCCCTGGGCCATACGGATCTCCTGGCGGGCTGCGGCGGTCATGAGGGCCTTCCAGTCTTCGCTGTCGAGCTTATGCATCACTCCGTTTACCGGCCAATCGACCTGACGCGAGATGTCGCCCAGCATTGCCCACAGCTTGGCGTTCTGCTCAAGGGTTCGGCGGGACTTCACCGGGCGAACGATGATCTCGACGGCGCCGGCGGCGGCGAGCTCGGTGGCGAACAGGTAGGCTAGGCGGAACACTTCGCGGATGCGGTTCGAACCGGACGACCAGAAGTGACGGGGTTTGTAAATGATGTTGGTCATGGCTGCACCGCCTTGCCCACGGCGGCGTCGATCTTGTCAGCGATTTCGCGCAGACGAACTGCCCAGTGGGTTGCGGACTTGGTTCCAGCCTCCACTTCGCGGCAAATCCAGCTCGAGGCCCTCCTCAGCTCCAGCCCTGTATCGATCGCTAACTGGCGCAACAATCCGTTCTCGGCCTTGAGCTGGTCGCGCTCGGCCCGAAGTTCGTCTCGGTCGCGCACAAGAAGCTGCCCACCTGCTGCGAGCCGCTCGTTCTCGTCCAACAGCTCCAGCGCCACCTCCTCGAGCGTCTGCTTGCCCAGGAACTCTTCCAGCGCTTCAGAGTTGCTCAGCCAGTCAGGCGACGATGCGCTCCAGGCGGCTACCTCGGCCCACAGCAGGGCCTGGAGTTTTTGTTTGTCGATGCTCATTGCTCCGCCCTCTTCTCTTCCAGTTCCTGGGCCTGCTTGATCAGCAGAGCCCGGCGATCAGCCAGTTCATTGGCGGCCTCAATCCGCATTTCTGTTTTCTTTTCAGCGCTGGCCTGGCGCATTTGCAGCATCGAGTTTTTGACGAGCTCCAGCTTCTGGCGCATGGCCGGTGCCGGTCGCGTGACCGTGCCCGTCAGCAGCCCAGCGATGGTACGGCCGTCATCCGTGACCGGGGTCACGCTCAGGTCAGCCAAGTATTTCTGCGCGTGCTCGCTGGGAATTCGCTTCAGCTCCATAGCCTTGGTGACGGCCTGGATGCGCCGGTTGGCATCGAAGCCCACAGAAACGTGCCAGTTGACTAGCTTGGCGTCTTCCCGCGCCCGGCCCACGAACCGCTCGTAGGCGCTGATGAACGCCATGCGGGCGCCGATCTTGTCGCCGGCATCGAGTACAGGCTTGGCCGCGGCCAGGGCCAGCTGGATCTCATCGGTCAACACTACGGTTTCGAACTCGTCGTTCGTGGTCATGGCGATGGCCCAAGCCTCATCCTTGCCAGGACGGCCGTCGGACGATTGGACGCGCTGGAGAATGTCGGCCATGGACAGCTTGCCCTTCACCTCGAAGCGACAGGCCTTCAAAGCGGCCTTGACGACAGGCACCGGGTAAACGCAAAGGTCCTCAGCCATCATCGCAGCGGTGCCCGGATTCATTTCCTGCCCCATGGCCTCAGCAGTCGCGCAGATGGCGGCGGCCAGCCCGGCAACCTGCTGATCGTTCATTTCAAAGGTATTCATTGCGCTCCCCTGCTTGGCGCTTGGCCAAGACCATTTGCGCAGCCTGCTCGGCAGCGGAGACGTTCGCCTCAGTGCGCTCCATCTGGCGGGCGGTTGTGCCGTTGATGCGCTGCCCGGTCACCCATTGCGTGTGGTAGCTCTCGGCGTTGGCCAGCAATTCGTTGAGGCTGTGGCACTTGCGCAGTACGGCGGCATCGCTGGTCTTCAGGAAGTGGGCAGCGACGTGGTGAGCCACATCGGCACCGAGGCGATCGACCAGTTGACCGAGCTGACCGCCGACCTTGGCGTTCCAGACCGGCCAGGTGCCATAGCGCTTGCGGTAGGCCATGGCGTAGTTCGCCCAGACCTTGAAGGTTTTGCAGGTCCGGTCCTTGGGGCCAGGCATGTCGGCAGGGATCTCGACCCGGGGCGCCTCGATGCGATCAACCACCAGCACCAGGTTGCGAGATTGAGCCGGCGCGGCCTCGGCGTGAGCCGGGGTTATAACTGGTTCAATGACCGGTTCATTGACTGATTCAGAAGAGTGACTGGTTCTGGGTGCAACTGCTGCACTACCCCCTGGTGCAGGAGATTCACTAGGGGGTGAACCTGCTGCACTACCCTGGTAAATCTTCTGCGCTACCCCTGGTGCAGGAGGTGCACCACCATCCAGTGTCAGGAAGTAAACGTTGGAGGAGTTACCCTTGGGGCCGCCCTTGCGGATTTCTTTGCGCAGCAGGCCGGCCTGCTCCAGAGCAGTGATGTGGTTCATGACGGAACGCTTGCTAATCTCGCACTGGTCGGCGATGTGCTGATAGGAAGGCCAGCATTCGCCCATGTCGCTGGCGTTGTCTGCCAGCTTGATCAGCACCAGCTTGCGCAACGGATTGCCGACGCGAATTTTCATCGCGGCGACCATAAGACCCATGCTCATGCTGCACCTCCAGCGAAGGCGCGAAAATCAATCGTCTGCACGCCTTTCCAGCTATTGCAGGACATGCAAAGTGTTTGAAGGTTGCCCAAAGAGGCTTCTCCGCCCTGGCTTTCAGGAATCACATGATCAGCCCTCAGGCGCATCAGTACCGAACAGCCGCAGGGCAGGCAGGCGTGACCATCGCGAGCGAATACTTGTGCACGCAGACCAGACGGGATGGGCTTCTTTTTCGTCTTCCGTCGAGGTGGGAGGACTGGCGGCTGGTGAGCGGTGACGCGGCCCATACGGTACGGGTTCCACTCGCAGCCTTTTTCGGTGAGCCGGAATGCTTCAGAGCGAAGCTCAATCAAACCGCCCTCTTCCAGGGCCTTCAGCATGCGGTAAGCGGTGTCTGGCTTGTCAGTGAGCAGCGGCAGCTCCTCAATAATCTTGGCCTTGCTCAACGCGAAGAAGATCCCGTCATCGGTTTTGATTGGCTTGGTCCAGCTCGGGCAGCCGTAGACGAAGGCGAACAGCAGGGCCTGCTGTGAATTCAGCCCCCACTCCAGCGCCTTCGCTTGGTTGATCGTCACGGTGTATTGCATGTCAGGCCTTCCCGACCAATTTGGCCAGTTCAAGGAAGCGATCCACATACCAATGAGGCTGCGTCTCGCGAGGGCATTGAGGGCTGGTGAGGTTCTTGCCGTACTGGAGGCCCTTTTCAGTCACGGACCAGAAATCGACCATGTCGCCCTTGGAGCTTCTGCGCTGGAGCAGGGCCAAGAAGCCGTGATCCTTGAGTGCGAGGTTGAAGGCCCGCGGGGTGCTGGCGATGGAGTGATCCTTGATCAGGGCGGTGATTGCCTTGGTAGGCATCGAAGAACCGCCAGCGGCATCAGGTGCGGCATCCACGGCGTAGCCCGGCAGGAACTTGGCGTCCAGCCCGTTGTTGGTGGCGATTTGGGCCAGCATCATCATCTTGCTGGACGGCGCAGGCTTGAGCAGACGGTCGAAGCATTCCAGGATGGCGAGCTCTCCGACGATCTTGGAATTGTTCGGGCCCTGGGTGGAGAACGTGCCGTTTTTTCGAATGGCCGGCAGGACCTGGCCCACTACCCAATCCTCGAACCTTTCCGCGGCAGGCAGCTTGGATTTCATCACTAGGCGGTAAAGGTCGCGCTCCGGCATTATGGTCATGAAACCACCACCCTGTTTCGGGGTAGTGGTCGCAGCTTTACAATGACGGGCTACGGCGTTCTCTGGCTTGGAGTAGCCAAGCGCGTCGGCGACGTCACGTGCGACAAACCAGGGATCGCCAAGGTTGTCCGTGATTACCCGGACGGCTGCGCCATCGAAGTCGAAAGGAATAACTGACGAATCACGCGACACGTTTTCTGTATTGCCAAAACGTGTCGCGACATCTGGCCGGGTGTTGCTTGAAATAGGTTGGCTCTGCATAATTGCGCTTCTCAAGTGTTATCGAATTAGCCGACTCTCGACCGTCGGCTTTTTCATGCCTGCCGCTTCGGGTCCGCTAATCGATAGTGCAACCCTGAAGTACACCGATTTGGGTGTATGAAACCCGCGCATGCGCGGGAAATTTTCAAGCGACCTTTACCGACGCATCCATCACGTCCAGGCTCTGGCGGACATGGTTGATCTCCTGGCGGATCAGGGCCTTTTCAAACGTGCTGACATGACTGTCTTCCAAGGCCTGATGCACGGCGATGGTCAGGTCGGCAACCTCCTTGCCTACGCTGATAAGCGATCGGGTCAGCGCTTGCGGCTCAGGTGCGGCCCTCGGAACCAGGTCGAAGCCAAACTCATTTGCCAGCGCTTGCAGCGGCCGCATGTCACCGGTGTGCAGCAGAATCCCGAACAGATGCTCCACCGTCAGGTGGTGAGCATCGTTGTCAGGGTTGGCGCGCTGAAGCAGGCTGACGTGCGGAACGCCCATCTTTCCCGCAAGGGTCTTGGCTTCGTTGTCCAGGACAGCGCTCTGGCAGGCCCGCAGAAAATTTTCCATTCGTAAATCCTCAAAACTGTTTCCGTGGCGCCCTGCCAGTACGCGGGCGATCATTTGCTCAACGGGTTGGGGTGCGGAAGCAGTGCTTAACTAGCGTGCTTCCACTGGATGTCCGGCAGGCATTCCTGTCGCGTCACCTTTCCGCCTGTTGCATGCTCAATCTGGATGGCGCGCTCGGCAGTAATGGAGCGATCACCTGAGATCAGTCGAGACAGGTAGCTCGCAGGGATGCCGAGGCTGAAGGCGAGGCGTTTTCTTCCGCCGCGCGGAAGCTGCTTTGCGTACGTGGGGAAGTCCATATGGATTTACCTTCTGGTTCATTTATGCATGAATTTACCATAAATGTTTACCAAGTAAAGGTAATTTCCCTAAAGGGAAATAAAGGTTCTAATGGGGGATGGATATCAAAGACATACGAAGGGCCCGGGTCCGCCAGATCATCGATCGCGATTTCGGTGGGAAAGATGCTGACTTCGCCGCCAAGGTGGACAAACAGCCTTCATACATCTCCAGGCTATTCACCGACAAAACTGAGCATCTCCGAAATATCGGGGAGAAAATGGCGCGCGACTTCGAAATGAAGTGCGGTCTCGTACCTGGGTCGCTTGATCGTCCATTGAGCGAGGGTGAGTTATCGGCAGCGTCTGCGACTGGAGCCGCGAAGCATCGGATCCAAGTCGATATTCCGCTCGCGCCCATTGAGACTTGGGACGACGAAACGCCCCTCGACGACGACGAGGTCTACGTCCCTTTCCTTCAGGAAGTCGAGCTGGCTGCCGGATCCGGCCGGTTTGTAATTGAGGAAAGCGACAGCGCCAGGTTGCGCTTTTTCAAGAAGGACCTACGCCAAAACGGCGTACAGTTCAGCAACGCCAAATGCGTGAAGGTTGGTGGGAACAGCATGCTTCCCGTGCTGCGTGACGGTGCTACCGTGGGCGTGAACATCGGCAAGAACACCCTGAGCGATATCGTCGACGGCGACATGTACGCCATCAACCATAACGGTCAGCTCCGTGTGAAACAGGTTTACCGCCTACCCACGGGAATCAGGCTGCGCAGCTTTAACCGGGATGAGCACCCAGACGAGGACTACACGTTCCAGCAGATCCAGGAGCAACAGATATCGATCCTGGGGCACGTGTTCTGGTGGGCGATGTATTCGCGGTAACCCAGCGACCCAGTTATTACATGGCTGGCTCTAATCAAGGATGACCAGAATTGCCAATCCAGCTAAATCCAATCGACATATCTGATTGGCGGCGACATCGCGAATTTTCGGAGGCGTATCCGGAAGGTGCTCGCCCCAAACGCCTGGTCGTCTCACCATATGCCCCTATACAGGATGTAATAAAGCCCGATTGGCAATATATGTTCAAGCTTTCGGATGAAAAGTATCCTGAGCAATACTGGGCTGAGCTAATCGCATATCAAATTGCTCTACTTCTAGACGTTGATGTCCCTCCAGCCCACGCAGCCTTCGACTCTATGACAGGCGAATGCGGATCAATTAGCGAATGGTTCTATACACCCAATGAGGAAGTATTTTTTGCTGCGGGCTATTTCTTTTATAGAGAAATAAGAAACTTCGACAAAGACAAAGGAACACAACACAACCTTCTTACAGCACAAAAATTGAGTGTAGAATTTATAGGTGACAGTCAGATCTTTGATTTCTGGTCTATGCTCATGTTCGACGCAGTAATAGGCAATACTGACCGTCATCAAGATAACTGGGGATATTTGATTACTTCCTCACCTAACACGAAAAGCGTTGCTAGAAGGAAAGGCGAGCAGTACGGACTGAGATTAAAATTCGCCCCTTGGTTCGACAACGGGACGAGCCTGGGCTATCAAATATTGGAAAGAAAATTTTCTCAATGGGACGACGTTCGCCTAGACAATTTTATAAAGAAGGGAACTCACCATATCCGATGGGCGCCAGACAATTTGGTACAGGTTGGTCATTTAGAGTCGATGAGTTTTATTTCCAAATACAATCCTAACGTTCGAACAATGTTACTTCGGAAGCTTAAAAATTTCGACGAATCTCTATTTATCAAGCTGATGGAGCGCCTGGTTGACCTACCGATGCCGCCCCATGCTAGACTGACGAAAGAGAGGGCCAGCTTTGTGATCAGGCTCACCTTGAGGCGCATGAAACTGATTACGGATAAATTAAATGCACACCATTGATCACATTTTTGAACCTACACGTCTTTTTTTGGTCTGGACGAGCGTGGCCGATGGCGTTGCACGAAATCGTCGCATAGTAGGAGAGTTAACTAAAACTGACGACTCCTTCGTATTTCGCTATTTGAAGGATACCCCTGACTATCACGCAGCGGTAAACGAGGGATTTATTAGTTTCCCGGCGTTCACAATTCATGGCAACGAAGTATTCGACAATGCGCTTTCTGCATTTATGAGTCGAGTACCTCCAAGAAAAAGACAAGACTTCGCAAAATACTTAGCACAATACGGACTGCCCAAAACATTTAACGGATCCGACTTCTCACTACTTGGTTACACTGGAGCTAGACTTGCAAGCGACAGCTTCGAATTGAGCCCAGACTTATCCACAGCGGCCACTCCAATAGACATAGTATTGGAGGTTAGCGGGACACAATACAACAAGATTACTGGCGAACTTTCAGAAGGTGCGAAAGTTTATTTCGTCCGGGAGCCAAACAATGCCCACGACGAAAATGCGATAGCGATTATGACTGAATTCGGCAGAATCGGTTACGTTAGCAGAGCGCTCAACAAAGGCTTCTCGAAACTGCTAGACTCTTCTGCAGTAGAGGGATCAATTCTGAGCGTCAACCCGATAAACGACAAAATAAAAATACTTGTGCTTGCCAAATTTAAATGAACAGTATTGATTCGTTCCGCAGGGGCTAAAGCCCCTCCTGTAACCCGCCCCTGCCTTGTCTAGATAACCCTTGCTTTGAAGTCGTCGATCGTCTGATTCTCCCCCATGTCTAGCGCAGACGACTAAGGCCTTGTCTCTTCGATCGTCGGTCATGACGTCCAGCATCAGCAGCTTGTGAATAGGTAGAGACGGATTAGGTCCTAATGTTCAGCCATCGCGACTGACCGCTCGATCGATGGTGGCCTGGCGCCATGAATGCTAAAATCCGCGCTCCAATACAGGGAGTTTAACGGTGAAAATTTTTGGTCTTGTCATCATGGCCGCGGTTTGCCTGATCAGTTTTTTGATTGGCAGCGGTAATAACGGCATCGCGTTGATCGCGAGTATCGTTTTCTTTCCTTGCGCCATTGCGCTGTATTTTTACCCGACGATCTGCGCGATAGGTGAACACCCCAAAGCCACACCCATTTTTGCCCTCAACCTGCTAGCGGGATGGACATTCGTCGGCTGGGTAGCAGCCTTTATCTGGGCTTTAAACAAACCATCACCCGGAGCTTTGGGTCAGCCGGAATCAGCCACGCACGTCGAGGACATTGCTGTCACCGCCAAGACCAAAGATTGCCCTTATTGCGCGGAAACAATCAAAGCTGCGGCCAAGAAATGTAGATACTGCGGCTCCGACCTTGATCAACAGCCCGCCTGAAGAAACGCACCACTCCCAGCCCGCCAAGAGCGGGCTTTTTTTCGCCCACAAAAAATGGAAGCGCTTTGGTTATTTACCAGGCCCAGCGGATTGTTTACCATTTTATTTACCTATATGCATTGACAGGTAATTTCCAAATGGTAAATTTACCTCAACGCCAAACAACAAGGCGCCAGGGCCTCAACAGACCCGACGCTCTTTAACAACTCGCGCCATAAACGATTACCCGGCTCACGCTGGGAGGTCAGCCCCGGCCACACCTGTGGGGCGAGAAGAAGTCAGGTGAACAAAATCGCGCTGCCACTACTGGCGACCGGCGATCCGATAGCCCCGAAAGGCTACCAACGCGCAGAACTGCGACGGCGGACGAGGTGTTGACCGAACTGGCGAATGACCCGGTAGGAGGCGCGAGCAAACAGAGATTCAAAATTAGCGGTCCCGATAGCCTCGGCTGGGACCGCCGGACCTCATGCACCCTGCCCACATAACCGGGCAAACGAGCTGCAGCGTGCATGTTGTAGGGACCTGTGATCCAAGGCGAACAGATGCTGATTGACGCCCTGGGGAGGAAGCTCACCGCCAACCCACGAAGACGACCGGCCAGCCCTGCAATCAGCAGCGGGTAACTGACCAACACCGCTGACGCAACAAACCCAGGCTGTCGCCAGTAGCGGGCCTGGGCTCCAAAGATTTACTGATGCCGCTTCTATGAGGCGGCATTGGAAATCAACGGGAGTAACACCGCATGAACAAAGTCCTTCGCATCACGCTTGCCGGCGAGCGCGAGGTGTTCGCCGACAGCGACCTGGCTGCCTGCATTCGCGAGGCAAATCGCATCAACACCGAGCGCGGCTACACCAACGGCGTTTGCGTGGTTGAGCTGGAAGACGGGCAGCGTATGACGGCGGCTGATTGCAAGGCTGCTGCATGACGATTTCACTGGCTGGCCTTGGCGACAGGGCCAGACGGGAAAATCAATGTGGGTCGTAACGAATTGGCCCAGCAACTAGATGCTGGGCCAAAAAGGTGAGTTAAAGCAATGCAGTGGACAGCATACCCAAGGCCCCCAGAACGAAGCCAATAAGTGCTCCCCGCCCAGGTGTCTCATGGAACAGAGACCACACAACTACGGGCTCAAGAAGCAACAAGGAGGTGACTGATACCACAGTGACGATCCAGATATCACCGGCTGCAACGTATCCAAGCCAATATGCCGCCAGTAGACAAATCCCTGCAAAACACATCAGTGCCAAAGGGAAACTGACTGCTCCCCACGAGGCACTTCCTGTCTGCGCAAGTTTGGCGACTACCACCTCACTGTAGATTGCACAGAACTCACCGACCACCATCAAGCCTAGAGCAGAAACTCCGAGTAGTTCTTTGGACATATCAAAAACTCCTTCGTATTTAGAGCAATATTTTTCAGCTCCCAGCTGGTGATGCAGCTGACCAGAAGCTCGTTGCTGAAATACGAAGCAGCCTTGAATAGGCCTGAATTACCGAAATACTGTCCCATGCTCATGTCCTTCAAAGGAGGTGAGTCTCAGCGTGAAACCAAGACACCGTTCAGATCATACGGTCCTTGAACCATTCTGAACAACCAGCGCCACGACAGCCTGTCGTTAACTGCCCGATCCCCTGGTCCTCCCCAGCACCAGGCCGCATCGGAGTGTGATCTGAAAAGGCGACTCCATACCGGGCGTGTTGTCAGCGCGCTGAGGCCTTGAGCCGGTACTGAATGGGCGTCCTTGCGATGACAAGCGCAGATCACACTCCGATGCGGAAAATCCAGACCAGAAGCTCCATACACCTTGATTACACCGTTACTGACCGTCTTTCGGTGCGTAGCTTGGACAGAGGTACTTCATTGCTAACGGGTCCCCAGCGATGTGCATTTTTGTCGTCATGATTTCATCCTGACGGGACGGGTCGGCATCGATCTTGGCGATTTCTTCCTTTAGCTCTGGGCTCACCCCGCGATCGGGCACGCTGAGCAAGTTCTGCACCGAGTAGTTCATCTCGGGCTTCAACTCCGCACACATGCGGCCGATCGCAACGGCATTCACAGCAGTAGATGCGTTTTCATTGGTCGGAAACGAAACCTGTCCAACGCTACTTAGCGCAACAAAAGCCAGCAGATAACCGCTTTTTGAAATAAATCGCATATCGAAATCATCCAAAAAAGACGATGGCGTTATAGCAGCATAAACACGTGCGTCAATCCCTCATACCTATCGACACAGATCGAATGCATCCCTCCGCGCCCACCGGCAACCAGCGGAGCGGATGAGTGCATCCGAGCTTTGTTGGATCAACCACAGAGGTTTCCGTAATGCCGAAGATCATTGATGTGATCAGGACGAAACAGGGGCAGACGTTTCTGCTCCTCGACGAGCTGCCCCGCTGCGTTTACGAGCGCACCGGAAACCTTCTGGTATCGAACGACGGCGGCTTCTACGACTTCCTCCAAATTGTGCCGGGGTCGCGCGACGCCTTCGCCGGGCGGGAATTCACTATCCAGCTTACAGATGGGTCAACGCTGGAATGCAAGGGTCAGGTCTGGTCGTGCGGCGCCGATGTTGGCGTGCCAACCGCGCAGATCGGCGTCGGCACCCTCGAGTCTCTTGCGCGCTGCTACGTCTTCAGCTCGGCCACAGTCGACGTATCGCTGCTGAACGAATGGCTCTCGAAAAACAAGCCGAGCAGCCGGTACTACAAGTACGACAAGCGCGAGACGGTCCAGTACTGGGAAGCCATTTACCGCACCGAGAAATGGGGGAGTCGAATTTCACCGGCTCGGGCCCGGAAGCTCCGCAAGCGTGGCGCGACCATCTGGCGCGTAGATGGCAGGCCAACCTGGAGCGCTCGCCTCGAGAAGCGCAAGGCGCAAATCCTCGCTGATATCGCAGCAGACTCCTGATCTATCGCCACTCTGGAGGCAACCATGAACGCAGCTTTGAAACTCAGCCAGGAGCGTTTCGACGCTCAGTTGCCTCCGCCGGTGAGCGAGAGCACTCGGGAAGAAGCCCGGGCGGAATGGATCTACAACGCGGTCGAGCAGCTTGTTCAGTTCGGTGCAAATGTAGCCTTTCAAGGGCGGGAGCATCCCGCCAAAACAGTTACCTCGCACCAATTCGCCATGGCTGTCGATGAGTACGTCAACGGCAGGCTTGAGGATTGCGAAATCGTCACCGCATCCCTTGGTTACTTGGTGATCGCGGCCATGAGCGGGCGATACGACAAGGCTGCCGCCGCCGAGCTTCTCGGCCACAGCCACCACCCGCTCGGCAAGCTCGGCGAAATCGCCCAGGCCCTTATTGAGCCCTTGGCTGATGACGCCCTGATAGCCCAGGCAGAGGACAACGAGCTGTGAGCGCTCACATCGACATCGACCAGGCCCTGGAAACCCTTGAACACACAAGTGCCGAGGACTTGGCGACTCGCTGGCTGAAGGACTGATCATCCGCCACTTCACCGCTGGCGATATCACCCCCGAAGAGTTCAAACACTACAGCGCCCGCCTGCTGAAGATCAGTCGGCAGCGCAAGGAGTTGTCATGACCACGCCAATCCATAAGTCGCTGATCGATGAGCAGATCGCCGAGATCGAGCGGAGCCTGACCATCCTCGGTGCTGGCTTGCCGCGCGAACTTCCTGTGGCAGCACTGCCGCCGAAGCTGGTAGCAGCTATCAAAGCTGGCCGGGTTGAAGTGAGGGCTCGGCCATGAAAGCCCTCATATGGATCATCACCGCCGGCCTCCTCATGACCATGCTGGCCTACACAGTGGTCAGGGATCACCATGTTGCTTGTCAGGTGCCTCAGCTCTCCCAGGTGCTGCGATGAGCGGCGAAGGTGCCAAGAAACGCCAGCAGGCCCTCGCCAAACGCTGCGCAAGACTTCGACGCCAGGGGCTCAGTCTCGGCGGCATCGCCAGTATCACAGGCGTTGACCGTGACAAAGTTGCCGCCCGCATAACGCTGGGCGAAAGGTTTCTCAGCCTGGAGACATCGCGATGACAAAAATCCAACGCCTGCGCAGGATCTACACCTGGCGCGGATCAGCAATCGTCCTTCTTCTCTGCACGGCCTGGATGCTCGCAAGCGCCTACGCCGATCGCATCACCTCCTAACTCACACCTTCAAGCGCTGCGCACGTCGCGGCAAGGATTCGCTCGTGTCCGCAAAAACCGAACTGGCTGTAGTGCCGCCCGCAGAAACCGCCCTGGCCGTCTACAGCGCGCCGAACGGCCTGGAGCCATGGCTTCAGCAGATCCGCACCGAGATCGACGGCTTCACACCTGACATCACCACCCGCAAGGGCCGCGATGCCATCGCATCGATGGCCTACAAGGTTGCCAGGTCCAAGACTGCCCTGGACGACGTCGGCAAAAAGCTCGTCGCCGAGCTGAAAGAGGTGCCGAAGAAAATCGACGCCGAGCGCAAGCGCGTGCGGGACACCCTGGAAGCCTGGCAGGAAGAGGTTCGCCGGCCGCTGAACGAGTGGCAGGCAGCCGAAGACGCTAGGGTCGACAAGCACAACGACGGCATCGACTGGCTGAAGAATCGTGACGACATGCTCGCGGAGTTGACGTCGGAGCAGATCAAGCAGCGCATTGCTGAAGCTGAAGCCGTTGAGATTGGCGCCCATTTGGAGGAATTCGAGGCCGAAGCGGCCCGGGTGAAGGACAGGGTCCTGGGTAAGCTGCGCGTCGGGCTCGCCAAGCGTGAGGCCTTCGAAGCGGACCAGGCCGAACTGGCTCGGCGCCGCGCCGAAGATGAAGCGCGTGAGAAGAAAGAGCGCGAGGACCGCATCGCCAGGGAAGCCGCCGAGCGCGCCACACGCGAAGCCGAAGAGAAAGCCATGCGGGAGCGCGAAGCAGAAGAACAGCAAGCCCGTGATGAAAAAGCAGCGGCGGAAAAGCGTGAAAACGACCTGAAGCTGGCCGCCGCCGAAGCCGAGCGCAAAGCCGAGCAGGCCAAGCGGGAGAAGATCGAGGCGGACCAGAGGGCCGAGCGCGACCGACTGCAAGCAATCGAAGATCAGAAGCAGGCCGTTGAAAAAGCACGCCTTGATGAGATTGCCCGCCAGAGAGCTGCAGCTGACGAAATCCTGCGCCAGGAGCGGCTGCGCGAGGCTGACAAGGCGCACAAAGCCAAGATCAACCGCGCCGCGCTGGAAGCCTTCATCGCCGGCGGCATGACCGAGGAATGCGCGAAGCAGGCGATCACTCTGATCGCCCAGCGCAAGATCCCAGCCATTTCCATTCAGTACTGAGAAGCCCACCATGGCACAGGAAATCATTCTGCCGGAACAACGCCGCCAAGCCGTGGCGCCGATCAAGTCGGACAGCAGCATACTGGCTGTTATCAGCCGGGCCGCCGCCGACCCTACCTGCGACATCGAGAAGATGGAACGACTTCTGGTCATGCATGAGCGGATGCAGGCGCGGGACGCCGAAGCAGAGTTCAACGCTGCCATGGCTGCCATGCAGAGCGACATCCCAAGCATCGCCGAGCGCGGCGCCATCGTCGTTAACGGCCAGAAGCGCAGCGATTACGCCACGTTCGAAGACATCAACGACGTGATCAAGCCGATCATGCAGGCCCACGGATTCGCCATTACCTTCAAGGTTGAGAACGTGCCAGCAGGCTTGAGCGTCACCGGAATTCTGATGCACCGCGCCGGGCACCGGGAAAGCACGACTATGTTGCTCCCGCTCGACACCAGCGGCAGCAAGAACGCGGTCCAGGCTGTCGGCTCGTCCACTAGCTATGGCAAGCGCTACGTCATGTCGGCTCTGTTGAACATCACCACTCGCGGCGAAGACGACGACGGCCATGCCGCCGTTCCAAGCGTCACGGTGACACCGGTGCAAGCCCGCCAGCTCCAAGCGCTGCTGGACAAATGCAGTGACAAGGCGAAAGAGGCGTTCGCCAACCTACATGGCACCACGTCAGGCGTAAGCAAGGGCGAGTTCGATAGGGTATTGGGGCAGCTCACCAAGTCGGCAGCAAAAGCGGAGGCAGAGAATGCAAATAATCAGTGATGTCGAGCAAGGCACTCAGGAATGGCTAGATCTGCGCCTGGGCATCGTTACCTGCTCGGAGCTGGATTGCCTGCTGGTCAACGGCAAAGGCGAAGCCGGGTTCGGCGCTGGAGCGTTCACCTACATGAACACCCTGATCGGCGAACGCATCACCGGCGAAGCCGCTGACCCCTTCCAGGGCAATCGCCACACAGAGCGCGGTCATGAGTACGAAGGCACTGCCCGCGGCCTGTACCAGGCACAGGCGGACGTGACCACGCATCAGGTTGGCATCATCCTCAATCACGGAATTGGCTACTCGCCTGACTCGTTGATCGGGACTGACGGCCTCTGCGAAATCAAAACAAAGCTACCGAAGTTCCAGGTGGAGGTCATCCTCTCCGGCGAGGTTCCAAAGGAACACGTAGCGCAGTGCCAAGGCGGCCTCTGGGTTTCAGAGCGCGAGTGGATCGACTTCGTCTGCTACTGGCCTGGCATGCCTCTGTTCATCAAGCGCGCCTTTCGGGACGAAGTGATGATTCGCAAACTCGCCGAGCGGGTGAAAACCTTTTACGAAATCCTCGACGAGCGCATGAACAAGGTATTGGGGATAGCAGCATGATCAGCAACCACCTCAGCCTGGTCGAGCACAACCGGCCACAGGCAAACGCCCTTTCCGACCAGATCGCCCAGTTCCTGGCGGCAGGCGGGCGGATCGATGAACTGCGAAGCCCTCCGAGCAATCCAATCCCGCCGGCCCGCTCAACCCGGATAGACCCTGAAACGATCCTCAAGCGCAAACCCCGAAAGCTGACCCTGGCTGAACGCCGGGCGCTGCGCAAAATGGCGGACTCGCTATGAGCAAGCGCAAACCGTGCAATCGGCGAGCACAGATCGAGCGCAGCATGCGCGCCCTGGTCAACACCAACCACGCCGCAGTGATCAATATCGACCCCAGCGGCTTGCAGGTGATGATCAACTGGAAGAACGGCAAGCAGATCCTTTCAAAGCCAGTGGCTGACGCGCTCTGTGATGTCGCTCACCGCTGGACAATCTACATCGCAGGCATTTGCGTCCGCCAAGACGGCGCCCAGTACATCAAGTCAATCGACATCAGGCCGGACGGCGTGCACATGGCGGAAAGGCTCTCGGATGTCGTTGAGCATTTCTACGAAGAGGTGAAGGCCGACTGTAACCCGAACCACCGGATCGGCATGGGCTGGCTGGCCGTGCCCGGCGATACGCCGGTACCCGAGGCGCGATTGTCTGCACTTCTGGCTGCCGTCGGCGCCTGGAACCAGGTGAAGGTAGCAGCGTGAGACGTTTCCGCACCCAACAACGCAAACGACAGACATGGCTGGCACTGCCGGCCAGTGGAATTGAGGAGGTAGGCCATGGCCAAGAGCAATGCGCAATTGCAGAAGAACAAGCGCGCCAAGGAGAAGGCCTTGCTGGAACGAATCGGCGCGGAGAAGCGATCGTTGATTGTTTCGAAAGCGCTTGATGATGCTCTGCTGATCCTCGGCGAGCGCCACGGCTTCGAGGAATGGCAGGAGACGGTGTCGAGCTTCATCATCAATCTGGCTGCAGCGCCGGCCGAGGAATCGGAACGCTTCGCGAGCATGTCGCGACCGGAATTGGTAATTAAGGAGAAGTGGTCGCGGCAGCTTGAATACTTTGCGAAAACAGGCACCGAGAATTATCAGTGAAATCCATTCAGTGCCAATCAACTGTATTACCGCGGGCCGGGCATCGAACTTGGTTTGCTTTTCGAGTCGAGCTGATCAGCTGCAGCGATGGCTGAATCAAGATCATAAATCCAAGTTGAGTCTGCACCAGGGCCGATCAATTGATAGCCCACAACCTCTCTCGTGTTATCGAGGTGAACCATCACCCTCTCGTAAACGGTGAATTTCCCTTTTGTGTAAACCGCAGCGCCTCGTTGCATGTCTTGCTCCTTTGATCCGGCTCCATGCCGGTCACCCCGTAATACTCCAACCCAAACCAAATTGCCACCACCGGTCACGGAGGGGAAAGGCGCGTCGTTGTTTTAAGGGTTGACTGGCGTGTCTACACGTTGACCTGTTTCCAAATCCTCAAGCTTGAAGTCCCACCAGCCTTCACTTGGCACAGACTTGAGGCCGTACTCCCGACCAGCGATCAGGTTAACGTCTCGAAAAATCGGTCGTGTCGCCCGGGTCCCGGTCCACTTTTTTACTTCTAAGCGGTGGCGCCCCGCCGTCAATCGATATTCCGTCCGCTGCGTATACACCGCATAGAGAGTATCTGCCCCGTCCACGCTAGCGATCGTGAGCGTTTTCTCAATCGCCCGAATGCCGGCGGTTTGAGAGTTTGGCAGCCCTTCTGCCGCCTTTTCTGTGTACGACTTGCACCCAGCTGCCACCAACAGCGTCGCGACACCGAGAATCCGTAGTCCTCGAGCAAACTGCATAGCCTGCCTCTTCCCTTCGCAAATTTCTCTATTCAATCCCATCAACTATCAAATTGCCACCCTAGCCTGCGGAGGGCGGCGCCTGCATTGGAGAAAACCATGTCCCAGCAGCACCAGATATTGGTCGGCGACTGCATCGACATGATGCGAACACTGCCGGACAAGTCGGTAAACACCTGCGTGACGTCGCCGCCCTACTTCGGGTTGCGGGATTACGGCATGGCTGACCAGATCGGCCTGGAACAGACACCCGCTGAATTCATTGCACGCCTGGTGCTGGTGTTCCGGGAGGTTCGCCGGGTGCTGCGCGATGATGGAACGATCTGGGTAAACATGGGCGACACATACGCTTCAATCGCCGGCGGTTACGCACCAGATGGCTCAGCCGGAAAGCACGATATTGTCTCGATCGCTACCCGCGGCGCGGTGCTGCGCGGCAAGCGACGGACCCCGCCCAATGGGCTCAAGCAGAAGGATTTGATGGGTATCCCCTGGCGGCTCGCCTTCGCGCTCCAGGATGATGGCTGGTATTTGCGTCAGGACATCATCTGGCACAAGCCGAACCCCATGCCTGAGTCCACCCGGGATCGATGCACGAAATCGCACGAATATCTGTTTCTGCTGAGCAAGTCGCCCCGGTATTTCTACGACCAAGACGCTATCAGGGAGCCAGTTGCACCCAGCTCGGTCTTGCGGATGGCTCAGGATCTCGAGCAACAACGTGGCAGCGATCGTGTGCCGGGCAAAGCGAATGGGCCGATGAACGCCGTTCGCAGGAGGAGGGACAGCTTCAAGCGTGAGAACTCAAAGCGCGAGCAGGCGATACCTGGGCAATCCATTGGCACCCATCGGCCAGATCGCAAGGAGAGCGACTATGCAATCGACACCCGAAACAAACGCAGCGTATGGACTGTGCCGACGCAAGGCTTTAAGGGCGCCCACTTCGCCACCTTCCCGCCCGAACTGATCCGCCCTTGCATCCTGGCCGGCGCCCCGCGCGGTGGGGTGGTGCTTGATCCATTCGGCGGTGCAGGTACCACGTCGCTGGTTTCAATGCAGGAGGGTCGCCGGTCGATCATCTGCGAGCTGAATCCCGAGTATGCGGAAATGGCCCGGCGTCGTATCGACGCGGCCTGGCTCGATGGCGCGGCGCAGATGGACGTTTTTCATGATTCCGCGCCGGCCGCCAGACGAATTTAACGCAGTGAGTAGTCGATCCATCGCTCTGCTGCTTGCTGCGATTCGTGGAGAGCCTGATCGTCGCTTGTCCAATGCGCACCCTCTACGGCGTCAACTGGCGTCTGGGCGGCCTCTTGGCCGGGGATGCTCAGCATTGCCCCAACTGGCACACCGCCCTCAATACGCCACTTGAAATCAATCAAGACTGTTATTCCTTTTTTGGTCAGATATTCAACCGGGCGTGGCCTATCGACAAGTAGTGACATTTCCTTCTCCCTGATCCGGCCCCATGCCGGGCCATCAACCAATAGCCCACAAACCCACTTCACGCCACCCTGGCGAGGATCTGCTATGTCTCCCTACCGCCTGCGTGGCAAGACTGTGCTGAGTTTTTCCGGCGGCCGCACCAGCGCCTACATGCTGCGCCAGGTGCTGGACAACAACGAGGACCTGAGCGATCTGGTCGTCACCTTCGCCAACACCGGGAAGGAGCACCCAGCCACCCTGGAATTTGTTCGGGAATGCGCCGAGCGCTGGGCGGTGCCGATTGTCTGGCTGGAATTTCGCGACGATGACGCTGGGTTTACGGTAGTGGATTACGCCAGCGCCAGCCGCCAGGGCGAGCCGTTCGAAGCCCTGATCAGAAAACGGAAGTACCTGCCCAATCCGGTGACCAGGTTCTGCACCATCGACCTGAAGATCCGCATCATCCACAAATACCTGCGCAGCCTGGGCCTGTCGACCGAGGAGGTACCGGTGGACATGATGACCGGAATCCGCGCCGATGAGCCGCGGCGTATCGTGAAGATCCGGCACCGCAAAAGCACCGGCGAAAGCAAGTGGGCAACCATGGTGATGCCGTTGGCTGACGCCGGTGTCGGCGTGCAGGACGTGACCGACTTCTGGTCCGAGCAACCATTCGATCTGATGCTGCCGACGATCAACGGCAGAACGCTGGAAGGCAACTGCGACCTTTGCTTTCTAAAGGGTGCCAAACAGGTCTATTCGATCATCGCCAGCGACCGGCCCAAGGCCGAGTGGTGGGCACGCATGGAAAGCTCCGTTGTGTCGGGCGGCAAGTTCACCGGCGACGGCGCCCGCTTTCGCAGCGACCGCCCCAGCTACCAGCAGATGCTCGACTACTCCGATACCCAATTCGATATGTTCGCCGACCACGACGAGGCTATTTCTTGTTTTTGTGGAGAATAAATTAGATCAATCTGCCTCTCTATAGATAATATTTAGCATCTTAGGGCCGCTCACCTTACTGATGTCGTCCACCGTAGTATATCGCAGCACAGATAATTCTAATGACAGAGCTATAAGATCAGCAATTTTTTGCTCTGCAATTTCCTTTCTTCGAATTGGTTCTTCGGCTAACTTCTGATGCTGAGCACTGAAGCCTTCATGTTCTAAAATTTTTATTGCAGCATTTCCCATGCTATCCGCCTCCCTTCGGAAATGGTCCCTGAGAGTCTCAAGCAACTCGAGCTGAGTTGATAAATAAGCTTGAGCCTTTGAAATCTCTAGCTCTGACTTCGCTATACCTATCTGCTCTTCTTGCCTGGACAAGGCCAGTTTCTGATGTTTTTCCATTTTAAGAAACTCGCCGGCCTGTACATCTAATAGCTCTCTTTGCAAATAAACAGTTTTAAGAACAGCGAGAAGAGTGCAAAACGATATCAAAGGACCAAACACACCGCCGAAGTAACTTCCGAATGCGGACCAATCGGAGGAGTTAGGAGATAGCTGACTACCAAACATGGTCCAATAGTAATAGGACGCAAAGATAGCGCTCACGAATACAATGCAAATCAACAAAAACCAAAAGCTAAATATTGTTCTTGTCAAGCGTTCCATGCCAGTCACCATGTTTTTCAGAATCGGCGAAATATACCAGTGAGGTTTAATTATGCCCATCACTTACGGAAGCGCGTGCAGCGGCATAGAAGCCGCGACGCAGGCCTGGCACCCGCTGGGCATGAACGCCGCCTGGCTCGCCGAGATTGAGCCCTTCCCATCGGCGGTCCTGACCCATCACTACCCCGACGTGCCTAACCACGGCGACATGACCAAGCTGGCCGCCCTGGTGCTGGCCCGAAAGATCCCGGCGCCGGACATCCTGGTCGGCGGCACACCCTGCCAGGCGTTCAGCGTGGCCGGCATGCGCGAAGGCCTTGCCGACCCCCGTGGCGCCCTCACCATCAAATACGTGGAGCTCGCAGATGCAATTGACCATGTTCGCGCCATCGATCGACAGCCCCCCGCCATCGACGTCTGGGAAAATGTCCCTGGCGTCCTCTCCGACAAAGGCAACGCCTTCGGATGCTTTCTTGGGGCGCTTGCTGGGGAAGACAGCGAGTTGTTCGCTCCAGGGAAAAGGTGGGCGGACGCTGGTTGTGTGTATGGACCCAAAAGAACAATCGCATGGCGGATCCTGGACGCCCAATATTTCGGCCTGGCCCAACGACGCCGTCGTGTGTTCGTTGTCGCAAGTGCTCGAGCAAGGTCCGATCCCACCGAGGTACTTTTTGAGCGAGAAGGCGTGCGCCGGGATACTACGCCGCGCCGAGGCGAGGGGCAGGACTCTCCCGCCGGCACTCTGCGAAGCACTGATGGCGGCAGCGTTGCCGGTAACGCAATAGCAGGTCATCTTCAGCCATTAGCTTTGGGCGGCGGCGCCAACTGTGAACAGACCGAGGTTGCAACAGCTCTCAGCGCACACCCAGGCGGCACACGCATGGATGCGGAAACCGAAACGTTTGTCGTAACTGCGCCGCTCACAACAAACCAGTACGGCGACCATGAGAGCCGGGAGAGTCTCCTGGTGGTACACGGTACGCAAGACCCGTGTGTCAGCGACAAGCTCGCCTTCGCCCTAGGCCGAAACAACGGCCAGGAAAACGCAGTATGTGTGACCGGCGATATCACCCACACACTGAAAGCTGAAGGGCGTGATGCAAGCGAGGATGGAACGGGCCGTGGCCAGCCGATCGTTGCTTGCCGTGAGGTCGCTCAGACCCTGACCAGCAACTATGGAAAGCAGATCGACAACACGAACTCCTCTCTGGGCCCCAACGTTGTATCAGAAGTCAGTGCAGTTCGCCGACTGACTCCGCGCGAGTGCGAGCGCCTCCAGGGCTTCCCCGACGACTACACGCTGATCCCTTGGCGCGGCAAGCCAGCCAAAGATTGCCCGGACGGGCCACGCTACAAGGCAATTGGCAACTCCAAGGCCGTGCCGGTAGTTCGCTGGATCGGCCAGCGCATCCTCAAGCAGATCACACCCAGCCCGTACGGCTGATGATGTCGGCCAGGCAAATAAATTCGGAAATCAGCTTGATCCAAAAAGTTAGTTTTCTCATGCAATAGCTCCGGAATTGGTTGCAACGTTACGTCCGGTGAATGTCGCTTCTATTTTCCCGGCGCCATCAATCCATTTCCTATTGGGCTGTTTCCAACACTAACTCCACCGCCCGGGCCTGGCCCGGCAAGGACTCCCCCGTGAAACGGATCTACCTCAGCGGTCCCATGACCAACATGCTGGACCTGAACTTCCCACTGTTCCACGCCACTGCCGCCAGCCTTCGCGCCGCCGGCCACACCGTGATTACCCCTTCTGAGCTGAATCCGGAGCCCGGGACCTGGAGCGAATGCTTGCGCCGCGACATCGCCGCGCTGATGGAATCCGACACCGTGGCTACCCTACTCGGCTGGCAGGATTCTCGCGGAGCCAGCCTTGAGGTCCATATAGGCAAAGCCCTCGGCATGAAAGTTGTGAATGTTCAGGATCTAATAGAACCGCAAAAAAGCTAAAACCTGCGATACTCTGACAAGGCTTTCACAGTACGAGAAAGTATATCTTTCAACCCGGAAAACAGCACGACCAAGTTATAATTCTCTCCACGAAAAGTAAACTCACCGCTGCAGAAGTCGTACTGCCTCATCCTATCTGTCTCCGCGAATCCAACTATACCTTCCTTTGGGCCAATGTAGTCTTGAATGAAGTTCTTATGTTCACTTGTTTGGGCCCAGTAATCTAGGCGCTCATCGAAGTGCTCCAAGTGATCGCGTAGCGTCCTATTTCTTATGACGTGTGCTTCATCCTGTATATCCAATACAGCTAGCAATGTGGCTGAACGCGCCTTAGCCATGCAGACATCGCATAGAAGACCATTCGAACTAGGTTTATGGCAACTACATTTTTTTTTGGATGTTAGAGCTGGCGGCCAAATCAATCTTGAAATATTACTGAGATGAGTTAAGAGGCTGTGAATAGTTCGAAAGCTCTCATGATTTGTTCCAGGATAATCACCTAAATCCATCTTTTGTCCAATTTTATTTAGCACTCCAGCTGCATTTAAGGCCATTAAAGATTGAGATTCGATTTCAGACAGATATATCTCTATTACGTTTTTGTCCATTTTGACTAATCCTTATTTCCGTCATTTATATGACATTATCTAAACATCAGCATTCCAATTAGCCACTATAGCGGCAAGGACGAAGTCATGCCTGAAGAAATCAAATTGATCCAGCCAGCCCCGGTCGTGCGCGATGAATACAGCATGTTCCCTCACCCCGATATGCCCGACTTCGACGAGGGCGACGGTGATAAGTGCAAGGCATGGCGCGACGAGGAACCGTCTGAGCTGGCTTACGACCAGGGATCGAACGTCGGCACTGCCTATGCGTTGGTGGCGGACTCGACTACTGGGGCGAGGGTATGGATGCTTACACCGTGTGGGCTGATTGGAAACTGAACTGGTGCTGGCATGGGCCGTTCGAACCGCACCCGGCAGGCCATCCATCCGAAGACTACCCAAACACGGAAGGCTTCATCCCGACCACGCGCAATTTGCTGAAGTTGGCCGCTCAATGCGAGCTCGCCTCTAAAGCGAAACCCTAACCCCACTCCCCCTACATGCCTGCCGGTGAACGGCGGGCGAGGAATCACTATGCGTGAGAAATCATCTATCCAGGATCTGCGGGGCGCCGATCTGGCGCTGTGGGCAGCCCGCGCCCAAGGAATTGAAGAAAGACGGCAAATCAAGCTCTACGCCTCTGGACCTTGCCTGTACCGGGACACTGGCCCGGGCGGCAAGCCATTCCCGTTTCGCCCCGACTCGCACCTCGGTGAGGCAGGGATCCTAATCCAGGAAATGGCTGAAGCAGGAATCTTGACCCTATTTGCCCATGGCGCGCAGTTCGAGACGAAAGAGTTTGGGCATGTCGGGTTTTCCGGTTCGCCTTCCGAGGCGCTGACCCGCTGTTACATCGCCTGGAAGCTCGGCATGGACTTCACCACCACACCGACCAACTGACCACCACCTTCTGCCGCCAAGCGCGGCATGGAGCATCCCAATGAAAAAAGAGCTGATCAAGATCAGTGAGTTCCAGCGCCGGCGCTGGGGCGAGAACGGCACCCCTCCGTGCCCCCAGGCGATCCGCAACTACATCCGCAACGGCCAGGTGCCCGGCGAGCAGATCGGCAAACTCTGGTACGTTGATTGGACGGCATACAGCCGTGCGGAAGGTAATGACCTGGTGGCAATGGTGTTGAAAGGAGCTGCATGATGGTCCCACGGCCGCGCAACAAGGCGAACAAGAATCTTCCGCAGAACCTGTACTTCGACTCGCGGCGTTCCAGCTATCGCTACCGGCGGCCCACCGACGGTAAGTGGTTCCAGTTTGGTACCGATCGCATCAAGGCGATAGATGCAGCGAAGCAGCTGAACTTGGAATTCATGCGCGGGGCGGATCTGGTCGGCGCCGTCCTGGGCAAGTCATCAGAGACTTTCGCGGCCTTCCTCGACATCTACGAGCGCGACCTCCTGCCGCCTCGCGAGCTGGCAAAAGGTACCCTTGGCCTGTACGCCGTCCACTTCCGGCGGTTTCGGAAACATTTTGAAGGCAAGGCCGTCGACCAGATTACGATTCGCATGATTGCGGAAATGTTGGACGCTCTCACCCCGCGCACGGCCAACCAGTGCAGGGCCCTGCTGATCGACATCTTCAACCATGCGGCAGCCAAAGGCCTGTGCCCGGACAACCCAGCGGCCAGCACCATCAACCGGATCGAGAAGAAGCAGCGTAAACGGCACACCGTAGAGGGCCTGAAAGCCATCCGTGAGAAGTCGCCGGCCTGGCTGCAGAACGCAATCGACCTGGCCCTGATCACGGCGCAGCGCCGCACAGACATCCTTAACATGCGATTCGATGGGGTTCGGGAGGGCTTTCTGTATGTGGTGCAGCAGAAAACGGCCAAGGCCAGCGACGCGGCCTGGATCCGGTTCAAGGTCACCGATGAGCTTCAGGCCGTGATCAGCCGATGCCGGGATGACATCGTTTCCCCTTACCTGGTTCACCGACGGCCTGATCGCAAGAAACAGAAGCAGGCGCAGACGAAAGATCACTGGACCCAGGTCGAGGAGCGATATTTGACGCGTGCGTTCAAGGAAGCCAGGGAGGCGGCGAACTGCTATGCGGGATGGAAGGAAGAGGAAATGCCGGGCTTCCACGAAGTGCGAGCATTGTCGTTGCACCTGTATCAGAAAGCCGGAAAGGAGGGGCAGAAGATCGCCGGTCACGCGAGCGAGACCATGACGAAGAACTACCAGAAAGACCACGCAGAAATCGTCTGGTCAGAGGCAATCCCTGACCTGAATATCAGCGAAATCACCGGGTAGTTTTGCGCAAGTTTTGCGCGGGTTTTGCGCAGGCACAAAAAAACCGATCCATCTGATCGGCTTAAGTGTCTGATTTTACTCAGGAAATATGGTCGGGACGGAGTGATTCGAACACTCGACCCCTAGCACCCCATGCTAGTGCGCTACCGGACTGCGCTACGCCCCGACTAGGCGTGAATCTTGTTTCGCTTCTCAGCGGAACGCTCAGGAATATATCGCAAGCTTTTGAAAACTGGAAGTATTTAAAAGCAGAAATTTTATTTCTTGAGCACCACCAGCACATCTTCAAGCTCGGCGATCATCTGGCGGATCATTTGTTTGTACTGGGTAGTGTCGTCTTTGGCCTCGTCACCCGACAAGCGCAGGCGTGCGCCGCCGATGGTGAAGCCCTGGTCATAGAGCAGCGCGCGGATCTGCCGGATCATCAGCACGTCCTGTCGCTGATAGTACCGGCGGTTTCCGCGGCGCTTGACCGGGTTGAGCTGAGGAAACTCCTGCTCCCAATAGCGCAGCACGTGCGGTTTTACCGCACACAGCTCGCTGACTTCACCGATGGTGAAGTAGCGTTTGCCTGGGATGACGGGTAGCTCGTCGTTATGACTTGGTTCCAGCATAAGCCTCAACTCGGGCCTTCAACTTCTGCCCTGGACGAAAGGTGACCACACGGCGAGCCGTGATCGGGATTTCTTCTCCCGTTTTTGGATTGCGGCCAGGCCGCTGGCGTTTGTCCCGCAGGTCAAAATTGCCGAAACCGGACAACTTGACCTGTTCGTTGTCTTCCAGAGCGTGCCTGATTTCTTCGAAAAACAGTTCGACCAGTTCTTTGGCTTCCCGTTTATTCAGGCCCAGCTCCTCATACAGACGTTCCGCCATCTCAGCTTTCGTCAGAGCCCCCATACGTCACTTCCTTAACGTGGCGTTCAACCTGGTTTCGAGCGAGGTGAGGATGTTTTGCGTTGCGGTATTCACCTCATCGTCGTTAAGAGTGCGCGATGGATGCTGCCAGGTCAAGCCGACTGCAAGGCTTTTTCTATGCGGATCAATGCCTTTACCCTGATACACGTCAAATAGCCTGAGGTCCGTCAGCCACTCGCCTGCATTTTCACGAATTACGTCCAATACAGCACTGGCCGCCACTTCGCGATCAGCCAGCAAGGCCAGGTCACGACGTACTTCAGGAAAGCGCGATAACTCCTGGAATTTCGGCATTTTCCCCAGTGCGACTTCGGCCAGGATCAGCTCGAAGACGAACACCGGCCGATCGAGGCCCAGGGTTTTCGACAGTTCAGGGTGAATGGCGCCGACATAACCGACTTCACGCCCATCCCGCTCGATGCGCGCAGTCTGCCCCGGGTGCAGGGCCGGATGCTTGCCCGGCACGAAAGTGAACGCGTCGAGCGCACCGGCGAAACCGAGGACCGCTTCCACGTCAGCCTTGACGTCGAAGAAGTCGACGCCGTCGCGACCTTGTGCCCAACCTTCCGGCAGGCGGCTACCACAGACGACACCGGCCAGCATCGGCTCCTGCTTCAAGCCGTCCAACTGACCGACAAAGCGCAGGCCGCTTTCGAACAGGCGCACGCGATCCTGTTGGCGGTTCAGGTTGTGCTGCAGCGACTTGACCAGGCCCGGCCACAAGGACGAGCGCATGGCCGCCATGTCGTTGGAGATCGGATTGGCCAGCAACAGCGGCTCGACGCCAGGGTTGAACAGCTCGAATTGGCGCGGATCGATGAAGCTGTAGGTGATCGCTTCCTGATACCCACGGGCCACCAGCAGGCGCCGCAGTTCCGGCAGGCCGCTGCGGGCTTCAGCCTTGGCCTGCGGGGCCAGGCGGGCTTGCGGGTAGCGAACCGGCAGACGGTTGTAGCCGTACAGGCGGGCCAGCTCTTCGATCAGGTCGACTTCCAGGCTGATATCGAAGCGATGGCTTGGCACCTCCACACGCCACTGCCCTGCTCCGTCGGCGCTGATGCCCAGGCCGAGGCCACTGAGCAGGCGCTCGACTTCGCTGGCATCCATCTCCATGCCCAGCATCTGGGAAATGCGCTGGGCACGCAGGGTGACCGGAGCGATCTTGGGCAGGTGCTGTTCGCTGACGGTTTCAATGATCGGGCCGGCTTCGCCGCCCGTGATCTCGAGCAGCAGGCCAGTGGCGCGCTCCATGGCTTCACGGGCCAGTTGCCAGTCCACGCCACGCTCGTAACGGTGCGAGGCATCGGTGTGCAGGCCGTAGGAACGCGCCTTGCCAGCGACCGCGATCTGGTCGAAGAACGCACTCTCAAGGAACACATCACGGGTCGTCGTAGAGACACCGCTGTGCTCGCCACCCATCACACCGGCAATCGCCAGGGCGCGGGAATGGTCGGCAATCACCAGGGTATCGCTGCGCAGGGACACTTCCTGGCCATCCAGCAATACCAGCTTCTCGCCCTCTTCAGCCATGCGGACACGAATGCCGCCATTGATTTCGGCGAGATCGAATGCATGCAGCGGTTGACCCAGTTCCAGCATCACGTAGTTGGTGATGTCGACGG
The DNA here is from genome assembly GCF_001269745.1 of Pseudomonas sp. P97.38. Classification (NCBI taxonomy): domain Bacteria; kingdom Pseudomonadati; phylum Pseudomonadota; class Gammaproteobacteria; order Pseudomonadales; family Pseudomonadaceae; genus Pseudomonas; species Pseudomonas sp. P97.38. The sequence continues at coordinate 132,029 of NZ_LHVJ01000030.1, forward strand.
CGGCGTCGATGCTGCGCACGTCGGCGCGGCGCAGGCGCTCGACCATCCACAGCGGCGTCGGCTTGGACAGATCGACGTTACGGATCACACGACCCAGGTAACGCGGGCATGCCGAGGGAGCCAGCACTTCGACCGAACGCACTTCATCGTGCACAGCCGGCACGGGCGCGACCACCGGACGTGTCACCGCCGTGGCGTACAGCGCGCCGACTTCACGGGCCAGGCCGGCCAGGGACAGGCAGTCCCCACGGTTCGGCGTCAGGTCGACCTCGATGCTCGCATCGTCCAGGCTCAGGTATTCACGGATGTCCTGGCCGACTGGCGCATCGGCTGCCAGTTCCATCAGGCCATCGTTGCCTTCGCCGATCTGCAGCTCGGCCTGGGAGCACAACATACCGTTGGACTCGACGCCGCGCAGCTTGGCTTTCTTGATCTTGAAGTCGCCCGGCAGCTCGGCACCGATCATGGCGAACGGGATCTTCAGGCCCGGGCGCACGTTCGGCGCGCCGCAGACAACCTGGAAGGTCTGCGCGCCATTGCTGACCTGGCACACCCGCAGCTTGTCAGCGTCCGGATGCTGCTCGGTGCTCAGCACCTCGCCCACCACCACGCCGCTGAATGCGCCGGCAACCGGCGCTACGCTATCGACCTCGAGGCCGGCCATCGACAGGCGAGCAACCAGCTCGTCCCGACTAACCTGCGGGCTTACCCAGCCGCGCAGCCATTGTTCACTGAATTTCATCCTGCTCTCCTAATAGATTCGTTACGGGCCCGCGACCTAGCGAAATTGCGCAAGGAACCGCAAGTCGTTGTCGAAGAACAGGCGCAAGTCATTCACACCGTAACGCAGCATGGCCAGACGCTCGACGCCCATGCCGAAAGCAAAACCCGAGAATTCTTCCGGATCGATCCCGGACATGCGCAGCACGTTCGGATGAACCATGCCGCAGCCCATGACTTCCAGCCAGCCCGTCTGCTTGCAGACACGGCAGCCTTTGCCGCTGCACATCACGCATTCCATATCGACTTCGGCGGATGGCTCGGTGAACGGGAAGTACGAAGGGCGGAAACGTACCGCCAGCTCTTTCTCGAAGAACACCCGCAGGAACTCTTCGATAGTGCCTTTGAGGTCGGCGAAATTGATGTCGCGATCCACCAGCAGGCCTTCGACCTGGTGGAACATCGGCGAGTGGGTGATATCGGAGTCACTGCGATACACACGGCCCGGGCAGACGATGCGGATCGGCGGACGTTGCGACTCCATGGTGCGGACCTGTACCGGCGAGGTATGGGTGCGCAACAGCATGTTCGCATTGAAATAGAAGGTGTCATGCATCGACCGGGCCGGGTGGTGGCCTGGGATGTTGAGCGCTTCGAAGTTGTGGTAGTCGTCTTCGACCTCGGGGCCTTCGGCAATGCCGTAGCCGATGTGGGTGAAGAACTGCTCGATGCGTTCCAGGGTCCGGGTTACCGGATGCAGGCCGCCGGAGGTCTGGCCACGGCCGGGCAGGGTCACGTCGATGGACTCGGCGGCGAGCTTGGCAGCCAGGTCGGCCTCCTCGAACAACGCCTTGCGCGCATTGAGGACTTCTGTGACACGTTCCTTGGCGACGTTGATCAGCGCACCGACTTGCGGACGCTCTTCGGCCGGCAGGTTCCCCAGGGTCTTCATCACCTGAGTCAACTCGCCCTTCTTGCCAAGGTAGTGAACCCGGATTTGCTCCAGGGCATTGATATCTTCAGCGCTTTGCACAGCCTCTAGTGCTTGAGAGACCAGCGCATCCAGGTTTTCCATGTACAGACTCCAGATACAAAATAGGGGAAGAGCTTTAAGGCTCTTCCCCTATTTATGACGTTTAACACCCAGGCCCACAGAGGTGGACCCCGGTGACTGCCGGGGGTACTTAAGCCAAGGTGGCTTTAGCTTTCTCGACAATCGCAGCAAACGCCGCTTTTTCGTTCACTGCCAGATCAGCCAGAACCTTACGGTCGATCTCGATGGACGCCTTTTTCAGGCCAGCGATCAAACGGCTGTAGGACAGACCGTTGGTACGAGCACCAGCATTGATACGAGCGATCCACAGAGCGCGGAACTGACGTTTTTTCTGACGACGGTCACGGTAGGCGTATTGGCCTGCCTTGATTACGGCTTGCTTGGCAACACGGAATACGCGGGAACGCGCACCGTAGTAGCCTTTAGCAAGTTTCATAATTTTCTTGTGACGCTTACGGGCAATGACGCCACGCTTTACACGAGCCATGAGTTACTTCCTCTATTCTTGATCCAAAAATTAACGAAGGCGCAGCATGCGCTCGACTTTTGCCACGTCAGACGGATGCAGCAAGCTGCTACCGCGCAGTTGACGCTTACGCTTGGTCGACATTTTGGTCAGGATGTGGCTCTTGAAAGCGTGCTTGTGCTTGATACCGTTAGCAGTTTTCAGAAACCGCTTAGCAGCACCACTCTTGGTTTTCATCTTTGGCATGTTCGGATACTCCGCATTCAGTTGATAAACATAATCGCAAGGCCTGCCGTGCCCTGGTGATTACTTCTTCTTTTTCGGGGCGATGACCATGATCAGCTGGCGTCCTTCCATCTTAGGATGCTGTTCGACCGAACCGTACTCGAGCAGGTCTTGTTCAACCCGCTTGAGGAGTTCCATCCCCAGCTCCTGGTGGGCCATCTCACGGCCGCGGAATCGCAAGGATACCTTGGCCCTGTCCCCGTCACTCAGGAAACGTACCAGGTTGCGCAGTTTTACCTGGTAATCCCCTTCCTCCGTCCCTGGACGAAACTTGATTTCTTTTACCTGAATCTGCTTCTGGTTCTTCTTCGCCGCGGCAATCTGCTTCTTCTTCTCGAAGATCGACTTGCCGTAGTCCATCACCCGGCATACCGGTGGGACTGCGTCTGCGGAAATTTCTACCAGATCAAGCTTGGCTTCTTCAGCAATTCGAAGCGCTTCATCAATCGAGACGATGCCAATCTGCTCGCCGTCAGCGCCAATTAACCGAACCTCGCGTGCCGAGATATTCTCGTTGATCGGGGCTTTCGGTGCAGCTCGTTTATCTTGTCTCATATCACGCTTAATAATAATTACTCCGAATCTGGGCGACCACGCCGGGAAGCCGCTTGCGCGAGAAACTCGGCGAATTGGGCGACGGGCATCGAGCCCAGGTCAGCACCTTCACGAGTACGCACAGCGACAGTCTGCATCTCGACCTCCCGATCTCCGATAACCAAGAGAAAGGGAACCTTGAGCAAAGTATGCTCGCGGATTTTAAAGCCGATCTTTTCATTTCTCAAGTCAGACTTGGCACGAAATCCGCTTTGGTTGAGAGTTTTTTCGACCTCGGCGGCAAAATCTGCCTGTTTATCAGTGATATTCATGATCACTGCCTGGGTCGGCGCCAGCCACGCGGGGAATGCGCCCTCGTAGTGCTCGATCAGAATCCCGACGAAACGCTCGAAGGAACCGAGGATCGCGCGGTGAAGCATGACCGGGTGCTTGCGACTGTTGTCTTCGGACACGTATTCGGCGCCCAGACGGATCGGCAGGTTGAAATCGAGCTGCAAGGTACCACATTGCCATACGCGACCGAGGCAATCTTTCAGCGAGAATTCGATCTTCGGACCGTAGAAGGCCCCCTCGCCCGGCTGAAGCTCGTACGCAAGGCCCGCGCTGTCGAGGGCTGCGGCCAGTGCCGCCTCGGCGCGATCCCACAATTCGTCGGAGCCGACGCGTTTTTCCGGACGAGTGGACAGCTTCATCTCGACTTCGGTGAAGCCGAAGTCACGGTAGACGTCCATCGTCAGCTTGATGAACGCGGCGGATTCGGCCTGCATCTGCTCTTCGGTGCAGAAGATGTGCGCGTCGTCCTGGGTGAAGGCGCGCACGCGCATGATGCCGTGCAAGGCACCCGATGGCTCGTTGCGGTGGCAGGCACCGAACTCGGCCAGGCGCATCGGCAGCTCGCGGTAGCTTTTGAGCCCCTGGTTGAACACCTGCACGTGGCAAGGGCAGTTCATCGGCTTGATCGCGTAGTCGCGGTTTTCCGACTGGGTTGTGAACATGTTGTCGGCGTAGTTGGCCCAGTGCCCGGATTTCTCCCACAGGCTGCGGTCCACCACTTGCGGCGTCTTGATCTCCAGGTAGCCGTTTTCACGCTGGACCTGGCGCATGTACTGCTCGAGCACCTGGTACATCGTCCAGCCGTTCGGGTGCCAGAACACCATGCCTGGGGATTCTTCCTGGGTGTGGAACAGGCCCAGGCGCTTTCCGATCTTGCGGTGGTCGCGTTTCTCGGCTTCCTCGATGCGCTGGATGTAGGCCGCCAGTTGCTTCTTGTCGGCCCAGGCCGTGCCATAGACGCGCTGCAGTTGCTCGTTCTTGGCATCGCCACGCCAGTAGGCGCCGGACAGCTTGGTCAGCTTGAAGGATTTCAGGAAACGGGTATTGGGCACGTGCGGGCCACGGCACATGTCGACGTATTCTTCGTGGTAGTACAGGCCCATGGCCTGCTCGTCCGGCATGTCTTCCACCAGACGCAGCTTGTAGTCCTCGCCACGAGCCTTGAACACCTCGATGACCTCGGCGCGCGGCGTGACTTTCTTGATGACGTCGTAATCTTTCTCGATCAGCTGCTGCATGCGCTGTTCGATGGCGGCCATGTCTTCCGGCGTAAAAGGACGCTCGAAGGCGATGTCGTAATAGAAGCCTTCGTCGATGACCGGCCCGATGACCATCTTCGCGCTCGGGTACAGTTGCTTGACCGCATGGCCGACCAGGTGCGCGCAAGAGTGGCGAATGATCTCCAGCCCCTCTTCATCCTTGGGCGTGATGATTTGCAGCGTAGCGTCGCTGTCGATGACGTCACTGGCGTCGACCAGCTTGCCGTTGACCTTGCCGGCCAGGGTGGCCTTGGCCAGGCCCGCGCCGATGGATGCGGCGACCTCGGCTACGGAAACCGGGTGGTCGAATGAACGTTGACTGCCGTCGGGAAGAGTAATAGTTGGCATGGCGCCTCCTCTCCTAGTGGTGACCCCTACCAAAGGTCACGTGGGTTGGGATGAGCCAGTACAAGATCCAGTCCAGGCCATTCAATGACGAACGCCTGCCTTACAGCGGCAGGAGCCTTGCGGCCAACCGTGGAAACCGAACCAGAGTGACTGGGATTCAAATCAGGGTTAAATCGAACATTTGCCGCCACCGGGACCCGTGGTCATCCGGGGCGTTGAAAATACCCGAGCCCGGCATGCTAGCACAGATGAACGGTCATCGCCGCGCTCGAATCGCCGCGGGCGTAAATCCACGGTTTTTATGCAACAGTGCTGAACTGAACCGAGCGCAACGCCTCAGATAACAAGACATTGACCCAAAAGGAGCATCTTCGCATGCGTCTGAATACCTTGCTCGCAGCCGTCGCCCCCCTTGCCCTGCTGCTTCCGCTGTCCGCCCATGCCGACTGGCCCAAGGGCGAGCGCGACAAATACATGGCCCAGTGCACCCAAGCGGCTACACCACAGATCGGAGAAGCGGCGGCCAAATCCCATTGCGCGTGCGGCGCCGATGCGATCAAGTCCTACCCGGCCGCCGATATCCAGGCCCTGATGGACAACAAAGCACCCGAGGCCCTGCAACGCAAAGCCCTCGGTGAAATCGCCAAATGCAAGGCCCAGGCTCCGGCGAAAAAGTGAGTCAGGCAGGCTCTGGAGGTGACTCTTAATCGATAAAACCTGCCGAATCAGTCTCCTTTCCGACGATTTACGCAGGTTTTACAGCTTTTTTTATCGCCTTTACTTTCCGCTGAAAGCCTTTAAAACCGGGGCCTCCAGTGTGTTCAGACGGTAAAGAAAACACGACTGATTGGCAAACAGCGCCTGCGGGGGGCTCCCAAATCGAACATTTCGACTATGATACCCAGGTGTGCCCAGTTGGCCTGAGCAGCACAGTACACTGAAAATATATGTTTCTTGGAGATACACCATGTCTAATCGCCAAACCGGCACCGTTAAATGGTTCAACGATGAAAAAGGCTTCGGCTTCATCACTCCTACAGGTGGCGGTGACGACCTGTTCGTACACTTCAAAGCTATCGAAAGCGACGGTTTCAAGAGCCTGAAAGAAGGCCAAACCGTTTCCTTCGTGGCTGAGAAAGGCCAAAAGGGTATGCAAGCTGCACAGGTTCGCGGAGAGTAATTTCTCGGCGCGCTAAAAAACCCCGTCCATGTGACGGGGTTTTTTATGGGCGGCGGTAAACCTTACGCTTAGCCGCAGTTGACTCGATTGACCACCAGCTTGGCATCGGTCGTGAGGTTCAGCCGATCGGAACGGTACTCGAGCGTCACCATGTCATTGGGCTTGAGGATGCGAGCGTTCTGCGCCCCGGCGCGCGTACGGGCCTGCTCCAGCAATTGCGGCGAGGCCTGCTTGCCAATGGCGAATTCGGCGCCTTTTGCGTCGCAGCGGCCGTTACCGGCTTCGGTGGCCACTGGATCGGGGGTCGACTCGGATGTGCTGCTGCAACCGCTCAAGAGCGCAACGACCAGCACAGTACTCAATGACGCAAGCTTCCAAGGCATGAAGCCTCCTTTCTTGATAAATAAACAGAGAATGTGCGACAGCCTAAACGGCGCTTTGGTTTCAACACCGGCCCTATCAGCCTGCCACCTGCGAAAAACTGGCAGTTTGCCTGAGGCCATCGCCCCGTTCAGCGCTCAATCGTGACTGAATATGAACGCCGCTCAGTAAACGTCGATGTAATCGAAGGGTGGATTCGGCCAGTTGTCTTTCAGCGCGTTATAGATCTGCATCACCCAGACCTCATCGCTGGCGGCGACCCGCCCCACGTAGCCGGAACCTTTCGCCCAGGTCTCGAGGCGGAACAGCAAGCCACCGATATCGGTGCCACCGACCACACCTGACGACAGGTAGGCGATGCCCTCCCGGGTCACACGCAGTTGGGTATGCTCATCATCGCTGGCTGAGGCAAGCAATTGGCGAACCGCCTCCAAGGTCAGGCCGCCTGGCGCGTTCAAATCGATCTGCACTGCAGCTCTCCCTGAAAGAATCAAAGGCCAAGTGTCGCACAGCCCTCCCCTGATGCCTAAGTCGCAGTGCCAAACCCCGGGCAAAAATGTTTAACTCAGCCCACAGCCCTCCAACGCGCGAGCATCACCATGAGCACCCTCAGCATCGAAGCCACCATCAAGGCCAAATGGTCGGAGGGCCACAGTTCCTATAGCCCGAGCAGCCCGGAAGAGCTGGCGATCATCGGCATAGAACTGTTGGTGAAGGAGTTGGGGACAGAAGTCGCCCGCGGCTTTATCCAACAAGCATTCGAGCGCTACCCGAGCCTGATCGATGCGGTGGATTGAGGCGCCATGAAAAACCCGTGGGAGCCGAACGGGCCCCACAGGTCTGTTGCTTGAGACCGCTTACTTGAGCCGCGCCAGGCGCTCGGTCAGCAGGTCGAAAAAGCCCTGGGCATCACCGTTCTCGACCCAGAAGGCGTTCTTCGGCGCTTTCAGGCCATCGTACCAATCGACGATGGTCTGGCCGAACGTCGGGCCTTCGCGACTGTCGACCACGACATTGACCGAACGACCGGTGAACAGTTGTGGCTTGAGCAGGTAGGCAATCACCGTCGCATCATGCACCGGGCCGCCTGTCAGGCCGTAGTGCTCCATGTCGCCCTTGATGTACTCGTTGAGAATATCGCCGACCAGTTTGCTGGCATTGTTGTTGACCGCCGCGATCTGCTTCAGGCGCGCTTCGCTGGTGAGCATCTTGTGGGTCACGTCCAGCGGCAGGTACGTCAGTTTCACCCCGCTCTTGGCCACCACTTCGGCCGCCTGGGGATCGGCGAACAGGTTGAATTCAGCCACCGGCGTGATGTTGCCACCGTTGAAGTGCGCGCCGCCCATGATCACCACTTCCTTGATGCCCTGGACGATGTCGGGCTCCTGGACCAGCGCCAACGCCAGGTTGGTCTGCGGACCGAGCATGGCAATGGTGATGCTATGGGGTTTGGCGGCCTTGAGGGTGTCGATCAGGTAGTTGACGGCGTTGCCCTTGGCCAGGCCTTTCTTCGGCTCGTGCACCGCGACGCCCGACAGGCCTTCCTTGCCATGGATGTTCTCGGCGTAGATCGGCGTGCGCATCAGCGGTTTTGGCGCCCCGGCATAGACCGGCACCTCTTCGCGCCCTGCCCATTCCCGCGCCAGGCGAGCGTTGCGCGAGGTCTTGTCCAGGCGCACGTTGCCGGCGACGGTGGTCAGGGCGCGGATGTTCAGTTCCTCCGGCGAAGCCAGGGCGAACAACAACGCCACCACGTCATCGGCGCCGGGATCGGTGTCGATGATCAAGTCGATTTTTTCCGCCGCGTGGGCGCTCGTAGCGGTGATCAGGGACAAAAGCAGCAGGCTCCGGAACAGATGATGCATTTTCTGAGCATAGCGGTGCATGGCGCACTCCTTGTGCAGGGTTGAAAGAACTCGACAACGACGGGTTAGAACGTGACCCCGGCGATCAGCACGATGTTGCAGTACGGAGAACATTCTCCTGTGCGAATGATCGCCCGAGCCTGTCGGCTAAGAATCTTGAACTGTTCGTGGTTGACCAGCGCTCGCGCGCCCAGCGCCCCCTCGGCCTGCAGAACATCCAGTGTCGTCAGGGCCGCGGGTTGCTTCTCGAGGATTTCCTCGGCCAGGACATGGCTTTCCACCTGCATCTCACTGAGCACCACTTTCAGGGTGCTGACAAAATCAGGAATGCCATGGGTCAGGGCCAGGTCGATCAACTCGACGCCTGGCGGCACCGGCAGGCCGGCATCGCCGATGACCACTTTGTCGCCATGACCCAGCGAGGCGATCAGTCGCGACAGTGCCACATTCAACAACGGAGTCTTTTTCATGCCTTGAACGCCTGTACTTCCTGCAAGGTGGGGATAGAGGGCTGCGCGCCCGCGCGGGTGACCGACAGGGCTGCGGCAACCTGGCCGAAACGAATCGCCTCGACCTCGCTTTTGCCATTTGCCAGGGCGGCCGCGAACCCGCCGACAAAGGTGTCTCCCGCCGCCGTGGTGTCCACTGCCTTGACCCGCGGAGCCGGGAAATGCTCGAAGCTGCTGCCGTTGGCGAACATCAGGCCCTGGGCCCCCAGGGTCACGATCACCTTGCCGGCGCCCGCGCTCATCAACTGCGTCGCGGCGGCTTCGGCGGTGTCCAGGGAGTCCACCGCCAACCCGCTGAGGATCGCGGCTTCGCTTTCATTGGGGATCAGGTAATCGACATAGGCGTACCAGTGCGCCGGCAACGCATGGGACGCCGGTGCAGGGTTGAGAATGACGATCTTGCCCAGTTCGCGGCCACGCTTGAGGGCGTGCCCCACGGTGGCGTCCGGCACTTCGAGCTGGCAGATGATCACATCGGCGCCTTGCAGCACCTCATCGACGCTGTCCAGCACGGCGGGAGTCAGCGCACCGTTGGCACCCGCCACGATCACGATCGCATTCTGGCTGTTGTCATCGACCACGATCAGGGCCACGCCACTGGAGCCTTCCACGACACCGACCGCCTGGCAATCGATCCCCTCGTCCAACAGCGCCCCACGCAGTTGCTGGCCATAGGCATCGCTGCCCACGCACCCGACCATGGCCACCTGCGCGCCCAGGCGCGCGGCCGCCACCGCCTGGTTGGCGCCCTTGCCGCCGGGGATGGTGGAGAACGACTGGCCGATCAGCGTTTCACCGCCACGAGGCAGGCGCGGTGCCCGGGTGACCAGGTCCATGTTCAGGCTGCCTATTACCACTACTTTTGCTGGCATACATCAGTACTCATCAATTCGGTTCAGCGGTGTTGGGCGAATGTGCCGGACAGCGGCGCAGTCGACTCCCGCAAGACAATGCTGGGCGTCACGATCCGCTGGTCAGTGGCGAGGCCCGGCGTCGCGATGCGGCGCAGCAGCACCTCGGCGGCCATTTCGCCCAGTTGCAGGATCGACTGCCCGACCGTGGTCAACGCCGGGTAGACGTAGCGGCTCATCTGGATGTCATCGAAACCGATCACCGACAGTTCGCTGGGCACGCGCACATTGCGCTCAGCGGCGGCGCGAAGCACGCCGATGCCGATCATGTCGTTGGCCGCGAAGATCGCGCTGGGCGGCTGCCGGTCAAGCAGTTCGGCGGCGGCACGGTAGCCACCGGTGCTGGTGAAATCGCTTTCAAGCATGTGTTCGACCGGCCGTTCGATCCCCGCCTCTTCCAGCGCCCGGCAGTAACCCGCCAGGCGCATCTGGGCCACGCTGGTGTCGCCCGGCCCGCCGATGAAGGCGATGTCCCGGTGGCCGAGTTCCAGCAGGTGGCGGGTCGCCAGGTACGCGCCGAACTCATGATCGATGCGCACCAGGTCGGCGTCGATGCCGTCGAGCCCACGGTCGACGATCACCATGGGTGTGCGCACCCCGGTCAAGCCTTCCACCAGGCCGACATCGCCGCCGGCCGAGGCGACGATCAGGCCGTCGATGCGTTTTTCCAGCAGCACCCGCAGGTAGCTACGCTGCTTGTCCGGGTTGTCGTCGGAATTGCACAGGATCACGCAGTAACCGTTGCGCTCACAGTAGTCCTCGATGCCCCGGGCCAGTTCGGCGAAGTAAGGGTTGAGGCTGTTGGGCACCAGCAGGCCGATGGTCGCGGTGGTCTTGGCCTTGAGCGAACGGGCCACCGCGCTGGGCACATAGTCCAGGCGCTCGATGGCCGCCTCGACCTTGCGCCGCACCTCCTCACTGACCGGCCGCGTCTTGTTCACCACGTGGGACACGGTCGTGTAGGAGATCCCCGCGAGCGCCGCCACATCCTTGATCGTTGCCATGGTTCAGCCTCGCCGACTGGCGCGATGGCTGCGGTAGGTATCGAGCACGACCGCCACGACGATTACCGCACCGGTGATGATGCGCTTGGTCGGCTCGGTGGCGCCGATCTGCGCCAGGCCCGCCGCGAGCACCGAGATGATCAGCACGCCGAAGAAGGTGCTGATGACCGAGCCACGCCCGCCCATCAGGCTGGTGCCGCCGATCACCACCGCCGCGATCACCTGCAATTCGAGCCCGGAACCGGCGTTCGGGTCTGCGGCTTCCAGGCGCGAAATCTGGAACAGCGCCGCAACACCCGCAAGCAGGCCCATGAGGCTGAACACCAGGATCTTGTAGGGCTTTGGATTGATGCCCGCCAGGCGCACAGCCTCTTCGTTGGTGCCGATGCCGATCAGGTAGCGACCGAACACCGTGCGGGTCAACACGGCCTGGGCAATGAAGATCACCAGCAAGGCGATGATGAACGAAGGGGAAATGCCGAAGGCGATCGGATTGGACAGCCAGGCGAAGGAATCGCCGATGTAGGCGGTTCGCGAGCCGGTCATCTGGTACGCCAGGCCCCGGGCCATTTCCAGCACGCCGAGGGAGACGATGAACGACGGGATCCGCCATGCCACGGTAATCGAGCCGGTGACCGTGCCCGCCAGCGCCGCCACGGCCATGCCGAGCAAGGCCGACGGCCAGACGCTCCAGCCCCAGCCGAGGACAGCCACGCTGACGGTCGAGGCCGCCAGCGCCAGCACCGACCCCACCGACAGGTCGATGCCGCCGATGATCAAAATGAACGTCATGCCGACCGCCAGCACCATGAGGTCGGGAATCTGGTTGGCCAGGGTACTGAAGGTGTCGTACGACAGGAAATGGCTGCTCAGGGTCGAGAACAGCGCGACCATCGCCAGCAACGCGCCGGCCAGGCCCAGGTAAGTGCCCAGGCCATAGAAGTTGCCACTCGATTTACCGACGGCGGATACGGTTTTCATGAGAGTTCCCTAGGCGCTGCTTCGTTGAGCAACGCATCACGTTTCTGGTAGCCGGCGAACGCGGCCGCCAGCAAGTCATCCTGGGTCCAGCTGTCGCGCTCGAAGGTGTCGATCAGGCGCCCGGCGGAAAGCACGCCGATCCGGTCGCAGATCAGCATCAGCTCGCGCAGGTCACTGGACACCACGACCAGCGCCTTGCCCTGGCGAGTCAGTTCACCGAGCAACGCATAAATGTCGAACTTGGCACCGACATCGATGCCACGGGTAGGCTCGTCGAACAGCAGCACCGAACAGTCGCGTTCGAGCCAGCGACCGATCACCACCTTTTGTTGATTGCCGCCCGACAGCTCGGACACCAACTGCGTCGGGCTGGAACTGCGGATGCGCATGGCGTCGATCTGCCGTTGCGCCAGGCCCAGTTCCTGATGGCCATTGACGAGGCCGGCACTGGAAATTTCCGGCATGTTGCCCAGGGCAATGTTGGCGGCGATGGACTGAGTCAGCAACAGGCCTTCGCCCTTGCGGTCTTCGGTGATCAGCGCAATGCCCTGGGCCACGGCATCGGCCGGGGAGCGAATGCTCACCACCTTGGCTGGCGAACCCAGTGCCACGCTGCCGCTGTCGGCGGTATCGGCACCGAAGATCAACCGCAACAGCTCGGTACGCCCGGCCCCGATCAGGCCGGAGATGCCGAAGATCTCGCCGCTGCGCACTTCGAAGGACACATCGCGAACTTTGTCGGAACGGGTCAGGCCCTTGACCGTCAGCGCCGGCGCACCGATCTGGCGGGGGCCCATGTCGATATGCTCGCCCAGCTCCCGGCCGACCATCAAGGTCACCAGTTGCTCACTGTTGTAGTTGGCCATCGGCTCGACGCAGACCAGGTTGCCGTCACGCAACACCGCGATGCGCTGGGCCACCCGTGCCAGTTCTTCGAGGCGATGGGAAATGTAGATGATCGACACGCCCCGAGCCTGCAGGCGGGTGATCTGTTCGAACAGCATCTCGACTTCCCGCGCTGTCAGCATGGCGGTCGGCTCGTCGAGAATCAGCACACGGCAATCGCCGATCAGGTTGCGGGCGATCTCGACCATCTGCTGGTGGCCGATGCCCAACTCACCCACCGGCGTGTCCGGATCGATCGCATCAAGCCCCACTTGGGCCATGGCCTCGATGGCTGCCTTGCGCAATTGCTTGCGGCTGATCCAGCCACCGCAACTGGGCAAATTGTCGAGAAACAGGTTCTCCGCCACGGAAAGGGTCGGCAGCAGGTTGAGCTCCTGCATCACCATGCGTACGCCCAACTCTTCCGCCTGGGTACGGCTGCCGGGACGATAGTCCTGCCCCAGAAATTGCATCTGCCCGGTCGTCGGCGTCACCAGCCCGCCGATGATCTTGGACAAGGTGCTTTTGCCGGCGCCATTTTCACCGGTCAGCGCCAACACTTCCCCGCGCATCAACGTCAGGTCGATGCCGGTCAGTACCGGCTGGGCATAGGTTTTACCGATGCCGCTGACAGACAGGACAGCGTTCGGGTCAAAAACGGACATAAAGACTCTCCATGCGCTCGCCCGGATGGGCGAGCACCGCTACATCGCCAGGATGATTACTTCGTAACCAGCTCGACCGGCGTTTCGATCACGCCGTTGGCACCGCTGTCGACTTTCTCGCCCTTGAGCATCTTCAGGGCCGTCTCGATGCCGAACACCGCCTGCTTGGCAGCGAACTGGTCGGCCGTGGCCAGGACGCGACCGTCCTTGAGCATCGGCTTGATGGCATTGATGTTGTCGTACCCGACCACTTGGACCTTGCCCGCCTTGCCCGCCGCGCGCACGGCCGAGACGGCGCCGACCGCCATGCTGTCGTTGCCGGCCAGCAGCGCCTTGATGTCCGGGTATTCGCTGAGCATCGAGGCGGCCACCTGGTTGCCCTTGTTGATTTCCCAGTCGCCCGATTGCAGGGACACGACCTTGATCTGCGCCGCTTCCATCGCGTCCTTGAAGCCTGCGGTGCGCGCCTGGGCGTTGGTGGTGGTGGAAACACCTTCGATGATGCCGACTTCGTCACCGGCCTTGAGCTGCTTGGCCAGGTATTCACCGACCAGGCGGGCGCCCTTGCGGTTGTCGGGGCCTACGAACGGCACGTTGATGTTCTTGCTCTTGACCACGGCGGGGTCGAGTTGGTTATCGATGTTGATGACCGTGATACCGGCGTCGACGGCTTTCTTAATCACCGGCACCATCGCCTTGGAGTCGGCGGGTGCGATGACCAGTGCATCGACCTTGGACACGATCATCTGCTCGACGATACGGATCTGGTTGGCTGTGTCGGTTTCATCCTTGATCCCGTTGGAGATCAACTCGAAATCGGCGGAGTGTTCCTTCTGATAGGCCTTGGCGCCGTCTTCCATGGTGAGGAAGAACTCGTTGGCCAGGGATTTCATGACCAAAGCGACCTTGGGTTTTTCAGCGGTCTGGGCAAATGCCGAGGAGAGAGGCAGCGTAGCGGATGCAGCCGCGAGCATGGCGACAGCGAGGAGACGTCCGGCGAATGGCAACTTCATGGGTTCACTCCGATCTTATGATTATTGTGGGCAAATCATCGCACGGAACGCCGCGCAAACGTTTGCGTGAAGTGAACTATGGTAAGGGTTTGCAGATTTGTCAACGTCGCGAGAGGCGTGATCGAGTGCCCGGCTGAGGCCATCGGTTGAAGGTACAGCGGTCGGCTTTATCTGTCGCGGCTGCAAATAAAAAATCTCCTCCTACATCAAAACGCCAAAAACGCTGTCAGACGATTTTCTTGAATTTTAAGTAGTTGCGTAAATGCCTACGGTTAAATACTGTATGCACGTACAGCTTAATAAGGATAATCCTGTGGCCCCGCCCTCCGCTGCAACTTCCCCTTTGGACGCCTACGCACGACTCGCCCTTCGCGTCTCGAAAATCATCAACGGTCCCACCGCACAAAAAGCCAAGGCCGCCCTGATCTTCCGTCTTCCCGATGAGCCGGTGGATGAGTGGGAACGCCTGCTGGAAGAAATCGACGAGAACGACAACGTGACCCTCGCCTATCGCGACGATGGTGGTGTGCAGGTTTTCTGGGTTGTGCCGAAGGAAGATTGAGCGTGATGAGTGTTCGCTGTTTTGCTTTATTGCTGGCCTTCGCCGCGATGGGCGCGCAGGCCGCTGCGCCGCGCACCTTCAACGAAGCCAAGAAAATCGCCTGGAAACTCTACGCACCTCAATCCACCGAGTTCTACTGCGGCTGCAAGTACACCGGCAATCGCGTGAACCTGGCAGCTTGCGGCTACGTGCCGCGCAAGAACGCCAGCCGCGCCGCGCGCATCGAGTGGGAGCATATTGTCCCGGCGTGGCAGATCGGCCATCAGCGCCAATGCTGGCAGGAAGGCGGCCGCAAGCAATGCACCCGCTACGACCCGGTCTATCAAAAGGCCGAGGCCGACCTGCACAACCTGGTGCCGAGCATTGGCGAAGTGAATGGCGACCGGAACAATTTCAGTTTCGGCTGGCTGCCGGTGCAGAAGGGCCAGTACGGTTCATGCCTGACCCAGGTCGATTTCAAGGCCAAGAAGGTCATGCCCCGCCCGTCCATTCGCGGCATGATCGCCCGCACCTACTTCTACATGAGCAAGCAGTATGGCCTGCGCCTGTCGAAGCAGGACCGACGCCTGTACGAAGCCTGGGACAAGACCTACCCGGTCGAAAGCTGGGAACGCCAGCGCAACCAGAGTGTGGCGTGCGTCATGGGGCACGGTAACGAGTTCGTCGGGCCGGTGGACCTCAAGGCCTGCGGCTGACTCACCCGAGTGACAACACAATCGGCTGTGGAAGCGAGCTTGCTGGCGATGGCGGTGTTTCAGCCACTATCAATGTTGACTGATCCGACGCTTTCGCGAGCAAGCTCGCTCCCACCGTTGATGGGGGGCTGCCCGATTATTGGGCCGCCGGGTAATCCACCACCAGGGTCTCGATGTTGCGCTTTTTCGCCCGGACCAGGGCTGCGGTGATTTTCTCCTGACCTGCTTCAGCGTCGGCCTTGGAGTTGAATGGGCCGACCAGCACCCGCTCCTTGCCATTTTCCCGCACCACGGTCGACATGAAGCTGTGCTCGATGAGCCACCCGGTCAGGTCGCTGATCGCTTGCGGGGTCTCGCCTCGAACCTCGACCGCCCATTGCGGCGCGGCAGCGACAGCCGGCGCGGAGGTCGCGGCGGGTTTGGGCTTCGGTGCCTCGGCGTCACGCCCCTCACCACACCCAGCCAGCATCAATACCGCGATAACCCAAGCCAATTTGCGCACAACGTTTCCCCTGGAAGACATGAGGCACGGATTTTAACACTCACATCCAGCAAGAACCCCGCGAACAACGCTCAAAACACGAGAATCCTGCCCGACGTCTCTGTATAGTCGCACCCTGGGAATTCACTCTGGGAATTAATGCTGCGTCTGCACGTCAGAAAGAGGCACCCACGTTGTGACACTTAGCACTAATCTATAAGCAGTACCGACATCTGCACTGTCTGAATCAGGTGCCCTACAAAGTAATCAAGGAGAACACCATGCTGATACTCACCCGCAAAGTCGGTGAAAGCATAAACATTGGTGACGACATCACGATCACCATTCTGGGCGTTAGCGGCCAACAAGTCCGGATCGGCATCAATGCCCCGAAAAACGTTGCGGTACACCGCGAAGAGATCTACCAACGCATTCAGGCAGGCCTCACCGCACCCGACAAGCCGCAAACGCCCTGAGGCTTGCAGCAGTCCGTAGCCAGCCCGTTTGCATCACCGCAATGGCTGGCTAAAGATTCCGGCCGACCGAGCATTACCCCGATCCACCCCGCCTCTTGATTGTCGTCCAACCCGTGAACCGATACTAATGGCATGGCTCGTAGCCTGGCTGTCAGACGTTTCGTTTTAATGGCGGTGAAGCAAGCGCGCGTGGCCGCTCAGCCCAGGCTCACACCCCGCGCCATGCCGGTGGCCGCCACCACCATCAAGACCAGCAACAAGGCTTCGAGGTGGCTGATCCGGGCAAACCGGCCGGCCCGTGACGGCTCGACAGCCACGCCCTTGCCCAAGGCTATACGCCATTTGACCAGGGCGATCATTGGCGCGATTTCCAGCAACAGGATCAGCAGCAACAGCGTCATCTTCAGATGAAACAGCGGTTGATGCAGGTAGTAGTCCGAACCTTTTTCGAACCCCGCGAACGCCCGCATCCCCCCGGTCACCAACAGCGCCAGCGCCGACACGCCCCACACGTTATCCGCCACCAGCACGTTGCGAACCGCGTCCGCGCCACCCGCCACGCGCCGCAGTGCCGTGCCGCGCGTCAGCACCGCCCAGAAGCCAAGGGCGAACGCCAGGAGATGAATTGCCGCGAGAGACCAATGAGCCAACATGAGAGAGGCGCCTGTCAGTGAACGTCGGGTCGACCTGACAGTACTAGCTCATCAAACAATGATTGCCAGGGTTGGCATGCAAAAAAACTGTGGGAGCGGGCTTGCTCGCGAATGCGGAGTATCAGTCAACAAATCACTCACTGATACACTGCATTCGCGAGCAAGCCCGCTCCCACAGGGGTATTGCGAACGCTAAAAGATTCTAGTCGGCCAGACGCCAGGTCGTACCGCCCTTCCCGTCTTCCAGCACCACGCCCATGGCGGTTAGCTGATCACGGATACGGTCGGATTCGGCCCAGTCCTTGTTGGCCCGCGCGGTCAGGCGCGCCTGGATCAATGCCTCGACCTCGGCGGCGTCCACGCGGCCTTCGGCACCGGCCTGGAGGAAGTCATCCGCCTCGAGCTGCAACACACCCAGCACATTGGCCAGTTCCTTCAGGCGTGCCGCCAGGCCCGCCGCCGCATTGAGATCGCTCTCGCGCAGGCGGTTGATCTCACGCACCATTTCAAACAGCACCGCGCAGGCTTCCGGCGTGCCAAAGTCGTCGTTCATCACTTCGGTAAACCGCGCCACGTAGGCTTCGCCACCGGCGGCAGGCACGCTCGGCAGGCCCTTCAACGCATGGTAGAAACGCTCCAGGGCACCCTTGGCGTCCTTGAGGTTGTCTTCCGAATAGTTGATGGCGCTGCGGTAGTGACTGGACACCAGCAGGTAACGCACGACCTCGGGGTGGTACTTGTCGAGCACGTCGCGGATGGTGAAGAAGTTGTTCAAGGACTTGGACATCTTCTCGCCGTTGATCCGGATCATGCCGCAATGCATCCACGCGTTGGCGTAGGTCTTGCCGGAAGCCGCTTCGCTCTGGGCGATCTCGTTCTCGTGGTGCGGAAACTCCAGGTCGCTGCCGCCGCCATGGATATCGAAGGTCTCGCCCAGGCAGCAGGTGGACATCACCGAGCACTCGATGTGCCAGCCCGGACGCCCGGCGCCCCACGGCGATTCCCAGCTCGGCTCACCCGGCTTGGCGGCTTTCCACAGCACGAAATCCAGCGGGTCTTCTTTCGACTCGCCGACCTCGATGCGTGCGCCGATGCGCAGGTCTTCGATTTTCTTGCGCGACAACTTGCCGTAGCCCATGAACTTGGCGACGCGGTAATACACGTCGCCATTGCCCGCTGCGTAGGCGTAGCCCTTGTCGATCAGGGTCTGGATCATCGCCAGCATGCCGGGAATGTGATCCGTGGCGCGAGGCTCCAGGTCCGGCTTGAGGATATTGAGGCGCGCCTCGTCCTCGTGCATGGCCTCGATCATGCGGGCGGTCAGCGCATCGTAGGGCTCGCCGTTCTCGCGGGCCCGGTTGATGATCTTGTCTTCGATGTCGGTGATGTTGCGCACATAGGTCAGGTCATAACCGCTGTAGCGCAGCCAGCGGGTTACCAGGTCGAAGGCGACCATGCTGCGGCCATGCCCAAGGTGGCAGTAGTCGTACACGGTCATCCCGCAGACGTACATGCGCACCTTGTTGCCATCCAGCGGCTTGAAGACTTCTTTGCTCTTGGTGAGCGTGTTGTAGATCGTTAGCACAGGGTTTCCCTTAAGACTTGATCACTGACCCCAGGAATCACGCAAGGTCACGGTACGGTTGAAGACCGGACGACCGGGTTTTGAGTCCTTGATATCCGCGCAGAAGTAACCTTCGCGCTCGAACTGGAAACGGTCTTCCGGCTGTGCGTTGCCCAGCGATGGCTCGGCACGACAACCGGTGAGTACTTGCAGGGAGTCAGGGTTGATGTTGTCCAGGAAGCTGGCGCTGTCTTCGGCCTTCTCCGGGTTCGGCGAGCGGAACAGGCGATCGTACAGGCGCACTTCGCACTCGACGCTGGCGGCAGCCGGCACCCAGTGGATCACGCCCTTGACCTTGCGCCCTTCCGGGTTCTTGCCCAGGGTGTCCGGGTCGTAGGAGCAGCGCAGCTCGACGATGTTGCCGTCGGCGTCCTTGATGGCTTCGTCGGCGCGGATCACGTAGCTGCCGCGCAGGCGCACTTCACCGGCCGGTTCCAGGCGCTTGTAGCCCTTTGGCGGCTCTTCCATGAAGTCGTCGCGGTCGATGTAGATCTCCCGGGCGAACGGCAGGACGCGCACGCCCATGTCCTCTTTCGGGTGGCACGGCAGCTCGAGGTTTTCGACCTGGCCTTCCGGGTAATTGGTGATCACCACCTTCAGCGGACGCAGCACGCACATGGCGCGCGGGGCGCTGTGGTCGAGGTCGTCACGGATGCTGAACTCCAGCATGCCGAAGTCCACCACGCCGTCGGAACGGTTGGTGCCGACCATCTCGCAGAAATTGCGGATCGATTTGGGCGTGTAGCCACGACGCCGGAAGCCCGACAGCGTCGACATGCGCGGGTCGTCCCAGCCGTTGACGTGCTTCTCGTCCACCAGTTGCTTGAGCTTGCGCTTGCTGGTGATGGTGTAGTTCAGGTTCAGGCGGCTGAACTCGTACTGGCGCGGGTTGGCCGGCACGGGCAGGTGCTCGAGGAACCACTCGTACAGCGGACGATGGCTTTCGAATTCCAGGGTGCAGATCGAGTGGGTGATGCCTTCGATGGCGTCCGACTGACCGTGGGTGAAGTCATAGTTGGGGTAGATGCACCACTTGTCGCCGGTCTGGTGGTGATGGGCGTGGCGGATGCGATACATGATCGGGTCGCGCAGGTTCATGTTCGGCGAGGCCATGTCGATCTTGGCGCGCAGCACCCGCGCACCGTCCGGGAACTCACCGGCGCGCATGCGGGCGAACAGGTCGAGGTTCTCTTCCACGCTGCGGTCACGGAACGGGCTGTTCTTGCCCGGCTCGGTCAGGCTGCCACGGTATTCCTTGGCCTGCTCGGGGGTCAGGTCGCAGACATAGGCGTTGCCGGCCTTGATCAGCTCCACCGCCCAGTCATGCAGTTGGTCGAAATACTGCGAGGCATAGCGCACTTCACCGGACCATTGGAAGCCCAGCCACTTGACGTCGCTTTCGATCGCGTCGATGTATTCCTGGTCTTCCTTGGCCGGGTTGGTGTCGTCGAAACGCAGGTGCGTGACGCCACCGAACTCCTCGGCCAGGCCAAAGTTCACGCAGATCGACTTGGCATGGCCGATGTGCAGGTAGCCGTTGGGTTCCGGCGGGAAACGGGTGACGATCTGTGTGTGCTTACCCGAATCCAGGTCCGCCTGGATGATCGGGCGCAGGAAATTGACCGGCACGGCCGGGCCGGTCTTGGAATTCGAGGTAGGGTCGACAGTGGGCTTGCTCATAGGATCCTTGAACAGACAAGTGCGCGGCCGGGTGCGGCCTGATAAATCAAAGCCCGTATCATAGCCGATGCTGTCAAGCACCTGACAGGCCAGGCCGGCAAACGATTGAATTTAATCGACGACCCGATGAAAAACAGCCTCGAAATTCGTGCCTGGCAGGCTAAACTGCCCAGCCTGGCCGATCATAGCCAGACCGGTTGCGGGCCTCACGGCCCCAAAACCCAAGAATTCCTAGAAAGAGTAGCGATCATGAGCAAAGTCAAACTGACCACCAACCACGGTGACATCGTTCTGCAACTGAACAAAGAAAAGGCGCCGCTGACCGTCGCCAACTTCATCGAGTATGTCCAGGCCGGTCACTACACCAACACCGTCTTCCACCGCGTCATCGGCAACTTCATGATCCAGGGCGGCGGTTTCGAGCCGGGCATGAAGGAAAAGAAAGACAAGCGCCCAAGCATCCAGAACGAAGCCGACAACGGCCTGCCGAACAAGAAGTACAGCATTGCCATGGCCCGCACCATGGAGCCGCATTCGGCCTCCGCGCAGTTCTTCATCAACGTGGCTGACAACAGCTTCCTCAACCACAGCGCCAAGACCGTACAGGGCTGGGGCTATGCCGTGTTCGGTGAAGTGATCGAAGGCACCGACGTGGTCGACAGCATCAAGGGCGTTTCCACCACGTCCAAGGCTGGCCACCAGGACGTCCCGGCAGAAGACGTGATCATCGAGAAAGCCGAGATCATTGAGTGATACTGCTGATTTCAGATTTGCATCTGGAAGAGGAGCGCCCGGACATCACCCGGGCGTTTCTGGATTTACTCGCCACCCGCGCCCGTTCGGCGCAAGCGTTGTACATCCTGGGCGATTTTTTCGAAGCCTGGATCGGCGACGATGCCATGACCCCGTTCCAGCGCTCCATCTGCCAGGCCCTGCGCGCGTTGAGCGACAGCGGCACGGCCATCTTCCTGATGCACGGCAATCGCGACTTCATGCTGGGGCAGGCCTTCTGCAAGGCCGCTGGTTGCACCCTGGTCAAGGACCCGAGTGTCGTGCAGTTCAACGGCGAACCGGTGCTGCTGATGCATGGCGACAGCCTGTGCACCCGCGATGAAGGCTACATGAAGCTGCGGCGCTGGCTGCGCAACCCGGTCACGCTGTTCATTCTGCGCCACCTGCCCTTGGGCAGCCGGCAGAAACTGGCGCGTAAACTGCGCAGCGAAAGCCGGGCACAGACGCGGATGAAGGCCAATGACATCGTCGACGTCACGCCTGAGGAAATCCCGCGGATCATGCAGCAGTACGGCGTACGGACCCTGATCCACGGCCACACCCACCGCCCCGCCATCCACAAGCTGCAACTCGGCGAACATGCAGCGAGACGCATCGTGCTGGGGGATTGGGACAAGCAAGGCTGGGCGCTGCAGGTGGATGAACAAGGGTTTGCGTTGGCGCCGTTCGGGTTTGCCCCGCCGCCGCAACTACCAGCACCTGACCCAACCTGAATTCCCCTGTGGCGAGGGAGCTTGCTCCCGCTTGAGTGCGAAGCACTCACAAAGGGGCTGCTGCGCAGCCCAGCGGGAGCAAGCTCCCTCGCCACGATGATTTCGAGTGAATAGCATCTACACACTTGAGATCGCGTTTCACTTGCGAATCAATGCCCCGCCGAAGCCGGCCCCGCCTTCGCCGCAAACGGCGGCTTCGCCAACCACACCAACACAATCAACCCCATGAACGCCCACCCCAACAACGTGAAGTAATCCACGGTGGAAAGCATGTACGCCTGACTGGTAAGAATCTGATCGAGCTGGGCATACGCCGGCGCGCTCGCGCCGCCGAGCTGGTTGAGGGCCTCGCGGGTACTGGGTTCGAACGTGCTGATGTTCTCGCTCAGGTAGGCATGATGCATGTCGGCCCGGCGGATCCAGATCCAGGTGGTGAGCGACGCCGCGAAGCTGCCGCCCAGGGTCCGCAGGAACGTCGCCAACCCGGCGCCATCGGCAATCTGGTGCGGCGGCAGGTCCGACATCAGGATGCTCAGCGTCGGCATGAAGAACAGCGCCACGCCGATGCCCATGAACAACTGCACCAGGGCGATGTGCTGGAAGTCCACTTCGTTGTTGAAGCCGGCCCGCATGAAGCAACTCAGGCCGATGGCCAGGAACGCCAACCCGGCCAACAGGCGCAGGTCGAACTTGTGGGCGTACTTGCCGACGAAGGGCGACATCAGCACCGGCAGGATACCGATGGGCGCCACCGCCAGCCCGGCCCAGGTGGCGGTGTAGCCCATCTGGGTCTGCAGCCACTGCGGCAGGATCAGGTTGATGCCGAAGAACCCGGCGTAGCCGCCCACCAGCACGATGGTGCCGATACGGAAGTTGCGATAGGCGAACAACCGCAGGTTGACCACCGGATGGCGGTCGGTCATTTCCCAGATCACGAACACCGCCAGGGCGATCACCGAAATCAACGCGCCAATGATGATGAAGTTCGACTCGAACCAGTCCAGGTCGTTGCCCTTGTCGAGGATCACCTGGAGCGCGCCGACCCCAATGATCAGCGTGATCAACCCGACGTAGTCCATCGGCTGGCGACTGGTCACCACCGGACGTGCCTTGAGCTGCTGCTGCACCACCATCGCCGCGAAAACACCGATGGGGACGTTGATGAAGAAAATCCACGGCCAGCTGTAGCTGTCGGTGATCCAGCCACCCAGGATCGGACCGGCGATGGGCGCCACCACCGTGACCATCGCCAGCAACGCCAAGGCCATGCCCCGCCTGGCCGGCGGGTACACGGCAATCAGCAAGGTCTGGGTCATCGGGTACAGCGGCCCGGCCACCAGGCCCTGGAGCACGCGAAAGCCGATCAGCTCGGGCATCGAGGTGGAGATACCGCATAGAAAGGAAGCGAGCACGAACAGCATCGTCGCCCACAGGAACAGCTTTACCTCGCCAAACCGGCGGCTCAACCAACCGGTCAATGGCAGCGCGATGGCGTTGCTCACCGCGAACGAGGTGATCACCCAGGTGCCCTGCTCCGAGCTGACCCCCAGGTTGCCGGAAATGGTCGGCAAGGCCACGTTGGCGATGGTGGTGTCGAGCACTTGCATGAACGTCGCCAGCGACAGCCCGATGGTACTGAGCAACAGGCTGGGCGGTGTGAAGGACGCGTTATTGCTCATTGCGAAACCCTATGAAGCGAAGGTGGCGGAATCGTCCAACTCAAGACACAGATACAGAACCTGTGGGAGCGGGCTTGCCCGCGAAGGCGATTCCACATTCAATAATTGCTGCCTGACACTGCGCATTCGCGAGCGAGCCCACTCCCACATTGGGCCTGGGCGCTCGCAGGATCGGTGTTCATCACCATTGCCCGTGGGAGCGCGCCATCAAAGACTAGCGCTGTACCGTCTTGCTGGCGGCGGCGCTGTTCTCGTGGATCAACCGGGCAATCATCGCGTCGGCATCGGCCAATTGGCGGTCGTAGACCTGGGTGCTGAAGGTGGCCTTCTGCGGAGGCTGTTGAGCCAGGACCGGGCCGCTCTGATCGTGCAGGTTGACGTTGACCAGGGTCGACAAGCCGATCCGCAAGGGATGCTCGCTCAGCTCCTGGGCATTGACATGGATGCGCACCGGCACCCGCTGGACGATCTTGATCCAGTTACCCGTGGCGTTCTGCGCCGGCAACAGGGCAAACGCGCTGCCAGTGCCGGCACCCAGGCTGTCGATCGTGCCGCTGTATTTCACATCGCTGCCATAAAGGTCGGTCTCGATTTCCACGGGTTGGCCAATGCGCATGTCACGCAGTTGGGTTTCCTTGAAGTTGGCGTCGATCCACAACTGGTCCAGCGGGATCACCGCCATCAACGCCGTCCCCGGCTGCACCCGCTGGCCCAGTTGTACGGTACGCTTGGCGACGTAGCCGGTGACCGGTGCGATCAAGGTGCTGCGGGCGTTGGCGAGGAAGGCCTGGCGCAGTTGCGCGGCGGCGGACTGCACGTCGGGATGGGACGACACCACGGTGTCATCCACCAGGGCGCTGGTGGTCTTGAGTTGCTGCCGGGCATTGGCCAGGGCATTTTGCGCCGAGGTCAGGTCGTCCCGGGCGTGGGAGAGCTCTTCCTGGGAGATCGCCCCGCCGGCCGCCAGGTTGCGGCGCCGGTTGTAGTTCTCCTGGGCTTTCTGCACCTCGGCTTCCTGGGCATTGACCTGTGCGCGCATGCCGTCGACGTTGCTGTACAAGCCACGCACCTGGCGCACGGTGCGGGCCAGGTTGGCCTGGGCACTCTGCAGCCCGACTTCGGCATCGTTCGGGTCGAATTGCACCAGGATCTGGCCTTCGCGCACCAGGTCACCGTCGTCGGCGCCGATGCTCACCACGGTGCCGGTGACCTGCGGCGTGATTTCCACCACGTTGCCGTTCACGTAGGCATCGTCGGTGCTTTCGTTCCAGCGCCCGTACAGCTCGTGCCAGGCCCAGACGCCCAGGCCGCAGAGGATGACGATGACCGCCAGGGCCAGCAACATGACCTTGCGCTTGCGCGGGTTGCCGTTGTCCTGCGGGTTTTGGGTAGGTTGCGTAGTGTCGGCAGTGGCCATGACAAGTCCCTCGAATCAGTTATTCGGCGCAGAGGCCGGTGTGGCGGCGGCCAGGGCCTGGGGTTCGAAACCACCGCCCAGGGCCTGCATCAGCTGGATCGACAGGTCGATCTGCTCGGCATTCAGGTTCGCCAATTGACGTTGGGCCTGGAGCAATTGCTGCTCGATGCTCAGCACGTCCAGGTAATTGCCGATGCCCGAGCCGTAACGCTGGACCACGGTGTCGTATGAGCTTTGGGCGATATCAGTGGCATGTTGCTGGGCACCGATCTGGCGGGCGATGTCACGCAACTGGTTGATGGTGTCGCTGACATCCCCCAGGGCCTGGACCAGGCTTTTGTTGTACTGCGCCACCGCCAGGTCGTAGTCGGCGTCGCGGGCGTCCAGGTCAGCCCGCAGGCGTCCGCCATCGAAGATCGGCAGCGAGACCGTCGGCGCCACATTGAAGAAACGGCTGGGCGAGCCGAACATCGCATCGCCCAACAGTGACCGCACCCCCGCCGCCGCGCTCAGGTTGAGGTTGGGGTAGAAGTTGGTCTTGCCGGCCTCGATGTCCTTGCTCGCCGCTTCGACCCGCCAACGGGCGGCCACCAGGTCGGGGCGACGACCCAGCAACTCGGCCGGCAGGTTCGACGGCAAGGCGACCGCGCTCGATTGCAGCACGTTGGGCCGGGCGATTTCACTGCCTCGGTCCGGGCCCTTGCCCAGCAGCACCGCCAAGGCGATCTTGGCGCTTTGCAGGCGTTTCTCGGCGTCGATCAGGGTCGCATCGGCGCTGGCTTCCAGGCTTTCGGTCTGCTGGAACTGGTACTCGCTGTCGATCCCCGCGCTGAGGCGGCGCTTGCTCAGGTCGAGCATCTGCCGGGTGCGCTTGAGGTCTTCCGCCGCCAGGTCACGAATGATGTGGGCTTGGCCCAGGTCGCTGTAGGCCCGGGCCACATCGGCGGCCAGGGTCAGTTGCGCTGCCTGGCGGTCGATCTCGGCGGCACGGGCCTGGCCCAGCGCGGCTTCCCAGGCGGCCCGTTGGCCACCCCAGAGATCGAAGGTGTAATTGAAGTTAACCCCCAGCGTGCGCAAGGTGCTGTAGGCACCGCCCTCGCCCGCCGGGTCCTCGTCGCGAGACAGGCGCGAACGGCTGACACCGCCGCTGGCATCCAGGGTGGGCAGGCGCGCCGCATTGGCAGCGTAGGCGGCGGCACTGGCCTGGTGCACCCGGGCGCTGGCGATCTGCATGTCCGGACTGTCGCGCAGGGCTTCACGGATCAAGCCGTCGAGCTGCGGGTCGCCCAGGCTTTTCCACCAATCGCTTTTCGGCCATGCGGCCGGTGACAACTTGACACCGTTCAGCGATTGCCCGGCCTTGAGGCTCTGGGCCTCGAGGCTGACGCCTTCGGTCTTCAGGCCGCTGTAGTTGGCGCAACCGGCCAGGCTCATGGCGAGCAATACCAGGCTCAGGCGAGTACGCAAGGTCTTACGCTTCATTTGTCCCCCAACCGCAGCACGGTGATGGGATCACCGGCGGCAAGCAGAATTTTCTTGAGAATCTGTTCGAGGGTTTGCAGCTCCTCGCGGCTGATGGCGCCGGCCAACTGGTTCATGGCGTCGGCACCGATCACCGGCAGTCGATCCGCCAGGGCCTGGCCGGCGTCGGTCAGCACCAGCAGCACTTGCCGGCGGTCATCCACCGAACGTTGACGAGCGAGGAAACCTTTCTGTTGCAAGCGATCGAGCATGCGGGTCATCGAACCGCTGTCCAGGGACAGGTAGCGGCACAGCTCGGCAGGTGTGTCGATGCCGTGCTGGGCCATGATGATCAACACCTTGAACTGCGCGGCCGTGATGCCGACGGGCTCCATGTGGGTATCGATGATCCGGTCCTTGAGCAGCGCGGCGCGTCCGAGCAGCATGCCGAGATGGCACTTGTGGAATTCGTCTGGGGTGAAATGCTTCATCTGAGCACCGTTTGCTGCCTAGGCAGTTAATGTATGTCGAGATATTACTGCTTAGGCAGCAAATGTCAAATAAAATAGTTAGCTTGCTATTTATGATAGGCAACCGCAGAAACAAATGTGGGAGCGGGCTTGCTCGCGAAAACGATGTGTCAGCCGCTGCATAGTTGGCTGACCTGACGCCTTCGCGGGCAAGCCCGCTTGTGTCTGAGTAAGGGAATAAACTCTGGGGTGAGAGGGGTAGATGGCAAGCTGTGAGTCCGCGGTGCTTGAAGCACGAGTGGGAGCAAAGCTGCCATCTACCTTTCTACTCTGGCCCATAAGCCCGAACAGTTGTACGAGCGGCACTCGAATCACAAGCGTGGGCAAAGCCAGAGCACTCTCATTTCTGAGTGTAAGAGGGTTTTGCCATGATTTCCTGGGTCGGTATCGATATATCCAAATCAAATCTCGTCGTTTGGGTTCGACCACAGAACCAAGGCTATGAGGTCCCCAATACGTCTGAGGGTTTTGCACAGCTGGTCGAACAGCTAAGCCAATAC